>NZ_JBITWR010000007.1:0-450549 GCF_044544025.1 Streptomyces sp. NPDC055243
GGGGCCCGCCCCCGGGGGGTCTTGCTTTCGCCCCCCCGGGGGGGCCCCCCCCCCCCCCCCCCCGCGGGGGGCCGCCCCCCCCCCCCCCCCCCCCCCTTCAGGGGCGCGGGGAACTGCGCGAGCAACCAGCCACGACCGCACGTCGCAAACGAAGGAGGCCCCCCACGGCGAGTGGGCGGCCCCGCCAACGCTACCCGCGGTAAATCGCCTCGATCTCGTCCGCGTAGTCCTTCGCCACCACATTCCTCTTCAGCTTCAACGACGGAGTCAAGTGCCCCGACTCCTCCGTGAACTGCGAGGACAGGACACGGAACTTGCGCACCGACTCCGCCTTGGAGACGGCCGCGTTCCCGTCGTCCACCGCGCTCTGGATCTCCGCGAGGAGATCCGCGTCGTCCCGCAGCGACGCCGCCGTGGAACCGGCCGGCTTCCCGTGGTCCGAGGCCCAGCGGCCGAGGAACTCGTCGTCCACCGTGACCAGCGCGCCCACGAAGGGCCGGCCGTCGCCCACGACCATGCACTCCGCGACGAGCGCGTGCGCGCGGATGCGATCCTCGATCACCGCGGGAGCGACATTCTTGCCGCCCGCCGTCACGATGATCTCCTTCTTGCGGCCGGTGATCCGGAGGTAGCCGTCCTCGTCGAGCGTGCCGATGTCACCGGTGTGGAACCAGCCGTCGGCGAGCGCCTCTTCGGTCGCGCCCTCGTTGTTCCAGTACTTCGTGAACAGGTGCTCGCCGTGCAGCAGCACCTCGCCGTCGTCGGCGATGCGGACGACCGAGCCGGGCAGCGGCTGGCCGACCGTGCCGATCTTCTGGCGGTCCCAGGGGTTGAAGGCGGTGGCCGCGCACGACTCCGTCAGGCCGTAGCCCTCCAGGACCGTGAAGCCGATGCCGCGGAAGAAGTGGCCCAGGCGCTCGCCGAGCGGCGCGCCGCCCGAGATCGCGAACTCGCCGCGCCCGCCGAGTACGGCCCGCAGCTTGCTGTAGACCAGCTTGTCGAACGTCTTGTACTTGATCTTCAGGCCGAGCGAGGGGCCGCTCGGGGTGTCCAGCGCGCGGCTGTACGCGATCGCCGTGTCCGCGGCCTTGTCGAAGATCTTGCCCTTGCCGTCGGCCTGCGCCTTGGCGCGCGCCGAGTTGTAGACCTTCTCGAAGACGCGCGGGACGCCCAGGATCATGGTCGGCCGGAACGACGCCAACTCGTCCGTGAGGTTCTTCACGTCGGGCGCGTGGCCCAGCTTGATCGGCGCCATCAGCGCGGCGACCTCGACCAGGCGGCCGAAGACGTGCGCGACGGGAAGGAAGAGGAGCACCGAGCACTCGCCGGTGCGGAAGAGCGGCTTGAGACGCTCCACCACGTTGCCGCACTCCGCGAAGAAGCTGCGGTGGGTGAGGACACAGCCCTTGGGGCGGCCCGTCGTGCCCGAGGTGTAGACGATGGTGGCCGGGTCGTCGGCGCCCGCGACCGCGCTGCGCTCGTCGACGGTCTCCTCCGAGACGTCGGCGCCCGCGCGGTTCAGCTCGTCGACGCCACCGCGGTCGATCTGCCAGACGTTGACCAGGTCGGGGAGCCGATCGCGCACGGACTCGACGGCGGCGCTGTGCGCGTCAAGCTCGACGATGATCGCCACGGTGCCGGAGTCGCCCAGGATCCACTGGATCTGCTCGGCCGAGCTCGTCTCGTACACCGGCACGGTGACCGCGCCCGCGCTCCAGATCGCGAAGTCCAGGAGCGTCCACTCGTAGCGGGTGCGGGACATCAGGGCGACGCGGTCGCCGGGGCGCACACCGGAGGCGATGAGCCCCTTCGCGGCGGCTCGCACCTCGACGAGGAAGGTCTTGGCGTCGACGTCCTGCCAGCTGCCGTCCACCTTGCGGCCGATGACGGCGACATCCGGGTGCTGCGCGGCATTTCTGCGGACGATGTCGGTCAGATTGCCGTCCGCAGGGACCTCGTACAGGGCCGGAAGGCTGAACTCGCGCAAGACTGCTGCTCCTACATAGGGCGCCGGCGCCACGACGTTGTGCGATGCGACGGTGCGGTCCAAGATCGGGCAGGTGCTCCGTGGAAATGGGGGGAAAGAAGGCTGGAGCACTACTGGACTGCCCGGACGTTACCCATGGGTATGGCTTGTTCGGTAGGGGGTCCGGGCCAGATGTTCGGTGCGTCACACGACGTTGTGGTCTGAACCGCACAGTACGCCACGCCATTCCCGACTCGGAAGTAACCGCAGGTCCGCCCCCTTCTCGGTGCCTCTCGGGGCCTCTACCCACGTTTGCCCGCTCGTTCTAGGGTGATCGGCATGCCAGGTTTCCGGGTCAATGTGGTCAGTGACGTGCACGGCAACACGAAGGACCTCGCCCGCGCGGGCGAGGGAGCCGACGCGCTCGTCTGCCTCGGTGACCTGGTCCTCTTCCTCGACTACGCCGACCACGCGCGCGGCATCTTCCCCGACCTCTTCGGCAAGGAGAACGCCGACCGCCTGGTCGAGCTGCGCACCGCCCGCCGGTTCGACGAGGCCAGGGACTTCGGCGCCCGGCTGTGGGCGGGGATAGACCGCGGGTCCGCCATCGAGAAAGCGGTGCGCAAGCAGTACGCCGAGATGTTCGCCGCCTTCCCCACACCTACGTACGCCACTTACGGCAACGTCGACATACCGGCCCTCTGGTCCGAGTACGCGGGCCCCGGCACCACCGTCCTGGACGGCGGCCGGGCCGAGATCGGCGGGCGGATCTTCGGCTTCGTCGGCGGTGGCCTGCGCACTCCCATGCGGACGCCCTACGAGATCAGCGACGAGGAGTACGCGGCCAAGATCGAGGCGGTCGGCGAGGTCGACGTGCTCTGCACGCACATCCCGCCGGACGTCCCCGAGCTCGTGTACGACACCGTCGCGCGCCGTTTCGAGCGCGGCAGCCGTGCACTGCTCTCGGCCATTCACAAGACCCGCCCGCGGTACGCACTTTTCGGCCACGTCCACCAACCGCTGACCCGGCGGATGAGGATCGGGGCGACGGAGTGTGTGAACGTGGGCCACTTCGCGAGCTCGGGCAGGCCGTGGGCCCTGGAGTGGTGAAGGCGGGCCACTTCGTGCGCGGTAGCCTTCACGCGTCACACACGTACACACCACGCCCCGTACCGGACCGCATCTGGAGGAGCCACAGCGATGGCGGAACACACCAGCTCGAGCATCACGATCGAGGCGGCACCGGCCGAGGTGATGGCGGTGATCGCCGACTTCGCGCGCTACCCGGACTGGACGGGTGAGGTGAAGGAGGCCGAGGTGCTCGACACCGACGAGCAGGGCCGCGCCAAGCAGGTCCGCCTCGTCATGGACGCGGGCGCGATCAAGGACGACCAGACGCTCGGCTACACCTGGACCGGCGGCAACGAAGTCAGCTGGACCCTCGTCAAGTCGCAGATGCTGCGCTCGCTCGACGGGTCGTACCTCCTGAAGCCCGCGGGGACCGGCACGGAGGTCACGTACAAGCTGACCGTCGACGTCAAGATCCCCATGCTCGGGATGATCAAGCGCAAGGCCGAGAAGGTCATCATCGACCGGGCGCTGGCGGGGCTCAAGAAGCGGGTGGAGTCCGGCCCGAAGGCCTGACACCACGGGGTGCTCGGGCGGCCGGGCTACCGTTCACCCTTATGCGCACCCTTTTGCTCACCGGCCCCGGCGGCTCCGGCCGAACCACTGTCGCCGCGGCCACCGCGCTGTCCGCCGCCCGCACCGGGCACCGGACCCTCCTGATCACCGCCGACCGGGTCGACGACGTGCTCGGCGTACTCGGCGGCGAAGAGCACGGCCTCACCGTCCGGCGACTGGCCCCCGGCGACGAGTTCCGTGACGACCTCCTGGCCCTCCAGAAGCGCGTGGGAGCGGCGCTCGACCTGCTCGGCGCCGGACGCCTGGAGGGCGAGGAGCTCACCCCGCTGCCCGGCAGCGACGAGCTCGCCCTGCTGCGCGCCCTGCGCGACGCCGGGCAGGGCGCGTACGACACCGTGGTCGTGGACCTGCCCCCGACGCCCCGCGCCCTCGCGGTCCTCGCACTCCCCGAGCAGCTGCGCCGCTACCTCCGCAGGCTCCTGCCGCCCGAGCGCCAGGCCGCCCGCGCCCTGCGGCCCATGCTCGGCCGCATCGCGGGCGTCCCGATGCCCTCGGCCTGGCTGTACGAGACCGCGGCCCGCTGGGAGACCGAACTCGCCGCCGCGCAGGCCGTGATCGAGGACCCGGGCACGACGGTCGGCCTGGTCGCCGAGCCGGGCCCCGCGGGCGCCGACGCCGTGCACGCCGCCGCCACCGGCCTCGCCCTGCAGGGCCTGCGCACCGAGGCCCTGACCGCCAACCGCGTACTGCCCGACGACGCCGCGGGCACCTGGTTCGCCGGGCCCGTCGCCCAGCAGCGCAAGACGCTGGCCGAGTGGGCGCAGACGTACGGCGAACGCCTCGTCCCTCTGGCGCACCTGGGGCACGATCCGCGCGGCGCCGACGACCTGGCAGCCCTCGGCGTGCCCGCCCCCGGGGCGGCCCCCGAGCCCGTGACCTGGCCGCTCGTCGACGCCCTCGCCGACGACGGCGTCCTGGTCTGGCACATCCCGCTCCCCGGAGTCGTACGCGAAGAGCTCGGCCTGATCCGGCGCGGCGACGAACTGGTCGTCACCGCGGGTCCGTTCCGGCGCATCGTCACCCTGCCCTCGGCCTTGCGCCGCTGCACCGTCGCGGGCGCCGGACTGCGCGACGGCGAGCTGCGGGTGCGGTTCGCGCCCGACCCGGATCTGTGGCCGCGGACACGGTGAACGGGCTACCGCCGTTCGGGTAACGTCGAGAGTACGAATCCATAACCGCCCTCCGCAGGAGTCTGTCCGTCATGAGCGATGCCACCGAGCGCGAAGTGCCCGAACCCGAAGCGGCCGACACCGACGCCGACGCGTGGCAGAAGGCGTGCGCCGAGGATCTCGCGGCGGAGAAGGCCCGGCGCCGTGCGCAGTACGGGCCGCCGCCGGGATCGGCCGGCGAGGAGCTGCGCAAGCTCGTCGACGCCGTCTCGGAGAAGCTGACCGGACTCCAGGGTCCGCTGCTCGGCGCGGTCGCGTCGGGCGCCGTCGAGCAGACCGTGAAGCAGGTCGTCCAGCAGGCGAAGGCCGCGGTCGAACCGGTCATCGAGCGCAACCCCGACGTCTTCGACCACCTCGCCGCCGCGGGCAGTGAACTGCTCGCCGCCTACCGCTCCGCGGTCGAGGGCCAGGAGGGCCGCTGGACCCGCGGGAGCGACGCCGCGAAGGGCCCCGACCCGCGCGACGAGGGCCCCGGTCCCGCCGAACACATCGACCTGGACTGAACACCCCTCGGGTACGGTTGCCCATAGCGGGGCTCGACCGAAACTGAGGGACACATGGGACTCACCATCGGCGTCGATATCGGCGGCACAAAGATCGCGGCCGGAGTGGTCGACGAAGAGGGCACCATTCTCGACACCCACAAGGTGCCCACGCCGCCGACCGCCGAAGGCATCGTGGACGCGATCTGTGCCGCCGTCTCCGGGGCCGGCAAGGGGAACGACGTGGAGGCCGTCGGCATCGGCGCCGCCGGCTACGTCGACGACAAGCGCGCCACCGTTCTCTTCGCACCGAACATCGACTGGCGCCACGAGCCGCTCAAGGACAAGGTCGAGCAGCGGGTCGGACTGCCGGTCGTCGTCGAGAACGACGCGAACGCCGCGGCCTGGGGCGAGTACCGCTTCGGCGCGGGCCAGGGCCACGAGGACGTCATCGTCATCACGCTGGGCACGGGCCTGGGCGGCGGCGTCATCATCGGCAACAAGCTGCGGCGCGGGCGCTTCGGCGTGGCCGCCGAGTTCGGGCACATCCGGGTGGTGCCGGACGGTCTCCTTTGCGGCTGCGGCAGCCAGGGCTGCTGGGAGCAGTACGCGTCGGGGCGCGCCCTCGTGCGGTACGGACAGCAGCGGGCCAACGCGACGCCGGAGGCCGCGGAGATCCTCCTCGGGCTCGGCGACGGCACGGTGGAAGGCATCGAGGGCAAGCACATCAGCGAGGCGGCGCGCCAGGGCGACCCGGTCGCCGTCGACTCCTACCGCGAGCTGGCCCGTTGGGCCGGAGCGGGCCTCGCCGACCTGGCCTCGCTCTTCGACCCCTCCGCGTTCATCGTGGGCGGCGGGCTCTCGGACGAGGGCGAGCTGGTGCTCGACCCGATCCGCAAGTCCTTCCGGCGCTGGCTCATCGGCGGACAGTGGCGTCCGCACGCGCAGGTGCTGGCAGCGCAGCTGGGCAACAAGGCGGGGCTCGTCGGCGCGGCCGACCTGGCCCGGCAGGGATAGTTCCGACCGATCTCGTACGAGGCCCGCCGTCCCCTTCGGGGCGGCGGGCCTCGTCGTCGCGGCACCCCGCAGCGCGTATCTTGATCTCCATGGTGACGCTGCCCAACTCCCGGACCGAAGACGACGGTTCAGCCGTGGTCCGGGTGCTCAGTTACAACATCCGGTCCATGCGGGACGACACCGACGCGCTGGCCCGGGTCATCGCCGCCTGCGCACCCGACCTCGTACTCGTCCAGGAGGCGCCCCGCTTCTTCCGGTGGCGCAAGAAGCTGGCGCGGCTCGCGCGCGCCGCCGATCTGGTGATGCTCTCGGGCGGCGGCACCGCGGCGGGGCCCGCGCTGCTCTGCTCGCTGCGGGCCACCGTCGAGCGGACCGACGACGTGCTGCTTCCGCTGACGCCGGGACTGCACCGGCGCGGCTTCGCGACCGCCGTCGTGCGGTTCGGCGGCGCCCGGCTCGGCGTCCTGAGCTGCCACCTGAGCCTGCAGACCGACGAGCGCTACGCACAGGGCGGGATGCTCCTCGACCGGCTCGCCGGGATGGGCGTGGAGCACGCCGTCGCGGGCGGCGACCTCAACGACCGGCCCAAGGGCCGTACGTTCCGCCGGCTCGCCTCGGAGCTGCGGGACTGCTGGGAGGCCGCGCCCTGGGGCGGCGAGAACACCTCGACGCCGGGCGACCCGCATCAGCGCATCGACGCCATCTTCGCCACCGCGGGGGTCGACATCCTCGGCTGCGGCGTGCCGTTGGAGCTCGACGGGGTGAGCGAGGCGGACCTGCGGGCGGCCACCGATCACCTGCCGGTGCTCGCCGCCCTCAGGATTCCCGCGGCCAAGGGCGCCTAGCCCGCTCAGACCACCGCGCCGCGGCCCGGGTCCTCGTCCTCTTCGTCGTCGCCCTTCATCCGCGCCACCAGTGTGCCGAAGCCGCCGAGGAAGCCGCCGATGCTGAGCGTCGTCAGCCACCACGTCATCTGCCAGCCGAGCAGCACCGCGAGCAGCAGCAGCAACGGGCCGCCGAGCACGGCGAGCCAGGCGAACTTCGCCGTGACGTCCGCGGCGGGCAGCGGCGGCGGCTCCGGCGGGACGAAGTGGCCCTCGTCGTCCGCGCCCAGGTCGTCGTCCGACGCCTCGGGCGCGTCGTAGTCACGCGGGCCGCCGACGCCGGGGGCGAAGGAGACGGAGCCGCCGAGCGGCTTCTTGGACCCGGAGTCCTCGGGACCCTTGGAGCCCTTGCCGCTCTTGTCGGTCTTATCGGTCTTGTCGGTCTCCGGGGTGTCGTTCGTCTCCGGTTCGAGCAGTGCCAGGTCCTCGATGGACTTGAACGGCTTGGCGCCCGGCGGGTCCGCCGGCTCCTGGCCGTACCCCGCGACGATCGCCTGCCAGGCCGCGTCCTCGTCCAGCGGCAGGCCCTCGGAGGGCTCCTGCCGCTTCTCGGGCTCGCGGCTCTCGTCGCCGTCGGGTTCGATTCGGTCCTGCTCAGCCACCGGTGGCCGTCCCTTCCTTACCGACACTGGGGGCGAGCCGGCCGATGAACGCGTAGCTCTCCTCGAAGATCCGGTCCGCATCGTGGTCCAACGTCGCGACGTGGTAGCTCTGTTCCAGGATCGTCTCGGTGACGTCCGTGGACGACACCCGGCTGAGGATCCTGGCCGAGTCGGCGGGCGGCACGACGTGGTCCTGCGGGCTGTGCAGCAGCAGCAACGGCTGGGTCACCTGCGGCAGTTCACCGTCCACCCGCTGGAAGAACCGGCGCAGGGAGTGCGCCGCGTGCAGCGGGATCCGGTGGTAGCCGACCTCCTCCGAGCCCTCCAGGGCGATGTCGCTCACGATGCCCTTCGTCGACGGCACCAGATGCCGGGCGACCGGCAGGGCGTGCGCCGCGAGGCCGTGCACCTTGTTCCCCGGGTTGACCACGACGATGCCGCGCACCTCGTCGCCGTGCTTGGCGGCGAGCCGCAGCGCCAGCGCCCCGCCCATGGAGAGGCCGAAGACGAAGACCTCCGTGCACCGCTCCAGGAGCGCGCGCAGCTCGCGCTCCACCTCCGCGTACCAGTCCTGCCAGCCGGTGACCTGGAGGTCCTCCCAGCGCGTGCCGTGCCCGGGCAGCAGCGGCAGGGAGACGGTCAGGCCGCGGTCCGCGAGGTACTCGGCCCAGGGGCGCAGGGACTGCGGGGTTCCGGTGAAGCCGTGGCAGAGGAGGACGCCGACCTCGCCGCCCTCGTGGCGGTACGGCTCGGCTCCGGGGAGGACCGGCACTTCGGTCTCCTTCGTGAGATGTGGAGGAGTACTTCACCGTACGCGACCGGACTGACACCGACCAGGGCCGTCGGGCCCTTTGGGCTTACTGCGGGTTAAGGTCTGATCCACACATAACAGGAGGCACTCGGTTTGATCTACGGCGCAATGAAGGTCGCCATCGGAGGGCCGCTGAAGCTCGGCTTCAGGCCCTGGGTGGAGGGCCTTGAGAACGTACCCGCCGAGGGACCGGCCATCCTGGCGAGCAACCATCTCTCCTTCTCCGACTCCTTTTTCCTGCCCGCGGTCCTCGACCGCAAGGTCACCTTCATCGCGAAGGCGGAGTACTTCACGTCCCCGGGCGTGAAGGGCAAGCTCACGGCGGCCTTCTTCAAGGGCGTGGGCCAGCTGCCCGTGGACCGCTCCGGCGGCCGCGGCGCGGGCGAGGCCGCCATCAAGAGCGGCATCGAGGTCCTGGAGCGCGGTGAGCTCTTCGGCATCTACCCGGAAGGCACGCGTTCGCCCGACGGGAGGCTCTACCGTGGCAAGCCCGGCGGCCTCGCGCGCGTGGCCCTCGCCACCGGGGCGCCCGTGCTCCCCGTGGCGATGATCGACACGGAGAAGATCCAGCCGCCCGGCAAGGTGGTGCCGAAGCTGATGCGGCCGGGCATCAAGATCGGCAAGCCGCTCGACTTCAGCCGGTACCACGGCATGGAGCACGACCGGTTCGTCCTGCGGGCGGTGACCGACGAGGTCATGTACGAAATCATGAAGCTTTCCGGCCAGGAGTATGTCGACGTGTACGCGACCGCTGCGAAGCGCCAGCTCACGGAGGCGGCGAAGGCCGAGAAGGAAGCGGAGAAGAAGGCGGAGAAAGCGGCCGCGGCGGCCGAGAAGGAACGGTCCGGCGCGTAATCGCGTCGCTGTGAGGGGGAGCCGGGTGCACGGGGGACCCGAGGGGCGACCCAAGGGGTGGGGGACATGACCAAGCGCGTTCGCGTCATGAGGATGTCGGTCGAGCAGCCGCTGTGGCGCGCTCTGACCGGATACCGCGTACTGACGATGCTGTACGCGATCGGCCTCTTCGTGGCCGCGCACGAGAAGTTCGACCGCCCCTGGGTGGCCGTCGCCTACTACGTGGTGCTCGCGGGCTGGACCATCGGCACGCTGCCGAAGGTCGCGAACGCGGCGAACTGCACCAAGCGGTTCCTGGTCACCGATCTGACCATCGCGCTGGTCGGCATCCTGCTCACGCCGGTCGCCGACTCGCACCAGCGGATCGTGCACGACGGGCCGACGCTGCCGTCGATATGGACGGCCGGCGCGGTCCTCGCGTTCGCGATCAAGGGCGGCTGGCGGTGGGCGGCCTTCGCGTCGGCCCTCGTCGGCGTCGCCAACATCGCGCAGCGCGGCAGGCCCACCCAGGACACGCTCCACAACGTCCTGCTCGTCTGCATCGCGTCCATCGCCATCGGCTACGTCGTCGAGGTGGCCCGCGCCTCCGAGCGCACCCTCGCCCGCGCCCTGGAGATCGAGGCCGCGACCCGCGAGCGGGAGCGCCTGGCCCGCGACATCCACGACAGCGTGCTCCAGGTCCTCGCGATGGTGCAGCGGCGCGGCAGCGCGCTCGGCGGCGAGGCCGCGGAGCTCGGCAGGATGGCCGGGGAGCAGGAGGTCGCGCTGCGCACGCTGGTGGCGGGCGGCCTGGTCCGCACGTCGCACGAGTCGGAGGACGCCTCGATGGGGGCCGTCGTCCGCGCGGTGGAGGAGCCGGACGCCACCGAGGGCACGGACGACGAGGAGCCCTGTGACCTGCGGTCGCTGCTCTTCCCGTACGCGGGCGCGAAGGTGACCGTCTCGGAGCCGGGCGCCCCGGTCGCCCTCGCCCCGAAGGCCGCGCGGGAACTGGCCGCCGCGGTGGGCGCCGCCCTGGACAACGTCCACCGGCACGCGGGCCCGGACGCCGGTGCCTGGATCCTCGTCGAGGACGAGCCGGACTGCGTGATCGTGACGGTGCGGGACGACGGCCCCGGCATTCCCGACGGCCGTCTCGCGGAGGCCGAGGGGGAGGGGCGGCTCGGTGTCGCCCTGTCGATCCGGGGGCGGCTGCGGGACATCGGCGGCACGGCCGAGCTGATCTCGGTGCCGGGCCAGGGCACGGAAGTGGAACTGAGGGTCCCGCGGCACGCAGCGGGCCCGTCGAACGCAGGCAGCACACGGGGGAAGGCAGGAAAGGAACGATGAACGAGCAGCGGCAGCAGGACGGCGAGGGCGGCAAGGACCCGGTCAGGGTCATGGTCGTCGACGACCATCCGATGTGGCGGGACGCGGTCGCCCGCGACCTCGCGGAGGCCGGTTTCGACGTGGTCGCCACGGCGGGCGACGGCGAGCAGGCCGTGCGGCGCGCACAGGCCGTCGCACCCGACGTCCTCGTACTCGACCTGAACCTGCCCCTGAAGCCGGGCGTCCAGGTCTGCAAGGAGCTCGTCGGCGCCAACCCGGCCCTGCGCGTGCTCGTCCTGTCGGCCAGCGGCGAGCACGCCGACGTCCTGGAGGCGGTCAAGTCCGGCGCCACCGGCTATCTCCTGAAGTCGGCCTCCACCGCCGAGCTGACCGACGCGGTGCGCCGCACGGCCGTCGGCGACACGGTCTTCACGCCGGGTCTCGCGGGTCTGGTCCTCGGCGAGTACCGCCGCCTGGCGTCCGATCCGGCGCCCGGCACCCCGGACGAGCCGAAGGCCCCGCAGCTCACCGACCGCGAGACCGAGGTGCTGCGGCTCGTCGCCAAGGGGCTGAGCTACAAGCAGATCGCCGAGCGCCTGGTCATCTCGCACCGCACCGTGCAGAACCACGTGCAGAACACCCTGGGCAAGCTCCAACTGCACAACCGCGTGGAGCTCGTGCGGTACGCGATCGAGCGGGGTCTCGACGACGCGTGACCCTCATAAGGGTGAACTCGCGTGATCAACTCCCTTGATCCGGCCAGGAATTGACCGTCCGCACCGTCCCTGAGTGACCTGGATCACCATTAGCGTGACTCGCATCAGGTCACTGAGGCGAAGGGACGTTTCCATGACGGCCAACAAAATCGGAGTACTGACCGGAGGCGGCGACTGCCCCGGGCTCAACGCCGTCATCCGGGGCGTCGTCCGCAAGGGCGTGCAGGAGTACGGCTACGACTTCGTCGGCTTCCGGGACGGCTGGCGCGGTCCACTGGAGGGCGACACCGTCCAGCTCGACATCCCTGCCGTGCGGGGCATCCTGCCGCGCGGCGGCACCATCCTCGGCTCCTCGCGCACCAACCCGCTCAAGGCGGAGAACGGCGTCCGCCGGATCAAGGAGAACCTCGCCAAGTACGAGGTCGAATCCCTCATCGCGATCGGCGGCGAGGACACCCTCGGCGTCGCCGCGCGGCTCACCGACGAGTACGGCATCAACGTCGTCGGCGTACCGAAGACCATTGACAACGACCTCTCCGCCACGGACTACACCTTCGGCTTCGACACCGCGGTGGGCATCGCCACCGAGGCGATCGACCGGCTGCACACCACCGCCGAGTCGCACATGCGGGTCCTCGTGGTCGAGGTCATGGGGCGGCACGCGGGATGGATCGCGCTGCACTCCGGGCTCGCCGGGGGTGCGAACGTCATCCTCATCCCCGAGCAGCGCTTCGACGTCGACCAGGTGTGCGCCTGGGTGACCTCGCGGTTCAAGGCGTCGTACGCGCCGATCGTCGTCGTCGCCGAAGGGGCCATGCCCAAGGACGGCGAGATGGTC
This sequence comes from Streptomyces sp. NPDC055243, assembly GCF_044544025.1. Classification (NCBI taxonomy): domain Bacteria; kingdom Bacillati; phylum Actinomycetota; class Actinomycetes; order Kitasatosporales; family Streptomycetaceae; genus Streptomyces; species Streptomyces sp. NPDC055243. The sequence continues at coordinate 12,353 of NZ_JBITWR010000007.1, forward strand.
CTCAAGGACGGGACGCAGGACTCCTTCGGGCATGTGCGGCTCTCGGGCGTGGGGGAGTGGCTGGCCAAGGAGATCGAGGGGCGCACGGGCAAGGAGGCGCGGACGACCGTCCTCGGTCACGTCCAGCGCGGCGGGACGCCCAGCGCCTTCGACCGCTGGCTCGCCACGCGCTTCGGCCTGCACGCGATCGAGGCCGTGCGGGACGGCGACTTCGGGAAGATGGTCGCGCTGCAGGGCACGGACATCGTGCGGGTCCCGATCGCCGAGGCGACGGCCCGTCTGAAGACGGTGGATCCGGCGCTGTACGCCGAGGTCGGGGTGTTCTTCGGCTGACCCCCGGTGGGCGGGTGCCCTGTACCGCCGCTTCGCGGCGGGTCTCTCCCACCCGCCCACCCGTTCCCCGTGGTGCCGTCCTGCCCCGAGATACCTAGACTCGCCGCATGGAGATCCTCGCCTTCGGCGTGCAGGCCGATGAGAAGCCGTTGATCGAGAGGGCCTTCGAGGGCCACCACGACGTCCGCTGCCTGGACGTCTTCCTCACCGAGGACACCGCCCCCATCGCCGCCGGCTACGAGATCGTCTCCACCAGCGTGAACGCCGATCTCGGCAACCGCGTCCTGCAGACCCTCGCAGCGGGCGGGACGCAGATGGTCGCCCAGCGTTCGACCGGGTTCAACAACATCGATCTCCAGGTCGCCGAGCGCCTCGGGTTCACCATCGCCCGCGTCTCGTACTACTCGCCGTACTCCGTCGCCGAGTTCGCCTGGACCCTGGCGATGGCCGTCAACCGCCGCATCGTCCGCGCGAGCAACCGCACCCGTGACTTCGACTTCAGGCTCGACGGCCTGATGGGCCGGGACCTGCGGGGCCGCACGGTCGGCGTGCTCGGCACCGGGAAGATCGGCGAGGCGTTCACCCGGATCGCGCACGGCTTCGGCATGAATCTGCTCGGCTGGGACGTCGCCCAGAACCCGGCGTGCGTCGAGCTCGGCATGAAGTACGTGGCGAAGGAGCGGCTCTTCGCCGAGGCCGATCTGATCAGCCTGCACGTCCCGCTGCTCCCTTCGACGCAGCACATCATCGGCGCCGACGCGCTGCGGATGATGAAGGACGACGTGATCCTGGTGAACTCCAGCCGCGGCGGCCTGATCGACACCGACGCCCTGGTCTCGGAGCTGCGGATGGGGCGCTTCGCGGGGGTCGGGCTCGACGTGTACGAGGCGGAGGCCGGGCTCTTCTTCCTCGACAAGTCGCTCGAAGCCGTCGAGGACGACACCCTGGCCCGCCTGGTGACGTTCCCGAACGTCGTGGTCACCTCGCACCAGGCCTACTACACCGCCGACGCGGTCGGCCAGATCATCGACGCCACGGTGCGGAACGTCCTGGACTACAAGGAGGGCCGCCGCAGCGAGAACGTCCTGGTCCCGGCGGCCCCCACGGCTTAGACGAGCACCCCGGAGAGCAGTTCGCGCACGATCGCCGTCCCGCGCAGCGAGAGCACCGACTCCGGGTGGAACTGGACCCCCGCGAAGCCGTGGCCCCGCAGCGCGTGCACCTCTCCCGTGGCGGTGTCCCTGCTGACTTCGATGCCGTGCGCGGCCAGTTCCAGCGCCGTCTCCTCGTCGCAGTGGGCCACGAAGCTGTTGTAGAAGCCGACCGTCTCCGGCCGCCCGAAGAGGTCGATCCGCGTCTGGGCGCCCTGGTAGGGGACCTCCTTGCGGACGATCTCCAGACCCAGCTCGGCGGCCAGGAGCTCATGGCCGAGGCAGACGCCGAGGACGCCGTGGCGGTGGACTGGGGCCTCCCCTGCTCGAGCGAAGCCGAGAGCTTGGGGAAGGATCACCTCGGCGGTCAGTGCGCGCAGGAAGGTCATCTTCGGGTCGGTGAGGTCCGACGGATCGCCGGGGCCGGGACCGAGGACCAGCGGGCCCTCGTGGGCCAGGGCCGCTTCCCGCAGGCCCGGTTCGTCGTAGCGGCGCACGGAGACCGTGAGGCCCGAGGAGCGCAGCAGATGCGCCAGCATCGCCGTGAACGTGTCCTCGCCGTCGATCACCAGGGCGTGCCCCGACAGCTCGGCCACCTGCTCCTGCATCCGCAGCCAGAACGGCGCGAGCCCGGCCCGCCGGCTGTCGAGCGCCGCCCGCACCCGCGGGTCGTCGGCGAGGGCCGGGCGTACGCGCTCGTCGCGGGGCCGGCCGGGACGCACCCCGAGGGCGGCGAGGACGCCGGCCGCCTTCGCGTGCGTCTCGGCGACCTCGCCCGCCGGGTCCGAGCCGCGCACCAGCGTCGCGCCGACCGGGACCCGCAGCTTGCCGTCCGGGGAGATGTCGGCGGTGCGGATCAGGATGGGGGAGTCGAGGGTCTGCGCGCCGCCCGCGTCACGGCCGATCAGGGCGAGGGCGCCCGCGTAGTAGCCGCGCCCGCCCGCCTCGTGGCGCTCGATGACGCGGCAGGCGTTCTGCACGGGCGAGCCGGTGACGGTCGCCGCGAACATCGTCTCCTTGAGGACCTCGCGCACGTCGAGGGACGACTTGCCCCGCAGCTCGTACTCGGTGTGCGCGAGATGGGCCATCTCCTTCAGCCGCGGCCCCACGACGACACCGCCCATGTCGCCGACCGTGCACATCATCTTGAGCTCCTCGTCGACGACCATCGACAGCTCCTCGGTCTCCTTGCCGTCGGCGAGGAAGCCGAGCAGATCGTCCGCGGTGGGGCCCTCTGCCGGGTAGCGGTAGGTCCCGCTGATCGGGTTCATGACGACGGTCCCGCCGGACATCCGCACATGCACCTCCGGGCTCGCCCCGACCAGGGTCCGCTCCCCGGTGTGCACGACGTACGTCCAGTAGGCGCCCCGCTCGCCCACGAGCAGCCTGCGGAAGAGCGCCAGGGCGTCCGCCCTGCCGAAGCCGGGGATCTCGCCCTCGTACGTCCGGCGGATGACGAAGTTGGCGCCCTCGCCCTGCCCGATCTCCTCGCGCAGGACCCGCCCGACGATCTCTCCGTACGCGGCGTCGTCGACGTCGAAGGCGCCGCCCTCGACGCGCACGTCATGGGCGGGCAGCGTCGACAGGGCATCGGAGAGCGGGAGTTCGTACGTCTGATCGGGGCTCAGGACCGTGAGCGGCGTGCCGTCGTCGCGTACGTCGAAGCCGCGCTCCCTGATCTGCCGGAAGGGGATCAGGGCGAGGCCCTCGTCGGGGATGTCGGCGAGCCGGTCGTACGCGGTGACGGAGCCGATCAGGACCTCGACCGTGTCGTGGTCGTGGCCGGGCGTGCGGCGGCGGAGCACGGCGAAGGGGCGGTCGTCCTTGATCAGGTCGAGCAGGTGGTGCGCCTGGGAATGCATGGGTTCGGTTCCTTCTCACTCGGAGAGGAACGGCCCCGCGGTCCGGGGATCTGGAGATCCTGGTCCCGGAAAACACTGAAGGCCGCCCCTCGGGCGGCCTTCGCGAGTCTCGATACGCGCAGAATCAGTGGGCCGCCGGATGAGCGGGCCACCACCAGTTTCGGGTTGTCTGCGCGTGCATGGTCCGCACCCTAGCGCATCATCAGGACGTCCAGGGCCTCGTCGAGATACGCGCCGAACTCGTCGGCCGGGGGCAGCGCCGACGGCACCGCGTGCCCGAGCTGCGCGTGCCCCAGATAGACCGTGTACGCGAGCAGTCCCCGACGCCGCGCCTCCGCGTCGGGGAAGCCGAGCCCGGCGAAGAGCTCGGCGACGTACGCCACCCGGCGATCGGTGACGCGGCGCAGCACCTCGGCGACCTGGGGGTGCGACGCGGTCGCCAGGAGCGCCACCTCCAGGGGGTCGGAGGTGGCCGACGCGATGGCCTCGCCGAAGAGGAGGCGGATGCGCCGGCGCGGGTCGGGCTCGGCCTCGACCTCGGTGATGATCCCCTCGGTGTGGAGCTCCGCCCAGCGGTTCAGGGCGGCCTCGATCAGCGCGTCACGGTTGGCGAAGTGCCAGTAGAAGCTCCCCTTGGTGGTGCCGAGCCGGACGGCCAGGGGTTCCACGGCGACGGCGGCGAGACCGCCCTCGCCGATCGCGGTGAGGGCGGCGTCCGCCCAGTCCTGAGCGGTCAGCCGGGGCTTGCCCGCAGGCTTCTTCTGCTGCCGTTGCGCCATGTCCGTACGGTACCGTATGGTCGACCATACGGCGGCGTATGGAGGTGTGCGATGGGCACGGTACTCAACGAACACGAGCGTGTGATCGAGGCTCCGGCGGAGGTGGTCGGCGCTCTCCTCGACCGGCTCTCCGCCGAGGACGACCCCCTCTTCCCGACGCCGGCCTGGGCCGCGATGATCTTCGACCGCCCGCTCGGCGTGGGCGCGACCGGCGGCCACGGCCCGGTCCGCTACAGCGTCACGGAGTACGAGCCGGGGCGCCGCGTGCGCTTCGCCTTCACCCCGCCGGACAACGGCTTCCACGAGATGACCGTCGAGCCGATGGGCGAGGGACGCTACCGCGTGCGCCATGTCCTGGAGACCGAACCGCGCGGCCGGGACCGGCTGCTGTGGCCCGCCCTCGTCCGGCCCCTGCACGACACGATCATCGAAGAGGTCTTCGACAACGTCGAGCGTGCGGCGACGGGCGGCTGCGCCCGGCCCGTCCGGTGGTCGCCCCTGGTGCGCCTGTGCAACCGGCTCATGTGGAGCCGCCCGGAGGCGATCGGGACACCCGAGGCCGCCCGCCTGATCCGCGCCGCCGTCGACAGCCCCGGCTACCAGGACGCGTACCGCATGGAGCTGCTCCCGGGGCAGCCGCGCGACCCCGCGGCCTGGACCGGCATCCTGCGCGACGCCTTCCCCGTCCTGGCCCGCGAGGGCGGCGAACTCCTCCTGGACGTGGACACGGCGGGCCTGACGGCGCGCGCCTCGATCCTGGTCGACGACCGGCACGTCACGCTGAGTACCGCGGCACGGGCCGACACCCTGCGCGGCCGGATCTACTGGGGAGCGGTCAGGCGCGCGCACCCCTTCATGGCCCGCACGATGCTGCGCCGCACGCACCGCGCGCTCGCCCTGGCGGCGCCGCACGCCGGCGAGCGGGAGCTGGAGCGCCGACGCTCGGCTGTGTCTGGTCCGTCTCACTTGGTGAGCGGGTGAATGGACGGCGGACATCACCCCGTAATGTTGTGCGGGTGACCGTGAACGCTAAGACCACCCCTACCGGTGGCAACACCTGGCGAGACCTTCCCGCGGCGCAGCAGCCCGAGTACCCCGATGCCGAGGCTCTGCGCGATGTGATCGCGGACCTCGAGTCGTATCCGCCGCTCGTCTTCGCGGGCGAGTGCGACCAGCTGCGCGCCCGACTGGCCTCCGTCGCCAAGGGAGAGGCGTTCCTGCTTCAGGGCGGCGACTGCGCCGAGGCCTTCGACGCCGTGTCGGCCGACCACATCCGGAACAAGCTGAAGACGCTGCTCCAGATGGGCGCCGTCCTGACGTACGCGGCCTCCGTGCCCGTCGTGAAGATCGGCCGCATCGCGGGGCAGTACTCGAAGCCGCGCTCCAAGGGCACCGAGACCCGCGACGGCGTGACCCTGCCGACGTACCGCGGCGACTCGGTCAACGGCTTCGACTTCAACGAGAAGGCCCGCATCCCGGACCCCGAGCGCCTGAAGCGGATGTACAACGCGTCCGCGTCGACGCTCAACCTGGTGCGCGCCTTCACCACCGGCGGCTACGCAGACCTGCGCCAGGTGCACGCCTGGAACCAGGACTTCGTGAAGTCGTCCCCCTCGGGCCAGCGCTACGAACAGCTGGCGCGTGAGATCGACAACGCGCTCAACTTCATGCGCGCCTGCGGGACGGACCCGGAGGAGTTCAAGACCGTCGAGTTCTACGCCTCGCACGAGGCGCTGCTCCTCGACTACGAGTCGGCCCTCACCCGCGTGGACTCGCGCACCGGGCGGCTCTACGACACCTCGGGCCACATGGTCTGGATCGGTGAGCGCACCCGCCAACTGGACGGCGCGCACATCGAGTTCGCCTCCAAGGTGCGCAACCCGGTCGGCATCAAGCTCGGCCCGACGACGACCGCGGAGGAGGCGCTTCAGTACATCGAGCGCCTCGACCCGGACCGCGAGCCCGGCCGCCTGACCTTCATCGTCCGCATGGGCGCCGACAAGGTCCGCGACAAGCTCCCCGAGCTCGTCGAGAAGGTCACCGCCTCCGGCGCGACCGTCGCCTGGATCACCGACCCGATGCACGGCAACACCTACGAGGCGGCATCCGGTCACAAGACCCGCCGCTTCGACGACGTGCTCGACGAGGTCAAGGGCTTCTTCGAGGTCCACAAGGCCCTGGGCACGCACCCGGGCGGCATCCACGTCGAGCTCACCGGTGACGACGTCACCGAGTGCGTGGGCGGCGGCGACGAGATCTTCGTCGACGACCTGCACCAGCGCTACGAGACGGCCTGCGACCCGCGCCTGAACCGCAGCCAGTCCCTGGACCTGGCGTTCCTGGTCGCGGAGATGTACCGCGACCAGTGATCTTCCGGTATTTCCGGTGAACGTACGAGTGGGGCACGGATCCATGTGATCCGTGCCCCACCGGCGTATCGGGGGCTTTTGTGGACCTCGGGTCATGGGTAAGGTTAGGTTAGCCTCACCGATTCAATCGGAGCGGCGCCGCCGATTGAATCCTGTCCGGGAGGTGAACCGCGTGTACGTCTGCAACTGCTTCGGGGTCACCGAGGCCCAGGTGAAACAGCACGCGGCGGACGGTGCCTGCACACCCCGCCAGATAGCGTCCGCCAGCAAGGCGGGCACCGACTGCGGTTCGTGTGTACGGAGCATTCAGGCGCTCCTGGGCCGGGGCGCGTGCCCCCGCAGGGAGCTGGCCGACCAGGGTGAGCCCGTCCTCACCGGCCTGGACGTCGGCCTGGACGAGGCGGCCTAGCCCGTCTGGCCCGCTGTCAGCTCTCCGGCTGCTCGATGAGCTGCGAGATGTAGAGCGGCTCGCCCAGCTTCTCGACCAGTTCGAGCTGGGTGTCGAGATAGTCGATGTGGTGCTCCTCGTCCGCGAGGATCGACTCGAAGATGTTCGCGGAAGTGATGTCTCCCTTGCCGCGCATCACCTCGATGCCGCGCTTGAGGCGGTCGATCGCCTCCGCCTCGATCTGCCGGTCGGCCTGGAACATCTCCGTCACGGTCTGGCCCACGCGCACGTGGAAGAGCCGCTGGTAATTGGGCAGGCCGTCGAGGAAGAGAATCCGGTCGGTCAGGATCTCCGCGTGCTTCATCTCGTCGATCGACTCGGACCGGGTGTACTTGGCGAGCTTGGGCCAGCCGAAGTTCTCCTGCATCTTGGCGTGGAGAAAGTACTGGTTGATCGCCGTGAGCTCGGCGGTCAGCTGCTCGTTGAGAAATTCGATGACCTCGGGGTCGCCCTGCATCGCAGAGGCTCCTTCCACGTGGTAACTGGGCAGGTTCCGCGCATCCTTGCACCGGTGCGAGAGGCCGTCCAGTAAGTGCACGCTTAGTAGGAGTTGCCCCAATCAACGTCCGGCCGGCGCCCGTCAGTGGCCTCCTGGTCACGTCCACCGCCCCGGGTCTGTCAGGATGGTGGCATGGGTCAGCCGGCGGATCGCGCATCTCGGGAAGCAGTGGAGCCGGAGCTTCCACCGGGTCAGCGACTCCAGCGCGGCTGGCCGGTCACACACTACGGCCCGGTGCCGAAGTTCCGCCCGGAGCGCTGGGAGTTCAGGGTCTTCGGGGCCACCGCCGACGGGGACAAGCACTGCTGGACGCACGAGGAGTTCTCGGCCCTTCCGTACGCCACCGTGGTCGGCGACCTGCACTGCGTCACCAAGTTCAGCATGCTCGGCGCCGAATGGGGCGGGGTGCCCGCGAGGGCGCTCCTTGAGATCGCGCCGCCCGCGCCCGACGCCACCCACGTGATGGTCTGGGCCGAGTACGGCTTCAGCTCGAATCTGCGGATGGCCGACTTCATGGACGAGCGCACGATTTTCGCCACCCACAAAGGGGGCGAGCTACTGACCGCGGAGCACGGCTTTCCGCTGCGGCTCGTGGTGCCTCATCTGTACGCCTGGAAGGGCCCCAAGTGGGTCCGCGGCGTCGAGTACATGACCGCCGACCGCCGCGGCTTCTGGGAGGAGCGCGGCTATCACAACGTCGGCGACCCCTGGACCGAGCAGCGCTACTCGTACCAGGAAGAGCCCGGGGACGGCCCCGAGCTCTAGTCCCGCGTACCTCTGTCGTGCCTGGTCAGTGGTGGTACTGGTGCACCACGGCGTGGCCCTTGCCGCGGCCGATCATCCACTTGTTGACCGGGGTCGTGATCACGAACGCGGCGGCCAGGGCGATGGCGAGGATCCACCAGAACATGGGGTCCGAGAGGTGGGCGTCCATCGCTCCGGGCCAGAGCGCGATCACGCCGTTGTCGATGAGCTCCATCACCGCGATGGACAGGGTGTCCGCGGCGAGCGCGACCCGGAACGCCGTCCTGAAATCGACGCCCGCCTTGAGGATGCCGCGCAGGGTCAGCGCGTATCCGAAGAAGAAGGCCAGGGTGATCGCGAGGATCATCGTCGGTACGTTGCCCCAGCCGAGCGCGGTGCCGATGACCATGCCGAGGACCTCGCCGATGGCGCACCCGGTGAGGCAGTGCAGGGTCGCCTGGGCCGCCGTCCGCCAGCTGACCTTGCCCAGGCCCTGATGGCCCTCGTGGGTGTGGTGGTCGTGCTCGGTGGCGTGATCGTGCTGCATGAGAATCCCCCAACGTCGGACAACGGTTCCTGCCGCCTGGCAAGAACTGTATACCCCTAGGGGGTATTCCTCAAGGGATCTCCGGGTCCCTAGCTGCTCCTGAGCTCCTTCAGCCGTGCCACGTCCGCCGCGTGGCCTTCCTTGCCGCCGGGGGTCTCGACGATCAGCGGTACGTTCTCGGTCGCGGGGTGGAGCATGAGCTCGCGGAAGGGGTCCTCGCCGATGTGGCCGGTGCCGATGTTCTCGTGACGGTCCTTGTGGGCGCCGACCACGTCCTTGGAGTCGTTGGCGTGCACCAGCTTCAGGCGGCCCTCGCCGACCGTGTCGACCAGCAGGTCGAGGGTCTGCTTCATGCCGCCGGGACCGGCCAGATCGTGGCCCGCCGCGAAGATGTGGCAGGTGTCCAGGCAGACGCCCAGCTTCGGATGGGCGTCCAGCGCGTCGAAGTACGGGCCGAAGTCCCAGGTGCGGGAGCAGAGCGAGAAGCCCTGGCCCGCGGTCGACTCCAGGAGGAGGAAGGGGTCGTCGTCGTGCGTCAGCTCGTCCAGGAGCGGCAGCATCCGCTCGCGCACCTGCCGCAGCGCGACGGAGCGCTCCCGGCCGCCGGTCGCCGAGCCGGTGTGCACGACGACGCCGAGCGCGCCGATCTCGCGGGCCCGGCGCAGCGAGTGGCGCAGGGACTCCACGGACTTCTCGGCGGTCGCCTCGGTGTGCGAGCCGAAGTTGATGAGGTAGGGCGCGTGGACGTACGCCGGGATGTTCTCCGCGGCGCAGGCCGCGCGGAACTCCTCGTCCTGCTTCGGATTGCCGGGCGGGGTCGCCCAGCCGCGCGGATTGGCGACGAAGACCTGGACGGCCTCGGCGCCCAGCTCACGGGCGTACGAGAGTCCGACGGAGGCGAGGCCGCCGGCCACGGGGACATGGCCGCCGACGGGATTGCGGGACGCTGCGATGGGGGACTTGTTGCTGCTCACGCGCTCAAGGGTGGCATGCGCGCGTGAGCGTCCCGTCAACGGATCTCGATGGTGATCTCGGAGCCCTTGGGCGCCTCGTCGCCGCCTTCCACCGACTGGCCCTTGACCGTATCCCCGAAGATGTTCAGCAGCCCGCGGTCCTCGTCGACCGTGAAGCCCGCGTCCTTGAGCTCCTTCGTGGCGTCGTCCACGCTCATGCCCTCGACGTCCGGGACCTCGATCATCTCCGGGCCCTTGGAGAGCGTGAGCGTGACCGTGTCGCCCTCGGCGAGCTGCCGCTGGTCCTCCGTGGGGGACTGTTCGAGGACGGTGCCCTTGTCCTCGTCGGAGTAGACCCGCTCCGTCTTGGTCTTGACCTTGAGGCCCAGGTCCTCCAGCTCGGCGGTCGCGTCGGCCTGGGATTCGCCCGTGACGTCCGGAACGTCGATCGCGGGGCCCTTGCTGACGACGATCGCGATCGCGGAGCCCGCCTTGCGCTTGGTGCCCGACTTCGGGTCCGTCCTGATCACGGAGCCCTTGCGCACCTCTTCGCTGAAGGCCTTGTTCGTCATCCCGGGAGCGAAACCGGCGTCCTTGAGCTTGCTCCTGGCCTCGGCCAGGGAAGTGCCCTTGAGGCTCGGGACCTTCACGATCTCGGGGCCCATGGAGACGGTCAGCGTCACCCGGCCGTTGTCACGGATGCGCTCGCCGGCCCCGGGGTCGGTGGCCATGACCGTGCCGCGCTTGTCGGTGTCGCTGTACGCGCGCTTGACGTCCTTCACGTCCAGCCCGGCTTCGCCGAGCCGCTTCTTGGCCGCCGACTCGGTCTTCGCCAGGAGCGGCGGGACCTTCGTGAACTGGCCTGAGTTGATGTACCAGACGCCCGCGCCGAGCCCCAGTGCGAGCAGGACGGCGGCGACCACCGCGAGCACGCCGCGGCGCGGGTTGCCGGGCCGTCCGCGGCCGGGGGCGGCCGGGGGAGCGGGCGGCGGAGTCTGCAGGACGCTCGTGCGGTTGAGCTGGTCCTGCCGGTCCTGCCGGCCTTGATCGTCGTCCGTCGGGAGCGGCAGCTGCACGGATCGCACCGCGCGCGGGATCACGCTCGTACGGTCGTCGGAGTTGTCATGCTCTCCGTGGTCAGCGCGCGCCTGCGGAGGCACCGCGTCCAGCTGCTCGACGGAGAGCGCGGCCCGCGCCTGCCTGGCCTGCCCCAGGAGCGCCACCGCGTCGTGCGGGCGGACGTCGGGCGTGCGGGCGGTGGCGGAGGCCACCAGCTCGTCCAGCTCGACGGCGAGCCCCGGGACGATCGCCGACGGGGGCGGCACGTCCTCGTGGAGGTGCTGGTAGAGCACCTGGGCGGGCGATTCACCGGAGTGCGGCTTGGCGCCGGTCAGCATTTCGTAGAGCACGACGCCGCACGCGTACACGTCCACGCGGGTGTCGGCCGTGCCGTGCTCTATCTGCTCGGGTGCGAGATAGGAGACCGTGCCGAGCACCGTGCCGGTCGTGTTCGTGACGGTGTCCACCGCGCGCACGAGGCCGAAGTCGGCGACCTTGACCCGGCCGTCGTCCCCTATGAGGACGTTCTCCGGCTTCATGTCGCGGTGCACGAACCCGGCGCGGTGCGCGGCGCCGAGCGCGGCGAGGACCGGCTCCAGGATGTCGAGGGCCGCGCGCGGCTGCAGGGCGCCGCGCTCGCGGAGCACGTCACGCAGGGTGCAGCCGGCGATGTACTCCATCGCGAGATAGACGTACGCACCGTCGGCGCCCTGGTCGTACACCCCCACCACGTTCGGGTGCGAGAGCCGGGCGACCGACTTCGCCTCGCGGATGAAGCGGTCGACGAACGAGACGTCGGCGGCCAGCGTCGGGTGCATCACCTTGAGCGCGAGCACGCGGTCGAGGCGGGTGTCCACGGCCCTGTAGACCGTGGCCATCCCGCCCACCGCGATCCGCCCGTCCACGCGATAGCGGCCGTCGAGCACCTGCCCGACGAGCGGGTCCTGAAGGGTCGTGTCCACGAAGGGAGTCTACGAGCCACCGCCGACACCGGTGCCCGCCCGGGTTGGCCCGGGCCCCGACTGCAGCCGAGCTGTGACAGGCACGCGACGCTCAGAACGCGGGCCGCTCCGGATCGAGCCGGGCCATGCCCTCCACGGGCGACGACGCCTCGGCGAAGTGCCGCCGGGGGATTCGCCCGGCCCGGTACGCGAGCCGCCCCGCCTCGACCCCGTGCCGCATGCCCTCGGCCATGAGGACCGGCTCCTGCGCCCGCGTCACGGCGGAGGCGAGCATCACACCCGCGCACCCCAGCTCCATGGCGAGCGCCGCGTCGGACGCCGTGCCCGCCCCCGCGTCCAGGATCACCGGCACGCCCGCGCGTTCGACGATCAGCTGGAAGTTGTGCGGGTTGCGGATGCCGAGCCCGGAGCCGATGGGGGAGCCGAGCGGCATGATCGCCGCGCAGCCCACGTCCTCCAGCTTCCGGGCGAGGACCGGGTCGTCGTTCGTGTACGGAAGGACCGTGAAGCCGTCGTCGACCAGGGTCTCGGCGGCGTCGATGAGCTCGATCGGGTCGGGAAGCAGCGTGCGCTCGTCCGCGATGACCTCCAGCTTGATCAGGTCGGTGCCGAGCGCCTCCCGCGCGAGCCGGGCGGTCAGGACGGCCTCGCCCGCGGTGAAGCAGCCCGCCGTGTTCGGCAGGACGCGGATGCCGAGCCGGTCGAGCACGGAGAGCACCGAGCCCTGCACCCCGGGGTCGAGGCGGCGCATCGCGACCGTCGTCAGCTCCGTACCGGAGGCGACCAGGGAACGTTCGAGCACGTCCAGGCTCGGCGCACCGCCCGTACCCATGATCAGGCGCGAGGAGAGGGTGAGCCCGCCGATGACGAAGGGATCGTCCGCCATGTCGGTTCAGCCTCCCTGGACCGCGGTGAGGACCTCGACGCGGTCCCCGTCGGTGAGCGGGGTGGTGGACCACCGGGTGCGCGGTACGACGGTTTCGTTGAGCGCGGCGGCGACCCCCGAAGGGGCCGCGGTGAGCGTGGCGACGAGGGCTTCGAGCGTGGTGCCCGCGGCCACATCGCGTGCCTCTCCGTTGACGAAGACGGCGGTAACGGCTGAGAGAGTCATGCGGGCTGCTCCACGAAGGGCTGCGTCAGGGGGGTGCGGACGAAGCGCAGGGGGGTGAACCCCCGTGCATCGTCGGGCAGTTCACCGGTGGTCAGGGCGTGCGCCATCACATCACCGGTGACCGGCGTCAGAAGTACGCCGTTGCGGTAGTGGCCGGTGGCCAGCTGGAGGCCGGGGAGCGCGGTCGGGCCGAGCAGCGGCGCGTTGTCGGGGGAGCCGGGGCGCAGGCCCGCGCGGGTCTCGGTCAGCGGCAGTTCCGTGATGCCCGGTACGAGCTCGTGGGCGTCCCGAAGCAGCTCGTACACGCCGCCCGCGGTGACCGTCGTGTCCCAGCCGAGCTCCTCGCTGGTCGCGCCGACGACGAGCTCACCGTTCTCGCGCGGCACCAGGTAGACGTGGCTGCCGCGCACGACGGCGCGCACGGTGCGGCTCAGGAACGGCGCGTACCGCTCCGGCACCGTGAGCCGAAGGACCTGCCCCTTCACGGGGCGCACGGGCGGCAGTACGCCCTCCGGAACCCCGGCGAGGCGCCCGCTGAGGCTGCCCGCGGCGAGCACGGTCTGACCGGCCTCCAGGGTGGTGCCGTCGGCGAGGACGACTCCGGTGGCCCGGTCGCCCGCGACGGTCAGGCGCTCCGCCCAGGTGCGGTGGAAGATCGCTCCCGCCCGCTCGCAGGCCACGACGAGCGCGGCGGCGAGCCTGCGCGGGTCGACCTGGTGATCGCCGTCGACGCGCAGGCCGCCCCGGACGCCCGGTGCGAGCATCGGCTCCAGACGGCGGCACTCGCGCCCGCTCAGCCACTCCGACGTGAGCCCCGACCGCTGCTGAAGGGTGTGCAGTTCGCGCAGGTGGGCGCGGTCGTCGGAGTCGAGCGCGACGGCGAGCGTGCCGCACGCGCGGTAGCCGAGATCGCGGCCGCTCGCCTCGGCCAGCTCGGCCGCGAACGCGGGATAGCGCTGCGCGGAGGCCAGATTCAGCGCCAGCAGCGTCTGCTCGCCGTAGTGCAGCTCGGTGACCGCGGCCAGCATGCCCGCGGCGACCTGCGCCGCGCCGCCGCCCGGTTCGGGGTCCACGACCGCGGTGGACAGGCCGCGCTGGGCCGCCCGCCAGGCCGTGACCAGGCCGATGATGCCGCCGCCTACGACCACGACGTCGGTCGTCGCGTGAGGTGGTGTCCGTGGATGCATGGGCGTCCAGCCCCTCCCTTCGCCGGCATGACCCGGATCAGGTTCGTACGGTCGGAGGCCGTCCAGCCTCCCTCTCAGCCCGGTGCGTCCGGGCTCCCGCGAGTGCTCTGCATCGGCCACCCTAGCCCCTGGCGTCCGGCGGCAGTAGGGGAGCTGTCCGGGTATGGGCGGTGACGGTGTGTCAGAGATCTCCCCGTCGCGCACTGAGTCCGGCGTCGCCCGCCGCCCTAGAGTGATCGGGTGAGTGAGCAGCGGAGGCAGGAAGAGCGCCGGGTGGTCGTCGTCGGCGCGGGGATGGCCGGGGTGCAGACCGCCGTGGCCCTGCGCGAGCAGGGGTTCCCCGGTGCGGTCACCCTGATCGGCGCGGAACCCCACCAGCCGTACGACAGACCGCCGCTGTCCAAGGCCGTGCTGCTCGGCAAGGCGGAGGGCTCCGCCTTCGACATCGACTTCGAGGCGCTCGGCATCGAGCTGAGCCTGGGCCGCGAGGTCACGGGCGTCCGCACCGCGGACCACGAACTGGACACCGAGCGGGGCCCGGTCCCGTACGACGCCCTGGTGATCGCCACCGGAGCCGAACCGATCCTGCTGCCCGGCGCCTCCGGGGTCCCCGGCGTCCATCTGCTGCGCACCCTCGACGACGCCGAGCGGCTGCGGCCCGTGCTCGCCGAGCAGCACCGCATCGTGGTCGTCGGCGCGGGCTGGATCGGCGCCGAGTTCGCGACCGCCGCCCGTGAGGCGGGCTGCTCGGTCACCGTCGTCGAAGCCGCCGGGCGACCGCTCGCGGGGGCACTCCCCGCGGAGGTCGCGGCGCCGATGGCCTCCTGGTACGCCGACTCCGGCGCCGAACTGCGCACCCACGCGCGCGTGGATCGCGTCGAGCCCGGCAGCGTCCTCCTGGACGACGGCACCCGGCTGCCCGCGGACGCCGTCGTCGTCGGCATCGGCGCCCGCCCCGCCACGGACTGGCTCGCGGACTCCGGCATCGCCCTGGGCGCCCACCGGGAGATCCTCGCCGACGACCACCTGCGCACGTCGGAACCCGATGTGTACGCGGTCGGCGACTGCTCCTCCTTCCCTTCGGGAAGGTATGGCGAGCGCCTTCTCGTGCACCACTGGGACAACGCCCTCCAGGGACCGCGCACGGTGGCGGCGAACATCATCGGCGAGACCCCTTCGGCGTACGACCCCGTCCCGTACTTCTGGTCCGAGCAGTTCGGCCGCTTCGTCCAGTACGCGGGACACCACGCCTCCGCCGACGAGCTGGTGTGGCGCGGCGACCCCTCGGGCGCCGCCTGGACCGTGTGCTGGTTCCTGCGGGGCGCCCTGGTGGCCGTCCTCGCGGTGGGCCGCCCCCGGGACCTGGCGCAGGGCCGCAAGCTGATCGAGGCGGGCGCCCGCCTCGCCCCTGAGCTGGTGGCGGACCCCGCGGTGCCGCTGAAGAAGGCCGTGCTGCCGTAGCCGACGGGACCCGGTGACCGGCCGCTGTCGGTGCCCGGAGCTACGCTTGACCCCGTGACCGAGATTGACGCAAAGACTGATGCTCTTGTCCCCGCCTGGCTCCACCTCCCCGACATCGCGGAACTGCTCGACGTCGAGGTGACGCGCGTGCGCCAGCTGGTCAAGGAGGGCCAGCTGATCGCCGTGCGCCGTGGTGAGAACCGCGCGCTTCAGGTGCCGGCCGCCTTCATCGACGGCGACAAGATCGTCAAGGGCCTCACCGGCACCCTGACGCTCCTGAGGGACGACGGCTTCTCCGACGAGGAAATGCTGGAGTGGCTCTTCACTCCCGACGAGACCCTGCCCGGCACCCCCGCGCAGGCCCTGAGCGAGAATCGCGGGACGGAGGTGAAGCGCCGCGCCCAGGCGCTCGCCGTCTGACCGACACGGAAAACCGTTGCGTACGGGCCGCGCGTCCCCCAGGGGACCCGCGGCCCGTAGGCCACCGACGACCGGGGGGACCTTTCCATGGCCGCCAAGCCTGCCCGCGAGCAGCTCGCCGACGCCCGCCTCTACCTGTGTGTGGACGCCCGTAAGCGCCAGGGAGACCTCCCGGAGTTCCTCGACGCCGTCCTCGGCAGCGGCGTGGACATCGTGCAGCTGCGCGACAAGGGCATGGAGGCGGCCGAGGAGCTCGACCACCTCCAGGTCTTCGCCGACGCCGCCCGCCGGCACGGCAAGCTCCTCGCGGTGAACGACCGCGCGGACGTCGCGCACGCCATCGGCGCCGACGTGCTCCACCTGGGCCAGGGCGACCTGCCGGTGCCCGCGGCCCGCCGCATCCTCGGCGAGGACGTCCTGATCGGCCGCTCCACGCACGCCGACGCCGAGGCGGCGGCCGCCGCGACGCAGGACGGCGTGGACTACTTCTGCACGGGCCCCTGCTGGCCGACCCCCACCAAGCCGGGCCGGTACGCCCCTGGACTCGACCTCGTCCGGTACACGGCCTCGCTCGGCACGGACCGCCCCTGGTTCGCCATCGGCGGCATCGACGCGGGCAATCTGGACGAGGTGCTCGAAGCGGGCGCCCGCCGCGTCGTCGTCGTACGGGCCATCACCGAGGCCGACGATCCGGCGGCCGCGGCGGCCGACTTCGCGAAGCGCCTGCGTACGGCCTGACCGGCGATCTTCGGCCAACTTCGGCCAGGTTGTCCGCAGGTTGGACGGAGATTGGCCGGTAGCGGTGCCCCGTCGCTAACCTGCCCGTATGGCCCTAGGCACTGCTTCCACCAGATCTGATCGCGCACGCACCGTGCGCGACATGCTCGCCACCGGCAAGACGACGTACTCGTTCGAGTTCTCCGCGCCGAAGACCCCGAAGGGCGAGCGGAACCTGTGGAACGCCCTGCGCCGGGTCGAGGCGGTGGCTCCCAGCTTCGTCTCCGTGACGTACGGAGCGGGCGGCTCGACGCGTGCGGGCACGGTCAAGGAGACGCAGCAGATCGTCGCCGACTCCACGCTCACGCCGGTCGCGCACCTGACCGCGGTCGACCACTCCGTGGCCGAGCTGCGCAACATCATCGGGCAGTACGCGGACGCGGGCATCAGGAACATGCTCGCGGTCCGCGGCGACCCGCCCGGCGACCCCCTCGCCGACTGGGTCAAGCACCCCAAGGGCCTCACCTACGCCGCCGAACTGGTCGAGCTGATCAAGGAGTCGGGCGACTTCTGCGTGGGCGTCGCGGCCTTCCCCGCGATGCATCCGCGCTCGGCCGACTGGGACACCGACGTCCGGCACTTCGTCGACAAGTGCCGCGCGGGCGCCGACTACGCGATCACACAGATGTTCTTCTATCCGGAGGAGTATCTGCGCCTGCGCGACCGGGTCGAGGCCGCGGGCTGTTCGACTCCGATCATCCCGGAGATCATGCCGGTGACGAACGTGCGCATGCTGGAGCGGCTGCCCCAGCTCAGCAACGCTTCCTTCCCTCCGGCGCTCAAAGAGCGCATCCTCACAGCCAAAGACGATCCGGCGGCTGTACGCTCCATTGGCATCGAGTTCGCGACGGAGTTCTGCGCGCGGTTGCTGGCCGAGGGTGTCCCGGGGCTGCACTTCATCACGCTCAACAACTCCACGGCGACTCTGGAAATCTACGAGAATCTGGGCCTGCATCACCCGCAGGCCTGACCGGCCGTACCCCTGGGGGCGGCGGCCGCGGGGAGAGGGGCGTACATGGGCTGGACGGTCCTCTACATCGCGTTCGGATGCGTCGCGCTGTGGCTGCTCGGCGAGGTGCTGCTGCAGTACAAGGCGCGGCTGCGCTGGCGGCTGCTGGCCTTCGGCGGCTTCCTCGGCGTGGTCATCGGCGTGCTGCTGCCGTCGGTGGTGGTCATCGGGCTCGGTGCGATCGCCTTCGCCACGGGACAGACGTACGTGACGCTGTCGTTCCGCCGCGGCTTCTCGACCGGCTGGGCGCTCGGCGGCCAGCCCGGTCTGAGTAAGCGCCGCAAGTCGCCGCGGGGCGTGGGTGGCGAGGCTCCCCAGGAGCCGACGCTCCAGGTCTCCGACCTGGAGTACGAGGACGCGGGCCCGGCAGGGCCGCCGCCCGAGACCGCTCCCGGCACCGGGGTCTACGCCCCGGAGCCGCTGCCGGACGACACCGGGCAGTACGGCGTCTACAGCGACACGGCGTACGCACAGCAGCAGTCCGCCCCGGCGGACAGCGGCTACGGCTACGACACGTACGCCACCGCGGGCTATGACCCCCAGCAGCCTTACGCGTACGGCGAGACGGGCCAGCAGCAGTACGCCGCGTACTCCGACCCGTACATCGGGACCCAGACGTACGGCGGCCAGCAGAGCTACGACGCGTACGGCGACCAGCAGCAGTACGCGTCCTACCCGGCGGCCGATCCGTACGGCGCCGGGTCCGATACGTACAACGAGACGCCGCCCGGCGGGGTCTGGGTGCCCCAGCAGCGCAACGTCGAGGACCCCTACGGCCAGTACGGCGGCGAACTCCCGCCGGAGCAGCCGTATCCGTACCAGGGCGAGCAGGCCCAGGAGAACGGCTACGACGCGGGGTACAACGAGCAGTACCGGTACTGATCCGGTACTGATCCGGTCCGGACCCGGATCAGGATCCGAGGCCGGAAGCTCACGAGCTCACTGGGAGCCGCGGAACTCCGGTCCCTCCACGATCAACCCGGCGACCAGCGTGCCCGACATGCCCGCGTGCGGAAGTCCGCCGCCGGGATGCGCCCAGCCGCCGACCGCGAACAGCCCCGGCAGCCGGGTGCTGTTGGCCGGATGCAGCAGCCGGCCCTCTCCTGCCGCGAGGGACGGGGGCGGGACCGCGCCGCCCTCGGCACCGGTGGCCTCCGCGACGTCCGCGGGGGTGCGGACCTCGCGCCACAGCAGCCGCCCGCGCAGGCCGGGTACGGCGGACTCGGCACGGTCCAGCAGGCGCTCCACGTCGGCCTCGGTGACCTCCGTGTGCGCGGGCACCGTGGCCGTCAGGGTGACCGCCTCGTGCTCGGTGTCCGGCGTGAGGGCGGGGTCGTCCGGGCGCAGCACCGTGAGGGTGGGGGCGGCGGGCAGTTTGGGGCGGTGCCCGAAGAGCCGGTCGAGCTCGTCCTGGCGGTCGGGTGTGTGCAGCACCGTCCGGTGGGGCGTGCCCTCCGGCCGGGAGCCGCGCAGGGCGAGGAAGACCGTGAGGCGGCTGGGCAGTCCGGACCGGGCCTGCACCTCACCCTCCGCCCGTATGTTCACACCGGAGGCGGCGGACATGCCGGATACACCGGACAGCAAGCCGTCCAGTGCGCCGGGCGCGACACCGGCGACCACGAAGTCCGCCTCCTGCGCCGTCCCGTCCGCCAGTTCGACGCCGGCCGCGCGGCCGTCCTTCTCGATGATCCGGGTGATGGGGGAGTCGAACGCGAACTCGACCCGCCGGGCGAGGCACCGCTCGTACACGGCCGTGGCGAGCGCGCGCATCCCGCCGCGCACGGACCACGCGCCGAAGGTGTGCTCCAGGTAGGGCAGGACGGCCGCGCTCGCCGGGGTCGCCCGGGGGTCGAGGCCGCACGCGAGGGCGTACTGCTCGAGGAGCGCCAGAAGCCGTGCGTCGCCGCCCAGTTCGAGCTCGCCGACCTCGGTGAGGGTGGTCGCGCGCCGCTCGCGCCGCAGGAGGCGCTTGTGCGGCACCGAGGGGTAGGGCTCGCGGTCGGCGAGAACCTGCCAGTTCGGCCAGAGCGGCTCTTCCAGGAGCGGGCGCCGGGTGCGGTCCCATGCCTCACGGGCGCGGTTCATGTACGCCGACCAGGCGGCGCCCGCGCCGCTGCCGAGCGCCGCGTCCAGGGCCTCGCCGACGCCCGCGCGCGAGGCGTTGGGCAGATCGGCCGCCGTGCCGTCCGCGAAGACGTGCCGCACGGCGGGCTCCACCTGGGAGAGCTCGACGCACTTCTCCAGCGGCTCCTTGCCCGTCTTGACGAACAGGTCGCGATAGACGGCGGGGAGCTGCAGGAGGCCGGGCCCCGTGTCGAAGACGAAGCCGTCCCGCTCGACGCTGCCGAGCGCGCCGCCGTACGTACCCGACCGCTCGTGCACCACCACCCGGTGGCCCGCGACGGCCAGCCGGGCAGCGGCCGCCATCGCGCCCATCCCGGCGCCGATCACCACAATCCGTGCCATGCCAGGGACTTTATCCGCCGCCACTGACAGTCCTGCCGGGAGCCCTCAGTCCGGTGGCCGTCCACTGTGCGCCGCGAGCTGTTTCTCCTCGCGCCGCTGCGCCCTGCGCCGCAGGAACCGCCGGATCCGCGAGATCAGGAAGTACAGCAGGATCAGACCGAGCACCAGCAGGACGGCCGCGATGATCGCCGCCGCCTCCGGATAGAACATCGCGAAGCTGATGATCCCGCCGACCCCGAGATCCTCGGCCGTGCTCACGATGACGTTGCTGAACGGTTCGGGCGACGTGTTGATCGCCATCCGCGTCCCGGCCTTCACGCAGTGGCTCGCCAGCGCCGTGGAACCGCCCACCGCGCCCGCCGCCAGGTCGGGGAGCGAACCGCTCTGGCCCGCGAGCAGCGCACCCACCACGGCGCCGGACACCGGCCTGATCACGGTGTGCGCCGTGTCCCACACCGAGTCGACGTACGGGATCTTGTCGGCGACGGCCTCGCAGGCGAAGAGGACCCCGGCGACGATCAGCACATCAGGACGTTGCAGCGACTCGGGAACCTCGTCGGTGATCCCGGTCGCGCCGAAGACACCGAGCAGCAGGACCACGGCGTACGCGTTGATCCCGCTTGCCCAGCCGCTGGTGAAGACCAGGGGGAGTACGGACACGGACGCGATCGTAACCAGTCGGGAACGTCCCGGCCTGGGGATGAGCACCCAGGTCTGAGTATCCGTACCTAGTGATGGAGATGAGTAGTAGCGCGGATGGGTCCCGACCTGCGCGGACGGAAGAGTGAGGGACACGGAGAAGGGCGCAGCGCCCGTACCGCCGACACGGGGCGGCGGAACGGCGCGGCGCCCTTAACCGCTCCTCCCACCCCGCCGAAGGTGGGAGTGAGGCACGGGGTGACGGGCGGCCGCTCGGGGGATGACCACCCGGGGGGCCGAACGGGGGACTGCGGGGGAACGCGAGAAGCGCCGGTCCGGTGCCGCCTGGAGATCAGGTGACACCGGACCGGCGCCCTTGTGTGCGCGGCCTCCGGGACGGCGTGCCTTCCGGGACGGCGTGCCTTCCGGGACGGCGCTGCTTCGGGAGGGCTCAGCGCCCGCCGCTCACCCGGCCCTGCAGCAGCCGTGAGAGCGCCGAGTGCACGTCGTCCAGGGAGCGCTCCGGCTGGAAGGCCTGCCAGTCGAGCGCCGCCACCAGGACCATCCCGACGAGCGCGGCGGCCGTCAGGGGGATGTCGATCTCCTCGCTGAGCTCGCCGTTCTCGACGCCCGCGCGCAGCACGTCCTCGACGACGGCGACCGCCTGCTGCCTGACCACCATCAAGGTGGACTGCCAGGCACGGTTGGTGCGCCACAGCTCGGCGACGTACAGCTGGGTGAAGGCCGGATAGCGGTCGATGAAGACCAGGCCCGCCCGGATCATCGCGTCCAGCGCGTCGACCTGCCTGCCGCCGGTCCCCGCCGCCTTCTCGGCCGCCTCCTTCAAGGAGGCGGTGAGCAGGCCGACGCCGTGCCGCAGCAGCTCTTCGAAGAGGACCGACTTGCTCGCGAAGTTGTAGTAGACCGTGCCCTTCGCGACCCCGGCCCGCTCGGCGATCTCGTCGACCGTCGTGGCCGAGAAGCCCTGCTCCGCGATGAGGGTGACGGCCGCTTCGTAGAGCTTCTGCCGGGTGGCCTCACGCCGGGTGCTGGTTGCGCTGCTGTCCATGGGCCTGATTCTCACAGGTCTTGCCGCCCGGACAGGCCCGGTTCCAGGTCTCACAGGCTCAGCTCCGGGTGCAGGCGGTCCAGGGTCCACACCTGCTTGCGGCGCGCGGAGAGCGCGGTGAGCGCCAGGGCGCCCGCGGTGAAGGCCGTGAGCACTGCGCACGCCTGCCAGACGGGGCCCAGACCGCCGCCCGTGATGAGCCTGCGGAGGGCGTCGACGACGTAACTCATCGGCAAGAAGGGGTGGATCCAGCCGAAGAACGACGGACTCGTCTGGACGGGGTACGTGCCGCCCGCCGAGGTCAGCTGGAGCATCAGGACCGCGAGGACGAGGATTCGCCCGGCCGCCCCGAAACGCGCGTTCAGCCACTGCACGATCGCCGCGAAGCAGCACGTCACCAGGCAGAGGAAGCCCACCGTCCCGGCCGCCCGCGTCATCTGCAGGCCCAGGCCCCAGTGCAGGACCGACATCAGGGCCGCCACCTGGAGCACACCGAGGGCGGCGACCGGCAGCCAGCCGGCGAACGCGATCCGCCAGGCGGACGCGCCCGCGGCGAGCGCGCGCCGGTTGAGCGGCTGGATCAGCATGTACGCCACCATCGCGCCGACCCACAGGGACAGCGGGATGAAGTACGGGGCGAAGCCGGTGCCGTAGTTGGGCGCCTTGTGCATCGACTGGGAGGCGAGCTGCACCGGGTCGGCCATGACGTCGGTGCGCTCGTCGCGGTCCTTCTTGTCGTAGTCGGGGATCTTCTTGACGCCGTCGTGCAGCCCGCCGGACAGCTTCTCCGAGCCGTCGGCCAGCTTGAACAGGCCGCCCTTGAGGTCGGTCGCGCCCGTCTTGAGCCTGCCCACGCCCGCGTCGAGGTCCGTGGCGCCGGTCTTGGCGGTGCCGAGGCCGGTGTGCAGCTTCTTGGCGCCCTTGGCGACCTTGCCCGCGCCCGTGTTGAGGTCGTTGATCTGGGTGACGGCCTTGTCCAGGTCCTCGTTCAGGTGCGGTGCGCGGTCGGCGAGCGCCTGGGACTTCTTCTGGAGCGCGGCCAGGTGCTTGTCGAGCTTCTTGATGTCGCTGCTTTGGTCCTTGACCACGGTGTTCATGTCGTCCGCGATGGTCGACACGTTCTCCGCCGCCGTCTTGGCCTTCTTGATCTCCGGGCAGGCGGGGTCGGGCACCGGGAGGTTCTCGCAGCGCTTCGTGTAGAAGTCGCCGATCGTCTCGGAGCCCTTCTTGGCGCCGTCGGCCGCCACGGGGGCGAGCTTGACCCAGGTGTCCAGGTTGCCGCGCAGGGCCTTGGAGGAGTCGGCGACGAGCTGGGCCGTGTCCCCGACGGTCTTGCCGTTGTCCTTCAGGAAGGGCCGCACCTGGTCCGCGGTGCCGTTGACCTTGTCGGCCAGCTTCTGGGTGCCGTCCGAGACCTTCTTCGAGCCGCTCTGAAGGTCACCGGCGCCCTTGTCGAGCTTCTTGATGCCCCCGGCCAGGTCGCCGCTGCCCTTCTTGGCGTCCTTGAGGCCGGTCACGAGCTTCTTCGAGCCCTTCTTGGCCTCGCCGATGCCGCTGTCGAGCTTGTCGGCACCCTTGGCGGCCTTCTCGGTCTCCCCGTGGATGTCGGAGAACGAGATGAAGATCTTGTCGAGGAAGGAGCGCGAGGCCTTGGTGGAGGCTGCCGTGCGCACCTCGGAGAAGACCGTCCGGGAGATCTGCCCGACGATGTAGTTGTTGGCGTCGTTCGTACGGACCTGGAGCGCGCCCGTCTCCGGGGAGTCCCCCGAACTCGACGCGACGCGCTTGCTGAGGTCGGACGGCATCGTCAGGGACAGGTAGAACGTGCCGTCCTCGATGCCCTCGCGCGCCTCGGCGGAGCTCACCTCGTGCCAGTCGAAGGTCTTGCTGTCCTGGAGCCCGTCGACGATGCCGTCGCCCATCTCGAGCTTCTTGCCCGCGGCCGTGGCGCCCTTGTCGTCGTTGACGAGGGCCACCGGGATGCGGTCGAGACGGCCGTACGGGTCCCAGAACGAGCACAGGTACAGCGCGCCGTACAGCAGGGGGAGCAGCAGGAGCGCGACGAGCGCCGCACGCGGCATCTTCCCCCTGCCGAAGCGCCTGAGCTCAAGAGCGGCCAGCTTCGGCGAGCGCATCCGCCGTCTCCTTGTCGTCGTCGTTCGCGTCGGCTGATTCGGTCGGGGCCTCGGTGGGCTTCCGGTCCGTGGAGAGGGAGATCGCGTCGTCGGGCGCCTCGGCGCACACGGCGACGACCGTGGTGCCGCTCTCTGCGATGGACCTCAACAGCGCCCAGGCCTCGTCCCGTTCGGCGTCCGACAGCTTGAGGTCGACGTCGTCGACGCCCAGCAGCAGGGGCCGCCCGATCAGGGCCAGGGCCACGGAGAGCCGCAGCGCCTCGAGACGCTCCAGGTCACGTACGGAGGTCCGGCGCCCCTTGGGCAGCGCCTCCATGTCGAGCCCGGCCGCCGCCAGCGCGGTGTCCACCCGCAGCCGCGCCTCGGCGGCCCGCTCGGCGCGCGGCTTCAGCAGCCCCCGCAGGGAGCCGCCGAACCGCCGCTCCAGAAGCGCCCGTTCGTGCAGGTGCTCGGCCACGGTCAGCGCCGGATCGAGATCCGTCACGCCGGTCACGGGCCCCAGCGCGCTGATCCGGCGCACCGCCGCGAGCTGCTTGGGCAGCCGGAAGCCCCCCACGGAAGCCTCTCCCTCCGTGGGGCGCATCCGCCCGGTGAGCGCGAGCAGCAGACAGGTCCGGCCCGATCCCGAAGGCCCCTCGACCGCGATCAGCGCCCCGGCCCCGGCCTCGACATCGACCCCGCGGAACGCCCAGCCCCGCGGTCCCTTGAGCCCGAACCCCTGCGCTGTGACGGCGGCTCCCCGCGCGCCGTCGTTCGGCCCGTCCACAGTTCCCCCCTCGCACCTTCTTTTGAACTGACTGGTCAGTGCAAAAACTAACGCGAACCCGCGATCGGGGCAAAGTCGCAGGTCAGAGCCGATTGTCAGTGGCGTACTACACGATGTGCACATACGGCCACATAGCCGTTACGCGACGACAGGAGGTTCGTCATGGCCAGCACTTCCGCAGCAGCCGCACGTCGGCACCGCCCCGTCGGCCCCGCCCCCGCAGCCACCGGCCCCGCGAGCGACGTCCACCCCGTCCTGCGCCGGGCCACGGCCCCGCCCGCCGCACTCGAACTGCTCGCCCAGGCCCGCGCCGGCATCGACGAAGCCGCGCACCTGGAGACTCCGAACGAGCGCTACGCCACGGCCCACCTCGCCGCCCTGCGCACCGCCGCCGCCGTCCTCGCCGCCCGCGGCCGCCCCGAGGCGACCCCGCGACGCAGGCAGCGGATCCGCAGCGCCTGGGAAGTGCTCCCCGAGATAGCGCCCGAACTGACCGAGTGGAGCGCCCTGTTCGCCTCCGGCGCGGCGCGCAGGGCCCGCGCGGAGGCCGGCATACAGGGCGCGGCCACCGTCCGGGACGCGGACGACCTGCTGCGTGACGTGGCGATGTTCTTACGCCTCGTCGAGCGGATGCTGGTGCTCCAGCCCGTGCTGCCCCAGCCCAGGCAGGAGCCGCCGGACGCGACCCGGGACGGGTGACGGGGCAGTCGGCCGAAGGCAATAGGGTGGGAGCGCCCGCATCCTCCTGTCTGCGGCAAGAGCAGGCGGAGGGAACCCCCTAGCTCCGCCGCCGACATGCGGTGGACGCGCCGAGGAGTCAACTGCCGTGTCGGACCCGATGCGCCCCCGCGCTTCTCTCCGTACCGCCGTGGTCTGGGAGGTCCTCAAGGACGCCCTCGACCGCCGGGTCAAGGCCACGGGCCGGGAGTCACACTCCCTCGACGTGCTCGACACCGGAGGCGGCAGCGGCAACTTCGCCGTGCCCGTCGCCCGGCTCGGCCACCGCGTCACCGTCGTCGACCCCAGCCCGAACGCCCTCTTCGCGCTCGAGCGCCGGGCCGCCGAGGCGGGCGTCGCCGATCGGGTGCGCGGTGTCCAGGGCGACGTACACGGCCTGTTCGACGTCGTGGAGCGCGCCGGGTTCGACGCCGTCCTGTGCCACGGCGTCCTGGAGTACGTGGACGACCCCGCCGAGGGCGTGCGCAACGCGGTCGGCGCGCTGCGCCCCTCCGGCACCCTCAGCCTGCTCGCCGCCGGTCTGGGCGGAGCCGTACTCGCCCGGGCGCTGGCCGGGCACTTCACCGAGGCCAGGCAGGCGCTCGGCGACCCGGCGGGACGCTGGGGCGACGGCGACCCCGTGCCGCGGCGCTTCACCGCCGAGCAGCTCACCGACCTGGTCGAGGCCTCGGGCGTCAGGGTCGACGCGGTGCACGGAGTGCGGGTCTTCGCCGACCTCGTCCCCGGCGTCCTGGTGGACACCGAGCCCGGCGCCCTGGAGGCCCTCCTCAAGCTGGAGGCGGCCGCGGCGGAGCTCTCCGCCTTCCACTCCGTGGCCACTCAGCTGCATGTGCTCGGTGAGACCCGGGATGCCGACGAGGCCTGAAACCTGCCCGGCTGGCCGCTGATCAGCAGCGCAGCCGCACATGGAGTACGGCACATACCCCCCGAACGGGCTATGGGCGCCGTATGATCGAGGCAGACCGTCCGGCATGCCGGATCGGCCGCTGGGGAATGCACGCTTCAGCGAGCCGGAGCGGCAGGGCGGTCCGGTTTGGCGAAGTTGGCGCAGAGGGGCGGGTTTCACGGGGGCGATTCCCTGCCTATCCTGAAGGGGACCCCCGGTCGCCCCGGCGACTGCACGATGAGGAGGACTCCGTGCCGCTCTCGGAGCACGAGCAGCGCATGCTCGAGCAGATGGAGCGAGCGCTGTACGCCGAAGATCCCAAGTTCGCGACAGCGCTCGAGGGAAGCGGGCTGCGTACGTACACCCGGCGACGGGTCTACCAAGCGGTCGCGGGCTTCCTTGTAGGTATCGCCCTTCTCATGGCCGGAATGGTCGCCCAGCAGATCTGGGTGAGCGTGGTGGGATTCCTCGTCATGCTGGGATGTGCGGTGCTCGCCGTCACCGGATGGCGCAAAGCGCCCAAGCCAGGTGAACAGCCGGCCGCCGGTACGCCCACGGCACCGGGCGGCGCCCCGGCCGCACGTCGGCAGACCAGGCAGCGCCGGTCGATGATGGACCGGATCGAGCAGCGTTGGCAGCGTCGCCGCGACGAACAGGGCCAATGAGCTTCTAGCTTTTCGTTCTTCACAGCAGTTCACAGCAGTACGTACTGCTGCACGTAAGGGGTGACCGCCTGGGCGGTCACCCCTTACGCATGGGCTGCTCAGCGCCTGTAGCCCGCTGGCAGCCCCCTGCTCCTCCTGCCGCGACTCAGCCCTCCTGCTGCGACGGCTGGGACGGCCCCGAAGGCCTCCGCAGCGCCGTCCACCGCTTGGTGATCCGCTCCGACCACCGCTCCTTGAGAGCCGTCCAGCGGTCCGAGACCGCCCACACCACCCGTGCGGCCGAACGCGGGGCCAGTGTCGCGCGCAGCCGGGCCGGACGGCTGGAGGTGGCCTCCAGGCCGTCACAGACACGGCGCACGTCGTCGGCCAGGCCGGCCGTCGGCTGGGGCCGTGGCGCGTAGAGCACCTGTTCGACGGCGGCGGCCAGGCGGTGGACGGACTGCGCGGGTGCGTCGGCGAGCTGTCCGACGCGGACGATCCGGGCCGCCGCCTTGCGCGGGGTCTGCGACTCGTCCGGCGCGATCCCGTGGTCCCAGGCGGTGTCCGTCACCTCGAGCCAGGCGGCCAGGGTCCGTGCAGCCGCGTCCGCCTCCGTACGCCCTGGTGAGCCCAGGCGCACCGCGCGGATCCGCTTGCGCCACAGCATCGGCAGCAAGGGCAGGCCGAGCGCCACCAGCGCCCCCAGGGCGATGGCCACGATCATGCCGATCGGCGGCCCTTCGCCGCCCGAAGCGCCCGCGATCGCCGGGGCCGTGCTCGCGCAGCCGCCCTGCTTCTGCTGGTCGGGCGGGCAGCTCGTGGAGGCCGACGGCGCGTCCGACGGAGCCGCCGACTCGCTCGACTCGGGCGCCGCCGGGTCGCTCGCACCGTCGGAGGGGGTGTCCGGGCGCGTGTAGTCGGGCACCGTGCCGCGGTTCGGGGTCGGCTCGAAGCGGGTCCAGCCCACGCCCTCGAAGTACAGCTCGGGCCAGGCGTGCGCGTCCCGCAGACCGACCGACATCGAACCGTCCGCCTGCGCGGCACCGGGCGTGAAGCCCACCGCGACGCGCGCCGGGATGTCCAGCGTCCGCGCCATGGAGGCCATCGCGAACGAGAAGTGGACGCAGAAGCCTTCCTTCTGCTCCAGGAAGCGGGCTATCGCCGCCGGGCCGCTGCCCGCCCGTACCTGCGTGTTGTACGTGAAGCCGCCCTCCGAGGAGAACCAGTCCTGGAGCTTGACCGCCTTCTCGTAGTCGTTCGACGTGCCCTTGGTGATCCGGCGGGCCTCGGTCGCCACCACGGGCGGCAGCGATTCGGGCACCTTGGTGAACTCGTCCGCGAGCTGCTTGGGCGGCTCGGCGGCGCCCGCGAGCTGCTCGGCCGTCGGCTGCACGATCAGGCTCTTGACCTCGTACTGCGCGCCGCGCGTCGTCTGACCGCGGTCGCCCACCAGGGCGCGCCCCACCGGCTCGTACCGCCAGCGGCCGTTGATCTTGACCTCGCTCGCCGGATAAGGCATCGGCAGCCAGTTCTGCGCGTAGCCCTCGGCGGCCGAGATGTTCGTCTGGATCTCGCTCCTGGGGACGTCGGGGTAGAGCCCCGGCGGGTCCTCGAGGCGCGGAGGCACGTCCTCGATGCTGCGGACGGTGGTCTTCCAGGCCGTGCCGTCGAACTGGTCGAGAGAGACGATCCGCAGATAGAGGTTCTCGGTCTCCTTGGCGTTCGTCTTGTACGAGATGACCTCGCGGTCGTCCGGTTCGTTCAGGCTGTCCTGGAGCGCGACCAGCGGATTCACCGCGGAGATCGTGCCGCCACCGCCGGAACCCGAGCCCCCGGCGCCGCCGGAACCGTCGAGGAGCCCGCCGTCCAGGGCGGGCAGCGCGAGCGGCACCACCAGGGCGATGCCCAGCGCGACCGCGCCGATGCGCCGCCCCGTGCGGACCGGTGCGACCGCGCCGCTGTCGGTCTCCAGGCCTCCCGCGACCCGGCCGGGCGCACGCGCCGCGCCCCCGAAGACCCGCCCCCACTGGGAGAGCCGGTCCCGGCCCTCCGCCAGGAGCAGCAGCAGATACCCGGCGGCCGCGAGCAGGAACCACAGCCACCCCGCCCCGTCCCCGGAGAGCCCGGCGGCGACGGAGTACAGCGCGAGCAGCGGAAGCCCCGCGGGCGCCGCCGTACGGAAGGTCACCGCGAGGGCGTCCACCGCGAGGCCGATCACCAGGACGCCGCCGACCAGCATCAGCCGGATGCCGTCACTGAGCGGCGCCGGGATCGCGTACTGCCCGACGTCGTTGCCGCCCGCCTCGAGCAGCAGCCCGAACTCCCGGAACACCTCGGGGCCCGGCAGCACACCGGCGACGGCCTGCTCACGGGCGAAGACCAGGGTGAGCAGCAGCAGCGTCACCAGGGCCTGCACCGCGACCGTGACCGGCCGGGCCAGCGGGACGCGCCGGGTGAGCGCGCCCACGCCGCTCTGGAGCGCGAGCAGGATCGCCGCCTGGATGAACCACGTCGCCGGATCGACGAGCGGCAGCAGCGCCCCCGACGCCATCAGTGTGGCCGCCGTGGCACAGAGCGCCAGTCGCGTGCGCCCACTCATGCGGTTCCCCCTGTTGTCGTACGTGCTGTCGTACGTGCGCGGGCTCGGCCGCTCATCCCCAGCCCCCGGTCGTCGTCCCCGCCGCCGGAGCTGGGCCCGTGCTCGCCCGCAGATGGTCCGCCTGGCGCCACAGGTCCACCAGCGCGACCCCGGGAGGCACGGCCACGGCCGTCCAGCCCGCCTCGCGCAGCATCCGGACCCGCTCGTCGCCGGGGCCCGGGACGGCGCCGCCCGGGCCCTGGGCCCAGGCCGTGCTGTCCAGGACGAAGGCCACGGCGGCGCCGCTGCGCTGCCGCATCTTGGCGGCCACCGTCGTCTGCTCCTCGTCGAGGTCGCCGAAGAAGGCGATCAGCAGGCCTTCGTTGCCCCCGCGCAGCACGTCGTACGCGGGGGAGAGCCCCGCGCCGTCCGAGTGGTCGATCACCGCGAGGGTGTCCATCATCAGTCCCGCCGCGTCCGCCGACTCCTGGCTGGCGCCCGCGAAACCGTCCGAGCCCTCGCCGGGCACGGAGTTCCCGGTGTCGGTCAACAGCCGTACCGAAAAGCCCCGTTCGAGCATGTGCACCAGGGCGGACGCCGTGCCCGACACCGCCCACTCGAAGGCCGAGTCCGGACCCGCGCCCCGGAAGGCGTGCGCCCGGGTGTCCAGGAGCACCGTGCAGCGGGCCCGCTGCGGCTGCTCCTCGCGGCGCACCATCAGCTCGCCGTAGCGGGCCGTGGAGCGCCAGTGGACGCGGCGCAGGTCGTCGCCGTGGCGGTAGCCCCGCGGGATCACGTCGTCCTCGCCCGCCAGGGCCA
Organism: Streptomyces sp. NPDC055243; assembly: GCF_044544025.1. Lineage (NCBI taxonomy): Bacteria > Bacillati > Actinomycetota > Actinomycetes > Kitasatosporales > Streptomycetaceae > Streptomyces > Streptomyces sp. NPDC055243. The sequence continues at coordinate 42,764 of NZ_JBITWR010000007.1, forward strand.
GCGAGCGGTGCCGCCCGTCGCCGTACCCCTTGGCCTCGCCGGTGAGGCGCACCGGAGGCAGTGCCTCCACGCGCGGAATGACCGTCAAGGTGTCGTACGTCGAGAAGGAGCGGGTCAGTTCGCACATCCCGAAGGGGTCCGTCAGGCGGAGCTGGAGCGGACCCAGCGGATAGCGCCCCCGCAGGTCCGAGCGGACGCGGTAGGACACCTCGCGGCGGCCCCCCGCCTCCACCCGGTCGAGCACGAACCGGGGCCGTGGCCCCAGGACGTAGGGCACCCGGTCCTGGAGCATGAGGAGGCCCGTGGGCAGCCGCGAGACGTTGTCCATCCGCAGATGGACCCGGGCCTCCGAACTGGCGGGCACGCGCGCGGGGGAGAGCCTGCGGCTGCCCGCGACGCGGTAACGGGTGCGGTAGAGCACCGTCGCGCACACCAGCGGCAGGACGGCGAGCAGCAGCCCGACCCGGAGCAGATCACTCTGGCCCAGGACGTACGCGCAGACGGCGGCGGCGATCCCGGCCGCGAGGAACGAACGCCCGCGCGTGGTCAGACCCGCGAGCGCGGTCCGCAGTCCGCCCTTCCCCTCCTCGGCCTGCGCCGGCTGCGGCCCCCCGGCCGCCATCACAGCCTCCGTGCGCCGGGCGGCTGCTGGTTGAAGTAGCCGCTGCCCGGCTGCACGGCGGCCGGGACGGGCGTGCGCTGGAGGATCTCCAGGACGACCGATTCGGCCGTACGCCGGTTCAACTGGGCCTGCGCGGTGGGCAGCAGCCGGTGCGCGAGCACCGCCACGGCGAGGGCCTGGACGTCGTCCGGCAGGGCGAACTCGCGGCCGCTGAGCGCCGCGGACGCCTTGGCGGCCCGCAGCAGGTGCAGCGTCGCGCGCGGGGAGGCCCCGAGTCTCAGGTCCGGGTGGTTGCGGGTCGCCCCCACCAGTTCCACGGCGTACCGCCGCACGGTGTCCGCGACGTGGACCGTGCGGACCGCGTCGATGAGCTTCACGATGTCGTGCGCGTGCGCCACCGGCTGGAGGTCGTCCAGCGGCGAGACACCGCCGTGCACGTCCAGCATCTGCAGCTCGGCCTCCGGGTTCGGATAGCCGATCGAGACGCGCGCCATGAAGCGGTCGCGCTGCGCCTCGGGCAGGGGATAGGTCCCCTCCATCTCGACGGGGTTCTGCGTCGCCACCACCATGAAGGGGCTCGGCAGTTCGTAGGTCTGCCCGTCGATGGTGACCTGGCGCTCCTCCATGGACTCCAGGAGCGCGGACTGCGTCTTGGGGGACGCGCGGTTGATCTCGTCGCCGATCACGATCTGCGCGAAGATCGCGCCGGGCTTGAACTCGAAGTCCCGGCGCTGCTGGTCGAAGATGGACACACCGGTGATGTCCGACGGCAGCAGGTCGGGCGTGAACTGGATGCGCCGCACGGAGCAGTCGATGGACCGTGCAAGTGCCTTGGCGAGCATGGTCTTGCCCACGCCAGGCACGTCTTCGATCAGCAGGTGCCCCTCGGCGAGGAGCACGGTAAGCGAAAGCCGTACGACCTCTGGCTTGCCTTCGATCACACCCTCGACCGACCTGCGGACACGCTCCGCTGTGGCGGTCAGATCAGTGAGGCTCGCTCGATCGTCATAGGTCGTCACCCGGCCCTCCTCGGACACGTTCTCCGGGCCGACGCATGTGTGTGCGGCCCGGCCCACCCCGAATCACGGACACCACGCACGAATCGTTCAGCGTGGTGCCCACCCCGCATTCTTGTTGGGCATACCGGGTTGTGTCACTCGCCCGTGGATAACTGGCGGCGATATGTCGGGTCTTGCGGCCTTTTGGCCGTCGAGCCGGTCCGGAAAGGTCCGGTCCGGACCCGGTCACCCAGGGTCGATCTCCCGGAGCAGACCCGTGGTCACATCGAAGACGAATCCCCGCACATCGTCGGTGTGCAGGAGGAACGGCGAGGTCCGAACGCGCTGCATCGACTGCCGCACGTCCTGGTCGACGTCGCGGAAGGCCTCCACCGCCCAGGCGGGCCGCTGGCCGACCTCGAGCTCCAGCTCGTGCCGGAACTCCTCGGTGAGGCTCTCCAGACCGCAGCTGGTGTGGTGGATCAGTACGACGCTCTTCGTGCCGAGGGCGCGCTGGCTGATCGTCAGGGAGCGGATGACGTCGTCGGTGACCACGCCGCCCGCGTTGCGGATGGTGTGGCAGTCGCCCAGTTCGAGGCCGAGCGCGTCGTGGAGATCGAGGCGGGCGTCCATGCAGGCGACGACGGCCACGCCGAGCACGGGACGGGCGTCCATGCCGGGATCGGTGAAGCCGGCGGCGTAGCGCTGGTTCGCCTCGACGAGGCGGTCCGTGACGGTGCCGGCGGCTATGTCACCGCTCGGCTCTGCGGGAGTGCGGCCCGTAGGGGATGCGGAAGTCGACATGGCTATGACGTTAGTCGGCACTGATCGACCGGGCCCGCTGTGAGAAGGGACAAAGAACGTCAATGAGTCTTGTTGTGAGCTAACCCACAGAGCTGCGGTGCCTACCCCCGAACGGGTGACGAGGCACGTTCCACGGCTCGTCGAGGACCCGTCCGCGACGCGCAGGCCAGTTGATTGACCGGGCGACAGGGTGGACTAAAGTGACGCGAAGTGGGAGGGCCGTGACCTGCTCCCCGCTGGACAGTTCACACCGGGGATTCCCGAATCCCCCCGCGTGCGCGGCGCGTACGTACGGCTCGGCCTCCTCCCGCTCCCGGTCGGCTGACGCCACTTCCCCGGCGCCAGCAGGCCATTCCCCTTCCCGAGCGGGCGGGGACCCGGCCGTGCGCACGTCTCGCCGCGCCGGATCTGAGAGGGCCCTTTGAGCCAGACCCGACACGTCCCGGTGATGCTCCAGCGATGCCTGGACCTGTTGGCCCCCGCGCTCGCCGAGCCGGGCGCGGTCGTCGTCGACTGCACCCTGGGACTCGGCGGCCACAGCGAGGCGCTGCTGTCCACCTTCCCGTCGGCCCGCCTCATCGGCCTGGACCGCGACAAGGAGGCCCTGCGGCTCTCCGGGGAGCGGCTCGCCCCGTTCGGCGACCGGGCCGAGCTGGTGCACGCGGTCTACGACGAACTCCCCGAGGTGCTCGACCGGCTCGGCATCGCCAAGGTCCAGGGCGTCCTCTTCGACCTCGGCGTCTCCTCGATGCAGCTCGACGAGGCGGACCGCGGCTTCGCCTACGCGCAGGACGCGCCCCTGGACATGCGCATGGACCAGACGACCGGCGTCAGCGCCGCCGAGGTCCTCAACACGTACGCGCCGGGCGAACTGGTGCGCATCCTGCGCCAGTACGGCGAGGAGAAGCAGGCCAAGCGGATCGTGAGCGCCGTCGTGCGCGAGCGCGAGAAGGAGCCGTTCAGCAACAGCGCGCGGCTCGTCGAGCTGATCCGTGACTCCCTGCCGCAGGCCGCCAAGCGCACCGGCGGCAACCCCGCCAAGCGCACCTTCCAAGCCCTGCGCATCGAGGTCAACGGCGAGCTGAGCGTCCTGGAGGCGGCCATCCCGGCGGCCGTGAAGACGCTCGCCGTCGGCGGCCGCATCGCCGTCCTCTCGTACCACTCGCTCGAGGACCGCCTGGTCAAGCAGGTCCTCGCGGCCGGCGCCGCGACCACCGCGCCGCCCGGCCTGCCCGTCGTCCCCGAGCGCTACCAGCCCCGGCTCAAGCTCCTCACGCGCGGCGCGGAACTGCCCACCGAGGAAGAGGTCGCCGAGAACCGCCGGGCCGCCCCGGCACGGCTGCGGGGTGCGCAGCGCATCCGCGAGGAGACCCCGTGAAGCGCGCCCGCCGGGAGCATCCGTGATCGGCGTCCCTGAGGAGGCCCCATGAGCAAGAAGCCCGAGCTGCGCGGAAGGGCCGCCCGGCTCGCCCGGCTGCTGCCGTCGGGGCCGAGCCAGGCCGCGCGCACGCCGTTCGTCCTGCTCGTCGTGCTGCTGCTCGGCGGCGGTCTGATCGGCCTCCTCATCCTGAACTCCTCGCTCAACGAAGGCTCGTTCCAGCTGAGCGAACTCAAGAAGGAGACGACGGAGCTCACGGACCAGGAGCAGGAACTCCAGCGGGACGTGGACGCCTACGCGGCTCCTGACGCCCTCCAGCGCCGCGCCCGCGAGCTCGGCATGGTGCCGGGCGGCGACCCGGCCTTCCTGAACCCGGACGGCACCGTGCGCGGCGTTCCCGGAGCCGCCGAGCAGTCCGCGGCGGGGCCCGATCCGCGCCCGCAGGAGGTGGCCTCACCGGCCCCCTCGGTCTCGATCCCGGTGACGCCCGCCCCCGAACCGCTCCCGGCGTCCCCGGCGCCCGCCGCCACGGAATCGGCCCCCTCAGCTGCCCCGCCCACGCCCACCCCTTCCGCGAAGCCCGGCCCCACGACCTCCGGCAGGTGACGTAAGTGACGGACCGCCAACCCCCGCGACGCAGGGTCCCGGGTCCCGCGCGGCCCTCGCGCCCCGCCCGCCCCGGCCAGCAGCGCCGCACAGGAGGGGGAGCCGGGCCCGCCCGCCGCCCGCGCACGGCCGCCTCCAAGACCCGCACCATCCGGCTCGGCAGCCCGCGGCCCCGCCTGCGCATGGTGAGCCTCGGTCTGACCCTGGTGATGCTGGCCTTCGTCGTACGCCTCCTGCAGGTGCAGGCGGTGGACGCGAGCGTCTACACCACCAAGGCCGAGAAGAACCGCTACTTCAGCCACGTCCTGGCCGCCGAGCGCGGCGGCATCACCGACCGCCGCGGCGTCGAGCTGGCCGCCAGCGTGGACGCGTACGACATCACGGCCGACCCCACGATGTTCACGGCCAAGGAGATGGGCATCAAGGACGGGCCCGAGCAGGCCGCCGCGCTCCTCGCCCCGATCCTCGACAAGGACGTCGACCGGCTCACCGAGCAGCTCAAGACCCCCAAGACGCGCTACGTCCTGCTCGCGCGCCGGCAGACCCCGCAGGTCTGGAAGCAGATCAAGGACCTGCGCGGCGCGCTCGCCGACAAGGAGGGCACCGACAAGAAGAGCGCCAACGTCCTGGCGGGCGTCTTCCAGGACCCCAGCAGCAAGCGCGTGTACCCGAACGACACCCTGGCCGCCGGGATACTGGGCTGGGTCAACGCCGAGGGCAAGGGCGCGGGCGGCGTGGAGCAGCAGCTCGACAAGGAGCTCGCGGGCAAGGACGGCAAGATCAGGTACGCCCAGTCCGGCGGCCACCAGGTGCCGACCGCCGGCAGCACGGAGACGCCCGCCGTGCCCGGCTCGGACGTCGAGCTCACCATCGACCGCGACATCCAGTGGGCCGCCCAGAACGCGATCACCGAGCAAGTGGAGAAGTCCAGGGCGGACCGCGGCTACGTGATAGTGCAGGACAACAAGACCGGCGAGATCCTCGCGATGGCGAACTCGCCGGGCTTCGACCCGAACGACCTCTCGCAGGCCGACGGCACGGCACTGGGCAACGCCTCGCTCCAGGACGCCTTCGAGCCGGGCTCGACCGCCAAGGTCATGTCGATGGCCGCCGTCCTCGAGGAGAACGCGGCCACCCCCGGCACCCATGTCACGGTCCCCAACCGGCTGCACCGCGGCGACCGGCTCTTCAAGGACGACATCGACCACCCGACCTGGCACCTCACGCTCAGCGGCGTGCTCGCCAAGTCCAGCAACATCGGCACCATCCTGGCCACCGGCGAGCTGGGCAAGACCCAGAAGGAAGCCAACCGGTCGCTCTACTCCTACCTGCGCAAGTTCGGCATCGGCAGGGAGACCGGGCTCGGCTTCCCCGGCGAGACGTCCGGCATCTTCGCGCCCCCCGACAAGTGGTCCACCTCGCAGCAGTACACGATCCCGTTCGGCCAGGGCTTCTCGATCAACGCGATGCAGGCGACCTCCGTCTACTCGACCATCGCCAACGGCGGCGTACGCGTCGAGCCCACGCTGGTGCGCGGCATAAAGGGCCCCGACGGCCGCTTCACGCCCGCGCCCAAGCCCAAGAAGACCCGCGTGGTGAGCGAGAAGACCGCCAGGACCGTGTCGCAGATGCTCGAGTCCGTCGTCGACGACGAAGAGGGCACGGGCACCAAGGCCCGCATCGCCGGCTACCGGGTCGCGGGCAAGACGGGTACGGCCAACCGGGTCGACCCCGAGACCGGCCGGTACAAGGGCTACACCTCGTCGTTCGCCGGGTTCGCGCCCGCCGACAAGCCGCGCGTCACCGTCTACTGCGCCATCCAGAACGCCACCAAGGGCAGCTACTTCGGCGGCCAGATCTGCGGCCCCATCTACAAGGAAGTCATGCAGTTCGCCCTCAAGACGCTCCAGGTCCCGCCCACCGGCAAGGGCGCGGCCCGGCTCCCCGTCACCTTCGAACCCTGAGCCCCACCAGGACAAACCCGTGACAACGATCACCCCGCGGCCGGGGAACCAGCCCCCGCCACACCGCCCGCTTCGCCCAACAGCCGGTGCGCCCGGTACGCTCACCGCCGTGCCACACGCCGATCAGTCCCAAACCACCCAGAAGGGCGTTCCCGTGACATATCCGGGACCGCCGCGGCCGGTCCAGGTCTCCGCGACGCCGCTCGCCAGGATCGCCGATCAGCTGGGCGTCGCCGCCCCGGGCACGGGGGAGGTCAGCGGCATCACGCACGACTCCCGCGCGGTCCGGCCGGGCGACATCTACGCTGCCCTGCCCGGCGCCCGGCTGCACGGCGCCGACTTCGTCGCGCAGGCCGCCGACCTCGGTGCCGCCGCGATCCTCACCGACCCGACGGGCGCCGAACGCGCGGCCGTCACGGGCCTGCCGGTCCTGGTCGTCGCCGACCCGCGCGGCTCCATGGGGGAGCTCGCGGCCACGGTGTACGGCCATCCGGGGCGCGATCTGCTGCAGATCGGCATCACCGGAACGTCCGGCAAGACCACCACCGCCTACCTCGTCGAGGGCGGCTTCAAGGGCATCAAGTCGACCGGCCTCATCGGCACGGTCGAGATGCGCATCGGTGACGAGCGGATCAAGTCCGAACGCACGACCCCCGAGGCGACCGACCTCCAGGCGCTGTTCGCGGTGATGCGCGAGCGCGGCGTCGAGGCCGTCGCCATGGAGGTCTCCAGCCACGCCCTCGTGCTCGGCCGGGTGGACGGCTGCATCTTCGATGTCGCCGTCTTCAACAACCTCAGCCCGGAGCACATGGAGTTCCACTCCGACATGGAGGACTACTTCCAGGCCAAGGCGCAGCTGTTCACCAAACAGCGCTCCCGGCTCGGCGTGGTCAACTTCGACGACGAGTACGGGCGCCGGCTCATCACCGAGTCCGAGGTCCCCGTCACCACCTTCTCCGCCGAGGGCCACCCCGACGCCGACTGGCGAGCGGAAGGCGTCGAGGTGACGCCGTTCGACTCCACGTTCGTCGTGGTCGGCCCGAAGGGCGAGCGGATCACCGCGAAGTCCCCGTTGGCCGGTCCCTTCAACGTGGCCAACACGCTCTCCGCGATCGTCTCGCTGGCCGTCGCGGGGATCGACCCGCAGCAGGCCGCCGACGGCGTCGCCGCGGTGCCGGGCGTCCCCGGCCGCCTGGAGCGCATCGACGCGGGCCAGCCCTACCTCGCGGTCGTCGACTACGCCCACAAGACGGACGCCGTCGAATCGGTCCTGCGCGCCCTGCGCAAGGTCACCGAGAACAAGCTGCACATCGTGCTCGGCTGCGGCGGCGACCGGGACAAGACCAAGCGGATGCCGATGGGCGCCGCCGCGGCCCGGCTCGCCGACACCGCCGTACTGACCGCCGACAACCCCCGCGGCGAGGACCCCCTGGCGATCCTCGCCACGATGCTCGCCGGCGCCGCCGACGTGCCGGCCCACGAGCGCGGCGAGGTCGCCGTCTTCGAGGACCGCGCCGCCGCCATCCGCGCCGCCGTCGCCCGGGCCGAACCGGGCGACACGGTGCTCGTCGCGGGCAAGGGCCACGAGCAGGGGCAGGACATCGCCGGGGTGGTGCGTCCCTTCGACGACCGCCAGGTACTTCGCGAAGCTATCCAGCAAACCCAGGGATGAATCTGTGATCGCCCTCTCCCTCGCCGAGATCGCAACTGTCGTCGGCGGGCAGACGTACGACATACCGGATCCGTCCGTCCAGGTCACCGGACCGGTCGTCAGGGACTCCCGTGAAGTGGAGCCCGGCAGCCTCTTCGTCGCCTTCGTCGGTGAACGCGTCGACGGCCACGACTACGCGTCGGCGGTGGTCGAAGCGGGCGCCGCCGCCGTCCTGGCCTCGCGCCCCGTCGGCGTACCGGCCATCGTCGTGGACGACGTGCAGGCGGCGCTCGGTGCCCTTGCGCGGCACGTCGTGGAGCGCCTCGGCGCGACGCTCGTGGCGCTCACCGGCTCCGTCGGCAAGACCAGCTCCAAGGACCTGCTCGCCCAGGTCCTGCGGAGCAAGGCGCCCACGGTCTTCACGCCGGGCTCGCTCAACAACGAGATCGGCCTGCCGCTCACCGCCCTCAGCGCCACCGACGAGACGCGGTTCCTCGTCCTGGAGATGGGCGCCCGCGGAGTCGGCCACATCCGCTACCTCACCGGCCTCACCCCGCCGAAGATCGGCCTCGTGCTCAACGTCGGCACCGCCCACATCGGCGAGTTCGGCGGACGCGAGCAGATCGCAGAGGCGAAGGGTGAACTCGTCGAGAGCCTGCCCGCCGACGGCACCGCCGTCCTCAACGCCGACGACCCCCTCGTCCGCGCCATGGCTTCACGCACGAAGGCGCGCGTCCTGTTCTTCGGAGAGCGCGCCGACGCCGACGTACGCGCCGAGAATGTCCGGCTCACAGACGTCGGACAGCCTGCCTTTACGCTGCACACACCCTCCGGGTGCAGCGACGTGACCTTGCGGCTGTACGGTGAGCACCACGTGTCGAACGCGCTTGCCGCGGCCGCCGTCGCCCATGAGCTGGGCATGTCCGCAGACGAGATCGCCCGCGCGCTCTCCGAGGCGGGCACGCTGTCCCGCTGGCGGATGGAGGTCACCGAGCGCCCGGACGGCGTGACGGTCGTCAACGACGCCTACAACGCGAACCCCGAGTCCATGCGAGCCGCCCTGCGCGCGCTCGCGGCCATGGCCAAGGGACGTCGTACGTGGGCGGTGCTCGGTCACATGGCCGAGCTCGGTGACGAGGGGCTCGCCGAACACGACGCGGTCGGACGGCTCGCTGTCCGACTGAACGTGAGCAAGCTCGTGGCAGTCGGGGGCAGGGAAGCGTCCTGGCTCCAACTGGGCGCATACAACGAGGGTTCGTGGGGTGAGGAGTCGGTGCACGTGTCCGACGCACAGGCGGCGATCGACCTGCTGCGCAGCGAGCTGCGCCCGGGAGACGTCGTGCTGGTGAAGGCTTCCAGATCGGTCGGTCTCGAGCGGGTCGCCACGGCGCTGCTCGACGACTCCGCGTCGTCCGAGGGGCAGGTCGCCGGCCGATGAGGCAGATCCTCTTCGCGGGTGTGATCGGGCTCTTCCTGACCCTGGTCGGAACCCCGCTCCTTATCAAGTTCCTTGCCCGCAAGGGCTATGGGCAGTTCATCCGGGACGACGGCCCGCGCGAGCACCACAGCAAGCGCGGTACGCCGACCATGGGTGGCATCGCCTTCATCCTCGCCACGCTCATCGCGTACTTCCTCACGAAGGTCATCACGGGCACGGAGACCACGCTCTCCGGGCTCCTCGTGCTCTTCCTGATGGCGGGCATGGGCCTCGTCGGCTTCCTCGACGACTACATCAAGATCGTCAAGCAGCGCTCGCTCGGTCTGCGCGCCAAGGCGAAGATGGCGGGCCAGCTGATCGTCGGCATCGGCTTCGCCGTGCTCGCGCTCAACTGGCCGGACAACCGCAACCAGACCCCGGCCTCCACCAAGCTGTCGTTCGTCACGGACTTCGGCTGGTCGATCGGCCCGGTGCTCTTCGTGGTCTGGGCGCTGTTCATGATCCTCGCGATGTCGAACGGCGTGAACCTCACCGACGGCCTCGACGGACTCGCCACCGGCGCCTCCGTGATGGTCTTCGGCGCGTACACCTTCATCGGTGTCTGGCAGTACCAGGAGTCCTGCGCCAACGCGGTCACGCTGACCAACCCACAGGCGTGTTTCGAGGTCAGAGACCCACTCGACCTCGCCGTCGTGGCCTCCGCGCTGATGGGCGCCTGCTTCGGCTTCCTGTGGTGGAACACCTCGCCCGCCAAGATCTTCATGGGTGACACCGGCTCGCTCGCCCTCGGCGGCGCGCTCGCCGGACTCGCGATCTGCTCGCGCACGGAGATGCTCCTCGCCCTGCTCGGCGGCCTCTTCGTCCTGATCACGATGTCCGTCGTCATCCAGGTCGGCTCCTTCCGGATGACCGGGAAGCGCGTCTTCCGCATGGCGCCACTGCAGCACCACTTCGAACTCAAGGGGTGGTCCGAAGTCCTTGTGGTGGTCCGCTTCTGGATCATCCAGGGCATGTGCGTGATCGTCGGACTCGGCCTCTTCTACGCAGGATGGGCAGCCAAGAAGTGACCAGCTGGCAGGGGAAGAACGTCACCGTCGCCGGGCTCGGTGTCTCCGGTATCCCGGCGGCCCGCGTGCTGCACGGCCTGGGCGCGGTCGTCACGGTCGTCAACGACGGCGACGACGAGCGCTCCCGTACGCAGGCCGACGAGCTGGCGGCCGAGGGCATCACCGTCCGCCTCGGCGACGGGGCCACCCTGCCCGAAGGCACCGAACTGATCGTCACCACGCCCGGCTGGCAGCCGGACAAGCCGCTCTTCGCGGCGGCCGCCGCGGCGGGTGTCGAGGTGTGGGGCGACGTGGAGCTGGCCTGGCGCCTGCGCGGCCCCGATGCCGCGCCGTGGCTCGCGGTCACCGGCACGAACGGCAAGACCACGACCGTGCGCATGCTGGCCTCGATCCTGGAGGCGGCAGGGCTGCGCACCGCCGCCGTCGGCAACATCGGGGTCTCGCTGCTCGACGTCGTCACCGGCGACGAGCCGTACGACGTGCTCGCCGTCGAGCTCTCCAGCTACCAGCTGCACTGGGCGCCCTCGCTGCGCGCCCACTCCGCGACGGTCCTGAACCTCGCCCCCGACCACCTGGACTGGCACGGCTCCATGGAGGCGTACGCCGCCGACAAGGGCCGGGTGTACGAGGGCAATCAGGTCGCCTGCGTCTACAACGTCGCCGACAAGGCGACCGAGGACCTGGTCCGCGCGGCCGACGTCGAAGAGGGCTGCCGCGCCGTCGGTTTCACGCTGAACGCGCCCGCGCCCTCGCAACTGGGCGTCGTGGACGGCATCCTGGTCGACCGTGCGTTCGTGCCGGACCGCCAGAAGCAGGCGCAGGAGCTCGCGGAGATCTCCGACGTGCAGCCGCCCGCGCCGCACAACATCGCCAACGCCCTGGCCGCGGCCGCTCTCGCGCGCGCCTACGGCGTGCCGGCGACGGCCGTGCGCGACGGCCTGCGCGCCTTCCGTCCCGACGCCCACCGCATCGAACACGTCGCCGACGTGGCCGAAGTGGCGTACGTCGACGACTCCAAGGCCACCAACACCCACGCCGCGGAAGCGTCGTTGGCGGCGTACGAATCGATCGTCTGGATCGCGGGCGGGCTCGCCAAGGGCGCCACCTTCGACGAGCTGGTCACCAAGTCGGCCAAGCGACTTCGGGGTGTCGTCCTGATCGGCGCCGACCGCGCGCTGATCCGCGAAGCCCTGGCGCGACACGCGCCCGAGGTCCCGGTCGTCGACCTCGACCGGACCGACACTGGGGCGATGTCCGAGGCGGTACGGCAGGCGGCACGGCTCGCCGAGCCGGGGGACACCGTACTGATGGCTCCGGCCTGTGCGTCGATGGACATGTTCACCAACTACAACAAGCGTGGTGACGCGTTCGCGGACGCGGTCCGCGAACTCGGCGCGAGCGCCTGACGCGGGCCCCAGCGGTCCGGGGGCGCCCGGCACCCTTAGGAGGGCACGTGGCAGCGTCGTGGTGTCTCGGCGGGGGTCCTGATGGCAGGCAGTAGCGGGCGAGCGCCCACGCGCCTCGCACGGCGCCCCGCGCCGGTCCGTTCCGCGGGCGCGCCGCGCCCGCCGCGGGAGAATCCGGTGCGGCGGTCCTACACCCGGGCCAAGCGCGCCTGGGACCGGCCGCTGACCGCGTACTACCTCATCTTCGGCAGCAGCCTGCTGATCACCGTGCTCGGCCTGGTGATGGTCTACTCGGCGTCGATGATCCAGGCGCTGCAGCTTGACCTGCCCGCCGCGTACTTCTTCCGCAAGCAGTTCGTGGCGGCCGTGCTCGGCTCGATCCTGCTGCTCGTGGCCATGCGCATGCCCATCAAGCTGCACCGGGCGCTGGCCTATCCCATCCTCGCGGTGACCGTCTTCCTGATGGTGCTCGTGCAGGTCCCCGGGATAGGGCGCAGTGTCAACGGAAACCAGAACTGGATCTACCTGGGCGGCCCGTTCCAGCTCCAGCCCAGTGAGTTCGCCAAGCTCGCCCTGGTCCTGTGGGGCGCGGACCTGCTCGCCCGCAAGCAGGACAAGCGCCTTTTGACCCAGTGGAAGCACATGCTGGTGCCGCTCGTGCCGGTCGCCTTCATGCTGCTCGGACTGATCATGCTGGGCGGCGACATGGGCACCGCGATCATTCTCACGGCGATCCTTTTCGGTCTGCTCTGGCTCGCGGGGGCGCCCACCCGGCTCTTCGCGGGGGTGCTCTCGATCGCGGCCCTGCTCGGCGTGATCCTCATCAAGACCAGCCCCAACCGCATGGCGAGGCTCGCCTGCATCGGTGCCACCGATCCCGGTCCTGGCGACCAGTGCTGGCAGGCCGTGCACGGGATCTATGCCCTGGCCTCCGGCGGATTCTTCGGTTCCGGGCTCGGCGCGAGTGTGGAAAAATGGGGTCAACTGCCGGAACCGCACACCGACTTCATCTTCGCCATCACGGGGGAGGAACTCGGCCTGGCGGGGACACTGTCGGTGCTCGCTCTGTTCGCGGCTCTAGGCTATGCGGGTATCCGCGTGGCCGGACGCACGGAGGACCCCTTCGTACGGTATGCCGCGGGAGGCGTGACCACCTGGATCACGGCGCAGGCCGTGATCAATGTCGGTGCGGTGCTCGGTCTGCTGCCGATCGCCGGTGTCCCGCTCCCGCTGTTCTCCTACGGGGGTTCGGCCCTGCTGCCGACCATGTTCGCCATCGGACTCCTCATCGCCTTCGCGCGGGAGGACCCGGCGGCAAAGGCGGCCCTGGCCATGCGGCAACCTCGGGTGAGATGGAACACGATGAGACGGCGCGTCAAGGCGCGTTCGTCCGGAGAGCGGTGAATTTCGGTGCATGTCGTACTCGCCGGTGGGGGGACCGCCGGCCACATCGAGCCCGCGCTCGCCCTCGCGGACGCCCTGCGGAGGCAGGACCCGACCGTGGGCATCACGGCCCTGGGCACGGAGCGTGGTCTGGAGACCCGACTCGTACCCGAGCGGGGCTACGAACTCGCGCTGATCCCGGCCGTCCCGCTGCCGCGCAAGCCCACCCCTGAGCTGATCACCGTCCCGGGACGGCTGCGCGGCACGATCAAGGCGGCCGAGCAGATCCTGGAGCGGACGAAGGCGGACTGCGTGGTCGGCTTCGGCGGCTACGTCGCGCTGCCCGGGTACCTCGCGGCCAAGCGGACCGGGACGCCGATCGTCGTGCACGAGGCCAACGCGCGTCCCGGCCTCGCCAACAAGATCGGGTCGCGGTACGCCCACGGGGTGGCCGTCGCCACCCCGGACAGCAAGCTGCGCAACTCCCGCTACATCGGCATCCCGCTGCGGCACACCATCGCCACGCTCGACCGGGCCCGGGTCCGCCCGGAGGCGCGTGCCGCCTTCGGCCTCGACCCGAACCTGCCGACGCTGCTCGTCTCCGGCGGTTCGCAGGGCGCGCGGCGGCTCAACGAGGTCGTCCAGCAGGTCGCTCCGGTGCTCCAGCGCGCGGGGATCCAGATCCTGCACGCGGTCGGCCCGAAGAACGAAATGCCGTACGTCGAGAACATGCCCGGTATGCCGCCCTACATCCCGGTACCGTACGTGGACCGGATGGACCTCGCGTACGCCGCGGCGGACATGATGCTCTGCCGTGCGGGCGCGATGACCGTCGCCGAACTCTCCGCCGTCGGGCTTCCGGCCGCCTACGTCCCGCTGCCCATCGGCAACGGCGAACAGCGGCTGAACGCCCAGCCGGTGGTCAAGGCGGGCGGCGGACTCCTGGTGGACGACGCCGAACTGACGCCCGAGTGGGTGCAGGGCAACGTACTCCCGGTGCTCGCCGATCCGCACCGGCTGTACGAGATGTCCCGCGCGGCCTCGGAGTTCGGCCGCAGGGATGCCGACGACCTCCTCGTCGGCATGGTGTACGAGGCGATCGCGTCGCGCCGCAACGCGTGAGACGGCACTAGAAGGCACACAGAAGGCAGGGACCGTGGCCGGACCGACCACCGCCGAACGGCAGAAGCTCGACTCCGGCCCGCCCCGCACACCGCGCTCCCGCCTGCGCGTGCCGCGGACGCGCACCCTGGTCCTCTCGCTGATCGCCTTCGTGCTGGTCGGCGCGGGAGGCGTCTGGCTGCTCTACGGCTCGCAGTGGCTGCGCGTGGAGCGCGTGACGACGTCCGGCACCCGGGTCCTTACGCCCGAAGAGGTGCGCGAGGCCGCCGCGGCCCCGGTCGGCGCACCACTGATCTCGGTCGACACCGACGCCCTTGAGAACCGGCTGCGGAAGAAGCTTCCGCGGATCGATTCGGTCGACGTCGTCCGTTCCTGGCCGCACGGAATCGGTCTGAAAGTGACCGAACGCAAGCCGGTTCTCCTTATCGAAAAGGGCGGAAAGTTCGTCGAAGTGGACGCCGAGGGAGTGCGATTCGCCACGGTCGGTCACGCGCCGAAGGGTGTTCCGCTCCTGGAATTGACCCCGGATCAGGAGAACGCGGCGGCGAGTCTGCGCCGTTTCGACTCCCACCGCCTGCGGCGCGAGTCGGTACGGGTCGCGGGCGCGCTGCCGCCCGCGGTGGCCCGCGATACACGGTCCGTAAAGGTCCGTTCGTACGACTCGATCTCGCTGGAGTTGAGCCGCGGACGCACCGTAGCGTGGGGCAGCAGTGAGAAGGGCCGAACGAAGGCAAGCACACTCACCGCACTGATGAAAGCCGCCCCCAAGGCACGGCACTTCGATGTGAGTGTCCCCACCGCCCCTGCGTCATCGGCGAGTTGACGCATATCGTCGCAGGCCAGCACCCTGGTTCGGCAGCGCTACGGCTGATCACATAGGGTGAAAAGAAAAACGGGAGGTTCGGCGTGTTCGTTGAACGTGCGCCACTTGTCGACTTAGTGTCCTGTTCGGAAGAGTCCAAGGAACAGACACACTGGTAACCCTAAACTTCAGCGTTAGGGTTCGGGTCGGCGTTCGGACCGTCCCATTCGGCATCAGTCGTCGCGGCGCTTGACCGCGAGGCGGCGACACGTAACTCGAGGCGAGAGGCCTTCGACGTGGCAGCACCGCAGAACTACCTCGCAGTCATCAAAGTCATCGGTGTCGGCGGCGGTGGTGTCAATGCCATCAACCGGATGATCGAGGTCGGTCTCAAGGGCGTCGAGTTCATCGCCATCAACACCGACGCGCAAGCCCTGTTGATGAGCGACGCCGACGTCAAGCTCGACGTCGGCCGTGAACTCACCCGTGGCCTCGGCGCCGGAGCCAACCCGGCAGTCGGCCGCAAGGCGGCAGAAGACCACCGCGAGGAGATCGAGGAGGTCCTCAAGGGGGCCGACATGGTCTTCGTCACCGCCGGCGAAGGCGGTGGCACCGGCACGGGCGGCGCACCTGTCGTCGCCAACATCGCTCGCTCCCTGGGCGCGCTCACCATCGGCGTCGTCACCCGGCCGTTCACCTTCGAGGGCCGTCGTCGCGCCAATCAGGCCGAGGACGGGATCGCGGAGCTGCGCGAAGAGGTCGACACCCTCATCGTCATCCCCAACGACCGGCTCCTGTCCATCTCGGACCGGCAGGTCAGCGTTCTGGACGCCTTCAAGTCGGCGGACCAGGTCCTGCTCTCCGGTGTCCAGGGCATCACCGACCTCATCACGACCCCGGGTCTGATCAACCTCGACTTCGCCGACGTCAAGTCGGTCATGTCCGAGGCCGGTTCGGCCCTGATGGGCATCGGTTCGGCGCGCGGCGACGACCGCGCGGTGGCCGCCGCCGAGATGGCGATCTCCTCGCCACTCCTGGAGGCGTCCATCGACGGAGCGCGGGGAGTCCTGCTCTCCATCTCCGGCGGCTCCGACCTCGGCCTCTTCGAGATCAACGAAGCGGCCCAACTGGTCAGCGAGGCGGCCCACCCCGAGGCCAACATCATCTTCGGCGCCGTCATCGACGACGCCCTGGGCGACGAGGTCCGGGTCACCGTCATCGCGGCGGGCTTCGACGGCGGCCAGCCGCCGTCCAAGCGGGACACCGTCCTGAGCGCGTCGTCGGGCAAGCAGCGCGACGAACAGCCCGCGGCCACCAGCCGTCCGGCCGAGTCCCGTTCGCCGTACGGCGGTCTGGGCAGCGTCACGTCGCACGACGAGCCCTCCACCCCGGAGCCCGTCGAGGTGACTCCGGTGAACGAGACCCCGTCCGCGCCCGTGGCCCCGCCGCAGGTGCCGCCGGCCCGTCCGTACTCGGACAGCCAGGCCGAAGAGCTGGACGTGCCGGACTTCCTGAAGTGATAAGCAAGCACAGCACTGTGAGCGGCGCGCACTTCGCCTTCACCGACAGGTGGGGCGGGGTGAGCGCCGTTCCGTACGAAGAGCTCAATCTCGGCGGCGCGGTCGGCGACGACCCCCGGGCCGTGCGGACGAACCGCGCGCTGGCCGCCACGTCGCTGGGCATCGACCCGGCGCGGGTCGTCTGGATGAACCAGGTGCACGGCCCCGACGTCGTCGTGGTCGACGGACCCTGGGGTTCCGACGCCGAGATCCCGGCGGTCGACGCCGTGGTGACCGCCCGCCGGGGCCTGGCCCTGGCGGTCCTCACCGCGGACTGCACGCCCGTCCTGCTCGCCGACCCGGTCGCCAAGGTCGCGGCGGCGGCCCACGCGGGACGGCCGGGCATGCTGGCGGGGGTCGTCCCCGCCGCCGTCGAGGCGATGGTGAAGCTGGGCGCGGACCCGGCCCGTGTCATCGCCCGCACCGGACCCGCCGTCTGCGGCCGCTGCTACGAAGTGCCCCAGGAGATGCGGGCCGATGCCGCCGCGATCGAGCCCGCGGCGTACGCCGAGACGAGTTGGGGCACTCCGGCGGTCGACGTGACCGCGGGGGTGCACGCCCAGCTGGAGCGGCTCGGGGTGCGCGACCGGGAGCAGTCGCCGGTGTGCACCCTGGAATCCGGTGACCACTTCTCGTACCGCCGCGACCGGACCACCGGTCGTCTCGCGGGCTATGTCTGGCTGGACTGATAGGGCATGACGGACCGTAAGTCTCAACTCGCCGCAAATCTGGCGGAGGTCGAAGAGCGCATCGCCGCGGCGTGCGCGGCGGCCGGGCGCAAGCGGGAGGAGGTGACCCTGATCGTGGTCACCAAGACCTACCCCGCGAGCGATGTGCGGATTCTCTCGGAGCTCGGTGTGCGCCATGTCGCCGAGAACCGTGACCAGGACGCGGCCCCCAAGGCCGCCGACTGCGCGGATCTTCCCCTTGCCTGGCACTTTGTGGGTCAATTGCAGACCAACAAGGTCCGTTCTGTGGTCGGTTATGCCGATGTGGTCCAGTCCGTGGACCGTCCCAAGCTCGTCACGGCCCTGTCGGCGGGCGCCGTGCGCGCGGAGCGGGAGCTCGGCTGTCTGATCCAGGTCGCCCTCGACGCCGAGGAGAACGGGCGGGGCGAGCGCGGGGGCGTTGGCCCCGGCGGCATCGAAGAGTTGGCCGGACTCGTGGCGCGGGCCCCGGGGCTGCGGCTCGACGGTCTGATGACCGTGGCGCCGCTCACCGGTCCGTACGCGGGGCGGCAACAGGCGGCGTTCGAGCGGCTGATGGAATTCTCAACCCTCATGCGCGCGGCTCATCCGGCTGCGAACATGGTGTCGGCAGGGATGAGTGCGGACCTCGAACAGGCCGTGGCGGCCGGAGCGACACATGTGCGCGTCGGTACGGCGGTACTCGGAGTCCGACCCGGGCTCGGGTAACGTCGCCAAGAAGTCGGACCACAGCAGAAAATATGGTCATTCTCGCTGTTGGGCGGGGAGACCTCGTGGATCGCGGGCAGTTGGTTGACGACAGCCGATCCACCACAGAGCGGAGGACTCAGAGCATGGCCGGCGCGATGCGCAAGATGGCGGTCTACCTCGGCCTCGTGGAGGACGACGGGTACGACGGTCCGGGGTTCGACCCCGATGACGAGTTCGAACCCGAGCCGGAGCCCGAGCGGGACCGCCGGCGGCATGAGCCGCCCCACCAGTCGCACCAATCCCGTCAGGCACACGTGCCCGAAAGGGACGAATCGGTACGAGTGGTACAGCCCCCCGCACAGCGTGAGCCGGTCGCCCATTCCGCTTCGCTAGCCGCGGAATCCGGACGTCCGGCACGAATCGCCCCCGTGGCATCCATCACACCTGAACGCCAGAGCCTGGAGAAGAACGCACCGGTGATCATGCCCAAGGTCGTGTCCGAGCGGGAGCCCTACCGCATCACCACGCTGCACCCGCGGACGTACAACGAGGCCCGTACCATCGGGGAACACTTCCGCGAGGGCACTCCGGTGATCATGAATCTGACCGAGATGGACGACACGGATGCGAAGCGACTTGTCGACTTTGCCGCCGGTCTCGTGTTCGGTCTCCATGGCAGCATTGAGCGAGTGACGCAGAAGGTGTTCCTGTTGTCGCCTGCTAACGTCGATGTAACGGCGGAGGACAAGGCTCGCATCGCAGAGGGCGGGTTCTTCAACCAGAGCTGAGACGTAAGTGACGCAGTAACGCAGAACCGGCAGACGCAGCACGAGTAACAGGGGAGAGGGAACCGCGAACATGAGCGTGGTCTTGCAAGTGCTTTACATCGCGCTGATGTGCTTCCTCATCGTGCTGATCTTCCGGTTGGTCATGGACTACGTCTTCCAGTTCGCCCGCTCATGGCAACCCGGCAAGGCGATGGTGGTCGTTCTGGAGGCCACCTACACTGTCACTGATCCACCGCTCAAGCTTCTGCGGCGGTTCATTCCGCCGCTGCGTCTCGGGGGCGTGGCGCTCGACCTGTCCTTCTTCGTACTGATGATCATCGTCTACATCCTGATCACCGTCGTGAGCGGCTTGTGAACGATACGGTCTTGCCGAATGCCGACGACTACGTTGAGGTGAAGAGATGCCGTTGACCCCCGAGGACGTGCGGAACAAGCAGTTCACGACCGTCCGCCTCCGAGAAGGCTATGACGAGGACGAGGTCGATGCCTTCCTCGATGAGGTCGAAGCCGAACTGACTCGCTTGCTCCGCGAGAACGAGGACCTGCGCGCCAAACTGGCCGCAGCGACCCGCGCCGCTGCGCAGAACCAGCAACAGGGCGGGATGCGAAAGCCTCCGGAACCCCAGGACCAGCGCGGTCCGGGCGCCCCGGTGCCCGCCGCAATATCGGGCCCGCAGCCGGTGCCGCCGCAGCAGCAGCACCCGCAGCAGCACCAGCAGATGGGCGGTCCGCCGCAGCTTCCCGGTGGTGCGCCGCAGCTGCCCGCAGGCCCCAGTGGGCACGGCCCGCAGGGTGGTCCGCAGGGACCCGGCCCGATGGGTCAGGGTCCGATGGGCGGCCCCATGGGCGGTCCCATGGGCGGCCACGGTCCGCAGATGCCCCAGCCCGGTCAGGGCCCCGGCGGCGACAGCGCCGCGCGTGTGCTCTCCCTGGCACAGCAGACCGCCGACCAGGCGATCGCGGAGGCCCGTTCCGAGGCCAACAAGATCGTCGGCGAGGCCCGTTCGCGTGCCGAGGGCCTCGAGCGTGACGCCCGTGCCAAGGCCGACGCCCTGGAGCGGGACGCGCAGGAGAAGCACCGCGTGGCGATGGGCTCCCTGGAGTCCGCTCGCGCCACGCTGGAGCGCAAGGTCGAGGACCTGCGCGGCTTCGAGCGCGAGTACCGCACGCGTCTGAAGTCCTACCTGGAGTCGCAGCTCCGTCAGCTGGAGACCCAGGCCGACGACTCGCTGGCCCCGCCGCGGACGCCGGCCACGGCTTCCCTTCCGCCGTCCCCGGCGCCTTCCATGGCACCGGCCGGCGCGGGCGCCCCGTCGTACGGCGGCAACCAGTCGATGGGCGGCAACCAGCAGAACGCCGGTCCGTCCTACGGCGGCCAGCAGCAGATGTCCCCGGCGATGACCCAGCCGATGGCGCCGGTGCGGCCGCAGGCCCCGCAGCCCATGCAGCAGGCCCCGTCGCCGATGCGTGGCTTCCTCATCGACGAGGACGACAACTGACGGCCGTTTCCACGCCTTAGGCGTCGGCAGCGTTCAGGGCGAGGCCCCCAGTACTCCTGGGGGCCTCGCCCTTTTCCGTCTCCACCTGCTCTGCCCGGAACGCCGAAGGCCCGGTCCCGCCAGGATCTCTGGCGGGACCGGGCCTTCGCCGGTTCTCGGTGGCTACGCCTTGCGGAGGCGGAACGTCAGGGACAGGGACTCGTCCGTGAACGTCTCGCCGTACGCGCCGTCGGCCTCGCCCTGGGAGAAGTCCGTGGCGAGCACCTCGTCCGCGATGAGGTCGGCGTGGTCGGACAGGGCCGTGATCACGGCCGGGTCCGTGGAGGTCCAGCGCAGGGCGATCCGGTCCGCGACGTCCAGGCCGCTGTTCTTGCGGGCCTCCTGGATCAGGCGGATCGCGTCACGGGCCAGGCCCGCCCGGCGCAGCTCCTCGGTGATCTCCAGGTCGAGGGCGACCGTGGCACCGGAGTCGGACGCCACCGACCAGCCCTCGCGCGGGGTCTCGGTGATGATGACCTCGTCCGGGGCCAGCGTCACCTTCTCGCCGTCGACCTCGACCGACGCCGTGCCCTCGCGCAGGGCCAGGGACAGGGCTGCCGCGTCCGCGTCGGCGACGGCCTTGGCGACCGCCTGGACGCCCTTGCCGAAGCGCTTGCCCAGGGCACGGAAGTTGGCCTTCGCGGTCGTGTCGACCAGTGAGCCGCCGACCTCGGAGAGTGACGCCAGCGAGGAGACGTTGAGCTCCTCGGTGATCTGGGCGTGCAGCTCCGGGTTGAGCGACTCGAAGCCCGTGGCCGCGATCAGGGCGCGGGAGAGCGGCTGGCGGGTCTTGACGCCCGACTCCGCGCGCGTGGCGCGGCCCAGCTCCACCAGGCGGCGCACGAGCACCATCTGGCGCGACAGGTCCGGGTCGATCGCCGACAGGTCGGCCTCGGGCCACGACGTCAGGTGGACCGACTCCGGGGCGTCCGGGGTGACCGGCACCACCAGGTCCTGCCAGACGCGCTCCGCGATGAACGGCGTCAGCGGGGCCATCAGGCGCGTGACCGTCTCCAGGACCTCGTGCAGGGTGCGCAGGGCCGCCTTGTCGCCCTGCCAGAAGCGGCGCCGCGAACGGCGTACGTACCAGTTCGAGAGGTTGTCGACGAACGTGGACAGGAGCTTGCCCGCGCGCTGGGTGTCGTAGCCCTCCAGGGCTTGGGTGACCTGGTCGGTGAGCGCGTGCAGCTCGCTGAGCAGCCAGCGGTCCAGGAGCGGGCGGTCGGCGGGCGCCGGGTCGGCGTCGCCGGGGGCCCACTTCGACGTACGGGCGTACAGCGCCTGGAAGGCGACCGTGTTCCAGTACGTCAGGAGCGTCTTGCGCACGACCTCCTGGATCGTGCCGTGGCCCACGCGGCGGGCCGCCCACGGGGAGCCGCCGGCCGCCATGAACCAGCGCACCGCGTCGGCGCCGTGCTGGTCCATCAGCTGGATCGGCTCCAGGGTGTTGCCCAGGTGCTTGGACATCTTGCGGCCGTCCTCGGCGAGGATGTGGCCGAGGCACACGACGTTCTCGTAACTCGACTTGTCGAAGACCAGGGTGCCTACCGCCATGAGCGTGTAGAACCAGCCGCGGGTCTGGTCGATGGCCTCCGAGATGAACTGCGCCGGGTAGCGGCTCTCGAAGAGCTCCTTGTTCTTGTGCGGGTAGCCCCACTGCGCGAACGGCATCGAACCCGAGTCGTACCAGGCGTCGATGACCTCGGGGACGCGCGTCGCTGTCTCCTGGCAGGTCGGGCAGGGGAAGGTCACCGCGTCGATGAACGGGCGGTGCGGGTCGAGCTCCGACTGGTCGGTGCCCGTCAGGTCGGAGAGCTCGGCGCGCGAACCCACGCACGTCAAGTGGCCTTCCTCGCAGCGCCAGATGGGCAGCGGGGTGCCCCAGTAGCGGTTGCGGGAGAGCGCCCAGTCGACGTTGTTGGTCAGCCAGTCGCCGAAGCGGCCGTGCTTGACCGAGTCCGGGAACCAGTTGGTCTTCTCGTTCTCCTGGAGGAGGCGGTCCTTGACGGCCGTGGTGCGGATGTACCAGGACGGCTGCGCGTAGTAGAGGAGCGCCGTGTGGCAGCGCCAGCAGTGCGGATAGCTGTGCTCGTACGGGATGTGACGGAAGAGCAGACCGCGCTCCTGGAGATCCTCGGTCAGCTTTTCGTCGGCCTTCTTGAAGAAGACACCGCCCACGAGCGGGACGTCCTCCTCGAAGGTGCCGTCGGGGCGCACCGGGTTCACGACGGGGAGACCGTACGACCGGCAGACCTTGAGGTCGTCCTCACCGAAGGCGGGGGACTGGTGGACCAGACCGGTGCCGTCCTCGGTGGTCACGTAGTCGGCGTTGACCACGTAGTGCGCGGGAGCCGGAAACTCCACGAGCTCGAAGGGGCGCTGGTAGTTCCAGCGCTCCATCTCGGCGCCGGTGAAGGTCTGTCCCGTGCTCTCCCAGCCCTCGCCGAGCGCCTTCTCGAGGAGCGGCTCGGCGACCACGAGCTTCTCTTCGCCGTTCGTCGCGACGACGTACGTGACATCCGGGTGCGCGGCGACCGCGGTGTTGGAGACGAGGGTCCACGGAGTGGTCGTCCACACCAGGAGGGCCGCCTCGCCCGCGAGCGGGCCGCCGGTGAGCGGGAAGCGGACGAAGACGGACGGGTCGACGACCGTCTCGTAGCCCTGCGCCAGCTCGTGGTCGGAGAGGCCGGTGCCGCAGCGCGGGCACCAGGGGGCGACGCGGTGGTCCTGGACCAGGAGGTCCTTGTTGAAGATCTCCTTCAGGGACCACCAGACGGAGTCGACGTACTCCGGGTCCATGGTGCGGTACGCGTCGTCGAGGTCGACCCAGTACCCCATGCGGTTCGTGAGGTCGGTGAAGGCGTCGGTGTGCCGGGTCACGGACTCGCGGCACTTGGCGTTGAACTCGGCGATGCCGTACGCCTCGATGTCCTTCTTGCCGTTGAACCCGAGCTCCTTCTCGACCGCGAGCTCGACCGGGAGGCCGTGGCAGTCCCAGCCGGCCTTTCGGGCGACGTGGTAGCCCCGCATGGTGCGGAAGCGCGGGAAGACGTCCTTGAAGACGCGGGCCTCGATGTGGTGGGCGCCCGGCATGCCGTTGGCGGTGGGCGGGCCCTCGTAGAACACCCACTCGGGGCGCCCCTCGGACTGCTCCAGGCTCTTGGCGAAGATCTTCTGCTCGCGCCAGAAGTCGAGCACGGCGTGCTCGAGGGCGGGCAGGTCGACCTGGGCGGGCACCTGGCGGTACTGCGGCTGCGTGTGCAACGGCTGCGTGTTCAACGCGCTTCCTCCGGCGGACGATTCCGTTCCGTCGGAGGGACGAGAGCCGCTTGTCGCGCTCCCGCGGTACCACCCTCCTTGGCCTTCCTGATGCGCGGGTGGCGCTCGGGAAAGCCCCCTCATTGGGGTCGCGATGCCGGGTCTACTGGCCGGTGGCGGGCTGGAGGGCCCGCTGCCGGTGGTTCTTCCGGCGGCTCCGGGGTGATCTTCGCGTCGTGCCTGCCCCCGGGCTCACACCGTCCCCGGGTCGCTCATGGCCGCGTACGCCGCTACTCGTCCCCATCCACGCTTCTCGCTGGGCCCAGTGTACGGGGCCGGGGCGGACGCGGCCGACCGGTTATTCGGGCGCCCCCAGGCGTGCTGATGGGGCGTGCTGCTCAGGCGTGCTGGGGGATCTCGTCGCGGAGGGAGTCGCGGACCATCTTCCGCAGCTCCGGGCTGTCGGTGTGCCCGTGGACGGACACGGCGTGCTCGCTGGCGGCGCGGACCACTTCCTCCTCCTCGCCGGAGATGGCGAGGGTGCAGTTGGTCTCGCTCGGGAATTCTCGGCAGTCGGCTGTTTTGCGCATGGCGCACCTTCTTGTGTCATGTCCCATTTTATGCTTGGTTTCAGCCTTGCGGCGGGCCGGCGGCCGATGCCGACGGGACCGCGGTGACTGACCCGAATGCCGCCATCCGGAGCGTGCGGATCCCGACCCCTCGTCCGGCCGGATTACCCGGCTGGGAGCTGGGCACAACGCATGCATGCCTGCCGCTCTGTACCCGTGGGGCGGGCGTATGGAGCGGCGTGCCCCGTTGCCGCGGGCCCTGAGTCGATTTATCGTCCCAGCACGATTGCGCGAGCAAGATCACAAAATGTGAAGGGGCCGCGGCCATGGTGGCGAAGAAGACCGCCGTACAGCATTCGGCGTCAGGCAGATCCACGGGCGCGGCCACACAGGGAGCAGGCGGGACGCACGGTTCCCACGGCGCGCACGAGGGCGTGAAGCCGACGGACGAGAAGGCCGCGGGCGAGAAGTCCGCGGCCAAGAAGACCACGAAGAAGGCGGCGGCCAAGAAGGCCGTGGCCAAGAAGGCGGCCGTCAAGAAGGCCGTCGCCAAGAAGGCGGTCGTCAAGGTCGCCGATGCCGGCAAGAAGACACCGGCCGGGGAAGGCCCCGCCAAGGAGTCCGCCGCGGCGAAGAAGGCGCCCGCCGCGAAGAAGGCCCCGCCGGCGAAGAAAACAGCTGCCAAGAAGAGCACGGCCAAGAAGAGCACAGCCAAGAAGACGGCCGCGAGTGCGGCCGATGGTGCGGCTCAGGCCGCGGAGACGACGGGAGCCACGACAGTGGTCACGAAGAAGACTCCGGGCACGGCGACGGCAGCGAAGAAGCCGACGGCGGTGCCCAAGGCGCGTGTCGCCGCCGCGGAGCCCGGTGAGCTCGCGGTCAGGCCGGGCGAGGACCCCTGGACCCCGGAGGAGGTCGAGGAGGCCCGCGCGGAGCTCCAGAGCGAGGCACTGCGGCTCGGCAGTGAGATCTCCTCCTCCGAGGACGCCCTGGCGGGGCTGATGCGGGACTCCGGGGACGGCGCGGGCGACGACGACGCCGACACCGGCACCAAGAACATCACGCGGGAACACGAGATGTCGCTGGCCGCCAACGCGCGCGAGATGCTCGTCCAGACCGAGCGCGCCCTGGAGCGGCTGGATGCCGGTACGTACGGCATCTGCGAGAACTGCGGCAATCCCATCGGCAAGGCCCGGATGCAGGCCTTCCCTCGCGCGACCCTGTGCATGGACTGCAAGCAGAAGCAGGAACGGCGCTACTGAACGCGGCCTGACCACCTGGTGCCGTACGTGTGTGCCGTACTCTCGTCCCCAGTCAGGTACCTAGGTTGAGGGACTCACGTGGCAGAGGCGGAGCGCATCATCGGTACGCCGGATACCCCTGAGGCGGCTGGGGCCGAGCCGGAGCAGTCCGCCTCGGGCTCCGGCGCGGCGGCGGGGCAGGACGAGCAGGGCGAGCGGGCCTCCAAGGACGAGCAGGCCTTGTCCGAGAGGACGGCTTCGTCCGGCGAGACGGCTTCGCCGGACGAGCAGGCCTCGCCCGACGAGCAGCCGTCCAAGGGCAAGCGCAAGATCCTCGTCCTGTTCGTGGTGGCCGTGCTCGCGTACGCCCTGGACCTCGTCAGCAAGATGATCGTCGTCGCGAAGCTCGAGCACCACGAGCCGATCGAGATCATCGGCGACTGGCTCCAGTTCAACGCCATCCGCAACGCGGGCGCCGCCTTCGGGATCGGCGAGGCCTTCACCGTGATCTTCACCTGCATCGCGGCGGCCGTGATCGTGGTGATCGCCCGCCTGGCGCGCAAGCTCTACAGCATGCCCTGGGCGATCGCCCTCGGCATGCTGCTCGGCGGCGCCCTGGGCAACCTCACCGACCGGATCTTCCGGGCCCCCGGAGTGTTCGAGGGCGCGGTGGTCGACTTCATCGCGCCGAAGGGCTTCGCGGTGTTCAACCTCGCGGACTCGGCGATCGTGTGCGGCGGCTTCCTGATCGTGATCCTGTCCTTCCGCGGCCTGGACCCGGACGGGACCGTCCACAAGGACTGAGCCGCACGGGAACGAGCAAGGACCGATCACGGACCGGGCTCATGGCGGAGCCTCGTGGTGCGGGAGTGTCAGTGGCCTCCTGCATACTCAATGGGTGAGCACGATTCCCGAGATCCGTACCCTGCCCGTGCCGGACGGCCTGGAGGGCGAGCGCGTAGACGCCGCCATCTCTCGCATGTTCGGTTTTTCCCGCACGAAGGCCGCCGAGCTGGCGGCGGCAGGCAAGGTGATGGTCGACGGCAGCGTGGTCGGCAAGTCCGAGCGTGTGCACGGCGGCGCCTGGCTGGAGGTGGAGATGCCGCAGGCGCCCGCTCCGGTGCAGATCGTGGCCGAGCCCGTCGAGGGCATGGAGATCATCCATGACGACGACGACATCCTCGTGATCGTCAAGCCGGTCGGCGTGGCCGCGCACCCGAGCCCCGGCTGGACCGGCACCACGGTGATCGGCGGCCTCGCGGCCGCCGGGTACCGCATCTCGACCTCCGGCGCCGCCGAGCGCCAGGGCATCGTGCACCGCCTCGACGTGGGCACCTCCGGTCTGATGGCGGTCGCCAAGTCGGAGCGCGCGTACACCTCCCTGAAGCGCCAGTTCAAGGAGCGCACGGTCGACAAGCGCTACAACGCGCTGGTGCAGGGCCACCCCGACCCGATGAGCGGCACGATCGACGCCCCCATCGGCCGCCACCCGCACCACGACTACAAGTGGGCGGTCACCGCCGAGGGCAAGCCCTCCGTCACGCACTACGACCTCATCGAGGCGTTCCGGGCCGCCTCGCTGCTCGACATCAAGCTGGAGACGGGCCGCACGCACCAGATCCGCGTGCACATGGCGGCCCACCGGCACCCGTGCGTGGGCGACCTGACGTACGGCGCGGACCCGACCCTCGCCAAGCGGCTCGGCCTCACGCGCCAGTGGCTGCACGCGGTGCGGCTCGGCTTCGAGCACCCCGGTGACGGGCAGTGGGTCGAGTTCGAGAGCACCTACCCGGACGACCTCCAGCTGGCACTCGACCGGGTGCGGGCCGAGAGCTCATGAGCGCCGGGGTCACCTGCCGGGTCGCGGTCGAGACCGACGACCTGGAGGCCTGCTTCGCCGTCCGCAAGGAAGTCTTCGTCGTCGAGCAGCAGGTCCCCGAGGATCTTGAGTACGACGCGTACGACGCCGGGGCGGTGCACGTCCTGGCGGTCCGCGACGACGGGACGCCGCTGGGCACCGGACGCCTCCTCTCCGGCGCGGCGGCCGCGGCCAAGAACGGCGGAGACCCCGACGTGGGCGCGCTCGGCCGGCTCGCGGTGACGCGGGCCGCGCGCGGACTCGGCGTCGGCGCCGCCCTGGTGCGGGCGATCGAGGACGCGGCACGCGCGCGTGGCCTCACCGCGGTCGACCTGCACGCCCAGACGCACGCACTGGGGTTCTACGAACGCCTGGGGTACGAGGTCTACGGCCCCGAATTCCCCGACGCGGGCATCCCGCACCGGGCGATGCAAAAGACGCTGACCTAGGGCATTCGCCCGGTTCGCGGGGAGCGCGTGGCAGGGTTGAGGTCTTGATCGTCCGACCTGTCTCGAAACGCCGGAGGGCGCACCGTGGACCAACTGGCGCTGCTGCTCGTTCTGTTGCTCGGGGCCGTGGTGACGGTGCCGCTGGGGGACCGGCTCGGGCTGCCCGCGCCCGTCCTCATGACGCTGGCCGGGATCGTTCTCGCCTTCGCCCCCTGGGTCCCGAACGTCGAGATCCCGCCCGACTACATCCTTCCGCTGGTCCTTCCGCCCTTGCTGTACGCGGCCGTCCAGCGCACCTCCTGGCGGCAGTTCGCCGCGAACAGACGCCCCATCTTCCTGCTCGCGGTCGCGCTCGTCTTCGTGACGACAGCGGCCGTCGCCGCGATCGCGGGCTCGGTCGTCCCCGGACTGCCGATCGCCGCCGCCGTGGCGCTCGGCGCGCTCGTGGCGCCGCCCGACCCGGTGGCCGCGACCGCCGTCGCCGGGTCGCTCGGGCTGCCGCGGCGGCTCGTGTCGATCCTGGAGGGCGAGGGGCTCTTCAACGACGTCACGGCGATCGTGCTCTACCACGTGGCGATCGCGGCGGCGGTGAGCGGAACGTTCTCGTGGCCGTCGGCGGTGGGGCAGCTGGTGCTCTCCGCGGTGGTCGCCGTCGCCATGGGCATCGCGCTCGGCTGGCTCACCAACAAGCTCATGGGGCTGCTCGGCGATGCCACCCTGCAGACCGGCCTGACGCTGCTCGTGCCCTTCGTGAGCTACGTCCTGGCCGAGGAGCTGATGGGCTCCGGAGTGCTCGCCGTACTGACCACCGCGCTCTACCTCGCGGAGCACGCCGCCGACGCGGACGACGTGCTCGGCCGGATCACCGGGCAGACGTTCTGGAGAATCGTCGACACCCTGGTCACCGGCGTCGCCTTCGGACTCATCGGGCTCGAGCTGCACAACGTCTTCGGCACGGCGAGCGGCCGGGAGGCGCAGATGCTCGGCTGGGGCGCGGTGGTCGTCGCGGTCGTCGTCGGCGTACGGCTGCTGTGGCTGCTGCCCGCGACCTGGCTGGCCAAGCGGCTGCACAAGCTGCGGGACGTCGACGAGGAGATCCCGACGACCTGGCGCGAGACCGTCGTCATGTGGTGGTCCGGGATGCGTGGCGTGGCGTCGGTCGCCCTCGCCCTCGCCATTCCGCTCAAGACGGAGAACGGAGATCCCTTCCCGGCCCGGGACGAGATCATCTTCATCGCCTTCTGCGTCATCATGGCGACCCTCGTCGTCCAGGGGCTCACCCTGCCCTGGCTGGTACGGAAGCTCGGGGTGCGCGCGGACACCGACGCCGAGCGGGCCATCGAGCGGGAGCTCGCCATCCGGGCGGCCAAGGCGGCCAAGCGCCGCCTCAAGGAGATCGAAGAGGTCGAGGAGCTGCCGGAGGACCTCTCGGAGCGGCTGCTGCGCGGGGCGTTCGACATCGGGGCCAGGATCAGCCCCGACATCGTCGACGACGAACGGCGCGAGCGGTACTCCAAGCGCGCCGACCGCCTCAAGGCGGTCCAGCGCATCCAGCGCGACATGATGTCGGCCGCCCGCCACGAGATCCTCGCCGCCCGCAGCGAACCCGGCGCCGACCCCGAGATCGTCGACCGGGTCCTGCACCACCTCGACGTACGCAGCCTGCGGTCCTGACCCGGGGGTCGGGCCTTCGGATACGGCTCAGCCCCGGCCCGTGCGCGGCACGATCGGCGGGGGCGGATGCGGGTGGTCGCCGTCCGGCGGCGGTTCGGCCCAGGCCGTGTTGACCCGCGGCAGCGCGTACGCGTGGTGCTCGGCCAGCCAGCGGACCAGGTGCTCGCGCACCGTGACGCGCACCGTCCAGATGTCGTCCGCGTCCTTGGCGGTGACCAGGGCACGGACCTGGATCGTGTTCGGCGTGGTGTCCGTGACCGCCAGGCCCCAGTCCCTGCCGTCCCAGGCGGCGCACTCGCGCAGGATGTCCTGGAGCTTCTCGCGCATCTCGGTGATCGGCGCCGTGTGGTCCAGCTGGAAGAAGACCGTGCCGGTCATCTGGGAGCCGCCGCGCGACCAGTTCTCGAAGGGCTTCGACACGAAGTACGACACCGGCATCGTGATCCGGCGCTCGTCCCAGGTCCGTACGGCCAGGAAGGTCAGGGTGATCTCGTCGATCGTGCCCCACTCGCCGTCCACGACGACCGTGTCGCCGATCCGCACCATGTCGCCGAAGGCGATCTGCAGCCCCGCGAAGAGGTTGGCGAGCGTGGACTGGGCCGCGACGCCCGCGACGATGCCCAGGACGCCCGCGGAGGCGAGCAGCGATGTCCCGGCGGCCTGCATGGCGGGGAAGGTCAGCAGCATCGCGCCGACGGCCACGACACCGACGATCGCGGTGACCACCCGCTGGATGAGGGTGACCTGCGTACGCACACGGCGAACACGGGCCGGATCGCGGTGGGCGCCCGCGTAGCGCGCGTAGGAGGCCTCGACGATGGCGGTCGCGATGCGGACGAGGAGCCAGGCCACCGACCCGATGAGCACCAGGGTCAGTGTCTGGGCGAGGCCCGCCGAATGGTCCTCGGCGATCTTCGCCTGTTCGAATGAGCCGCGCAGCAGGGCGGCGCAGAGGGCAAGTTGGAGCGGCAGTCGGCAGCGGCGCAGCAGACCCCACAGTGGGTTGTCGGGGTGGCGGTCATCGGTCCGGCGCAGCAGCACATCGGCCAGCCAAACCACGGCCAGCGTGAGCACGACCGAGCCGCCGACCACGATCAACGGACGCAGTACGTTCTCCATGCCCCCGAGGGTAGGTGGCACGATGGCCTCATGAACATCATGCTTTTCCACTCGACGTACGGGCTGCGGCCCGCGGTGCACGCGGCGGCCGATCGGCTGCGCGCCGCAGGGCACGAGGTGTGGACGCCGGATCTGTTCGACGGACGTACCTTCGACACCGTCGAGGAAGGCATGGCCTTCAAGGACGAGCTCGGCAAGGACGAGCTCCTGAAGCGGGCGATCCTGGCCGCGGCGCCCTACTCCGAGCGGGGCCTGGTCTACGCCGGATTCTCGCTCGGCGCGGCCACCGCGCAGACCCTCGCCCTGGGCGACGACAAGGCCCGCGGGCTGCTGCTCCTGCACGGCACGTCCGACATCGCGGAGAACACGACGGTGGACGAGCTGCCGGTGCAGCTGCACGTCGCCGAGCCGGACCAGTTCGAGACGGACGACTGGCTGAGCGCGTGGTACCTCCAGATGGGCCGGGCCGGAGCCGACGTCGAGGTCTACCGCTACGCGGGCGCCGGTCACCTCTACACCGACCCCGACCTGGACGACTACGACGCCGAGGCGGCGGAGTCGACGTGGCGCACGGCGATCGGCTTCCTGGAGACGCTCTAGCGCCGGAGCCGGTGCCCCCGGTCGCGCACGCCCCGCACGCTCCCGCCGCGGTTCACGCGCGCGTGCAGCGGCCCACCGGGGCGCTCGCGGGCGGCTTGCACTGCAGGTCGTAGTCGCCGCCGCTGGAGCTGACGTACCGCCCGACGCATTCGTTGCCCGCGGACCTGCCGCGCTCGTCGCAGAACCGCAGGGCGGCCCTGCCGTCCGCGAACGGCCCGGGAGCGTAGATCACCCAGAAGCCCGGCCGCAGCGACGCGTAGTCGTCGCTGCGCAGGTACTCCGCCTCCGGCACGTCCTTGCGCACCGCCGCGAGCCGGCGGTCGCGGGCGTCCGCGCCCGTGCCGACGGGCTCGGAGAAGAGCTGGGCGATCCAGCTGCCCGAAGCGGGGGGTGCGCCCGGCGAGGACGGCGGTGACGTGCTCGGGTCGGGGCTCTCGCTCCGCTCGGGGCTCTTGGACGGTTTCGTGGGCCTCGGTGACGCCGAGGAGGAGGCAGCCGTGGAGGCCGACGCGGAAGCCGAGGCGGAGGAACTCCCGCCGCCCTTGCCCTCCTTGCCGCCCGTCTCGTCCCCGCCGCTCAGCGCGAGCACCAGCGCGGCACCGCCCGCCAGGGCGAGCGCCACGGCGACCACCGCGGCGATCACCGGCGTACGCCTGCGGGGCACGGCGGGCAGCGGCCCCACCGTGACGGGAGGGCGCTCCGCGGTCTCCGTCGGCTGCCAGGCGATGCCGTTCGCCACCGCGGCGAGCATCGCGTCCAGCCGCTCCGCGTCCGGGCGCAGCGCAGGATCCCGCACCAGAAGGGCGCTCAGGACCGGGGCGAGCGGCCCGGAGCGCACCGGCGGCGGCACGGGGTCGTCGAGCACGGCGGCGAGCGTGGCCAGGGTCGTGGCGCGGCGCAGCGGGCTGACGCCCTCCACGGCGAGGTAGAGGACGAGGCCGAGCGACCAGAGGTCGGCCGCCGGGCCCTGGTCCGTGCCGCGGATGCGCTCGGGCGCCATGTACTCCGGCGAGCCGATCAGGTCGCCGGTCGCGGTGAGCTGCGTGGAGCCGTGCAGCGAGGCGATGCCGAAGTCCGTGAGGACCACGGAGGGGCCCGCGCCGCCGGGGACCTCGCCCCGCAGCAGGACGTTGGCGGGCTTCACGTCCCGGTGCAGGATGCCCGCCGCGTGGGCGACGCGCAGCGCCGAGAGCAGCTCGCGGCCGATGCGCGCCGCCTCGTGCGGGGGCAACGTGCCCTGTTCCAGGAGGTCCTGGAGGGTGCGGCCCGGCAGCAGCTCCATCACCAGCCAGGGGTGCGGGCCCGTGTCCACGATGTGATGGATCGTCACCACATGCGGGTGGTTGAGCCGGGCAAGGGCCCTGGCCTCGCGCAGCACGCGCTCCCGCAGGACGCGCGACTCCTCGACCGTCAGCTCCCGCTCGGTGGGCCGCACCTCCTTGATGGCCACCTCGCGGTGCAGCACGGTGTCGCGCGCTCGCCACACCGTGCCCATACCGCCGCTGCCGAGCCGCTCCAGCAGCTCGAAGCGCCCGTCCACCACGTCCCCCTGGCCACTCATGCCGCAAGGGTAAGGGGCGCCGACGGCACGCGTGACCCGGGTCGGCGCCCCGGGGGCGAGGCGCGCCCGGCCCTCGGGGCGCCGCCGCCGCGGGTGCGGCCTTTCCGGCCGGTCAGCCCTTGAGCGCCGCGTCGATGGCCGTCTTGTACTCCTCGACCGTCGAGGGGGCGTTCTTCTTGTCGGCGCCGGTCAGCTTCTTGCCGTCCATGACGAAGGAGGGCGTGCCGTCGACGTCGTCCTTGTTGTCGTCGAACTTCTTCGACATCTCCAGGGCCCAGCGGTCGTACGTGCCGTTCTTGACGTCCTTCGCGAAGGTCTTGCTCTTCTTGAGCTCCGGGACCTCGTTCGCGATCTTGGTCAGGTACGCGTCGTCCTTGAACTTGTCCTCCGTCTCGGAGGGGTGGTTCTCCTTGGAGAACAGCGCCTTCTTGTAGTCGACGAAGGCCTGGTCGCTGACGTTCAGGGCGGCACCGAGCGCGCTGAGCGCGTTCTTGGAGCCCTCACCCGTGAGGTTGCGGTCGAGGAACGAGGCGCCGATGAACTGGATCTTGTACTTGCCGTCCTCGACGTCCTTCTCGACCGTCGGGCCGACCGTCTGCTCGAAGCTCGCGCAGATCGGGCAGCGCGGGTCCTCGTAGACCTTGAGGGTCTTCTTGGCGCTGTCCTTGCCGATGACGACGGTGGTGCCGTCCGTGCCCGAGGAGTTCGCCGGCTTGACGAGCTTCTCGTCCTTGGCGGCTTCCCAGTGGTCGGGCTTGTTGGCCTGCATGACGGCGTAGCCGATGCCGCCCGCGATCGCGAGGACCGCGACGACCGAGACGCCGACGATCATCGACCGCTTCCGCTTCTGCCGCTTGCGCTCGGCTTCCTGCTGGGCGCGGATCCGCTCGCGGGCCGCGGACTTGGCGGCCTGGCTGTTGCGCTTGCTCATGGTGATGTTCTCCGTAGGGGTGACATGCGTGGGGACGGTGGTGCTCAGGCGAAGACGGCCGAGCACGGCGGTCCACGCCGTCCCACGCAGTGCACCAGAAGCCGCGTACGCGCGGTCCGCACCCGGCGGACGGGGCGCGGCAGGCGGCGTACGGGACGAAGGCGGACGCCGACCGCGGCGACCGCGATCAGCAGCGGCCGGAAGGTGGCCGCGGCCATCGCGTGAAGCACCTGGGCCAGGGCGCGCTCGCCGCGCCGCAGCCAGGCCGCCGCGAGCAGGCCGATCCCGATGTGCGCGCCGAGCAGCAGCCAGGCGGCGCCCGGATCGGCGTCGGCGAGCAGCACGGCGGCACGGTGTCCGTCGCCGCCGGTCATCTGCGCCAGCGGGGTGCCGACGCTCGTACCGCCGCACAGCACGTCGAAGCCGACGGAGCGCAGCGGGCCCGCGACGGGGCCGCCCGCCTGGCCGTAACAGACGTGCTGCCCCGTGGTGAACACCGTGTCGGCGGCCAGTTCCAGCGGGATCAGCAGGGCGGCGATGCGGCCGAAGCCGCGCTCGCGCCCCGCCAGCGCGTACGCGATGACGAAGACCGCCGCGGCGATCACGGCGACGGTCGTCAGCGGAAGCGGAACGCGGGACAGCAGGACGTGCGACGCGGCGGAGAGCGTCACGACGAGCGTCGTGAAGAGCGCCGCGCGCACGGCTCTGAGCTGGGTCCCGGATATGTCCATCGCGCAGCCGAGTGTGCCATGTGCTCCCATAAGGCAGCCCTAAAGGGTGGCTATGAGTTACGCGGCGCCCTCTTCGTGCCTACAGACCCGGAATCCGACCGTTGCGGAACAGGTCGACGAAGATCTGGTGGTCCCTGCGGGCCCGTGCGCCGTACTCGTGCGCGAAGTCCACCAGGAGGCCCGCGAAGCCCTCTTCGTCCGCTGCGATCGCGGCGTCGATCGCGCGCTCCGTGGAGAAGGGCACCAGGTCCGAGTGGCCGCTCTCGTCGTCCGCTGCGGAGTGCATCGTGGCGGTCGCGCGGCCCAGGTCGGCGATGACCGCGGCGATCTCGTCCCAGTCGTCGATGTCCGACCAGTCCAGGTCCACCGCGTACGGAGAGACCTCGGCGACCAGCTGGCCCGCGCCGTCCAGCTCGGTCCAGCCCAGCCACGGGTCGGCGTGCGCCTGGAGCGCGCGCTGCGAGATCACCGTGCGGTGGCCCTCGTGCTGGAAGTAGTCGCGGACCGCGCCGTCGGTGATGTGCCGCGAGACGGCCGGGGTCTGGGCCTGCTTGAGGTAGATCACGACGTCGTTCTCCAGCGCGTCGCTGTTGCCCTCGAGAAGGATGTTGTACGAAGGCAGCCCCGCGGAGCCGATGCCGATGCCGCGGCGTCCGACGACGTCCTTCACCCGGTACGAGTCGGGCCGGGTGAGCGAGGACTCGGGCAGCGTCTCCAGATAGCCGTCGAAGGCCGCGAGCACCTTGTAGCGCGTGGCCGCGTCGAGCTCGATGGAGCCGCCGCCCGGGGCGAAGCGGCGCTCGAAGTCGCGGATCTCCGTCATGGACTCCAGGAGCCCGAAGCGGGTCAGCGAGCGCGCGTCGCGCAGCGCGTCCAGGAGCGGGCCCTGGGCGGTGTCAAGCGTGAAGGGCGGCACCTCGTCGCTCTTGGCGCCGGCCGCCAGGTCGTGGATGCGCTCGCGGTAGGCCGCCGCGTAGATCCGCACCAGGTCGGTGATCTGCTCGTCGCTGAGCGCCTTCGTGTACCCGATCAGGGCCACGGAGGCGGCGAAGCGCTTCAGGTCCCAGGTGAAGGGGCCGACGTACGCCTCGTCGAAGTCGTTCACGTTGAAGATCAGGCGGCCCTGGGCGTCCATGTACGTGCCGAAGTTCTCCGCGTGCAGGTCGCCGTGGATCCACACCCGTCCCGTGCGCTCGTCCAGGTACGGACCGCCGTGCTGCTCGCGCTCCAGGTCCCCGTAGAAGAGGCAGGCCGTGCCGCGGTAGAACGCGAAGGCGGAGGCGGCCATCTTCCGGAACTTCACCCGGAACGCGGCGGGGTCCGCGGCGAGCAGCTCGCCGAACGCGGTGTCGAAGACGGAGAGGATCTGCTCGCCGCGCTGCTCAGCGGTGGGCTGCGGGTCCGACATCGCGGGGTGCCTCCAGGTAACGGGTGGTGCCAGGTCGTGCATGACATTTGGGACAGGTGTTCCGACCTGTCCAACGCACGACGGTACCCCCGAGTGCCCGCCGGTTGTCAGTGCCGCGGATTAGACTTCCACGCTGTCCCCCCAGACTGCCCGCAGTCCGTTGCCGATGTTCTCCGGAGGCCTCCCGCCGTGACCAAGCCGCCCTTTACGCACCTCCACGTCCACACCCAGTACTCGCTGCTGGACGGTGCCGCGCGGCTGAAGGACATGTTCAACGCCTGTAATGAGATGGGCATGACGCACATCGCCATGTCCGACCACGGCAATCTGCACGGGGCGTACGACTTCTTCCACTCGGCGCAGAAGGCGGGCGTCACGCCGATCATCGGCATCGAGGCGTATGTGGCCCCGGAGTCCCGCCGCAACAAGCGGAAGATCAAGTGGGGCCAGCCGCACCAGAAGCGTGACGACGTGTCCGGTTCGGGTGGTTACACCCACAAGACGATCTGGGCGGCGAACAGCACCGGCCTGCACAACCTCTTCCGGCTCTCCTCGGACGCGTACGCCGAGGGCTGGCTCCAGAAGTGGCCGCGCATGGACAAGGAGACGATCTCCCAGTGGTCGGAGGGCCTGATCGCCTCCACCGGCTGCCCCTCCGGAGAGCTCCAGACCCGCCTGCGCCTGGGCCAGTACGAGGAGGCCCGCAAGGCCGCCGGTGAGTACCAGGACATCTTCGGCAAGGACCGGTACTTCCTGGAGCTGATGGACCACGGCATCGACATCGAGCGCCGGGTCCGCGACGACCTCCTGAAGATCGGCAAGGAGCTGGGCATCCCGCCCCTGGTCACGAACGACTCGCACTACACGTACGCCCACGAGTCGACCGCGCACGACGCCCTGCTCTGCATCCAGACCGGCAAGAACCTCTCGGACCCCGACCGCTTCCGCTTCGACGGCACCGGCTACTACCTGAAGTCCACGGACGAGATGTACGCCATCGACTCCTCGGACGCCTGGCAGGAAGGCTGCCGCAACACGCTCCTGGTCGCCGAGCAGATCGACACCACCGGGATGTTCGAGAAGCGCGACCTCATGCCGAAGTTCGAGATCCCGGAGGGCTTCACCGAAGTCACCTGGTTCCAGGAGGAGGTCCGGGTCGGCATGGGCCGCCGCTACCCGGGCGGTGTCCCCGACGACCGGCAGAAGCAGGCCGAGTACGAGATGGACATCATCATCCAGATGGGGTTCCCGGGGTACTTCCTCGTGGTCGCCGACTTCATCATGTGGGCCAAGAACAACGGCATCGCGGTGGGTCCAGGGCGTGGCTCCGCGGCAGGCTCGATCGTCGCGTACGCCATGGGCATCACCGACCTCGACCCGATCACGCACGGCCTGATCTTCGAGCGGTTCCTCAACCCCGAGCGCGTCTCCATGCCCGATGTCGACATCGACTTCGACGAGCGCAGGCGCGTGGAAGTCATCCGGTACGTGACCGAGAAGTACGGCGCCGACAAGGTCGCCATGATCGGCACGTACGGCAAGATCAAGGCGAAGAACGCCATCAAGGACTCCGCGCGCGTGCTCGGATATCCGTACGCGATGGGCGACCGCCTCACCAAGGCGATGCCCGCCGACGTCCTCGGCAAGGGCATCGACCTCTCCGGCATCACGGACACCAAGCACCCGCGCTACAGCGAGGCGGGCGAGATCCGGGGGATGTACGAGAACGAGCCGGACGTGAAGAAGGTCATCGACACCGCCAAGGGTGTGGAGGGCCTGGTCCGGCAGATGGGCGTGCACGCGGCCGGCGTGATCATGTCCAGCGAGCCGATCGTGGACCACGCGCCGCTCTGGACGCGCCACACGGACGGCGTCACCATCACGCAGTGGGACTATCCCCAGTGCGAGTCACTCGGCCTGCTCAAGATGGACTTCCTTGGCCTGCGAAACCTCACCATCATGGACGACGCCGTCAAGATGGTGCGGGCGGGCAAGGGCATCGACCTGGAGATGCTCTCCCTCCCGCTCGACGACCCGAAGACCTTCCAACTGCTCTGCCGCGGTGACACGCTCGGCGTCTTCCAGTTCGACGGCGGCCCGATGCGTTCGCTGCTGCGCCAGATGCAGCCCGACAACTTCGAGGACATTTCCGCCGTATCGGCCCTCTACCGGCCGGGCCCGATGGGCATGAACTCGCACATCAACTACGCGGAGCGCAAGAACGGCCGCCAGGAGATCACGCCGATCCACCCGGAGCTCGAAGAGCCCCTGAAGGAGACGCTGGGCCTGACCTACGGCCTCATCGTGTACCAGGAGCAGGTGCAGAAGGCCGCGCAGATCATCGCCGGCTACTCCCTCGGCGAAGCCGACATCCTGCGCCGCGTGATGGGCAAGAAGAAGCCCGACGAGCTGGCGAAGAACTTCGTCCTCTTCCAGGAGGGAGCGAAGAAGAACGGCTATTCGGACGCCGCGATCCAGGCGCTGTGGGACGTCCTGGTGCCCTTCGCCGGGTACGCGTTCAACAAGGCGCACTCCTCGGCGTACGGCCTGGTCACGTACTGGACGGCCTACCTCAAGGCGAACTACCCCGCCGAGTACATGGCCGCGCTGCTCACCTCGGTCAAGGACGACAAGGACAAGTCGGCCGTCTATCTGAACGAGTGCCGGCGCATGGGCATCAAGGTGCTGCCGCCGAACGTGAACGAGTCCGTGCACAACTTCGCCGCGCAGGGCGACGACGTGATCCTCTTCGGCCTGGAGGCGGTCCGCAACGTCGGTACGAACGTGGTCGAGTCGATCGTCCGCTCGCGCAAGGCGAAGGGGAAGTTCGCCTCCTTCCCGGACTACCTCGACAAGGTCGAGGCCGCCGCCTGCAACAAGCGGACCACGGAGTCGCTGATCAAGGCGGGCGCCTTCGACACCATGGGGCACACCCGCAAGGGCCTGACCGCGCAGTACGAGCCGATGATCGACAACGTCGTGCAGGTCAAGCGCAAGGAGGCGGAAGGGCAGTTCGACCTCTTCGGAGGGGGCGAGGACGGCGGGGACGAGCCGGGCTTCGGGCTCGACGTGGAGTTCTCCACCGACGAGTGGGAAAAGACGTATCTCCTCGCCCAGGAGCGGGAGATGCTCGGTCTGTACGTCTCCGACCATCCGCTCTTCGGCCTGGAGCACGTGCTGTCCGACAAGGCCGACGCGGGCATCGGGCAGCTCACCGGCGGTGACTACTCGGACGGCTCGATCGTCACCATCGGCGGCATCATCTCCGGCCTCCAGCGCAAGATGACCAAGCAGGGCAACGCCTGGGCCATCGCCACGGTCGAGGACCTCGCGGGCTCCATCGAGTGCATGTTCTTCCCGGCGACCTATCAGCTGGTGTCGACCCAACTCGTCGAGGACGCGGTGGTGTTCGTCAAGGGCCGCCTCGACAAGCGCGAGGACGTGCCGCGCCTGGTCGCGATGGAGATGCAGGTCCCCGACCTGTCGAACGCGGGCACCAACGCGCCCGTCCTGATCACCATTCCGACGGTGAAGGTGACCCCGCCGATGGTCACCCGCCTCGGCGAGATCCTCAGCCACCACCGCGGCAACAGCGAGGTGCGGATCAAGCTCCAGGGGGCGCAGAAGACGACGGTGCTGCGGCTCGACCGCCACCGCGTACAGCCGGATCCCGCCCTTTTCGGTGACCTGAAGGTGCTGCTCGGCGCGTCCTGTCTGGCCGGGTAGGTCCGATCCACGTCGAAGGGGCGCACCCGGAAGTCCGGGTGCGCCCCTTCACGCATATGCGCCTGTGCGCGCGTCAGTTGTGGCCGAAGCGACGCTGGTGCTTGCGCGCGACCTCGGCCGGGCTGCCCTGCGACTGCACGGCGTCCTTCATCCGCGACTCGGCCTGCTCCGCCGACGACTTGGCCTGCTCCGACGCCTGCTCCGCTGCCGAGGCGCGGTTCTCGTCGCCGCCCTGCTTGCGGTTCTTGTTCTTGGCCATAGTGATCTTCCTCCTGAGGGGGATCTGGGGGCCAGGATGCGACCAGATTCACATATGGCGACAAGCTGCGCATTTCAGAGAATTACCGTGCGTAATAAGCCCTGTCGGAGGCCCGTCGGAGCCCCGCCGGAAAATGAAGTGGAGCTACGCCACGCCGAAGATCGAGTTCCGGCCGTTAACCTCCGCAGGGTCGGGCAGACTCGAAGGAAACCCGAACCATTGCTTCCAGGGAATCTCCAGGGAAAGAGGGTGGATCGCGTGGACCGCTGCATCGTCCTGGTGGACGCCGGGTATCTGCTGGGTGCGGCCGCGAGTCTCCTCGCGGGCGAGCCGTCGCGGTCCCGGATCACCGTCGATCACACCGCCCTGATCCAGGGCATCCGTGAGCGCGCCGAATCCGACACCGAGCGCCCCCTGCTGCGGATCTACTGGTTCGACGGAGCCCCCGACCGCGTCCCGCAGCCCGAGCACCGCAGGCTGCGCGTCATGCCCCGCGTGACGGTCCGGCTCGGCGCCCTGACCCGGAGCGACGGACGGTGGGCCCAGAAGGGCGTCGACGCCGCCATGCACGCCGAGCTGACGGAGCTGGCCCGCAACCGCGCCTGCTCGGACATCGTGCTCGTCACCGGCGACGGGGACCTGCTGCCCGGCATGATGGCCGCCAAGGAGCACGGCGTCGCCGTCCACCTGTGGGCCGTGCAGGCCGCCGACGGGGACTACAACCAGTCCGAGGACCTCGTCGCCGAGGCCGACGAGCGCCGCGTCCTGGACCGCGCCTGGATCACCAAGGCCGTACGCCCCAAGGAGCTCACCGGCGTCTGCGCGCCCCCTCCCGCCCCGCGCCCCGAGATCGCCGCGATCCTCTCCGCGCCCCTGCCGGAGTCCGCGCTCGCCGCCAGCGCCCAGCGCGCCGCCGACGAGGCCGCGGGAGTGCACCACGCCCAGCACGGACAGCACGCCGAGGCCGGGGCCAACGGAGACGGCGCCGGCGCCCACCACCCGCCGGGCAAGGGCGTGCCCACCCCCAAGGACCTGGCCGCCCTGCGCGGCCCCGGCACCCAGGCCGCCCCGCAGCCCACCAACGCCACGCTGCGCTGGTCCTCCGACAAGGGCTGGGTCGAGCGCCCCGGCGGCGCCGCGGAGAGCCCGGAGGCCGCCGCCCTGCCGACGCTCGCCCAGCTGACGACGGCCGAGCAGCGCTGGGCCGACCGGGAGGAGGACATCACCACCGTCGGCGGTGATCCTTTCGAGGTCGGGCAGGTGTTCGCGCGCCGCTGGATGGCCCGCCTGCCGGAACAGCACAACCTCCAGAAGCTCTCGACGATGTACCCGCGCATCCCGCACCGCGTCGACGGCGAGCTCCTGCGGTACGCGGCCCGCTTCGGTCTGCTCGCCCACAAGGACGACCAGATCGACGAGCACGACCGGTACGCGATCCGGGCGGGCTTCTGGCGCGAGATCGACGTCCACACGGCCGTCGAGCACGCCCCGGTGGGCGACCGCTCCGGCGAGTGACCGAACGGATACGCGAACGAACAGCGGGGCACGTCCGCAGATGAGTGACCGAACACGTCCGCAGACGACTGATACGGGGCGTACGGGGCGCCCCGGGCGTCGCTGCGGGCACGGGACCCCGTACCCTCGTCCTTCGTGAGTACGCGCTCGGCACAGGCAGTCCGACAAGGGCTCCGACAGGGTCACGGCAGTGATGTCGTCTGCGCGGTGCGCGACCTCGTCAAGACGTATCCCGCCGCCCGTGGCAGGCGCGGCACGCCCGCGACGCCCGAGGTGCGCGCCACCGACGGCATCAGTCTCGAGGTCAGGCGCGGCGAGATCTTCGGCCTCCTGGGACCCAACGGCGCCGGCAAGTCCACCCTCGTACGCCAGCTGACCGGCCTGATGCGGCCCGACAGCGGGAGCGTCGAGATCCTCGGGCACGACATCCTGCGCCACCCCGAGCGGGCCGCGCGAATCCTGGCCTACCTGGGGCAGGAGTCCACCGCCCTCGACGAACTGACCGTCTCGCTCGCCGTCGAGACGACCGCGCGGCTGCGCGGCCTCGATGTGCGCGCCGCGCGGGCCGAGCGGGACGCCGTACTCGAAGAGCTCGCGCTCCTCCCGCTCGCGTCGCGCCCCCTGAAGAAGCTCTCCGGCGGGCAGCGCAGGCTCGCCTGCTTCGCCACCGCCCTGGTGGGGGAGCGGCCGCTGCTCGTCCTCGACGAGCCGACGACCGGCATGGACCCCATCGCGCGGCGCGCCGTGTGGGGCGCGGTCGACCGGCGCCGGGCCGAGCGCGGCACCACGGTGCTGCTCGTCACCCACAACGTCATCGAGGCCGAGACGGTCCTGGACCGCGTCGCCGTCCTGGACCACGGCAAGGTCATCGCCTGCGACAGCCCCCTGGGGCTGAAGGAGCAGGTCGCGGGCGAGGTCCGGGTGGAGCTCGTCTGGCGGGAGCGGGCGCCGCTGGACGTCCCCGAGGTCGCCGCGCTGCGCTCCTCCGCGGTGGAATCCGGGCGGCGGTGGTCCCTGCGGCTCGCCCCCGACGAGGCGCGCGCCGCTGTCGCGGCGGTCACCGGCGGAGCCGCCTTCTCCGCCCTGGACGACTTCACATTGGCCACACCGAGCTTGGAGGACGTGTATCTCGCGCTGGGCGGGAACGGGGAAGGGCTGGTGAAGGCGTGACCTTCGCCAGGCGCAGGAACAGCAACAGGAGGGTCGTTCGGTGAGTGCCGTTCCCCTGGAAGCCGCGGTGCGGGCCGACGACCGCGAGCGGCAGGCCGACGCCGCCGCGCCCCTGGGGCCCCGTGCGCGGCTGTTTCCCGCGCTCGCGGCCGTCTACCGGGCACAGCTGTCCCGGGCGCGGGTCGCGCGCATCCCGCTGCTCTTCGTGGCGACCTTCCAGTCCGTCGGGATCATGATCCTGATGCGGGGCGTCGTCGACGGGGGCGGTGAGGCGCGTGCCGTCGTCGCCGGTTCCTCCGTGCTCGTCGTCGCGTTCGTCGCGCTCAACCTGCTCGCGCAGTACTTCGGGCAGCTGCGGGCCGACGGCGGCCTGGACCACTACGCCACCCTGCCCGTGCCGCCCGCGTCGGTGGTCCTGGGAGCGGCGGCCGCCTACGCCTCGTTCACCGTGCCGGGCACGCTGGTCACCGCGGTCGTCGGATGCGGGCTCTTCGGGCTTCCGCTGGCCAACCTGTGGGTGCTCGCCGCGGTGATCCCGCTGGCCGGTGCCGCGCTCGCCGGTCTCGGCGCCGCCCTCGGACTGCTCGCGCCCCGGCCCGAACTGGCCACGCTGCTCGGACAGTTGGGCATGTCGGCGGCGCTGCTCCTCGGTGTGCTTCCGGCCGAGCGGATGCCCGGCTTCCTGCAGTACGCCCGTGACCTGCTGCCCTCGACGTACGGGGTCGAGGCGTTCGCCCGCACCTTCGGACCGCATCCCGACTGGGCCGCCGTCGCGCTGGATCTCGCGGTCTGCGCGGGGGTCGGCGTCGCCTCGCTGGCGATCGCCACCTGGGCCTACCGCCGAGCGGCTGTGCGGTGACGCGGTCCTCAGGCAGGACTGGCACCATGTTGGGGTGACTGCACCGCTGACGCCCTCCCAGCCGCCCCGTGACCAGCCCCCGCACGACCCCTGGCAGCAAGCCGCTGAGCCGTCCGGAGCCGTTCCCCTGTCGGCGCACGAGGAGGACGGTCCCGGCATGAAGACCGAAGTGCGGCAGGCCGCTGTGATCATGGTCGCGGTCGCTGTCTGTGGCGTACTGCTCGGCCTCCTGTGGTTGTGGCTGGCGCCACGGGTCCCGCTGGTGACCGACAGCGACGCGGTGTACCTCAAGGACACCGAGGGAGAGCAGGCGATCGGGGTCGACGGAACGTTCACCCTGCTCGCGCTCGCCTTCGGCGCGGTGAGCGGCGCCGTCGTGTTCCTGCTGCGCAAGCGCGGCGGGATTCCGCTCGTGGTCGGCCTCACGGCCGGCGGGCTGCTCGGCGCGGTGCTCGGCTGGCGGCTCGGGATCTTCCTGGGGCCGGAGACCGATGTCGTCGCCCACGCGAAGGCGGTGGGCAAGGGCGTCGTGTTCGACGCGCCCCTGGAGCTCAAGGCCAAGGGCGCGCTGCTGGCCTGGCCCGTGGCGGCCCTGCTGGTCCACCTCGGTCTCACCGCGCTCTTCGGGCCGCGCGACCCCGAGCCGTATCCCCTGCCCTACGGAGACCCCGGACGGGCCGACGGCAGCTGAGCTGACGTCAGGCGGGGCGCCTCCCGTGGTTCGCCTTGCCCTTGCGCACCCGCCACTTCCTCTTGCGCGTCTTCTTCGACATGAGGGTGGTACTAGTCGAGCCCGGGGCCCCCGTCGAGGGCCTATTCACGCCCGATCGGTGCCAGTACCGCGCCGGTGAGACGGGCGAGGTCGCCGGGTGCCAGCTCCACTTCCAGGCCCCTGCGGCCCGCGGAGACACAGATCGTGGCGTGCGCGGAGGCCGAGTCGTCCAGGACCGTGCGGAGCTTCTTGCGCTGGCCGAGCGGCGAGATGCCGCCCCGCACGTACCCCGTGGTGCGCTCGGCGGCCGCGGGGTCCGCCATCACCGCGCGCTTGCCGGAGACCGCCGTGGCCAGGGCCTTGAGGTTCAAGGTGCCCGCCACGGGGACCACGGCCACCGTCAGCTCGCCGTCGACCTCCGCCACCAGGGTCTTGAAGACCCGGTCGGGGGAGACGCCCATGGCCTGCGCCGCCTCCTCGCCGTACGAGGGGTGCGCGGGGTCGTGTTCGTAGGCGTGCACCGTGTAGTCGGCGCCCGCCGCGGTGAGGGCGACCGTCGCGGGGGTGCCGCCCGTGCCCGACTGCTTCTTCTGCTTCTTCGCCAAAGCGCTCGCGCCTTACGTCAGTTGCGGCTCGTTCAGTTGAGGCTCGTGGTGCCGCGCGTGAGGTCCGTCGCGGGCAACGACGGCAGATTACGGATGATCGCGGTCTCGGCGC
The DNA here is from genome assembly GCF_044544025.1 of Streptomyces sp. NPDC055243. Lineage (NCBI taxonomy): Bacteria > Bacillati > Actinomycetota > Actinomycetes > Kitasatosporales > Streptomycetaceae > Streptomyces > Streptomyces sp. NPDC055243. The sequence goes on from NZ_JBITWR010000007.1 coordinate 87,644, forward strand.
GAAGGAGTTTCAGCTCCTCGTGCAGGCGCGAGGCCGTGTCCGGCGCCTCCAGGAGCCGCTGCTTGGTGGGGGTGTCGAGGACGGCAGCGGCGGCGACCAGATACGACACCACGGACGGGTCGTCCGGCAGGTCGGCGCCCGTGGAGAGGGACCGCTCGCGCGCCCCGGCGAGCCGCTTCTGGTAGGCGCGGAACGCCCGCAGCACGCCCGCCGCCAGCGCGCCGGCCTCCTCGCCCGGCTCCTCGGGCAGCTCTTCGACCTCGGCGGTCAAGAAGGCGCCCGACGCGTCGACCGAGTGCAGGCGCACGCGCGAGGTGCCGGTGGCGAGGACCTCGAAGCCGCCGTCGGCGCGCTCCCTGATCGTCGCCGCGTCCGCCACGCAGCCCACCGCGTGGAAGGCCTTGAGCGGGTCGTCGCCGAAGCCGGCGGTCGGCCCCTGTTCGGGCTGGGCGGTGGGGTCGGGCAGGCCCGGGGCGCTCGGCGCCACCTCGAGCCCGTCACGGATCGCGACGACCGCGAAGAGGCGCTGCTCCTCTTCGGGAGTCTTGAGCAGGTCGCGCATCATGGCGCGATAACGCTCCTCGAACACGTTCAGCGGGAGCACGAGTCCCGGGAACAGCACCGAGTTGAGCGGGAAGAGCGGAAGCCGGACGGTGGTCACGAGCCTCAAGCCTAATGGTCGCCGGAGCGGGGACGTCCGCCACCGGTGCGCAGCGGGGTCTCGGAGGCCACCTCGATGCGGATGCCGTCGCGCAGTTCGAGGAACTGGCCCAGTGGATCGTCGGCCATCCGGTCCCAGGGGAAGGATGTCGCGTGCGGCCCGATGAGGCGCACCTGTTCGAGGGCGTCGGTCCACCGCTCCAGGCGTACGAGGACGTAGGTGAGGAGGTTGCGCACCTCCGCGGGCCAGGGGTCCCCGGCGTCGTACTCGTGGGAGACGGCGATCCCGAGGTCCGCGGCGGCGTCCAGGCGCTCGCGCGGCACGCTCCCCGACGCGCTGGTGAGGTAGGCGAGCGCGGCCCGCGCGGGCAGCGCCTGGATCAGCGAGCCGGGCAGCGCGTCCCGGGCCGCGCGCTCGGCGAAGTCGAAGCACTGGCGGTGCGAGCCGTACCAGGCGGCCGACAGGTACTGGAGCGCCGAGGTGTGGCAGCCGTAGTGGTGCGAGGAGCGGTGCACCGCCTCGGCCCAGATCTCGTCGAAGACCGTGTGCGGGGCATGGGTGCCGCGCGCGTGGTCCAGGGCGATGCGCCACGGGACGGGGTCGCGCGGGTCTGCCTCGGCGGCCGCGACGAGCAGCGGCGCGCTCTCGCGCAGCAGCTCGGCGTGGGCGGGCGACTCCCAGCCGCGGACGACCGCGAGCTCGGCCTTGACGAGCAGCGCGTCCGGGTCGTGCGGCGCGGCGCACTGCCAGGCGTCGAACCACTCCGGGCGGGAGCGGGCGAAGGTGGCGAGGCGCGTGGTGTAGCGGTCGCGGTTCTCCCATTCGTTGCCCTCGCGGGTCATCGCGAGGAGCTTGGCCGCGGGGTCGTAGTCGCCCCGGCCCGCGGCGACCAGGGCGGGGCCGAGCCGGTCGTCGGGTGCGTCGAGGAGCACCTCGTCGTCGGGGGTCAGGTCGGCGGCCAGGAGGGGGGTGTTCCTGACCATTCGTGCGGTGCGGATCAGGGCGCGCAGGAGTGCCATCGTGTGGGTATTGAAAACCGCAGGTCGGGGCAGTACCAGGGGGTGGCCGGTGAAGCTTTTGCATCGGTCGTCAGGTTGCCTGCCCGATGGTCAAGGGAAGGCAAAATATCTGGCCGCCCGTCAGCTGCCCTGCGGCTCCCGTCGGCTTCCCTCGGCTTTCGCCGGCTCCCTGCGGCTCCCTGCGGCTTTTCGACCGCCCCCGGAGCCGTCCCGGCCCCGTCAGTTCCTCCGCAGCAGCCTCGTCGCCCCCGCCGCCACCGTCGTCGCGAGCACCCAGCCGAGCAGGATCAGGATCGCCGCGAACCACTGCCAGCCGCCGCGCAGCTGCCAGTAGCTGTCCTGGCCGAGGTTGATGACCGGGAGCAGCAGGTCGAGGGAGAAGAGCGCGGGGTTCCAGTTCGGGTGCTCGCCCGGTTTGATCGCCGGGTGGTCGGCGCGCGTGAAGGCCACCGCGCTCACCGCCCAGAGCACCGCCATCCACAGGGCGGCCCGGCCCGGCCGGTAGCCGTAGGCCACCGTCCAGTCCTGGGCGAAGCCCCAGAGCTTGGCCGCGAGCGGCAGGGTCTCGCGGCGGCGGCGCTGCTTGGCCAGCAGGACCTCGCGGGCGTCGGCGTCCTCGCCGCCGTTGCGCAGGACGGTGGCCAGCTTCTCGTACGGCTCGGGGTTGTACTCGGCGGTCGCCGCCGCCACCCAGGCCAGCCGCCGGGAGAGCGGGAAGCTGCCCTGCGGGACGAGGTTCTCGTAGCTGAAGCCGCCCATCTGGAGGCCGCCGGGCCCCGGCCAGCTGGTCGACTTGTCGATGAGGTTGACGACCTTGGCGCCGGACAGAATGATCTTGCCGCGCTGCGGGGCCTCGCCGAGGAAGCGCAGCTCGGGGGTCTGGACGCGGCGCAGCGACACCTCCTGGTCGTTCTCCAGGGTGAAGCGGGCCTGGGCCAGGTCCACGGCGTCGCCGAAGCGCCCGTCGTCGAGCCTTATGCCGCCCTGGCACTCGAAGCGCTGGACGCGGGTGCCGCGCGGGGGAGTGGTGCCGCTGGTCATGGGGGGATCGCCGAGCGCGGCGGGCGTCATGTAGAGCGTGCGCTCCACGGTCATCTGCGGGGCGTTGAGCGCCCGCTGGCCGTAGGGGTTGGCGAGCTTGCTGCCGCGCAGGCTGAAGGAGACGCCGACCTTCGCGCCGCGCAGGCTCAGCTGGCCGTGCGACTCCATCATCTCGGCCTGCAGGTCCTGGCCGACCGAGAGGCCGTCGCCCATGATCGAGTTGCCGCGCCGGTCGCGGTAGATCACGGCCTGGTTGATCAGCAGGTCGGTGCCGATCTGGGCGTCCGTGAGCCGCATGCCGTTGTGGATCCGGCAGCGCGGCAGATGCAGGTCGCCCTCCGTGTGCACGCGGGCCGCCTCCACGCGCGGGATCGAGCAGTTGACCAGGCGCAGGGTGGTGAACTTGGCCTCGGGGACGAGGACTTCCTTCTCGAAGCGGCAGTGCTTCAGCTCGGCGTAGGGCAGGATCTCGCCGCCCGCGAGATCGAGCACGTCCGTGATCTGGAGGCCCGAGAGCTTCAGCGACGAGACCCGGCCGGAGAGCGCGGGCGGCCCTTCGAGCAGCAGCCAGCACACGATGCGGGCGCGCACGCTGCGCTCGGGACCCCAGGGGTGGCCGCCGTGCGGATCGTCCGCCATCGCGTCCCCCGACCGGAGGTCGTAGACGCTGCCGTTGCGGAAGGCCTGCCACATGCCGATCTCGGCGGCAGTCAGTCCGTCCGGCGGGTCCCCGATGCCGGTGTCGTCGACCACTGCTGTTGTCCTCCCCGTACTGCGATCCCGTGCCGCGATGCGCCCGTGTCTCGTACACCTGTTTCATGCCCGTTCCGTGACGGCCTGAACGCTAGTGGTGAACGGTGTCTTCCGGGATCTATATCAGCCAGTGATACGGCGTTCGACCCGCAATCAGGGTCTGCGAGAATTGGCCCTGTGATCTCCCGAATCGATCTGCGCGGCGACGCCCTCCCCGAGGGCCCCGCCCTGCGCGCCCTGCTGCCCCGTGCCGACTTCGACGTCGCGGCCGCCCTGGAGAAGGTGCGGCCCATCTGCGAGGACGTGCATCATCGTGGCGACGCGGCGCTGATCGACTACGCGGAGAGGTTCGACGGGGTGGGCCTGACGCGGATCCGCGTCCCCGCGAGCGCCATCGCCGAGGCCCTGACCGGCCTCGACCCACTCGTGCGCGAGGCGCTCGAGGAGTCGATCCGGCGGGCCCGCATCGTCCACCGCGAGCAGCGCCGCGCCCCGCACACCACGCAGGTCGTGCCCGGCGGCACGGTCACCGAGAAGTGGGTGCCGGTCGAGCGCGTGGGGCTGTACGCCCCGGGCGGCCGCTCCGTGTACCCGTCCTCCGTGATCATGAACGCCGTCCCGGCGCAGGAGGCGGGCGTCGAGTCGATGGCGCTCGCGTCCCCGCCGCAGAAGGACTTCGGCGGCCTCCCGCACCCGACGATCCTCGCCGCCTGCGCGCTCCTGGGCATCGACGAGGTGTACGCCGTGGGCGGCGCCCAGGCCGTCGCCATGTTCGCGTACGGCACCGAGACCTGCGCACCCGCCGACATGGTCACCGGACCCGGCAACATCTGGGTCGCCGCCGCCAAGCGCTACTTCACCGGACGCATCGGCATCGACACCGAGGCGGGCCCGACCGAGATCGCGGTCCTCGCCGACGACACGGCCGACGCCGTGCACGTGGCGTCCGACCTGATCAGCCAGGCCGAGCACGACCCGCTCGCGGCAGCCGTCCTGGTCACCGACTCCGTGGCCCTGGCCGACGCGGTCGCCAAGGAGCTGGAGCCGCAGGTCGCGGCGACCAAGCACGTCGAGGACCGGATCGTCCCCGCCCTGGAGGGCAGGCAGTCCGCGATCGTCCTGGTCGACGGCCTGGAGGAGGGCCTGCGCGTCGTGAACGCGTACGGCGCCGAGCACCTGGAGATCCAGACCGCGGACGCCGCCGCCGTCGCGGAGCGCGTGACGAACGCGGGCGCGATCTTCGTCGGACCGTGGGCGCCCGTCTCGCTCGGCGACTACTGCGCCGGGTCCAACCACGTCCTGCCGACGGGCGGCTGCGCCTGCCACTCCTCGGGGCTCAGCGTCCAGTCCTTCCTGCGCGGCATCCACATCGTCGACTACACGCGTGACGCGCTCGCCGACGTGGCCCGCCACGTGGTGACGCTCGCCGAGGCCGAGGACCTGCCGGCGCACGGCGCGGCGATCAAGGCCCGGTTCGGATGGAAGGTGCCGGAGACCAAGTGACCCACATCGACGACCTTCCGGTACGCGACGAGCTGCGCGGCAAGTCCCCCTACGGCGCGCCCCAGCTCGACGTACCCGTACGACTGAACACGAACGAGAACCCCTACCCGCTCCCCGACGCCCTCGTCGAGCGCATCGCCGAGCGCGTCCGCGATGCGGCCCGCGACCTCAACCGCTACCCCGACCGCGACGCGGTCGAGCTGCGCACCGAGCTCGCGCGCTACCTCACGGACACCGGCGGCCACGAGGTCACCCTGGCGAACGTCTGGGCGGCCAACGGCTCGAACGAAGTCATCCAGCAGCTCCTGCAGACCTTCGGGGGGCCCGGCCGCACCGCCATCGGCTTCGAGCCCTCGTACTCGATGCACGGGCTCATCGCGCGCGGCACCGGCACGGGCTGGATCTCCGGCCCCCGCGGCGACGACTTCACGATCGACGTCGAGGCGGCGGCGAAGACCATCGCCGAGAACCGGCCCGACGTCGTCTTCATCACCACGCCCAACAACCCCACGGGCAACGCCGTCTCCGGCGACACGGTCCTCGCGCTCTACGAAGCCGCGCAGGCCGCCAAGCCGTCGATGGTGGTCGTGGACGAGGCGTACGTCGAGTTCAGCCACGGCGACTCGCTGCTCCCGCTGCTCGCGGGACGGCCGAACCTCGTGATCTCCCGCACCATGTCGAAGGCCTTCGGAGCGGCCGGGCTGCGCCTGGGCTACCTCGCGGCCGACCCGGCGGTCGTCGACGCCGTACAGCTCGTACGCCTGCCGTACCACCTGTCGGCCGTCACGCAGGCCACCGCGCTCGCCGCCCTGGAGCACACCGACACGCTCCTGAAGTACGTCGAGCAGCTGAAGCGGGAGCGCGACCGCCTGGTGGGCGAGCTGCGTGCGATCGGCTATGAAGTGACCGACTCCGACGCCAACTTCGTGCAGTTCGGGCGATTCGAAGATTCCCACACGGTCTGGCAGCGGATCCTCGACCGGGGCGTCCTGGTCCGGGACAACGGAGTACCGGGCTGGCTGCGCGTCAGCGCAGGAACCCCCGAAGAGAACGACGCGTTCCTCGATGCGGTACGCGAACTGAAGAAGGAGCAGCAGGCATGAGCCGCGTTGGACGGGTCGAACGCACCACCAAGGAGACGTCGGTCCTCGTCGAGATCGATCTCGACGGCACCGGCAAGGTCGAGGTGTCGACGGGTGTCGGCTTCTACGACCACATGCTCGACCAGCTCGGCCGCCACGGCCTCTTCGACCTCACGGTCAAGACCGAGGGCGACCTGCACATCGACACGCACCACACCATCGAGGACACCGCCCTCGCCCTGGGCGCCGCCTTCAAGCAGGCGCTCGGCGACAAGGTGGGCATCTACCGCTTCGGCAACTGCACGGTCCCGCTGGACGAGTCGCTCGCCCAGGTGACCGTCGACCTCAGCGGCCGCCCCTACCTCGTGCACACCGAGCCCGAGACCATGGCGCCGATGATCGGCACGTACGACACGACGATGACCCGGCACATCCTGGAGTCCTTCGTCGCGCAGGCCCAGATCGCCCTGCACGTGCACGTGCCCTACGGCCGCAACGCCCACCACATCGTGGAGTGCCAGTTCAAGGCCCTCGCCCGCGCGCTGCGCTACGCGTCCGAGCGCGACCCGCGTGCCGCCGGGATCCTCCCCTCCACGAAGGGCGCGCTGTAAAGCCATGACCGGTCTCAACACCATCCTGATCGTCGTCGGTCTCTTCCTGGTCGGCGGCATCATCTCCTTCGTCAAGCAGGGGATGCCCAAGAGCCTGATCACGCTGCTCTCCATCGGCGCGGCCATGTGCATCGTCGCGGGCGTCATGCGGCTCGACTACTGGAACTGAGGGGAGCTGATCCACGTATGACCGCTCCCAAGAAGGTCGTCGTCTTCGACTACGGCTTCGGGAACGTCCGTTCCGCCGAGCGCGCCCTCGCGCGCGCGGGCGCGGAGGTCGAGATAACCCGTGACTACGACACGGCCATGAACGCCGACGGTCTCCTCGTCCCCGGTGTCGGCGCCTTCGCCGCCTGCATGCAGGGGCTCAAGGAGGCGCGCGGCGACTGGATCGTGGGCCGCAGGCTCGCGGGCGGCCGCCCCGTGATGGGCATCTGCGTGGGCATGCAGATCCTCTTCGCGCGCGGCATCGAGCACGACGTGGAGGCCGAGGGCCTCGACGAGTGGCCCGGCACCGTCGAGCCGCTCAAGGCCGACATCGTCCCGCACATGGGCTGGAACACGGTCCAGGCGCCCGAGGGCTCGCAGCTGTTCGCGGGCCTGGACGCCGACGCCCGCTACTACTTCGTGCACTCGTACGCCGTGCACCACTGGGACTTCGAGGCGGGCAACCCCGCCTTCCGCGCCCCGAAGGTCGCCTGGACCACGCACGGCGAGCCCTTCGTGGCCGCCGTCGAGAACGGCGCGCTGTGGGCCACGCAGTTCCACCCCGAGAAGTCCGGCGACGCCGGCGCCCAGCTCCTCACCAACTGGATCGGAACCCTCTAGGAATGTCAGGGATCTCTGTGAGCAAGCTCGAACTCCTTCCCGCCGTCGACGTCCGCGACGGCCAGGCCGTGCGCCTCGTCCACGGCGAGTCCGGATCGGAGACCTCCTACGGCTCCCCGCTGGAGGCCGCCCTCTCCTGGCAGCGGTCGGGCGCCGAGTGGCTGCACCTGGTCGACCTGGACGCCGCGTTCGGCACCGGCGACAACCGCGCGCTGATCGCCGAGGTAGCGGGCGCCATGGACATCAAGGTCGAGCTGTCCGGCGGCATCCGCGACGACGACACGCTCGCCGCGGCCCTGGCCACCGGCTGCACCCGCGTGAACCTGGGCACCGCCGCCCTGGAGACCCCGGAGTGGGTCGCCAAGGTCATCGCCGAGCACGGCGACAAGATCGCGGTGGGCCTGGACGTGCGCGGCACGACCCTGCGCGGCCGCGGCTGGACCCGCGACGGCGGCGACCTCTACGAAACCCTTGAGCGCCTCGACTCCGAGGGCTGCGCCCGCTACGTCGTCACCGACATCGCCAAGGACGGCACGCTCCAGGGCCCGAACCTGGAGCTCCTGCGCAACGTCTGCGCGGCCACGGACCGCCCGGTGGTGGCCTCCGGCGGCGTCTCGTCCCTGGACGACCTGCGCGCGATCGCCGAGCTCGTCCCGCAGGGCGTCGAGGGCGCCATCGTCGGCAAGGCGCTGTACGCGAAGGCCTTCACGCTCGAAGAGGCCCTCGCGGCGGTGGCGTCGTCATGAGTGACGTCGTCCGCAGGGTGAGCTCGGGCGGACCGTGGGAGGAGGCGATCGGCTACTCCCGCGCCGTCGAGCTGCCCAACGGCCTTGTCCTGGTGTCGGGCTGCACGTCGGTGGTGGACGGCGTGATAGACGCCGGAACCCCCTACGAGCAGGCGGCCAACGCCTTCCACGTGGCCATCGAGGCGCTGAAGAAGCTGGGCCTGGGCCGCGAGCACGTCGTACGCACCCGTATGTACCTGACGCACGCGCGGGACGTGGAGGAGGTGGGCCGGGCCCACAAGGAGCTCTTCGACGACGTCCGCCCCGCCGCGTCGATGCTCATCGTCTCCGGCTTCATCGACCCGAGCCTGGTCGTCGAGGTCGAGGTCGAGGCGTACGGCCCGCGGGCAGGGGTGACGGCATGACCCTCTCCGTACGCGTGATCCCCTGCCTGGACGTGGACAACGGCCGCGTCGTCAAGGGCGTCAACTTCCAGAACCTGCGCGACGCGGGCGACCCCGTCGAGATGGCCAAGGTGTACGACGCCGAGGGCGCCGACGAGCTCACCTTCCTGGACATCACCGCGTCCTCCGGCAACCGCGAGACGACGTACGACGTGGTCCGCCGCACCGCCGAGCAGGTCTTCATCCCGCTCACGGTGGGCGGCGGCGTCCGCACCGCCGAGGACGTCGACAAGCTGCTGCGCGCGGGCGCGGACAAGGTGGGCGTGAACACGGCCGCCATCGCCCGCCCGGAGCTGATCCGCGAGATCGCGGAGCGGTTCGGGCGCCAGGTGCTCGTCCTCTCGGTGGACGCGAGGCGCACTCCGTCCGGGAGCTTCGAGGTCACCACCCACGGCGGCCGCAAGTCCGCCGGGATCGACGCCGTCGAATGGGCGCACCAGGCCGCCGAGTTGGGCGCGGGCGAGATCCTGCTCAACTCGATGGACGCGGACGGCACGAAGGACGGCTACGACATCGAGATGATCGCGGCGGTACGCCGTCACGTCACCGTCCCGGTGATCGCGTCCGGCGGCGCGGGCCGCCTGGAACACTTCCCGCCCGCGATCGCGGCGGGCGCGGACGCGGTGCTCGCCGCGTCGGTCTTCCACTTCGGTGATCTGCGGATCGGCGAGGTGAAGGACGCCCTGCGGGAGGCGGGCAACCCGGTCCGCTGAGCGGTTCCTCGCACAAGCCCTGGTCACTGGGTGGCCAGGGCTTTGCGTCGCCCAGATAGGAAGGGAAACTTGCGCAATTTATATTGCGCAAGTTTTCTTTTCTATCTACGGTGAAGCCATGAACGACAAGCAGCCCGAGCCCAATCCCAAGCCCAAGCGTGAAGAGTCCCGCCGCATCACCGACGTCGGCACGCTCAAGGCCTTCGGGCATCCGCTGCGTCTGAAGGTCTACGGCACGCTGCGGGTGGCGGGCCCGTCGACCGCGTCCCAACTCGCCTCGCAGGTCGACGAGGCCGTCTCACTGGTCAGCTACCACCTCCGCAAGCTGGCGGAGCACGGCCTGATCGTGGAGGCGGAGGTGCAGAGCGGGGACGCGCGGGAGCGATGGTGGCAGGCGGCGCAGGACACCCTGAGCTTCCGGCACGAGGACTTCAAGGACACGCCGGAGGGGGCGGCCACGCACACGGCCGTCGTCCGCGCTCTGATCGCCCAGCGGGAGGAGCAGTACAACACCTATCTGGACCAGCAGGCGGCCTGGGGCGCCGAGTGGCGCACGGCGGCGGACCAGTCGGACTTCCTCGCCCGCCTCAACCCCGCCGAACTCACCCGGCTCAACGCCGAGATCCACGCCCTGGTCAAGACGTACGAGGAGCAGGGCAAGGCCGCCGAGGCGGCGGGCGACACCGAGGGGCGCGAGAACGTCGCGGTGCATCTGGCCAGTTTCCCGTTCCGGATCTGAGAGGGCGGCGCCATGACCACCACCGGCATACGTACGGCTCCCGTCCCCGCCCCCGAGAAGCCCGCGTACCGGGACGCCAACGTCCTGCGCTGGCTCGGCGCGTACAGCGCGTCCGCGGTCGGCGACAACGTCTACTACCTCGCGCTCTCCTGGGCCGCCCTCCAGTCCGGAAGCCCTGCGCAGGCGGGCGTGGTCATGGCCGTCAGCGCCGTGCCGCGTGCGCTCCTGATGCTGGGCGGCGGGGTCGTCGCCGACCGGTTCGGGCCGCGCAAGGTCGTCATCGGCAGCGACGCGGTCCGGTGCGTCGCGGTGTTCGCGGTGGCGGGGGCGCTCATCGGGACGAGCCCCGGGGTGTGGCTGCTCGCCGCGCTCGGGTTCGTCTTCGGTGTGGTCGACGCGCTGTTCATGCCTGCCGTGGGCGCGCTGCCCGCACGCATCACCGTGCGGCACCAGCTGGCGCGCGTGCAGGGCATGCGGGGCCTGGTGATCCGGCTCGCCAACGTGGTGGGGGCGCCGCTCGGCGGCCTCGGCGTGGCACTCGGCGGGGCGGCCACGGCCTTCGGCGTCGCCGGGCTGCTCTTCGCGGTGTCGCTGCCGCTGCTGGTGTCCGTCCGCATGGCCGAGCTGCCCGCCGAGGAGACGGCGCAGGGCGGCAGGACCGCGTGGAGCGAACTGGGCGACGGGCTCCGGTACATCCGGCGCCACCGCGTCCTGGCCCCGCTGATGGTGGTCGTCGCCCTGGGGGATCTCGGCTTCGTCGGACCCCTGAACATCGGGCTCACCATGCTGGCCGACGAGCGCGGCTGGGGTGCGTCGGGCATGGGCGTGGTGCTCGCCGGGTTCGGTCTGGGGGCAGGGGTGTCGGCGCTGCTGCTGACCGTGCGGGGGAGGCTGCCGCGGGCGGGCCTCGTGCTGTCCGGGACGTGTGCCGTGGGGGCCGCGGGGATCGCCGCCGTGGCTTATCTGCCGAGCCTGCCGGTCGCGGCCGGGGTGGCGCTCCTGGTCGGTCTCCTGGTGGGACTCACCGGTGCCCTGTCCTCGGCGCTGGTGCAGACCGAGTCGGACCCCGCGTACATCGGCCGGGTCACCGCGGTCGCCGGCCTCGTCAGCCTGGGCGTGGCGCCGCTGACGTACCCCCTGACGGGATGGGCCGTGGGCGTCTGGGGGACGGCCCCCGTGTTCACCGCCAGCGCGGCGACCTGCGCGCTCGCCGGTCTCTACGGGCTGGGCTCGCGAGGGCTTCGTGCGGCCGAGCTGCCGACCACCCCGGCCGTGACCGCCCCGCCCCGGCCATGACACACGGCCGGGCAACGGAGCCGGGGGAGGCCTACGCCTTGGTCTCCATCAGCTGCACCAGATTCCCCACCGTGTCGTCAAGCACCGCGGTGATCACCGGCCCCTGCTCCTCCGGCCCCTGGGCGAACCGCACCCCGAGGCCCCGCAGCCGCTCGTGCTCGGCCCGTACGTCGTCGACCCCGAAGACGATGCACGGGATTCCCGCCTCGTGCAGCGCCTTGCGGTAGGGCTCCGCGATGGGGCCCTCGCCCGGTTCGAGGAGCAGTTCCACATCGCCCTGACCGCCCGCCGCCCCCACGGTGACGAACACCTGCCCGCCCACCATGTCCACGTGGTGGCGGGTCTCGAAGCCGAGTACGTCCGTGTAGAAGGCGTGGGCTCTGGCCACGTCGTCGACGTACACGCCGGTCATGGCGATCTTGATCATCAGATGCCCAGTTGCTTCGTCTCGTGCAGTCGGGCGATCGCGTCCTTGTCCCCGTCCAGCTCGACGTCGGCCGCGTCCTGCCGTCCGTGCACGAACATCAGCAGCTCGGACGGCTCTCCGGTCACCGTCACCACGGGAGTGCCGCGGTGCGCCACCGCCGTCTGGCCGTCCGGGCGCCGCAGGACCACGCCCACCGGAGCCTTGCGGCCCACCAGGCGGGCCATCTTCTCCAGGCGGGACCACAGGGCGTCCGCGAAGACCGGGTCGAGCTCGCGCGGCGTCCAGCCGGGCCGGGCGCGGCGCACGTCCTCGGTGTGGACGTAGAACTCTACGGCGTTCGACGCCTCGTCGATCTGCTTGAGGGAGAAGGGGGAGAAGCGCGGCGGGCCGGTCCTGATCAACTGGATCAGTTCCTCGTACGGTTTCGCGGCGAACTCGGCCTGCACCCGTTCCAGGCGCGAGGCCAGCTGTTTGATCAGCAGCCCGCCCGCGGCGTCCGCGCGGCGCTCGCGGACCACCACATGGGCCGCGAGATCACGGGTGTTCCAGCCCTCACAGAGGGTGGGGGCATCGGGACCCTCGGCCTCCAACAGGTCGGCGAGGAGAAGTCGTTCACGCTTGGCATGGGTCGACATGCCACCCAGCCTACGACTCGGTACGGGGTCCGCCCAGTGGACGTGGCCCGGCGGGGCGCCGAGGGCGCGGCACAATGGGGCCATGACCGCCACGCCCCCGCCCAGCAGCCTCGACCCCGAGATCGCCGCCCGCCTCAAGCGCGGCGCGGACGGACTCGTCCCCGCCGTCGCCCAGCAGTACGACACCGGCGAGGTGCTGATGCTCGGCTGGATGGACGACGAGGCGCTGCACCGCACGCTCACCACGGGCCGCTGCACGTACTGGTCGCGCAGCCGCCAGGAGTACTGGGTCAAGGGCGACACGTCCGGGCACTTCCAGTACGTGAAGTCCGTGGCCCTGGACTGCGACGCGGACACCGTCCTGGTCCAGGTCGACCAGATCGGCGCCGCCTGTCACACGGGCACCCGCACGTGCTTCGACTCCGACTCCCTCACGGTGTCCTTCACCGGCATCGGAGAGTGATCGTCTCGCCGTCCCGCAGCACGATGCGGGACGGATCGCCGGCCCAGGCGCGCCCGGCGACATCGGCGCGGCACTTCTCCCGTACGCCGCTCACGCCCCACTCGGTCATGAACTGACCCAGGGTGAAGTCCCGCCACTCCTCCGACTCCACGTGCAGGGTGCCCGTCGTGTCGTGCGTGTGCAGCGGGCTGTAGCGGGGCCTGGGGCCCGAGCGGTCGATGCCGATGTCCGCGGGGACCGTGACGGGACTGCGGCCGGAGAACACCTTCAGGGTGGTGTGGATGTGCATGTCCATCGCCTCGGAGTCGAGCATCGTCAGGCCCGCGGCCCGCACCCTCTCGGGTACGTCCTTGGGGGCGGGCCACACCACGGGCTCGGGTGCGGCGGCCGCGAACGCGGTCGACGCGAGGAGGAGGGCGAGGGCGGGCAGCGTACGGCGGTTGGTCATCGTCCCGTTCTAGTGGCCGGTGTTCCACCTGTCGGCCAGAAACACCGGCGGCCACCCGCACGGCCGTAAGCTCCTCCCATGGATCTCGAGACCTTCCGCAAGCTCGCGAGCGACCGCCGAGTGATCCCCGTCAGCCGCAGGCTCCTCGCGGACGGCGACACTCCGGTCGGGCTCTACCGCAAGCTGGCCGCAGAGCGGACCGGCACGTTCCTCCTGGAGTCCGCGGAGAACGGCCGCTCTTGGTCTCGCTACTCCTTCGTCGGCGTCCGCAGCGCCGCCACCCTGACCACCCGCGACGGCGACGCCCACTGGCTGGGCACCCCGCCCGTCGGCGTCCCCACTTCCGGTGACCCGCTCGACGCCCTGCGTGCCACCGTCGAGGCCCTGCACACGCCGCGCGACCTGGCGTCCGGGATGCCGCCCTTCACCGGCGGGATGGTCGGATACCTCGGCTACGACATCGTGCGGCGCCTGGAGAAGATCGGCCCCGGTGAGCGCGACGACCTCCAGCTGCCCGAGCTGACCATGCTGCTCACCAGCGATCTCGCCGTACTCGACCACTGGGACGGCTCGGTGCTCCTGATCGCCAACGCGATCAACCACAACGACCTTCAGACGGGCGTCGACGAGGCGTACGCCGACGCGGTGGCCCGGCTCGACGCCATGGAGGCCGACCTGTCGCGGGCCGTCTCGCAGCCCCCGGCCGCCCTCCCGCCGTCCGAGCTCCCGGCGTACACCGCGCTGTGGGGCGGCGAGCAGTACCAAGAGGCCGTCGAGGACATCAAGGAGCGCATCCGCGCGGGCGAGGCCTTCCAGGTCGTGCCCTCGCAGCGCTTCGAAACCCCTTGTGACGCCAGCGCGTTGGACGTCTACCGCGTGCTGCGGGCCACCAACCCCTCGCCGTACATGTACCTCTTCCGCTTCGACGGGTTCGACGTCGTCGGCTCGTCGCCCGAGGCCCTCGTCAAGGTCGAGGACGGGCGCGCCATGGTGCACCCCATCGCGGGCACCCGGCCGCGCGGCGCGACCCCGCAGGAGGACCAGGCGCTCGCCGACGAGCTGCTCGCCGACCCCAAGGAGCGGGCCGAGCACCTGATGCTGGTCGACCTGGGCCGCAACGACCTGGGGCGCGTCTGCGAGCCGGGCTCCGTCGAGGTCGTCGACTTCATGTCCATCGAGCGGTACTCGCACGTCATGCACATCGTGTCGACCGTCACGGGACGGGTCGCCGAGGGACGCACCGCCTTCGACGTGCTCACCGCCTGCTTCCCCGCGGGCACCCTCTCCGGCGCCCCCAAGCCCCGCGCGATGCAGATCATCGACGAGCTCGAACCCTCCCGGCGCGGCCTGTACGGCGGCTGTGTCGGATATCTCGACTTCGCCGGCGACTCCGACACCGCCATCGCCATCCGCACCGCGCTCCTGCGCAAGGGCACGGCATACGTCCAGGCCGGAGCCGGGGTCGTCGCCGACTCCGATCCCGTCGCCGAGGACACCGAGTGCCGCAACAAGGCGGCGGCGGTCCTGCGGGCCGTCCACACGGCCAACCGGCTGCGGCGCCCCGACGGACGTGAGGGATAGTGGAGGCGTGACTTCTGCTGTACCACCGCCCCGCACCCAGGCCGCCGACGCCGCCGAGCCCGACGCAGAGCCCGAGACCCGGGCCCAGCGCAGCGGCCGACGCAGCATCGCCGTGGCCCTGCTGTTCGGCGCAGTCGGCGCGGCCCTCGCCCTGCTCGCGTCCCGCCAGACGTGGGCCAACGGCACCGCTTCGGTGGCCGGCGGCGACCTGCCGCTGAGCGCCACGGGCAGCGATGTCACGGGCGTGCCCGCGGCCCTGGCGATAGTGGGGCTCGCCGCGCTCGTCGCCGTCTTCGCCGTCCGCAAGGCCGGCCGGACGCTGGTCTCGCTGCTGCTCGCGCTGAGCGGCGCGGGCACCGTGGCCGCCGCCCTGCTCGCCGCGAACGACAGCGGCGCGCTCGACGAGAAGGCCGCCGAGGCCTCCGGCGACACCGCCGCCACGATCGGTGATCTCAGCCACACGGCCTGGCCCTACGCCGCGGCCGGCGCGGGCGTGCTGCTCCTGATCGCCGGACTGCTCGCCCTCACGTACGGCAGGTCCTGGCCCGCGATGTCGGGACGCTACGAACGCGACGGCGCGCCGCGTCCGCGCAAGGCGCCGCCCACGGTCGACCCCAACCGGCCCGAGGACCTGTGGAAGGCCCTGGACCGCGGCGAGGACCCGACGCGCGAGGCATGACCCCGCGCTCACGGCACGCGCGCGAGTACGGGACAATGGAGCGGTGAGCGTTCGGCTCACCCCACGCATCACCACCACGCATACAGCAACGAGGAGCAAGTCATGGCGGGCACGAGCCACGGACACACCCCGGCCGCCTGGACCGGTGTCATCATCGCCTTCATCGGTTTCTGCGTATCGGGTGCCTTCATGGTGATGGCCAACCCGCTGGGCTTCTGGGCCGGCATGGTCATCGTCGCCGCCGGTGGCGTCGTGGGCATGGTCATGCGCGCCGCGGGCCTCGGCCAGGCGAAGCGCCAGCGGCAGCCGCAGGGTCAGCTCGCGCACTCCGAGGGCTGAGCTCCACCGACGCACGTGGGAGGCGGTCCCGGCAGGTGCCGGGGCGGCCTCCTTTTTCGCGTTTCCCTGCCGGGCACGGGCCACCGCCGAAGGGCAGAATGCATCGGGTGAACGCTGAACCCGGGAGCGCGGCACCACCCGCCGGCACCGCACTGCGCAGGCTGGCCGTGCCCGTCGGCGTGCTCGGCTCGGTGATCGCCGCCTTCACCTACGTCGGGACGGTCGACCCGAACGAGCCGGGGCACTACCCCACCTGTCCGCTGCTCCAGCTCACCGGCGTGTTCTGCCCCGGCTGCGGCGGACTGCGCAGCGCCCACGCCTTCGTCCACGGCGACCTCACCGCGGCACTGGGCGCCAACGCGCTCGCCGTCGTCGGGTACGGCGTCTTCGCTGTGGTGTGGAGCCTCTGGGCGGCCCGCGCGGCGCGCGGACGACGGCTGCGGATCGAGTTGGGGCCCGTACAGCTGTACGGAATCGGCGTGCTGATCGCCGTGTTCACCCTCGTGCGCAATCTGCCGTTCGGGGCATGGCTGCACCCTTGACGTACGACGAAACCGCAGGCCGCAGCGGTGCGGAGTGTCCAGGACGTGGGACTGGCGTCAACCGGATGCGGGGCCTTCGCCCTCCTGCGGATACCATCGCAGTGACCATCGGAATGCCTGATGAGGCAGCCGACAGCTTGAGGTTCAAACAAAAGCTTCACCGTCTGGGAAGGGGGCCGCTCGCGTGAGTGTGCTCGACGAGATCATCGACGGAGTCCGTGCCGACCTCGCGGAGCGGCAGGCGCGCGTCAGCCTCGACGAGCTCAAGGAGCGCGCGGCGAAGGCTCCTGCGGCCAAGGACGGGGTCGCCGCGCTGCGCGGCGACGGCGTCAAGGTCATCTGCGAGGTCAAGCGCTCCAGCCCGTCCAAGGGCGCGCTCGCCGCGATCGCCGACCCCGCGGGACTCGCCGCCGACTACGAGGCGGGCGGCGCCGCCGTCATCTCCGTGCTCACCGAGGAGCGCCGCTTCGGCGGTTCGCTCGCCGACCTGGAGGCCGTCCGGGCCAAAGTCGACATCCCGGTGCTGCGCAAGGACTTCATCGTCACCTCGTACCAGCTGTGGGAGGCGCGGGCGTACGGCGCCGACCTCGCCCTGCTGATCGTGGCCGCCCTGGAGCAGCCCGCCCTGGAGTCGCTCATCGAGCGCGCCCATTCGATCGGCCTCACGCCGATCGTCGAGGTGCACGACGAGGACGAGGCCGAGCGGGCCGTGGACGCGGGCGCGAAGGTCATCGGCGTCAACAACCGCGACCTCAAGACCCTGAAGGTCGACCGCTCCACCTTCGAGCGCGTCGCGCCCGAGCTGCCGGACAGCGTCGTCAAGATCGCCGAGTCCGGTGTGCGCGGTCCGCACGACCTCATCGCGTTCGCCAACGCCGGCGCCGACGCGGTGCTGGTCGGCGAGTCCCTGGTGACCGGCCGCGACCCGAAGTCCGCGGTCTCCGACCTGGTCGCCGCGGGCGCGCACCCGGCCCTGCGGCACGGGCGGAGCTGACCCGTCCCGATGACCGCCTTCGCCCGCCTCGCACCCGGCTGCCGCCCTCGCGGCTGCCGGGCGCCCGCGCGGCGCGTGCGGGGCCGCAGGGTGCGGTACGTCATCGGCGATGAGCCGGGCCAGGTGAACGGGATGCGATGGCCGAGCGCCCCGTCAGGGGCGCGGGGAACTGCGCGACCAGCCACGGCGTCGCGTCGGCCGGACGAATCGTCTGCCCTTCACGGCGCGTAGCCGTCCTCACCCCGGTGGGGCTTGCTCACGCAGTTCCCCGCGCCCCTGGCGGGGTCGATCGCATCGCAGATCACCCATTCACGCCACGTGAGGTAGAGGCATGTCCAGCGAGTACTTCCATCCCGACCCCGAGGGTCACATCCCCAGCGCCGAAGGCTACTTCGGCGCGTTCGGCGGCAAGTTCATCCCGGAGGCCCTCGTCGCCGCCGTGGACGAGGTCGCCGTCGAGTACGACAAGGCCAAGAGCGACCCCGAGTTCGCCCGCGAGCTCGACGACCTCCTGGTCAACTACACCGGCCGCCCCAGCAGCCTCACCGAAGTGCCCCGGTTCGCCGAACACGCAGGTGGCGCGCGGGTCTTCCTCAAGCGCGAGGACCTGAACCACACCGGCTCGCACAAGATCAACAACGTGCTCGGCCAGGCCCTGCTCACCAAGCGCATGGGCAAGACCCGCGTCATCGCGGAGACCGGCGCCGGACAGCACGGCGTCGCCACTGCCACCGCCTGCGCGCTCTTCGGCCTCGAATGCACCATCTACATGGGCGAGATCGACACCGAGCGCCAGGCCCTGAACGTGGCCCGCATGCGCATGCTCGGCGCCGAGGTCATCGCCGTGAAGTCCGGCAGCAGGACCCTGAAGGACGCCATCAACGAGGCGTTCCGCGACTGGGTCGCCAACGTGGACCGCACGCACTACCTCTTCGGGACCGTGGCCGGACCGCACCCCTTCCCCGCCATGGTGCGCGACTTCCACCGCGTCATCGGGGTGGAGGCCAGGCGCCAGATCCTGGAGCGCGCGGGACGGCTCCCCGACGCCGCCGTCGCGTGCGTGGGCGGTGGCTCGAACGCCATCGGCCTCTTCCACGCCTTCATCCCGGACGCCGACGTCCGGCTCATCGGGTGCGAGCCCGCGGGCCACGGCATCGGGACCGGCGAGCACGCGGCCACGCTGACCGCCGGCGAGCCGGGCATCCTGCACGGCTCCAGGTCGTACGTCCTCCAGGACGAGGAAGGGCAGATCACCGAGCCCTACTCGATCTCCGCCGGACTCGACTACCCGGGCATCGGCCCCGAGCACGCCTACCTCAAGGACAGCGGCCGCGGCGAGTACCGCGCGGTCACCGACGACGCGGCGATGCAGGCCCTGCGTCTCCTGTCGCGCACCGAGGGCATCATCCCGGCCATCGAGAGCGCCCACGCGCTCGCCGGGGCGCTCGACGTCGGCAAGGAGCTGGGCAAGGACGGGCTGATCATCATCAACCTGTCCGGGCGCGGCGACAAGGACATGGACACGGCCGCCCGCTACTTCGGCCTGTACGACACGGACGCCGCCGTCGAGGCGGACGCGGCCGGCACCGGCGCGGAGATCGAAGGGGACGCCAAGTGAGCGGCAACATCCAGCTGTTGGACGAGACTCTCGCCGCGGCCAGGTCCGAGGGCCGGTCCGCCCTCATCGCCTACCTCCCGGCCGGGTTCCCGACCGTGGACGGCGGCATCGCGGCCATCAAGGCCGTCTTCGAGGGCGGCGCCGACGTCGTGGAGGTCGGTCTGCCGCACAGCGACCCGGTCCTCGACGGTCCCGTCATCCAGACCGCCGACGACATCGCGCTCAAGGCGGGCCTGAAGATCGCCGACGTGATGCGCACGGTGCGTGAGGCGTACGAGGCGACCGGCAAGCCGGTGCTCGTCATGACGTACTGGAACCCGATCGACCGCTACGGCGTCGAGCGCTTCACCGCCGAGCTCGCCGAGGCGGGCGGCGCCGGGTGCATCCTGCCCGACCTGCCCGTCCAGGAGTCGGCGCTCTGGAGGGAGCACGCCGAGAAGCACGGCCTCGCCACGGTCTTCGTGGTCGCGCCGAGCAGCAAGGACGAGCGGCTCGCCACCATCACGGCGGCGGGATCGGGCTTCGTCTACGCGGCGTCGCTGATGGGCGTCACGGGTACCCGTGAGTCCGTCGGGGAGCAGGCGCAGGAACTGGTGCGGCGCACCAAGGCCACCACCGACCTGCCGGTCTGCGTCGGCCTCGGCGTCTCCAACGCCCGCCAGGCCGCCGAGGTCGCGGGCTTCGCCGACGGCGTGATCGTCGGCTCCGCCTTCGTCCAGCGGATGCTGGACGCCGAGGACGAGGCGGCGGGCCTTGCCGCCGTCCGCGCGCTCGCGAGTGACCTCGCCCAGGGAGTTCGCGGCAACGCGTAACTCGTACGGGTGGACTTGGGACCGGGGAGGCATGCTCGTGCCTCCCCGGTTCGTTGGCGGGGTGTGAGCGACAAGAACCGTGAGGGAAAGCGCGCGGCCCGCGACCGGCTGGCGGAAGAGCGAGAGCGGCAGAAGTCGCGGGACAAGCAGCGCAGGGTGTTGATCGTGAGCGCCGCCGTCGTGGGCGTCCTGGCGCTCGCCGCCGTGGCGGGTCTGGTCGCCGCCAACTCGGGTGACGACAAGGACACCTCGGGCCCGCTGTCCGTCCCCAAGGGGGCGACCGGCGAGGATCAGCTCGCGATCCCGGTCGGCAAGGACAGCGCCAAGTCCACCCTCACCATCTGGGAGGACTTCCGCTGCCCCGCCTGCAAGCAGTTCGAGGACACCTACCGCAGCACGATCCACGAGCTCACCGACAAGGGCCAGCTCAAGGTCGAGTACCACCTGGCGACGATCATCGACGGGAACATGGGCGGCAGCGGCTCCCTGCGCGCGGCCAACGCGGCGGCCTGCTCCCAGGACGCCGGGAAGTTCACGCCGTACCACGACGCGCTGTTCACGAACCAGCCCGCGGAGACGGACGACGCGTTCAGCAAGAACAGCAAGCTGCTCGAGCTCGCGGGCAAGGTGGACGGCCTCGTCACCGACTCCTTCAAGAAGTGCGTGAACGACGGCAAGCACGACAGCTGGGCCACGAAGTCGAACAAGGCCTTCCAGGAGGCGGGCCTGCAGGGCACGCCGAGCGTGCTCCTCGACGGCAAGAACATCTTCGGTGACCAGAAGAATCCGCTGACCCCGGCGAAGCTGAAGGCGAAGGTGGAGGAGGCGAACAGGGGCTAGGAGCCTGGGATCGGGCCTCTCGCGGGGCCCTCTCGGGAACCCCTGTCATGAACCCCTGTTATGGAGACGTAGCCGGGCTGGTTGCCTGGGGCACCGCCCGGCACGGTAGCGTCGGACCTGCCATGGACCTTGCCTTCATTCCCAGCCCGTCGCGCGGTGTGGTCGAACTCGGACCCATTCCGCTGCGCGGCTACGCGTTCTGCATCATCATCGGCGTCTTCGTCGCCGTCTGGCTCGGCAACAAGCGGTGGATCGCTCGCGGGGGCCGCCCAGGCACCGTGGCCGACATCTCCGTCTGGGCCGTGCCGTTCGGCCTCGTCGGCGGGCGTCTCTACCACGTGATCACGGACTACCAGCTGTACTTCAGCGAGGGCCGTGACTGGGTGGACGCCTTCAAGATCTGGGAGGGCGGCCTCGGTATCTGGGGCGCGATCGCGTTCGGCGCGGTCGGTGCCTGGATCGGCTGTCGCCGGCGCGGCATCCCGCTGCCGGCCTGGGCCGACGCCCTCGCCCCCGGCATCGCCTTCGCCCAGGCGATCGGCCGCTGGGGCAACTGGTTCAACCAGGAGCTCTACGGCAAGGCCACGGACCTGCCGTGGGCGCTGAAGATCACGTCGGCGGAGGACGGCCGGGTACCGGGCACGTACCACCCGACGTTCCTCTACGAGTCGCTCTGGTGCATCGGCGTCGGCTTCCTGGTCATCTGGGCCGACCGCCGCTTCAAGCTGGGCCACGGCCGGGCGTTCGCCCTGTACGTCGCTTCGTACTGCGCCGGGCGCGGCTGGATCGAGTACATGCGGGTGGACGACGCCCACCACGTCCTGGGGCTGCGGCTCAACGTGTGGACCGCGATCGCGGTGTTCGTGCTCGCCGTCGTGTACTTCGTGCTCTCGGCGAAGAAGCGTCCGGGGCGCGAGGAGATCGTCGAGCCCGTGCCCGACGGCGAGGAGCCCTCGGAGGGTTCCTCCAAGGACGACGACGCCGAACCGTCCAAGGACGCCGAGGACTCGGCGGACACCGGGGCCGCCGGGGCCGCCAGGGACGCAGGGGACAAGGGCACGGACAAGGACGGCGCCGGAGCCGAGTCGGCCAAGAAGGGCTGACACGCTCCCTGCCGCGTACGTCGACGGGGCCGCCGGATCACCGATCCGGCGGCCCCGTCGCTATGGGCACCGCCGCGCGAGGTCCAGGACCCGCCGCGCGCCCTCCACCACGGCCTTGTCCACGAACGTGCCGTCCGGGAGGGCCAGCGCGCCCGCCTCCGTGGTGGAAGCCTTGACGATCTGCTCGGCGTGGTCGATCTCCTCCGGGGTGGGGAGGTAGGCGCGCTCGATGGCCGGGAGCTGGCGGGGGTGGATCGCGGCGCGGCCCAGGAAGCCCAGGGCACGGCCGTGCGCGCAGGACGCCGTCAGGCCCGCGGTGTCACGGATGTCGGCGTGGACGGACTGCGCGGGTGGTGCCAGACCCGCCGCCCGTGCGGCCACCACCACGCGCGAACGGGACCAGTCGAGGCCCGCGTCGTCACGTACCCCCAGGTCCGAGCGGAGGTCCGCCTCGCCGATGGAGAGCCCGTGCAGGGCCGGGTGCGCGGTGGCGATGGCGAAGGCGTGCTCCAGGCCGACGGCCGACTCGATGAGGGCGTGCAGGGCGGGGGCGCCGCCGTCCGCCGGGGCCGACCGCTCCGCGACGCGGACGACGTCGGCGGGGCAGGTCACCTTGGGCAGGCGCAGGCCGGAGAGCCCGGGCAGGTGCGCGATCGCCCGGAGATCGGCATCGGCCAGCGGGCCGTCCAGGGCGTTCACGCGGACGTGGACCGGGACCGGGGGAGTCTCGGAGAGCAGCTCGGCCGTGGCCGCTCGCGCGTACTCCTTGCGGTCGGGGCCGACCGCGTCCTCCAGGTCGACGATGACGACGTCGGCGCCCGCGAGCAGGGCCTTCGCCACTACGGACGGCCGGTCGCCGGGCGCGTACAGCCAGGTCAGAGGAGTGTCCTTCACAGTGCGCCCTCCTCGCGCAGGCCCACGATCTCCCGTTCCGTCAGGCCCAGTTCGGTCAGGACCTCCGCCGTGTCCGCTCCGTGCGGGCGGCCGGCCCAGCCGATCGAGCCGGGGGTCTCGGAGAGGCGGAAGAGGACGTTCTGCATGCGCAGCGGGCCGAGCTCCGGGTCGTCGACCGTGGTGACGGTGTCCAGGGCCGCGTACTGGGGGTCCGTCATCACGTCGCGTACGTCCTGGATGGGGGCGACCGCCGCCTCGGCCTTCTCGAAGGCCTCGATCACCTCCGCGCGGGTGTGCAGGGCGATCCAGCCGCCGACCGCTCCGTCGAGGACGTCCGCGTGGGCCGCGCGCTCCGCGCCCGTCGCGAACCACGGCTCGGAGATCAGCTCCGGGCGGCCCACCAGGCGCATCACGCGTTCCGCGATCGACTGGGCCGACGTGGAGACGGCGACCCAACTGCCGTCCGCCGTGCGGTAGGTGTTGCGGGGCGCGTTGTTGGCGGAGCGGTTGCCGGTGCGGGGCTGGACGTGGCCCAGCTGGTCGTACCAGAGCGGCTGCGGGCCCAGGACCGTGAGGATCGGCTCGATGATCGCCATGTCCACCACCTGGCCCCTGCCCGTCCGGTCGCGGGCCGCCAGCGCCGTCATCACCGCGTACGCCGTGGCGAGACCCGCGATCGAGTCGGCGAGGCCGAAGGGCGGCAGGGTCGGCGGTCCGTCCGGTTCGCCGGTGATCGCGGCGAAGCCGCTCATGGCCTCCGCGAGGGTGCCGAAGCCGGGGCGGCGGGAGTACGGGCCGAACTGGCCGAAGCCCGTGACGCGGGTCAGGACGAGGCGGGGGTTCGCCGCGCTCAGCTCCTCCCAGCCCAGGTCCCACTTCTCCAACGTCCCGGGGCGGAAGTTCTCGACGACCACGTCCGCCGTGGCGGCCAGGCGCAGGAGGGTCTGGCGACCGCCGGGTGTGGAGAGGTCGAGCGTCATCGTGCGCTTGTTGCGGCCCAGGAGCTTCCACCAGAGGCCGACGCCGTCCTTCGACGGGCCGTGCCCACGGGACGGGTCTGGCTTGCGCGGATGCTCGACCTTGATGACCTCGGCGCCGAAGTCGCCGAGCATCGTGGCGGCGAGGGGGCCCGCGAAGAGCGTCGCCAGGTCGAGGACGCGCAGGCCGGTGAGGGGGGCCGTCATGAAGCCGTTCCGTTCGCCTCGGTGTCGATCTCGGAGCGGAACGGCATGGACGCCGACGCCCCCGGACGCTGGACGGAGAGCGCCGCCGCCGACGACGCCCACGCGAGCGCGTCCGGCACCAAAGCGCCCTCGGCGAGCGCCACCGCGAGGGTGCCGACGAACGTGTCGCCCGCCCCGGTCGTGTCCACGGCGGTGACGTGCGGGGCCTCCACCAGGACCGGCTCGGCGCCCCGGGCGGCGTACAGGCTGCCGCGCGCGCCGAGCGTGACGACGACTTCTGGCACCTGGGAGAGGAGAGATCGGGCGGCCGCGTGCGGGTCGGTCAGGCCGGTGAGCGTGGCGGCCTCGTGCTCGTTCGGGACCAACAGGTCGACGGCGGCGAGGAGTTCGGGGTCCAGGGGCTGGGCGGGAGCCGGGGTCAGGATGGTGCGCACGCCGTGCCTGCGGGCGGCCTGCGCGGCGGCGAGCACCCCCTCGACGGGGATCTCCAGCTGGAGCAGGAGGGTGTCGGCGGAGGCGATCAGGCCCTCGTCGCCGGGGGCGAGCGCGGTGAGGGTGCCGTTGGCGCCGGGGATGACGACGATCGCGTTGCCGCCCTCGTCGTCGACCACGATGTGCGCGGTGCCGGTGGCGGTCTTCTCGACGGTGCGCAGCAGGTCGGTGTCGACGCCGGAGTGGTCGAGTGCGGCGCGGAGCTGGGTGCCGAAGGCGTCGGCGCCGACCGCGCCGATCATCGACACGGCGTCGGCGCCCGCGCGGGCCGCGGCGACGGCCTGGTTGGCACCCTTGCCGCCGGGGAGTGTACGGGAACTCGCGCCCGGTGACGGTCTCTCCGCGCTGCGGGGCCTTGGCGACGTACGCGACGAGGTCCATGTTCGTGCTGCCGAGCACGGCGATGTGGGTCATGGGTGGGGTCTCTCCTGGGCGTATTCGGGGAGGGCGGCGAGTTCGGTGGTGAGGTCCGCGAGGGTGTCGAAGCCGATGCCGTCGAAGCCCGGGACGGAGCTGGCGATGCGGTTGTCGAGCGGTGACGTCCAGCGGTCGGGCAGCGCGTCCGGGTGGCCCGCGAGCAGGCCCGCGATCGAGCCCGCGGTCGCGCCGTTCGAGTCGGTGTCCCAGCCGCCGGAGACGGCGCGGGTGATGGAGCCGGTGAAGTCGCCTTCGGCGTGGGTGAGGGCGGCGGACAGGAGGGCGGCGTTGGGGATGACGTGTACCCAGTGATGGTGACCGTAGGCAGCGTGCAGGTCGTCCACCACGTGGTCGAAGTCCGGTGTCCGGGTGGCCAGTTGGACGGCGTGGCGGATCGCTCGGGCCAGGCGGGAGTCCGGCGGTACGACGCCGAGGCCCGTGCGCAGGCAGTGGTGGACGTCGCCGGTGCCCGCCGCCGCCTCGGCGATGGTGGCCGCGGCGAACATCGCCCCGTACACGCCGTTGGCGGTGTGGGTGAGCGTCGCGTCGCGGTACGCGCTGTCGGCCGCGGCCCGGGGCGCGCCGGGGTGGGTCCAGCCGTGCACGTCGGCGCGGATCAGGGCGCCGATCCATTCGCGGAAGGGGTTGTGGTGGGTGGCGGTGTGCGGGGGCTCGATGCCGTTGAGGAGGTTGCGGTAGGCGATGCGTTCGGCGGTGAAGGTGCGGGCCGCGGGGAGCTCGTCCAGCCACAGCTTCGCCACGTCCGTGGTGGTGAAGTCTCGGCCGTGGCGTTGGAGGAGACGGAGGTTGAGGAGGGGGTAGTTGAGGTCGTCGTCCTCGGGCATGCCGTTGATGTTCTCGGCGAGGGAGGTTTGTGCGGAGCGCTTGTTCCAGGGGTGGGCCGCTGCGAGCTCCGGGGGGAGGCCCTTTTCCGTGAACCACGTGGTGAGGGGCCAGTTGCCTGTGGCCTTGGCGAGGCTTCTGATGGCGGCCAGGGGGAGCTTCTCCACCGGTTTGCCCAGGAGGCAGCCTGCGGCTCGGCCTAGCCAGGCCGCGTGCAGGCGGTGGCGTAGGGCGTTCTCCTCCCCAATCCCGCCCCTTCCCGAAACCGCCTGCCGCGGGGCCTTGTTCTGGGGTGCGGGTCGGTGGGTGGTGTTGTGCCCACCCTCCCCCACGCTCAACTTCGTTCGAGCGGGGGGACCCCCATCGCCCTGCGGAACGCCTGCCCACAACGGTGTGGACAGTTCGTTCAGGAGCTGCTCCGCCAAGGCCCGTAGGTGGGGGGAAGGGGGCGTTGGGGAGGCTCCGGCTCTGGGGGGAGCCAGGTGGCCGCCTGCTGATTGCCAGCGGGAGCGGATGTCGCGTACGTCCTTGCCCTCCTGTTCCGACTGGTGGAGTTCGTGGCCGATCAAGTCCTCCGGCTGGACCCAGGTGAGGCGGATCATGGGGTTGCCGTCAGGGCCGCGTACGCCGATTCGTGGGCCCGGCGGCGGCGTACGTCGCGGATGAAGATCTCCTGGGTGACCTCCGTGAGCGTCCTCGCGGGGGCGTGCAGGTCCAGGCGGCTGGCCTCCGCGACCGTCTTCGACCACTCGGGCGGTGCGACCGAGCCCAGGGCGCCCGCGATCGCGCCGCTCATCGTGGCGATGGAGTCGCAGTCGCGGCCGTAGTTGACCGAGCCGAGGACCGTGTGGCGGTAGTCGCCGTCGTTCACCAGGAGCATGCCGAGCGCGATCGGGAGTTCCTCGATGGCGTGCAGGCGGGAGGGGCGGCGGGCGCCGAGGGACGGGGCGCGGTAGTCCTGGCCGACCGTGTCGAAGGGGCTGACCGCGGTGCGGAGGGGGACGAGCGCCGACTCGAAGTCCCGGTGGTGCGCGGCGACTTCGGCCACCGACTCGATCGCGGCCCGCGTGCCGTCCTTCGCGAGGGAGAGGGCGGTGTCGATCACGGAGGTCGGCGTCGCGCCCGGCGCACACGCGGCGGCCACCGCCGCCGCGAAGACCGCGGCCGCCTCCCGTCCGTACGACGACTGGTGCGCGCCCGCGACGTCGAGGGCCTCGGCGTACGCGGCCGCCGGGTTCGCTGCGTTGACCAGGCCGACCGGCGCCATGTACATCGCCGCACCGCAGTTGACGATGTTGCCGGTGCCCGCCTCGCGCGGGTCGACGTGGCCGTAGTGGATGCGGGCGACGATCCACTTCTCGGCCAGGAAGACGCGGTGGAGCGGGATGGTCTCCGTCTCCAGTTCCGGAATCCAGCGGGGGTTCGTCATGAGGTCGGGGACCAGGTGGTTGGCGACCGCGTAGGCATCCAAGTGGTCGCGGACGGCGGCGTACACGCGGATGAGCGCGTGCGTCATCAAGGTGTCGTCGGTGACGTTCCCGTCGCCCTTGTGGTACGGCGCGATGGGGCGGGCGGTGCGCCATCGGTCGCCGTTCCAGGGGCCGACGATGCCGTGTACGCGACCGCCGTGCCGTTCGACGATCTGCTCGGGGGAGTAGCCCTCGACCGGACCGCCGAGGGCGTCGCCGACGGCGGCTCCGACCAGACAGGCGGTGATGCGTTCGGGGAGGGTCAGGTCAGTGGGGAGGGGGTCGATGGGCCGGGTCCGGGGCGTTGGTGACGTCATGTCGGAATTGTCCTCCCGGGGTGGTCGGTTCCGTGGCTGCCAGGTGCCCGGCGAGTTCCACCAGGTCGGTGCCCGCGAGGCGGGGGAGCGCGCAGCCGGAGAGGGTGCGGCAGGCGTCGCGCCAGGCCTCGGGGACGGCGGCGGCCGTGCCGAGCGTGCCGGTCAGGGCGCCGGCCAGGGCGGGCGCGGAGTCGGCGACGCGGGAGAGGCAGGCGGCGGCGGGCACCGCGTCGCGGATGCGGCCGCGGGCCGCGGTGGCCAAGGCGAGGGCGACCGGGACGGTCTCGGCGGCGGCGATGCCGTAGCTGTAGACGTGGTCGACGATCTGGTGCTCCAGGAGCGGGACGATGCCGAAGGCGCCGTCCTCCGGCTGGGTACGGGCGAGCTTGACGGCGTGCCAGGCGTTGCGGCCGATCTCGGTGTGCTCGGGGAGCTGGGCGAGAGCGGCGTCCACGGTCGCGTCGACGTCCGCGCCGCCCAGCGCCGCCGCGATCGCCGCGGCCATGGCGCGGGCGCCGTGCACGCCGTCGCCGTCCTGGGTGTAGCGGGCGTCGAACTCGGCGAGGTCGGCGGCCTGTTCGGGGTCGCCCGGGTGCACCAGGGCGAGGACGCAGGCGCGTACGCAGGCCGCGTCGTCGAAGTAGTGGGGGTTGTCGTGGCCGGTGGCGGGCGGGCGCAGACCGGCGGCGAGGTTGCCGAGGCCCGCGCGGACGGAGATGCGGGCGCGCAGGGGGAGTACGGCGGACTCGACCTCGGGGGCGCGGGCCGCCGCGGCGGCGATTTTGCCGGCGAGGGAGTTCCAGGCGAGGTCCAGCGCCGCGCGGACCCGGCGGTCCGGGGGCAGCTGGGGGTCCAGCGTCCCGTCCGCGGCGCGGAGCAGTGATTCGGCGGTGAAGACGGCCCATTCGGCGTCGTCGGAGGGGCCCAGGCGGAGGGGTTCCGGGGGCTGGTTGAGGGCGATGGGGACGGGGAGGGTGGTGGTGGCGTTCTGCTCGGCGAAGGTGTCCAGTTCGCGGGTGAGTCTGCGGGTCCACTCGGGCATGCGTGCCGCGCGGTGCCTGGCGGCGGGCCAACCGGCGGCGTCGCCTGCCGCGAGGCCCAGGAGCAGGCCCTCGATTTGCTGAGCGCCTCGTGTATCCGCACCCGGCATCGTGGGCTGTGCCCACCCGTTCCGCCGTGCGGAACGCCTGCCCACAGCGAGGGCGTCTACTGCAGGCTTGTCGGCGGTCACGAGGCCCCCTGGCCAGGAACGAGCAACTCCGCCACGTCCAGCACATGATGCCCCCGCATCGAAGGCAGGCAGCTGCCCCGCGCGGGGCCGATGGCCGCCGCCCACGGCGGTGGAATCGCCGAGGCCCCGCAGGTGGCACCGGCGAGCGCCCCGGCCACCGCGGCAGTCGTGTCCGCGTCCCGCCCCATGTTGACCGCGGTCAGCACCGCGTCAGGGAATCGGCCGGAGGCCGACGCGTACGCGCCGAAGGCGAGCCCCACCGCCTCGGGGGCGAGGTCGGTCCAGGGGTAGCCGCCGATCACCACCGCGGAGCGCACCGCGCGCTCGCCCCGGTGGGCCACCGCCACCGCCCGCCGCAGCGAACGGGACGTCCAGCAGTCCATCGGGATGACGGAGAGGGCCGCGGCCACCACGGACGCCACCTGCGCCCCGACCATCGCGGCCGCGACGCCCGCCGCCACCGCCTGCCCGCCGTAGATGCCCTCGCCGTCATGGCTGACCGAGCCGTCGATCGCGACGAGCCGGGCCGCTTCGGCGGGCCGTCCCGCGGCGAAGATCCCGAAGGGGGCGGCGCGCATCGCGAGGCCGTCGCTCCACGCGTGCCGGTGCTGCGCCGAGATGGGCGCCGCAAGGCCGCGGCGCAGGTTCTCCAGCGTGCCGCGCTCGCTGAAACCTGCGCCCCGGAAGGGGCCTTCGTCCAGGTCGGCGATCCACTCGTGCCAGGCCGCCTCGACGTGCGCGACGGTGAGCGCCGAGCCGTGCCGGGCCAGGAGGAGCCCCGAGAAGATCGCGTACTCGGTGTCGTCCGTGCCCGAGGGATGCTCGGCGACGTACCCGGTGATGCGTCCCCAACGGCGGCGGATCTCCGACGGCTTCATGTTCTCGGCGGGCGCGCCCAGCGCGTCGCCTACCGCCAGGCCCAGGAGCGCGCCGCGCGCCCGCTCTCTCAGGCCGGTCGCTCCGGTCGCGCCGGTCACTTCAGTCACACCGGTCAAGCCCGTCATGCTGTGCCTCCATGGTGCCGAGACGTGTGGCTGTATCCCTCCCACGCGGCACCCCCGACGCGAGCATCCGGACCGCCGACATCACCCCTCCGACGCATGCGATCACCGGTTCGAGGAACCCGCGTTCGCGCAGGTAAGTACGGCCTTCCTTGCTGGCGAGGGCGATTTTTCGCGCGTACTTTCGAGATCGTCCAAGCACTGAGGGGGCCCACCATGGCGATCATCGAGACCGAAGCGACGCTGCACGAAGCGCACCGCGACAACCACACCCACCGCGACGTGAACGGCGGCTGGCTGCGCCCCGCCGTCTTCGGCGCGATGGACGGCCTGGTGTCCAACCTGGCCCTGATGACCGGTGTCGCCGGTGGAGCCGTCTCGCAGCAGACCATCGTCATCACGGGTCTTGCCGGCCTCGCCGCGGGCGCCTTCTCCATGGCGGCCGGCGAGTACACCTCCGTCGCCTCGCAGCGTGAGCTCGTCGAGGCCGAACTCGACGTGGAGCGGCGGGAGTTGCGCAAGCACCCCGCGGACGAGGAGAAGGAGCTCGCCGAGCTGTACGAGTCGCGTGGCGTCGAGCCGAAGCTCGCCCGCGAGGTCGCCAAGCAGCTCTCCAAGGACCCCGAGCAGGCCCTGGAGATCCACGCGCGCGAGGAGCTGGGCATCGATCCCGGAGATCTGCCCTCGCCGACCGTCGCCGCGGTCTCCTCCTTCGGTGCCTTCGCGCTCGGCGCGCTGCTTCCCGTGCTGCCGTATCTGCTCGGCGCCCAGACGCTCTGGCCCGCGCTGCTCCTCGCCCTGATCGGGCTCTTCGCCTGCGGTGCGGTGGTGGCGAAGGTGACCGCGCGGTCCTGGTGGTTCAGCGGGCTTCGGCAGTTGGCGCTGGGCGGCGCGGCGGCGGGTGTGACGTACGCCCTGGGCAGCTTGTTCGGTACCGCCGTAGGATGAACCCTTGCAGTCCTATGCGGGGTCCTGCATAACTAGCCGTTACTCGGCGGTTTCGAGTCCTTAACCACCGGGCATGAGCCGTAAGCGCTGCGGGCAATGAGGCCTGTGCCGCTCTCGGGCCCTTCGGTCATGGATCTGTCCGCATAGGTCCCTTCCCTGCCGCTCTCCACAGCCATGAGCGGTGTCCACATGGTGGAATGAGCTATCCGCTTTTCGAGAAGCGTTCCATCATGTAACCTGCACGAAATTTCGCCTGGGCCAACGTCGTCCCTCGCTTTTTGCCTATGCCACGACGACGACGGGAGAGCCAATGCGTACGCACGCCTGGTCGCCCATGGACGGTCGCCCCGCCCCTCAGGGCATGTACGACCCCCGTAACGAGCACGACGCCTGTGGTGTCGGGTTCGTGGCCACCCTCACCGGTGTAGCCAGCCATGAGCTGGTCGAACAGGCGCTGACCGTACTGCGCAATCTCGAACACCGTGGTGCCACCGGTTCCGAGCCGGACTCCGGTGACGGCGCGGGCATCCTGCTCCAGGTGCCGGACGCCTTCCTGCGCGAGGTCACCGGTTTCGCGCTTCCCGAGGCCGGTTCCTACGCCGTCGGCATCGCCTTCCTGCCGGTCGACACCGCGGGTACGACCGATGCCGCTGTCTCGCAGATCGAGACGATCGCTTCCGAGGAGGGCCTGACGGTCCTCGGCTGGCGCGACGTTCCCGTCGCCCCCGAGCTGCTCGGAGCCACCGCCCGCTCGACGATGCCGGTCTTCCGGCAGATCTTCGTGGCCGACGGCGAGAGCTCCGGCGTCGCGCTCGACCGCAAGGCCTTCGTCCTGCGCAAGCGCTCCGAGCGTGAGGCCGGGACGTACTTCCCCTCGCTCTCCGCCCGGACCATCGTCTACAAGGGCATGCTGACCACCGGCCAGCTGGAGCCGTTCTTCCCCGACCTGTCCGACCGCCGTTTCGCCACGGCCGTCGCGCTCGTCCACTCGCGCTTCTCCACCAACACGTTCCCGAGCTGGCCGCTCGCGCACCCCTACCGCTTCGTCGCGCACAACGGCGAGATCAACACGGTCAAGGGCAACCGGAACTGGATGCGGGCGCGCGAGTCGCAGCTCGCCTCCGACCTGTTCGCCTCCGCCGGGGAGCGCAGCACCGACAAGCTGGACCGCGTCTTCCCGATCTGCACGCCGGACGCGTCCGACTCGGCGTCCTTCGACGAGGTGCTCGAACTCCTCCACCTCGGTGGACGTTCGCTTCCGCACTCGGTCCTGATGATGATTCCCGAGGC
This sequence comes from Streptomyces sp. NPDC055243, assembly GCF_044544025.1. Classification (NCBI taxonomy): domain Bacteria; kingdom Bacillati; phylum Actinomycetota; class Actinomycetes; order Kitasatosporales; family Streptomycetaceae; genus Streptomyces; species Streptomyces sp. NPDC055243. Next base: position 119,646 of record NZ_JBITWR010000007.1, read on the forward strand.
GTGGGAGAACCACGGCTCGATGGACCCGGCCCGCCGCGCCTTCTACCAGTACCACTCCACGATGATGGAGCCCTGGGACGGCCCGGCCTGTGTCACCTTCACCGACGGCACCCAGGTCGGCGCCGTTCTCGACCGCAACGGTCTGCGCCCCGGCCGCTACTGGGTCACCGACGACGGCCTCGTCGTCCTCGGCTCCGAGGTCGGCGTCCTCGACATCGACCCCGCGAAGGTCGTCCGCAAGGGCCGCCTCCAGCCCGGCAAGATGTTCCTGGTCGACACCGCCGAGCACCGCATCGTCGAGGACGACGAGATCAAGACCGCCCTCGCCGAGGAGAACCCGTACCAGGAGTGGCTGGAAGCCGGCGAGATCGAGCTCTCCGACCTGCCCGAGCGCGAGCACATCGTGCACACGCACGCCTCCGTCACGCGCCGCCAGCAGACCTTCGGCTACACCGAGGAAGAGCTGCGCATCATCCTGGCGCCGATGGCCAAGGCCGGCGGCGAGCCGCTCGGCTCCATGGGCACGGACACCCCGATCGCGGCACTCTCCGAGCGCCCGCGGCTGATCTTCGACTACTTCACGCAGCTGTTCGCGCAGGTCACCAACCCGCCGCTGGACGCCATCCGTGAAGAGCTCGTCACCTCGCTGCACTCCTCGCTGGGCCCGCAGGGCAACATCCTGGAGCCGACCGCCGCGACCTGTCGCAGCGTCACGCTGCCCTTCCCGGTGATCGACAACGACGAGCTCGCCAAGCTCATCCACATCAACGCCGACGGCGACATGCCCGGCATGACGGCCGCGACCCTCTCCGGTCTCTACCGCGTCAGCGGCGGCGGCGACGCCCTTGCCGCCCGCATCGAGGAGATCTGCACCGAGGCCGACGCCGCCATAGAGGCGGGCGCCCGCCTGATCGTGCTCTCCGACCGGCACTCCGACGCCGAGCACGCGCCGATCCCCTCGCTGCTGCTCACCGCGGCCGTCCACCACCACCTCATCCGTACGAAGCAGCGCACCCAGGTGGGCCTGCTCGTCGAGGCGGGCGACGTCCGCGAGGTCCACCACGTGGCCCTCCTCATCGGCTACGGCGCGGCGGCGGTCAACCCCTACCTCGCGATGGAATCCGTCGAGGACCTCGTCCGTGCGGGCACCTTCCTGCCGGGCATGGAGGCCGAGCAGGCCATCCGGAACCTGATCTACGCGCTCGGCAAGGGCGTCCTGAAGGTCATGTCCAAGATGGGCATCTCGACCGTCGCCTCCTACCGCGGCGCGCAGGTCTTCGAGGCCGTCGGCCTCCAGGAGAACTTCGTCGCGAAGTACTTCGTCGGCACGACGTCCAAGATCGGCGGAGTCGGCATCGACGTCGTCGCGCAGGAGGTCGCCGCCCGGCACGCCAAGGCGTACCCGGTCTCCGGCGTCGCCTCCGCGCACCGCGCGCTCGACATAGGCGGCGAGTACCAGTGGCGCCGCGAGGGCGAGCCGCACCTCTTCGACCCCGAGACGGTCTTCCGCCTTCAGCACTCCACGCGCAACCGCCGCTACGACATCTTCAAGAAGTACACGGACCGCGTGAACGAGCAGTCCGAGCGCCTCATGACGCTGCGCGGCCTGTTCAACCTGAAGTCGGACCGCCCCTCGATCTCCATCGACGAGGTCGAGTCGGCCGCCGACATCGTCAAGCGGTTCTCGACCGGCGCCATGTCGTACGGCTCGATCTCCAGCGAGGCGCACGAGACCCTCGCCATCGCCATGAACCAGCTGGGCGGCAAGTCCAACACCGGTGAGGGCGGCGAGGACGCCGAGCGCCTGTACGACCCGGCCCGCCGCTCGTCCATCAAGCAGGTCGCCTCCGGCCGCTTCGGCGTGACCTCCGAGTACCTGGTCAACGCGGACGACATCCAGATCAAGATGGCGCAGGGCGCCAAGCCCGGCGAGGGCGGCCAGCTGCCCGGCCACAAGGTCTACCCGTGGGTCGCCAAGACGCGTCACTCGACGCCGGGCGTGGGCCTGATCTCCCCGCCGCCGCACCACGACATCTACTCCATCGAGGACCTGGCCCAGCTGATCCACGACCTGAAGAACGCGAACCCGCAGGCGCGGATTCACGTGAAGCTGGTCTCCGAGGTCGGCGTGGGCACGGTCGCCGCGGGTGTCTCCAAGGCGCACGCGGACGTCGTCCTGATCTCCGGACACGACGGCGGTACGGGCGCCTCGCCGCTGACCTCGCTCAAGCACGCGGGCGGTCCCTGGGAGCTCGGCCTCGCCGAGACCCAGCAGACGCTCCTGCTCAACGGTCTGCGCGACCGCATCGTGGTGCAGACCGACGGCCAGCTCAAGACCGGCCGTGACGTCGTCATCGCCGCGCTGCTGGGCGCCGAGGAGTTCGGTTTCGCGACCGCGCCGCTCGTCGTCTCCGGCTGCGTCATGATGCGCGTCTGCCACCTGGACACCTGCCCGGTCGGCATCGCCACGCAGAACCCGGCGCTGCGCGAGCGCTTCTCCGGCAAGGCCGAGTACATCGTCAACTTCTTCGAGTTCATCGCCGAAGAGGTCCGCGAGATCCTCGCCGAGCTGGGCTTCCGCACCATCGAGGAGGCCGTCGGCCACGCCGAACTCCTCGACACCGAGCGCGCCGTGAACCACTGGAAGGCGCAGGGCCTCGACCTGGAGCCCCTCTTCCACGTGCCCTCGCTGCCCGGCGGCGCCGTGCGCCACCAGATCGCCGCCCAGGACCACGGCCTGGAGAAGGCGCTCGACAACGAGCTGATCAAGCTCGCCGCCGACGCGCTCTCCGCCTCCAGCGCGACCGACGCCCAGCCGGTCCGCGCCCAGGTCGCGATCCGCAACATCAACCGCACGGTCGGCACCATGCTCGGCCACGAGGTGACGAAGAAGTTCGGTGGCGCGGGCCTGCCCGACGACACCATCGACATCACCTTCACCGGCTCGGCGGGCCAGTCGTTCGGCGCGTTCGTGCCGCGCGGCGTGACCCTGCGGCTTGAGGGCGACGCCAACGACTACGTCGGCAAGGGCCTCTCCGGCGGCCGGATCATCGTCCGCCCGGACCGCGGCGCCGACCACCTCGCCGAGTACTCGACGATCGCGGGCAACACCATCGCGTACGGCGCGACGGGCGGCGAGCTGTTCCTCCGTGGCCGTACCGGTGAGCGGTTCTGCGTCCGCAACTCCGGTGCGACGGTCGTGTCCGAGGGCGTGGGCGACCACGGCTGCGAGTACATGACCGGTGGCCACGCGGTGGTCCTCGGCGAGACGGGCCGCAACTTCGCGGCCGGCATGTCGGGCGGCATCGCGTACGTCATCGACCTCGACCGGGACAACGTCAACTCCGGCAACCTGGGCGCCGTCGAGGCCCTGGACGACTCCGACAAGCAGTGGCTGCACGACGTCGTGCGCCGCCACCAGGAGGAGACGGGCTCGACCGTCGCCGAGAAGCTGCTCGCCGAGTGGGACACCGCCGTGGAGCGCTTCAGCAGGATCATCCCCAGCACGTACAAGGCAGTGCTCGCCGCCAAGGACGCCGCCGAGCGAGCCGGTCTCTCCGAGACCGAGATCACCGAGAAGATGATGGAGGCGGCGACCAATGGCTGATCCCAAGGGCTTTTTGAACCATGGCCGCGAGGTCGCGAAGACCCGCCCGGTCGGCGAGCGCGTCCAGGACTGGAACGAGGTCTACGTTCCGGGCTCCCTCCTCCCGATCATCTCGAAGCAGGCGTCGCGCTGCATGGACTGCGGCATCCCGTTCTGCCACCAGGGCTGTCCGCTGGGCAACCTGATCCCGGAGTGGAACGACTTCGCGTACCGCGAGGACTGGTCGGCCGCCTCCGAGCGGCTGCACGCCACGAACAACTTCCCGGAGTTCACCGGGCGGCTGTGCCCGGCGCCCTGTGAGTCGGCGTGCGTGCTCGGCATCAACCAGCCGGCCGTCACCATCAAGAACGTCGAAGTCTCCATCATCGACAAGGCGTGGGACGCCAACGACGTGCTGCCCCAGGCGCCCGACCGCCTGTCCGGCAAGACGGTCGCCGTCATCGGCTCGGGCCCGGCGGGTCTCGCCGCCGCCCAGCAGCTGACCCGCGCCGGTCACACGGTCGCCGTGTACGAGCGCGCGGACCGCATCGGCGGCCTGCTGCGCTACGGCATCCCCGAGTTCAAGATGGAGAAGCGCCACATCAACCGCCGCATCGAGCAGATGCGCGCGGAGGGCACCAAGTTCCGTACGGGTGTGGAGGTCGGCCGCGACATCGACGCGGCGAAGCTGCGCAAGCGGTACGACGCGGTGGTCATCGCCGCGGGCGCCACGATCTCCCGCGACCTGCCGGTGCCGGGCCGTGAGCTGAACGGCATCCACTTCGCCATGGAGTACCTGCCGCTCGCCAACAAGGTCCAGGAGGGCGACTTCGTGGCGCCCCCGATCACGGCCGAGGGCAAGCACGTCGTGGTCATCGGCGGCGGCGACACCGGCGCGGACTGCGTGGGCACCGCCCACCGCCAGGGCGCGGCCTCGGTCACGCAGCTGGAGATCATGCCGCGTCCGGGCGAGGAGCGCAGCGCCAACCAGCCGTGGCCGACCTTCCCCATGCTCTACAAGGTGACCTCCGCGCACGAGGAGGGCGGCGAGCGGGTCTACGCCGTCTCGACCACGCACTTCGAGGGCGACGAGGACGGGAACGTCCAGTTCCTGCACCTCACGGAGGTCGAGTTCATCGACGGCAAGCTGACCCCGAAGCCGGGCACGGAGCGCAAGATCCCCGCCCAGCTGGTCACCCTCGCCATGGGCTTCACGGGTACGGACCGCGAGAACGGTCTGGTGGACCAGTTCTCCCTGGAGCTCGACGAGCGCGGGAACGTCGCCCGCGACGGCGACTTCCAGACCAACGTTCCCGGCGTCTTCGTCGCCGGTGACGCGGGCCGCGGTCAGTCGCTCATCGTCTGGGCGATCGCCGAGGGCCGCTCGGCCGCGCAGGGCGTGGACCGTTTCCTCACCGGCGCGAGCGACCTGCCGTCGCCGATCCGCCCCACGGACCGTTCACTGATGGTCTAGTACGCCCCCTGATACGTCCCGTACAACGGCGTACGGAACTGAGCGACGCCCGCCTTGTCCCCGACCGGACTTGGGCGGGCGTCGTGGCGTTTCCGGTCCGTGAAGGCGTACCCATGCGTTGCATCCTGCGCAACGCGCATTGCTTGCAACGCAAATCACGTTTCGGCCCCGCTTAGCCGAATGGGTCTAGACCGCGCCGAGCGCCTGTGACCACAATCGCTCCCACGAACGGATCGGCGCAGGATTCAGCACGAACCCATGAGGGGGCCGGTATGAAGCGACGGGTCATCGCGGCAGGTATCGCCATGACGCTCGGACTGACCGCGACGGCATGCGGCAGCGATGACGGGAGCGACGGCGGCGACAGCGCGACCGACGGCAAGGGCAAGACCCTGACCGTATGGATCATGGAGGGGACGAACCCCGACGCCAGGCCCTTCTTCAAGGAGGCCGGGAAGGCGTTCCAGAAGAAGACCGGCGCAAAGATCCACGTCGAGTACCAGCAGTGGGCCACCGCGCAGAAGAAGTTCACCACCGCCATCGAGGGCGGCGAGGACCAGGTCCCGGACGTGGCCGAGGTCGGCACGACCTGGGTCCCGCAGTTCGCGGAGACCGACGCGCTCGTCGACGTGACCGACGAGGTCAAGAAGTCGGGCCTCGGCGACGACCTCGTCGAGGGCCTCCAGGACGCGGGCACGCTCGACGGCAAGCAGTACGGCATGCCGTGGTACGCGGGCGTACGCAGCATCGTCTACCGCAAGGACGTCTTCGAGAAGCACGACCTGAAGGCGCCCACCACCTGGAAGGAGCTCCAGTCCGCGGCCAAGACGCTGAAGGACAAGGAGCCAGGGATGATCCCCTTCCCGGTCGCGGGCGGCGCCGAAATGTTCGCCACCCCCTTCATCTGGGGCGCCGGAGGCGAACTCGCCACGGAGCAGGGCGGCTCGTGGAAGTCCGGCATCAACTCCCCGGAGGCCGTGAAGGGCATCGAGTTCTACACGGGCCTCGCCACCAAGGACAAGGTCTCCCCGGCCAAGGTCAACACCTGGACGGAGAAGGAGGTCGGCGACGCCTGGGGCAAGGGCGAGGTCGCGATGTCCGTCAACGGCAACTGGACCCCGAAGGCCATCGTCGAGGCCAACCCGGACCTCAAGGGCAAGCTCGGCGCCGTGCCGATCCCCGGCCAGACCGGCGGCATGAGCAAGTCCTTCCTCGGCGGCTCCTACCTGTCCACGTTCAACACGGACAAGAAGGACCTCGCCTGGGAGTTCGTGAAGATGCTGACCACGGGTGACTTCGCGGCCAAGTGGGCCGAGGAGACCAACTACTTCCCGGGTCAGAACTCCGAGCTGAAGAAGATCGAGGCGAAGAAGGACCCGCTGGTCGAGCCGTTCGCCAAGCAGATGCTGGAGGCCGGCGCGACCGTCCCCAAGACCAAGGCGTACGGCGAGATCCAGGCCTCGAAGGTCATCCCCGGCATGGTGCAGTCCATCCTGACCGGGAAGTCCTCCGTCCAGGAGGCGGCGGACAAGGCCGCCAAGGACATGGACGCGATCTTCGCCAAGGACAAGTAGGCAGGGGCGAGTCGGCACTGTGAAAGACACGCTCGTCGGCGGCGGTCCGAAGGAAGACACCACGGACCGCCGCCCCGCCACCCGACCGGAACACGAAGCAGCCATCCGCAAGAAGAAGCTGGTCGGCATCGCCCGGCCGTGGCTGCTCCTCGCCCCCTCCCTCCTGGTCCTCACGGGCCTGCTGCTCTGGCCGCTGATCCAGGTCGGCAAGCTCTCGATGCAGGACTACGCCGTCAAGTTCGGCGGCGGAGTGGGCACCTTCATCGGCTTCGACCACTACACCGACCTGCTCGGCAGCGGGCTCCTGTGGAAGACGGTCCTGCCCAACACGGCGTTCTTCGCGATCGCCTGCGTGGGCCTGACCGTCGCCCTGGGCACGCTCGTCGCGCTGCTGCTCAACCGCCTGGGCCCGGCCTGGCGGCTGATCTGCTCCATCGCGATCCTCGCGGCCTGGGCGATGCCCGCCGTCACCGGCACGTACGTGTGGATCTGGCTCTTCCAGCCGCAGGACGGCATGGTCAGCCAGATCGCGGGCTCGATGGGGCTCATCGATCCCGAGACCACCAACTGGTTCACCGAGCGCGGCCCGTTCTACGCGATCGCGACGCTGAACGTCATCCACCACGGCTTCCCCTTCGTCGCCATCACCGTCCTCGCGGGCCTGATGACGATCCCCAAGGAGCTCTACGAAGCGGGGGAGCTGGACGGGGCGAACGCCTGGCAGCGGTTCTGGAAGATCACGGTGCCGACGATCAAGCCGGTCTTCCTCGTGGTGACCATCCTCTCCACCATCTGGGACTTCAAGGTCTTCACCCAGATCTATCTGATGCCGGGCGGCGACGGCTCCAATCCGGACGTCTACAACCTCGGCGTCTTCTCGTACATCGAAGCCTTCGCCAAGAACGACTACGGCACGGGCGCGGCGGCCGCGGTCCTGCTGACGCTGCTGCTCCTCGCCATCACGATCGTCTACATCCGTACGCTGTTCCGCCAGGGGGAGGAGGACCTGTGAGCTCCCGTCGCACCACACCCGCCGCACGCTTCGGCCTGCCCGTGGCGGTCGCCGCGCTGCTGCTCTTCACGCTCTTCCCCGTGTACTGGATGATCTCCACGGCACTCGACCCGAAGGCAGTCACCCGCGGTTCGGACGTGCTGCCCAGCGGCATCAGCTTCGAGCACTTCACCTACGTGTTCGAGAAGGGCAACTTCGGCACCTACCTGCTGAACTCGGTGCTCGTCGGCTTCGGCACGATCCTGGCCGCCGCGGTGCTCTCGCTCTTCGCGGCCATCGCGGTGGCCCGCTTCAAGTTCCGCTTCCGCACCTCCGTACTGATCATGGTGTTGATCGTGCAGATGGTGCCGCTGGAGGCGCTCGTCATCCCGCTCTTCATCCAGATGCGGGACTACGACATGCTCAACTCGCTGCTCGGCCTGACCATCGTCTACATCGCCCTCTCGCTCCCCTTCGCGATCTGGACCCTGCGCGGGTTCGTCCAGACCGTGCCCAAGGAGGTCGAGGAGGCGGCGTACATCGACGGTGCCTCCTGGTTCCGGATGTTCCGGTCGGTGCTGCTGCCGCTGGTGGCGCCCGGACTCGTCGCGACCTCGATCTTCGCCTTCATCACGGCGTGGAACGAGTTCGTCTTCGCGTACACCTTCATGAAGGGCAGCGACAAGTACACGGCCGCCGTGGGCATCTACCAGTTCTTCGGTGAGAACTCCACGGCCTGGGGCCCGGTCATGGCCAGCTCCACGCTGGTCACCGTGCCGGTGATGATCTTCTTCGTGATCGTGCACCGGAAGCTCGGCTCGGGCCTGGCGGCGGGAGCGGTGAAGGGCTGAGCCCTGCGGGGGGCGTTCAGGGGCACAGGGTTACGGAGCCCTGAACGTCTCCCCGTACACCTTCCAGGTCAGCGGCGTCTTCAGGCTCAGATTGCCGTCGTAGAGGAACTGCCGCTGCGCCGTGTCCACGCGTGTCGTGTCGCGGTGCGCCTTCTCGGACTTCATCGCCGCGCGGCGGATGTCCAGGAAGATGTCGAGGTACGCCTTCTCCTTGCCGCCCTGCGCGGGCGTGTTCGCCTCCTTCAGGGCCGCCTCGCGCAGGCCGTAGAAGCCGCGCGGGCCGGTGCCGGGGCCGTGCAGGACCATCGCGTCGTAGTAGATGAACTGCCCCAGCGTGCCCAGCCCGTCGAGCTTGGCCAGACGCACCGCCGGGTCGAAGTAGATGCGGTCGCGCGCGCTGTTCTGGGCCTTGCGGAAGTCGGGCTCCTGGGCCTCCGCCTTCCAGGCCTTGGTGAAGCCCGGGTCGAGTCCTTCGTGCGAGTCGCTGCCGTCGACCTTGCGCAGGGCGGGCAGATAGCGGGCGAGGCCGTTGTCCGGGTGGTCCTTCGTGTAGCGCTCGACGAGGGTCAGCAGGTCGTGCGTGCCGGTGCAGAATCCGATGATCCCGGCGGTGTAGCCGTGCCCGTCGTCGATGTCCTCGATGTAGCCGTACTGCCCGCGCCAGTTCAGCGTGGAGTTCTCCGCGCTGGCGATCAGCTGCTGGGCCAGCTCCTTCTTGGCGGGCGACGCGAGGCCCGCGGGGAGGTCCGCGATCAGCTCGTCGTCGGCCTTGATCTCGGCCGCCGACTTGTCCTTGTCGTAGGGCCGCTGGGTGCTTGGCCCCCGCTGGTCCGCTCCGGCGGCATCGCTGTCCGAGTCCCCGCCCATGAGGTAGACGGCGACGGTGGCGAGCGGGGCGACGGCGAGAAGAAGGAGGCCTGCACGTTTCATTCGCACAAGATTACGGGTGGTTTTGCGGTAGCGCGCCTTCCGGATCCGGCTCTATTGACTATTAGTCAATTTCGCCTCAGTCTCGGGACCAGTCTCGGCATCCGTACTGGTCATGGGAGGCCCTATGAGCACCGAAGAGCGGGAGCGGATGAGCAAGGAGCTGCGGGACGAACCACCCAAATCCTTCGGGCAGTTGGCGCCCGAGCAGCTGGCGCTCCTGTCCGACGCGCTGAAGCGGGAACGCGAGAGTCGCGCATCGGGCCTGAACGAGGCCGCCGAGGAGGCGCTGAAACTGGTGCCCGCGCTGGCCCGGGGTCCCGTACGCCGGATTCTGTTCCGATAGCGACAGGGAGGGGAGCAGACCATGGACAAGCTGCGGAACAGGGCGGAGACCCTGAAGATCGCGCGCCTGCTCGACGTGGAGCCGGACGACCTCGCCTTCCTCCAGGCACTGCCCGTCGAGGACGTACGCCGTTTCCGCGAGAGCTGCGTCGCGGCGCTCTTCGACCGTACGCCCGAGATGCTGGACCGGATCGCGTCCGCGACGAAGCTGGTGCCTGCCGGGGTCGCGGCCGCGATCTCGCAGAAGGCGCTCGGGCCACGGCTCGCCGCCGGGGTCGCCGGACGGCTCGAACCCACCCGGGCCGCGGACATCATCGAGAAGCTGCCGGTGCCGTTCACGGCGGAGTCGTGCGGGCATCTCGACCCGCGCAGGATCAAGGGCATCGTCGACCGGCTCGACGAGGGCCTGGTGGTACGGATCGCGGTGGCGCTGGCCGAGCGGGGCGACTACCTGACGATGGGCCGCTTCGTCGGCTACCTCCGGGACTCCGCACTGACCCGCATCCTGCCGCAGGTGGACGACGCGGCGGTCCTGCGGACCGGCTTCACGATCGACGTGCCCGAACGGCTCGGCCAGATCATCGACCTGATGGGCGCGGAGCGGCTGGCCTCGGTCATCGCCTCGGCGTCGGGGGAGGGGCTGTGGCCGGAGGCGCTGGCCGTGGCCGGGATGGTGACGGGGGAGCAGCGCGGGCGCATCGCGTCGCTCGCCGCCGCGCAGCCGCAGGAGCGGCTGGACTCCCTGGTGGTGACGGTGGCGGAGCAGGACCTGTGGGAGTCGCTGCTGCCGCTGGTGGCGCTGCTGGGGGACGAGGAACGGAGAGCGGTGGCCGTGCTTCCTTCGCTGCGGGACGCGGGGGTGCTGGGTGGGGTGGTGCGGGCGGTGGTGACGACTGGGCTCTGGGCGGAGTTCTTGCCGCTGGTGGGGCTCTTGCCGGAGGCGGGGCGGAAGGTGGTGGCGGACGAGGCGGGGGCGTTGCCCGCCTCCGACCTCGACGCGCTCGCCCTGGAGGTGGACAAGCAGGACCTGTGGGAGCTGGTCATGCCGCTGGTCGAGCTGATGGACGACGAGGCCAAGACGCGGATCTTCGAGCTGCCGGCGTTCCAGGAGCAGGCGGGGTAAGGCGGTCCAAGACCCCGGTCCTCAAACGCCGGACGGGCTGGATTTCCAGCCCGTCCGGCGTTTGAGGACGAACTCGGCGGAGCCGGTGACGACGGTCACCAAGGCCCCCGCGCCGAGCGGGTTTTCGGGAAGGGGCGGGGTTGGGGACAATGCAGGTTGGGGACAATTCACCCCGCCGTCGAACCCCCGTCCACCGCGAACTCCGCCCCCGTGATGTACGAGGACGCCTCGGACGCAAGGAAGAGAATCAGCTCCCCGACCTCCTCGGGGCGGCCCATCCGCCCCAGCGGCAGATGGGACCAGTCCCGCCCGGCCGACGCCGCCGAGATCATCGGAGTGTCGATCGCCCCGGGATGCACGGAGTTGACCCGCACCCCGTACCCCGCGAGGTCCAGCGCGGAGGACCGGGTCAGCCCCCGCAGCCCGAACTTCGTCGACCCGTAAGCCGCATGCCCCCGTATCCCCACGAGCCCAGCCGTCGACGAGACGTTCACGATCGACCCGCCACCCACCTCCCGCAACGCGGGCAGCACCGCCTGGATCCCCAGGAACGGGCCCAGGAGATTGACCCGGATCAGGGTCTCGAAGTTCTCGTACGTCTCGTCCTCCACGGGCGCCGTCCGCCACAGCGCGGCGTTGTTGACGAGCGCGTCCAGGCGCCCGAAGGCCGCCACCCCGGCCGCGACCGCCGACGCCCAGCTCTCCGCGTCCGTGACGTCATGGCGTACGAACAGGCCTTGGCCGTCAAGGGACTTGGCGACCTCCCGGCCCTCCTCCTCCCGCACGTCCGTGACCACGACCCGCGCCCCCGCCTCCGCGAAGAGCCGCGCCTCGGCCGCCCCCTGGCCCCGGCCCGCGCCGGTGATCAGTACGGCCTTGCCCTCGAGCCCGTAAGAGATCACGTCACGCCTCCGGTCTCTCCAGTACTCTCGGCTCCTCGAAACGGACGGCAGGGCGGAGCGGCTCATGGGATCGGCGATCAGCCTGCGCAAGGTGGAAGAAACGGCGCCCGCCCTGGTGAGCCTCTACAAGACCGCCGGAGTCAGCCTCCACAAGCACGGCCTTGCGGGCGAGCGCGCCGCGGTCTACCTCGTCGTCGACTACTCCGGCTCCATGAAGCCGTACTACAAGGACGGCACCGTCCAGGCCCTCGCCGACCGCGTGCTCGGCCTGTCCGCGCACTTCGACGACGACGGCACCGTGCCCACGGTCTTCTTCTCCACGGACGTCGACGCCGTCACGGAGATCGCCCTCGACCGCCACCACGGCAGGATCGAGGAGATCGTCGCCGGGCTCGGGCACATGGGCAAGACCAGCTACCACCTGGCGATGGACGCCGTGATCGACCACTACGTGGACAGCGGCTCCACGGCGCCCGCCCTGGTCGTCTTCCAGACCGACGGCGGCCCCATCAACAAGCTCGCCGCCGAGCGGTATCTGTGCAAGGCGTCGAAGCTGCCGCTGTTCTGGCAGTTCATCGGCTTCGGCGACGCGCAGAGCAAGCAGTTCGACTACCTCCGCAAGCTCGACGAACTCGCCGTTCCCGCCAAGCGCGCCGTCGACAACGCGGGCTTCTTCCACGCGGGGCACGACCCTCTCGCGGTCCCGGACGACCGCCTGTACGACCAACTGGTGGGGGAGTTCCCGACCTGGCTCGCGGCGGCACGGGCGCAGGGGATCGTGACCACCGCCTGACCGCTGCGGCTCCCGCGGCCCCTGCGACCCCCGCGTACCGAGCGCCCTAGTCGACCATCCGCTCCCGCAGCGCGAGAATCGTCCGCGTATCAAGCCCGAGTCCCTTCCTCAGATAGCCGTTGAGGCTCCCGTACGTCCCCTTCACCTCGGCCAGCGCGGCCTCCAGATAGCCGGTGCGGACCTCCTGGAGCGGGATCAGCAGATCCGGGTTCTGCATCAGACCGGCCTGCTTCAGGCCCTCGCGCACCTTCGCGTCGTACGCCGCCCGGTAGGTGTTGGACGCCAGGAAGTCGCGTACGGCGGTGTGCTCGGGGACGCCGACGGCACGCAGCAGCAAGTAACTGGTCCAGCCGGTGCGGTCCTTGCCCGCCGTGCAGTGGTAGAGCAGCGGCGACGCCTTGCCGCCGTGGGCGATGTCGCGCAGCGTCGCGGCGAACTGCGCGCGGTTCGGGGCGTCGGTGACGAAGGTGCGGTAGACGTCGCGCATGAAGGCGTCCGCCTTGCCGTTGCCCAGCATCTCCTCCTGCCTGACCGGGTCCCTGGAGCCGATCACGGTCATCAGCGTCGTGAAGAGGCCGTTGTCGCTGATGGGCCGGGAGGTCGGGGTGAGCCCGGCGGGCAGCCGGTCGGGCCCGTCGTACTGGACCTCGGCGGGCACCCGGAAGTCGACGACCTTCTTCAGGCCGAGTCCGCCGAGCGTGGCGACGTCGGCGTCGGTGAGCTTCGCCAGGGCGTCCGCGCGGAAGATCTGGCCGTAGCGGACCCGCTCCCCGTCGTAGGTGCGGTAGCCGCCCAGGTCCCGCACGTTGACGGCGCCTTGGAGGGGGATCTGGCGTACGCCGTCGGATGCGGGTCGGGAGGGGTGGTGCGGGGCGTGCCGGGCCGTGCCGCGCTCGGGTGCGGTGGGTGCGGCGGGCTCGGCGTGGGCCGCCCAGGCGGGCAGGACGCCCAGGGCGAGCGTGGACACCGCGACGCCGACTGCCGTACGTGTTCGGGTGATGCGCATTGGGCCGCCTTCCTCGGTAGCGGTCGCCATGGCCACTCGTCGCTCAACCAAGCGATTGTTTGGTTGAAGGTAGCGGGGTGCCCCCGCAGGAGGAAGGTGCGTGCGGCAGGTATCTCGCCCGGCGGCCGGCCCGGCCGCGCGGCGAGTGGCGTAAGGGGTTCGCCCTTGTCCCGTGCGGCCTGTGGGGACCTTGGAACAACGGGTCCCTCGTCCGTGTTAGGCTTATGCGTCGCAGTTTTGGTACCCATGAACTTTATGTGCGCCTGACGGGAATGCTCCGAGGGCGCATTATTGTTTTTTTCCGGTCTCTCCGGGATGGGGGTCATTGCAGCGCTTGGAATCCACAATTCCGTGGTTTTCCTTACTCTGCCCCTGTTGAGGAGATTGACATGGCAACTGGCACCGTTAAGTGGTTCAACGCTGAAAAGGGCTTCGGCTTCATCGAGCAGGACGGCGGCGGCCCCGACGTCTTCGCCCACTACTCGAACATCGCGTCCTCGGGCTTCCGTGAGCTCCTCGAGGGCCAGAAGGTCTCCTTCGACGTCACGCAGGGCCAGAAGGGCCTGCAGGCGGAGAACATCGTTCCCGCCTGATCGTCGTAGCACGCGAACCTCATAGCCGGGGCCCGCACCGGAAAGGTGCGGGTCCCGGCTTGTGCTGTCACCAGGCCCAGGAAGGCATTTCCGTATGAATCGCTCCGATCGCCCCGCACGTCCTGCCCGCGGGCGCTCCACGAACGCACGCGGAAAGGCTCCGGTGGCCGGCGGCCAGGCGAGGGGCGCCGCGAAGAAGCCCGGCCGCCCCAAGGCGAAGCCCGTCGGCGGCGAATTCGCGCTGCCCGAGAGCATCACGCCCGCGCTGCCCGCCGTCGAGGCGTTCGCCGACCTCGACATGCCCGAGGCGCTGCTCAAGACGCTGGCCGCGCAGGGCGTGACCGAGCCCTTCCCGATCCAGGCAGCCACGCTCCCCAACTCGCTCGCGGGCCGCGACATCCTCGGCCGCGGCCGTACCGGCTCCGGCAAGACCCTCGCCTTCGGCCTCGCGCTCCTGGCCCGCACCGCGGGCCGCCGCGCCGAGCCGCGCTCTCCCCTCGCCCTGGTCCTGGTCCCCACGCGTGAGCTCGCCCAGCAGGTGACGGACGCGCTGACGCCGTACGCGACGTCCGTGAACCTGCGCATGTCGACGGTCGTCGGCGGCCTCTCCATCACCAAGCAGGCGGGCACGCTCCGCCGCGGCGCCGAGATCATGGTGGCGACCCCCGGCCGTCTCAAGGACCTCATCGAGCGCGGCGACGCCGATCTCTCGCAGGTGCGGACGACGGTCCTCGACGAAGCCGACCAGATGGCCGACATGGGCTTCATGCCGCAGGTCACCGCGCTCCTGAAGCAGGTGGAGCAGGGCGGCCAGACGATGCTCTTCTCGGCGACGCTCGACAAGAACATCGACCGTCTGGTCCGGATGTTCCTGACGGACCCGGTCGTGCACTCGGTCGACCCGTCCGCGGGCGCGGTCACGACGATGGAACACCACGTTCTGTACGTCGCCGACGAGACCGACAAGAAGGCCGTGGCCCTGCGCATCGCCGCCCGAGAGGGCCGGGTGATCATGTTCCTGGACACCAAGCGCGCGGTGGACCGCTTCACCAAGCGGCTGCTCGCCAACGGCGTACGGGCCTCCGGGCTGCACGGCGGCCGTTCGCAGCCGCAGCGCAACCGGACCCTGGACCAGTTCAAGACCGGGCAGGTCACCGCGCTCGTCGCCACGAACGTGGCGGCCCGCGGCATCCACGTCGACGACCTCGACCTGGTCGTGAACGTCGACCCGCCCACCGACCACAAGGACTACCTCCACCGCGGTGGGCGCACCGCGCGCGCCGGGGAGTCGGGCAGTGTCGTCACGCTCGTCCTGCCGGACGAGAAGCGCGAGATGACGCGGCTGATGTCCGACGCGGAGATCAGCCCGCGGACGGCGCGGGTGAAGTCCACGGACGAGGAACTGTCGCGCATCACCGGTGCGCGCGAGCCCTCCGGCGTGCCGGTGGTCATCGACGTGCCCCAGCAGCAGGCCTCGCCGCAGCAGCGTGGGCGGCGGCGTCCCGCCGGTGGCGGCGGCGGTGGCCAGGGTGGCCAGGGCCAGCGCAGGTCTCGCCCGCAGGGGCAGTCGCAGTCCTCCCAGGGCGGCGGCGGCCAGGGCGGCGGCCAGTCCAGGTCCCAGTCCCAGGGCGGCGGCAGGCCCGCTGCCGGGGGCAGGCCCTCCGCGGGCGGCAGGCCTTCCGCGGGCGGTGGCGCCGGTGGCGGCGGTGGCCGCGCGAGGCGTGGCGGCGGTCGCTCCAGCGGGGGCGCGGGGCGCCGGGCGGCGTAGTGCGTGTGCCCGGCGGCGGGGTTCCGTACCCCGCCGCCGGACAGGCCTCGCCCTTCCGCCGGCCCGTCCTCCCACCTGATCGCCCCGCTCCGCCTCTGGATGAAACGGGCCTTCGCGCCCACCCGACCGATTGCCCCGCAGCGCCCCGAGGAAGGCCCTGATGTCCGAGCAGCGTGAGCGTGAGCGTCAGCTGTTGCCCGTGGTCGGTGACGGCCGGGGCGACGACCGGCAGGATCTGCGGGCCGACTGCGGCAGTTGCTTCGGGCTCTGCTGCGTGGCCCTCACCTTCTCCAAGTCCTCGGACTTCCCCGTCAACAAGGCCGCGGGCACTCCCTGCACCAACCTCCAGCAGGACTTCCGCTGCGGCATCCATCAGAAGCTGCGCCAGAAGGGCTTCTCGGGCTGCACGGTCTACGACTGCTTCGGCGCCGGCCAGAAGGTCTCCCGGTCCACCTACGGCGGCGTCGACTGGCGGCAGGACCCCGACACCGCCCGCCAGATGTTCGACGTCTTCCCGGTGATGCGCCAACTCCACGAACTGCTCTGGTACCTGACCGAGGCGATCGCCCTGCCGCAGGCCCGCCCGATCCGGGCCGAGCTCCGCAGCGCGCTGGACAAGACCGAGCACCTCACCCGGGGCACCCCCGCCGCCGTGGCCGAGACGGACGTGGCCGCGCACCGCGAGGACGTCAACGTCCTCCTCCTGCGCACCAGCGAACTCGTCCGCACGGGCATCCGGCAGAAGAAGAAGGACCGCCGGGGAGCCGACCTGTTCGGCGCCCGCCTCAAGGGTGCCGATCTCCGGGGCGTCACCCTCCGCGGCGCCTACCTCATCGCCGCCGACCTCCGAGGCGCCGACCTCCGCCAGGCCGATCTGATCGGCGCTGACCTCCGGGACGCGGACCTGCGGGGAGCGGACCTCACCGGCAGCATCTTCCTGACCCAGTCGCAGGTGAACGCGGCGAAGGGCGACGCCGGGACGAAGCTGCCGCCGGCCCTGGCGCGCCCCGCGCACTGGGGTCAGGGCTGACTCCCTGCGCTCAAGTCCCTTGTGCCCAACCGCCCTTCGCTCGGCTTGCTCTGCCGCGCACCCTCACGTGTCGCACTCCAGCACCGTCCGGCACAACGTGCACCGCGCCCGCATCCTGCCCCGGGCAGGCAGCCGGATCCGCTGCTGACACGTGGGGCAGGGGAACGAGACCCGCAGCGGCCCGGCCCCGCCCGGCGCGGGGGAGAACGAGTACGCACCGCCGCGGGGCGCCGCGCCCGCACCGGCCCCCGCCCCCGCGCTCGCCCCCGCTCCGCCGGAGCCGTGCTCCTGCGCGTACCGCCGATCCTTCGCGTACCGCCGTCGGCCCGCCCACCCCGCGGCCGTCAGCGGCGGCTGCTGTTCGTCGCGCCGGGCCTGCGCGAGCCCCTTCGTGTACGCGGTGTAGGCCTGCGCGCTGGTGAACCACGTCTCCGGCGCCTCGCCGAAGGCGATGGCCCGCTTGGCGAGTACGTACCCGAACTCCTCCGGCGTGAGATAGCCCAGCTTCTGTGACGAGGCGCCGTCCTCGCGGTAGGCGTCCAGGAGGAGCCACCCCGCGCCCAAGTAGGTGGTGGCGGTGTCCGTGAGGATCTCGTTGTCGCGGGTGCCGGGGAAAGCCAAATCAAGCCGGTGCAGGTAGACGTGCATGACCTCGTGGGCGAGTGCCGCGCCGATGTCCCTGCGGTGCGTGCGGAACCGGTCGTTGAGCTCGATGAAGTACTCGGGGCCCGCGGCGAGTTCGACGTACGCCGCGTGTTCCATCTCGCGGAAGCTGACGATCATGCGGGCGTCCGGAAGGTGGAGGTGCCGCACCATCTCGCGGGCCACGCGCTGTACGCCCAGATGCAGATCGTCCTGGTCGGAGAAGGCGACGTCGGCCGGGGTGATGCTGGTGTCGAAGGTGTGGACGGTGTCGTACGACAGGCGTTTGTAGAGCGCGGTGATCGCGGAGCGCACCGTCTCCAGGTGGGGGTAGCCGTGCACCACCGGCCCGCCGTCCGTCACGCGCACACCCCCATAAGGCGGTTCGAGTCGTGTCAGCTCGTGGCGAGTTGCCGCAACTCGCCCCAACTCGCTTCCACTGTAAGGCGCACCCCCGTATCCGGAACCAGCCCACGCGCGGGGGCGTGGCCGAAAACCGCCCCTTGCTCTATGCGGACACCGATCTCCATAATCCGCAACAACGCTTTGGCGGGCTCATGCCATTCCGGTGCTTCTGCGGGGTGGGAATGGGCCCGCGGACGCGAGCAACCCCCACGAACCCCCCACGAACCCCCCACGAAGGGAAGCCCGTTGAACACCAAGCTGCGTGGAGTCAAGAGAGCCGCCACCCTCGGTGCCATCGCCCTCGCCGCCGTCAGTCTCCAGCCCGTCGCCGCTTCCGCGGCCCCGCACCCCGGCCCCACTCCGGGTGAGCGCGTGGTCGGCGGCACCCCCGCCGAGCAGGGTGAGTTCCCGTTCATGGTCCGTCTGTCGATGGGCTGTGGCGGCGCGCTGTACGCCCAGGACATCGTGCTGACCGCCGCCCACTGTGTGGACGGTTCGGGCGACAACACGAGCATCACCGCCACCGGTGGTGTCGTGGACCTGGAGAGCCCGGACGCGATCACCGTGAAGTCCACGAAGGTGCTTCAGGCGCCGGGCTACAACGGCAAGGGCAAGGACTGGGCGCTGATCAAGCTCGAGAAGCCGATCGACCAGCCCACGCTGAAGATAGCCAAGGACACCAAGTACAACGAGGGCGACTTCGACATCGCCGGTTGGGGTGCCGACAAGGAGGGCGGCGAGCAGCAGCGCTACCTCCTCAAGGCGAAGGTCCCGTTCATCAGCGACGCGGACTGCGAGGCCGCGTACGGCGCCGACCTCACGCCCGGCGAGGAGCTCTGCGCCGGGAGGCTGGCGGAGGGCGGCACGGACACCTGCCAGGGTGACTCCGGTGGCCCCATGTTCCGCAAGGACGAGGCCGGTGAGTACGTCCAGGTGGGCATCGTGAGCTGGGGCAACGGGTGTGCTCGGCCGAAGTTCCCCGGCGTGTACACCGAGGTGTCGACGTTCGCCGGTGACATAGAGAAGGCGGCGTCGGAGCTCTGAGCTTCCGCTGGACGCTGCGCGGGGCCGGACCAGCGGGTTGGTCCGGCCCCGCGTTCGTCTGTGCGGGTGCGGGTGCGGGGCCTGCGGGGTCGGTCTGTGGGTGGGTGCGGTGCCGCGCCGGTATGTCCGTCCTCGCTATCGTCCGGTGGCCGTGGGGTTGCTGCGGCTCCGGAGTGTCGGGAGCTGTGCTCCGGGCGGACACACCGCCGCGTCCCCTTGCGTGGGCGGCCGGCTGCGGGTCGTGGGGCGTGCTGCGGGGTTGGTCTGTGTGTGGGTGCGGTGCCGCGCCGGTATGTCCGTCCTCGCTATCGTCCGGTGGCCGCTTGGGTGCTTCGGCGCCGGAGCGCCGCGAGCTGTGCTCCGGGCGGACATACCGGCACGTCCCCTCGCGTGCGCTGCCGACTGCGGGTGCGCGAGGGTCGGGCTCACGTGGCAGGCGTGCGTCACACCTGCGCCGCCATTCACTGCCCCGCCCAAGCCCTACCAGCCTCTTCGCCTCCGCCCCCACCCGATGTACGGATCACCTTTGAAATCGGGCCCCGTCTCTTGGCTTCCGCCCCCGCCCCCCACTTGCTGTACGGGCCACCCCTTGGTGCTGCGGGCAATCGGGCCCCGTCTCTTCGCCTCCGCCCCCGCCCCCCCACCCGCTGTTCGGATCACTCTTGGCGCTGCGGGGCAATCGGGTGGGTGGGCGGGAAAGGTTGTTCGTTGAGGGGTGGATGCGGGGTGATCGGGTGGGTGGGTGGGAGAGTCCAAGACCTGCTTCCGCTTTGTCCATGGGCGCACGTGGGCCTTCCGGCGCAGGGTGACCGCACCGAGATCCGTCCCACGGAGGGGTGCCATGCAGCCGTCAGACACGTCCGGTCCAAGCCGCAGAGCCGTCGTCGCCACGGGCGCGCTGGCCGGAGTCACCGCAGCCATCGGCTTCGGCGGCACCGCAGCCGCCGCGGCGGGAGAAGCCGTCCTCCGCTCCGCCGACCTCGACGTGCGCGTCGCCACCGACTTCCCCCGCGTCATCTCGTACACGGACCGCTCCACCAAAGCGGTCCTGCACGCGCAGTCGGAGGCCGTCACCACCCTCCTGGTGGACGAGGTGGCGCACACCCCCACGGTGACGAGCACGGTCGATGGGGAGGGTCGGGTCGCGTACGTCCTTGGCCTCCGTGGGGGCGCCACCATCCATGTCGAGATCGCCCTGAAGGGGCGACAACTGCACTGGCGCGTCACGGGCATCGATGACACCGATGCCCTGCGCGTCGGCACCCTCCGCATCCCCGGCCTCGCCCTCCTCTCCGTACGCAGCGATCAGCCCGGCGCCACCCTCCTCGCCGCCAAGATCCAGCTCGACAAGGCCAAGAGCGGCGACACCGAGGTCAGGCTCGCGCCGGACACCGCCGCGGAAGCGGCCACCGGCTGCGCCTACGCCGTCGTCGCGCACGACACGCTGGGCGGCGCCCTCGAGACCAACACCGTCTACGACAAGCCGACCACCGAGGCCGGAACCACCTGGGACAACGGCCGGCTCTGGCGGGAGACGGTCAAGAAGAGCGGTTACGTGGAGGCCCGCCTCGCCCCCGGCCAGTGGACGCACCGCGCGGCCACCGCCGCCGTCGGCGACACCGAGCCCCTGCCGTACGCCACCGTCGTCATCACCGGCGACCGCAACGGCGACGGCAAGGTCGACTGGCAGGACGCCGCCATCGCGTTCCGCGACATCATGGTGAAGCCGCTCGGCGCCGACGAGCAGCATCTGCGCGTCGTCCCGCACATTCCGTTCAACTTCGCCTCGCAGGCCACGAATCCGTTCCTGGCGACCCTCGACCAGGTGAAGCGGATTCACCTGGCCACGGATGGTCTGCGGCAGTACACGCTGCTCAAGGGCTACCAGTCCGAGGGTCACGACTCCGCGCACCCCGACTACGCGGGCAATTACAACGTCCGCGCGGGCGGGCTCGACGACATGAACACCCTGGTCGTGGAAGGGAAGAAGTGGAACAGCGACTTCAGTGTCCATGTGAATGCCACGGAGTCCTATCCCGTCGCGAACGCCTTCTCCGAGAAACTCGTCGACAAGGCCAATGAGCAGTGGGACTGGCTGGATCAGAGCTACCGCATCGATCAGCGGCGGGACCTGGTGTCCGGCGACATCGTCAAGCGCTTCGCCGACCTGCGGAAGGAAGCCGACGGCGCGCTCAACGCTCTCTACATCGATGTTTTCCGCGAGTCCGGATGGACCTCCGACCGGCTCCAGCGCGCCCTGCGCGAGCAGGGCTGGATCGTCACCAGCGAATGGGGTCACGGATTCGAGCGCTCTTCTGTCTGGTCGCACTGGGCCACTGAGCCGGATTACGGTCCCGACACGTCCCGCGGCATCAATTCACGGCTGATTCGCTTCGTCCGGAATCATCAGAAGGATGTCTTCGCCGACAAATGGCCGACGCTTCTCGGCATCGCTCGCATGGGCAACTTCGAAGGGTGGGTCGGCAAGACCGACTGGGCTTATTTCTATGACCTGATCTGGACCGACTCGCTGCCCGCCAAGTATCTCCAGGCCTATCCCATCAAGACCTGGGGCGAGCACGAGATCAGTTTCTTCGGAGAGGGCGGGACGACCGTCTCCGACGCGGGGGGACGTCGTCGGGTCGTCACCGACGGCCGTGTCGTCTATGAGGGCGGGAGCTATCTGCTTCCCTGGGAGCCTCGCAAGGCCACCGACCCCGGCAAGCTCTATCACTACAACCCCAAGGGCGGAAAGGGGAGTTGGCAGCTGCCGCGCGGGTGGGCCGGGCTCAGCAGGGTCGCCCTCTACCGGCTCACCGATCAAGGGCGCGTCTTCGTCGCCGATGTGCCGGTCCGCGGCGGCAAGGTCACCCTCGACGCCCAGGCCAAGCAGCCTTACGTCCTCTACCGCTCGCGTGCCGCCGCCGTGCCCGATCCCCGCTGGGGGCAGGGCACCCCGCTGTACGACCCCGGTTTCAACTCCGGCTCCCTGCGCGGCTGGAAGGTGTCCGGGGCCGCGTCCGTCGAGCGCAGCGAGCTCGGCGACTACGAACTCGTCGTCCCCTCGGGCGGCAAGGCCGCCGTCGGCCAGCGGCTGCGGCGCCTGAAGGCAGGGAGGTACGTCGCCTCCGTGCAGGTCGAGGTCGGCGAGAAGGCCGGGGACGAGCGGAAGGCCACCTTGGAGGTGCGTACCGCCGACGGGGTCACCGCCGCCAACTGGACGCGCACCTCCACGGCGGGCAACTACGTGGCGGCCGACCGCAAGCACGGCACCCGCTTCCAGCGCATGTTCGTGTCCTTCACCGTCCCCGAGGGCGGCGGCTCGGCCGAGCTGACGCTCCGGGCCGAGGCGGGCGACGCGCGCGTGCGCTTCGACAACGTGCGTGTCGTCCCCGCCGCGCGCGGCGCGGCCCCCGGGGAGGGGCGCCTGGTCTCCGAGGACTTCGAGCACGTGCCGCAGGGCTGGGGGCCGTTCGTGAAGGGGGACGCGGGCGACGTCACCGACCCGCGTACGCACATCGCGCAGCGGCACGCGCCGTTCACGCAGCGCGGCTGGAACGGCAAGGTGATCGACGACGTCATCGACGGCGGGCAGTCCCTCAAGTCCCGGGGCGAGAACGCCGGTCTCGTCTACCGCACCGTCCCGCACACCGCCCGCTTCGAGCCCGGCAAGCGCTACCGCGTCTCCTTCCGGTACGAGAACGAGAAGGCGGGGCAGTACGCGTGGATCACCGCTGTCGATGAGCCCGCGGCCCGTGAGATCGAGCGCAAGGAGCTGCCCGTCGCGACCGCACCGACCGTCCTGAGCTACGAGTTCACCGCTCCGGCCAAGGGCGAGGCGTGGGTCGGGCTGCGCAAGAGCGGGGACGACGGGACCGCTGAGTTCGTCCTGGACGCCTTCGAGGTGCGCGAGGTCTGAGGGGGCCGCAGGTGACCGCCTCCCCGGACGGACGGGCCGGAGACCGTCCGTCCGGGGATGGTTACTTCTACTTCTACTTCTCGGGCGGGGGCAGGGGCAGGGGCGGGATCGGGGAGAGCGTCATCGGGCCCGTCTCCGTCGCCCCCTCCAGTTCGAGCACCCACACCTCGTTGGCGCCCTCGCGCAGCACCGGCCCGGGAACGTACAACGAGGTCTGGGGGCCCACCTCCCAGTACCGCCCCAGATTGAAGCCGTTCACCCACACGAACCCCCGCGTCCAGCCCGGCAGTTCGAGCAGTGCGTCACCGGCCCCGCGCACCTCCACCGACCCCCGGTACAGGCCGGGACGCCCGTCCCCGCTCCCGCTGGCGGGAACCCCCCGCACGCCCTCCGCCGAGTCGAACGCGTCGAGCCGCAGCCCCTGCGCCCGCACCCCGTGCAGATACTGCCGCTCATGGAGCACCCCACCGGTGATGCCCTTCGCCTCACCGGTCCGCGGCCCGTAGTTGACCCTCCCCAGGGACTCCACCCACAGCTCCACGCGCGCGTGCCCCGCGACAGGCTCGGGCAGGGTCGGCTCCTCCTCGGTGAGGACACCCGCCCGCACCCCGTCCACGGACACCACGGCCCGGTCCCGAAGCCCCCGCACGCTCAGCGGGTAGGGCCGCCGCGGACCCGGCACCGTCAGCGCGTACCGGACCAGGCCGCGGTCGACGTCGAGCTCCTCGAAGGTGGGCGGCACGGCGTACTCCGCCACGGGGCCGCCGAGCGACTCCATGACGGCGGACAGCGGCGCCCAGTCGGTGAGGTCGACCGGGGTGTGCTCCCGCAGCGAGGGCGGCGGCGCGGGCAGCTCGGGCAGCGGGCCTTGTGCGTACGCGGCGAGCACCTCGCGGAAGAGCCGGAACTTCTCGGTGGGGCGTCCGAACTCGTCGATGGGCGCGTCATAGTCGTACGAGGTGACGTCCGGCTCCAAAACGCCGTCGTGCAGGGCGCCGCCGCCCCGGTTCGCCCCCGCCCACCCGGCGAAGTTCGTGCCGCCGTGCGCCATGTAGAGGTTGACCGAGGCCCCGCACTCCAGGATCTCGCGCAACGCCCCGGCGGCGTCCGCCGCGTCCCGCACGACATGCTCCGCGCCCCAGTGGTCGAACCAGCCGCACCAGAACTCCATGCACATCAGCGGCCCCTTGGGGCGGTGCCTGCGCAGCGTCTCGAAGCCCGCGCGGGCCTGCGAGCCGAAGTTGGCCGTCGCCAGGACACCGGGGACGGACCCGCCGGTGAGCATGTGGTCCTCGGGGCCGTCGGACGTGAAGAGGGGGGCGCTCACGCCCTCGGAGCGCAGCAGATCGGCGAGGTGACGGAGGTAGACCTGGTCCGAGCCGTAGCTGCCGTACTCGTTCTCCACCTGGACCATGATCACGGGACCGCCCCGGTCGTGCTGGCGCGGGACGACCTGCGCCAGGAGGCGGCCGAACCAGCGGTCCACGTGCCCCAGGTACTCCGCGTCGCGGGTCCGCGCGCGCGATCCCACCGCGCCCGTCAGCCAGTGCGGAAGCCCGCCGTTCTCCCACTCGGCGCAGATGTACGGCCCCGGCCGCACGATCGCCCACAGCCCCGCGTCCCGGGCCGCGTCCAGGAAGCGGCCGAGCGCCTCGACGTCGCTGAACTCGCCGGGGCGCGGCTCGTGGAGGTTCCACGGGACGTACGTCTCCACGCAGTTGAGCCCCATCGCGCGCAGCATCGAGAGGCGGTGGCCCCACTGCGCCTCGTGCACCCGGAAGTAGTGCAGCGCGCCGGAGAGCAGCCGTACGGGCCGCCCGTCCAGTTCGAAATCGTCCTCGCCCACCCTGAAGCCGTTCATCGTGTCCCTGTGTCCCTCTCGCTCAGGTACTGCTCCGCCACGATCACCTCTGGCGGGCGGCAGGGTCCATGGACAAAGATCGAGGCGGGTTGGACGCAGCGAGCGGGCCGCGGCCCGGACGAAAGGGGCACCAGCGGATGTACCACACGTGGATGCGGTATTTCACGCCGAGCCCGGCCCACCACCGCCTCGGCCTGGCCTGCCTCGGGGTCGGCCTCCAGCACGGCGCCCTGCCGACCGTGGGCCCGCGCACCCTGGACCACCACGTCGCCGTCGTGGTGAGCGCGGGCGGCGGCTGGTTCCAGGGGACCGACGGCCGGCGTACGACGGTGACGGCGCCCGCGCTGATCTGGCTCACCCCCGGGGTGCGCCACCACTACGGGCCCGACCCGGAGAGCGGCTGGGACGAGTGCTTCGTCGACTTCACCGGGCCCGCCACGGCGACGTACACCGAACTCGGCTACATCGAACCCGGCCGGCCCGTGGTGCCGCTCTCCGACGCGACCGGGGCGCGGGCCGCCGTCGGGCGCATCGCGCGCGCGGCACGGCGCGGCAATCCGCTCCTGGAGGTCGAGACGGGCGCCGCCGTCCATGAGCTCCTCGTCGCGCTGCGCCGGGCCCGCGCCGACATCGCCCCCGACGGCGACCCGGTGCTCCAGGCCCTGGCCCGCGACGCCTTCCAGCCACTCTCCGTCGCCGAGCACGCGTCCCGGCACGGCATGACACCCGCGGAGCTGCGCACGGCGGTGCGCAGGGGAGCGGGCTGCAGTCCCAAGGACTATCTCCTCGGCATCCGCCTGGGGCGCGCCAAGGAGCTGCTCGCCGCCACGGAGCTGCCGGTGGCGGCCGTCGCGCGCCGCGTCGGCTACGACGACCCCGCCTACTTCTCGCGGCTGTTCACGCGCCGCGTGGGCATGGCGCCCGTCCGCTTCCGCGAGCAGCAGGGACGCACGGTCCCCGGCGGCTGGTCGCAGCAGATTCCCGACCCCGACCATCCGCCGATTTTGCGCTCTTCCGCCGTCGGCGGCGAAGGAGAGGCAACGTAGGCTCGTGGACCATGACCACCAGCCACACGAGTGACGCGAACGGTGCCGGTGCCGCGGACGAGGCCGTGCGCGCCGAACTGTCCCGCCTGCGCGACAGCATCGACAACATCGACGCCGCCGTCGTCCACATGCTCGCCGAGCGCTTCAAGTGCACCCAGCAGGTCGGCCACCTCAAGGCCAACCACCATCTCCCGCCCGCCGACCCGGACCGCGAGGCCCGCCAGATCGCCCGGCTCCGCGAGCTCGCGGAGAGCGCGAAGCTGGACCCGGCGTTCGCCGAGAAGCTGCTGAACTTCATCATCGCGGAGGTCATCCGCCACCACGAGACGATCGCCAAGTCTTCCTGATGATCTGAGGGCACCCCGCGTCACCGGCGGGGTCATCAGGCAGCATGGACGCATGCCCGTACTGACGCGCGACGAAGCGCAGACCCGAGCCCGGCTCATCGACGTCCAGCGGTACACGGTCGAGCTCGACCTCACCCGGGGTGCCGAGACCTTCGGCTCCCGTACCGTCATCCGGTTCACGGCGCTCGGCGAGAGCGCGGCCACGGTGGACACCTTCGTCGAGCTCAAGCCGGCCGAGCTGCGTTCCGTCACCCTCGACGGGCAGCCGCTCGACCCGGCGGGCCTGGTGGAGAACCGGCTCGCGCTCACCGGACTCACCGCGGGCGAGCACGAACTGCGCGTCGACGCGGCCATGCGCTACTCGCACACCGGCGAGGGCATGCACCGCTTCACCGACCCCACGGACGGCGAGGTGTACACGTACACGCAGCTGTTCATGGAGGACGTGCAGCGCGTCTTCGCCGCCTTCGACCAGCCCGACCTGAAGTCCGTCTTCGAGCTGACCGTCACCGCCCCCGAGGACTGGACCGTCCTCGCGAACGGCGTGACCGAGCACGTGGGCGGCGGGACGTGGCGGGCCGCCGCCACCCCGCTGATCTCCACGTACCTCGTCGCCGTCGCCGCGGGCCCCTGGCACTCGGTCCGCACCGAACACCGCGGCCTTCCCTTCGGCATCCACTGCCGCCGCTCGCTCGCGCCCTTCCTGGACGCGGACGCCGACGAGATCCTCGACGTCACGCGCGCGTGCTACGACCGGTACCACGAGAAGTTCGAGGAGCCCTACCCCTTCGACTCCTACGACCAGGCGTTCGTCCCGGAGTTCAACGCGGGCGCGATGGAGAACCCCGGACTCGTCACCTTCCGCGACGAGTTCATCTACCGCTCGGCGGTCACCGAGACCGAGCGGCAGACCCGCGCCATGGTCATCGCCCACGAGATGGCCCACATGTGGTTCGGCGACCTCGTGACGCTGCGCTGGTGGGACGACATCTGGCTGAACGAGTCCTTCGCCGAGTACATGGGCTTCCAGACCACCGCCGAGGCCACCCGCTTCCGGGACACCTGGACCGACTTCGGCGTCGCCCGCAAGTCGTGGGGGTACGACGCCGACCAGCGCCCCTCCACGCACCCCGTCGCGCCCGACCCGGACGCCGTGCCCGACACCGCGTCCGCGATGCTCAACTTCGACGGCATCTCGTACGCCAAGGGCGCGTCCGCCCTGCGCCAACTCGTCGCCTGGCTGGGCGAGAAGGACTTCCTCGCCGGCATCAACACCCACATCGCCCGGCACAAGTTCGCCAACGCCACCCTCGCCGACTTCATCGAATCCCTCGCGCACAACACCGACCGCGACGTGCACGGATGGGCCGACGCCTGGCTGCGCACCACCGGCGTCGACACGCTCACCTCGACGGTCACGCACGACGCACGGGAGTGGACCCTCGCCGTCGACCGCGCGGGCAGCCGCCCCCACCGCGTCGCGGTCGGGGTCTTCGACCGCGACCTCACCGACCCCCAGGGCCTGGTCCTGCGCGAGCGGTACGAGACGGACGTGCCCCGCTCCGGAGCTGCTGCCCCGCCGCGCGACGGCGGGCGCCCCGCCCTGATCGTCCCGAACGACCAGGACCTCACGTACGCCAAGGTCCGCCTCGACGAGGTCTCCATGGAGACCGCCCTGCGCAGCCTCTCCCGCGTCCCCGACGCCCTGACCCGCGCCGTCCTGTGGAACAGCCTGCGCGACATGGTCCGCGACGGCGAACTCGCGGGCAGGACCTACCTGGAGGCGGCCCGCGCGCATCTGCCCGAGGAGACCGACCTCGCCCTCGTCCAGGGCGTCCTCGCCTTCGCCACCACCCACGTCGCGGGCCGCTTCCTGTCACCGGCCGAGCGGCCCTTCGCCCTCACCACGCTCACCGAGCTGTGCCGCGACCTGATCCGGCGCACGGAGGACGGCTCGCACGCGGGTCTGCGGCTCACCGCCGTGCGCGGCTTCATCGACGTGGCGACGCGCCCCGACCCGCTCCAGGAGTGGCTCGCCGAGGGCACCGTCCCCGGCGGTCCCGAGCTCGACCCCGAGCTGCGCTGGCGCGTCCTGACCCGCCTCGCCGTCCTTGGCGCCGCCGACGAGTCCGCGATCGCCGCCGAGCTGGAGCGCGACCCCAGCGCCACCGGGCAGGAGGGCGCGGCCCGCTGCCGTGCCGCGCTGCCGGAGCCGGAGGCCAAGCGCCGCGCGTGGGAGGCGATGTTCGCGTCCGACGACCTCTCGAACTACCTCCTCACCGCCACCGCCCAGGGCTTCTGGCAGCCCGAACAGGCCGATCTCGTACGGGAGTACGTCCCCCGCTACTTCGAGGACGCGGTCGCCGTGGCGGCCCGGCGCGGCCCCGCCATCGCCGACGTCGCGGGACGGTGGGCCTTCCCCGCGTCCTCGGTGGACGCCCAGACGCTCCGCCTGGGCCGGGAGTGCCTGCGCGACGCCGACCCCATCCCTGCCCTGCGCCGCAAGCTGGCCGACCAACTGGACGACCTGGCAAGGGCGTTGAAGGTGCGGGAGGCAACGGGGTCCTAGTCCCGGAGGGTGCGGGGGCCAGGTCCGGGGAGAGAACCACCTGGGCCTGGCCCCAACGGACGATCCCGCGGCCGGCCGACCGACCCGCCCTGGGTCGAAGGTCCCGCACAAGATCCTTCGCACCTCCGGCGGGGCTTCTAGCACTCAAGGTCCCGCCAACACCGTTTCTCCGCACGGCAGTACCACTTTCGGGTTCGGATCGTTGAGCTCTCCGGGCGTGCCGTCCGCTCGGCGGACAGGCTGGATGTCCCCGCCCACGCGCACCCGAAGGACGTCGCCCATGAGCACTCCGCCGCCCCTCGCCGGAGGCGCCCGAGGACCCGAGGCGCTGCGGCCGTTGCTCACCGCCACCCTGGACGCCCTGCGCACCGGGGCGACCGCGCGTGGCGGACCGCTCCCGGCGGGCGGCCCCACCGCCGTCGCCGCCCGGGTGCGCGAGGCCGCGGGCGAGGTCCTGCCCGACCGGGGGGACGGAGCCGAAGCGGCCCTGCGCACGCTGGTCCACGCGCTCGCCGAAGGCGCCGCCGACCCCGCGGACCCCCTGTGCGCGGCCCACCTGCACTGCCCGCCGCTCGCGCTCGCCGTCGCCGCCGACCTGGCCGCGTCCGCGCTCAACCCCTCCATGGACTCCTGGGACCAGGCGCCCGTCGCCTCGGAGATCGAGACCCTGGTCACGCGCGCCCTCGCCGCGGAGGCCTACGGCCCCGGCAGGGGAGACGCCCTCGTCACCACCGGCGGCACGGAGGCCAATCAGCTGGCCCTCCTCCTGGCCCGCGAGCGCACCGCCGCGCACGGCCCCGTCCAGCTCATCGTCGGTGAGAACGCCCACCACTCCCTGAGCCGCGCCGCCTGGCTCCTCGGCATGCCGGAGCCGGTCACCGTCCCCGCGCCCGCCGGCGTCCTCGACCCGGCCGCACTCGACGAGGCGCTGTCCCAACTCACCGGTCCACCCGGCACGTTCCTCGTCGCCGCCACCGCGGGCACCACCGACGCCGGGCTCGTCGACCCCCTCGACCAGATCGCCGGCCTCTGCGCGGAGCACGGCGCCCGCCTGCACGTCGACGCCGCGTACGGCGGTCCGCTCCTCTTCAGCGACGTACGAAGAGGGCTGCTGCGCGGCATGGAGCGCGCCGACAGCGTCACGTTCGACCTGCACAAGCTCGGCTGGCAGCCCGTCGCCGCCGGTCTGCTCCTGGTCCGCGAGCCGCACGACCTCACGGCGCTCGACCACCGCGCCGACTACCTCAACGCGGGCGACGACACCGAAGCGGGCCTGCCCGACCTCCTCGGCCGCTCCCTGCGCACCACGCGCAGGCCCGACGTGCTGAAGATCGCCGTCACCCTCAAGGCCCTGGGCCGTGCGGGGATCGGCGCACTCGTCGACCAAGTCTGCGAGCAGGCGCGGGAGTTCGCCGGGCTCATCGCCGCGCACCCCGGTTTCGAGCTGTACGACGCGCCCGTCATCAGCACGGTCCTGTTCCGGCCCGTGGACGCCGACGACGAGCACATCGCGTACGTACGGCGTGAGCTGCTCGCCCAGGGCCGTGCCGTGCTCGGGCGGGCCAGGATCGACGGACGCCGCTGGCTCAAGGCCACTCTGCTCAACCCGCACACCCGGCCCGGCGACCTCGCCGAGCTCTTGAAGCTCGTGGAAGGAACCACCCCCCGATGACCGGCCAGAACGACAAGCCCGCCCCGCCGCTCACCACACCCGAGGACCCCCGGGACCTGGTCGGCATCGGCATCGGCCCCTTCAACCTCTCCCTCGCCGCCCTCGCCCAGCCGCTGGCCGGACTCGACGCCGCCTTCTACGAACAGCGGCCCGGCTTCCACTGGCACCCGGGGCTCCTCATCGACGGCGCGAGCCTCCAAGTGCCCTTCCTCGCCGACCTGGTGACCCTCGCCGACCCGGCGAACCCCTGGTCCTTCCTCAACTACCTCAAGACCCGTGAGCGGCTCTTCCCCTTCTACTTCGCCGAGCGGTTCCACATCCAGCGCGCCGAGTACGACGCTTACTGCCGCTGGGTCAGCGAGAACCTGCCCGCGCTGCACTTCGGGCACCAGGTCGACGCGGTGCGCTGGAACCCCGAAAAGGACCTCTTCGAAGTCGACTTCACACAGCTCGACGCCGAGGGCGAGGCCGAGGCGCTCGGCCGGACGTACACGAAGAACATCGCCGTGGGCATCGGCACCGCGCCCTACGTCCCCGAACCCCTGAAGCCCCTCGCGGAGGCCCCCGCCGTCCCCGTGATCCACTCCGCGGACTATCTCCTGCACCGCGACCGGCTGCTCGCCGCCGACCACATCACCGTCATCGGCTCGGGCCAGTCGGGCGCCGAGGTCTTCCTCGACCTGCTCAAGCACCGGCCGCTCGGCGCCGAGAAGATCCACTGGCTGGCCCGTACCGAAGCCTTCGCGCCCATGGAGTACTCCAAGCTCGGCCTGGAGCACTTCACCCCGGACTACACCCGCTTCTTCCACTCGCTGCCGGAATCCGTGCGCGACGGTCTCGTCCCCCACCAGTGGCAGCTCCACAAGGGCATCGACGCCGACACCATCGCGGCCATCCACGACGAGCTCTACCAGCGCACCCTGCACGGAGGCTGGCCCGACGCCGTCCTCACGCCGGGCGTCTGCGTGCGCACCGCGGGCCGCGTCGCCACCACCCGCGTGGAGCTCCACCTGGAACACCTCCAGCAGGGCACCCGCTCCCGCCTCACCACGGACGCGGTCGTCCTCGCCACGGGCTACCGCGAGCGCCCCCTGGACCAGCTCCTCGCGGGCCTCGACCCCTACATCCGCAGGGACTCCTCGGAGCGCCCCCGCATCGACGAGCAGTACCGCCTCGTCCTGGACCCCTCCGTCACCGGCGGGGGCGGCAACGTCTACGTGCAGAACGCCGAGCGCCACACCCACGGCGTCGGCGCCCCCGACCTGGGCCTCGCCGCCTGGCGCAGCGCCACCATCCTCAACTCCCTGACGGGCAGGGCCCCCTACCCCCTCCCGCAGCGCACCGCGTTCACCAGCTTCGGCCTCCAGGAGTCCCGGGCCCGCACCGCCGCCGGCCTCATCGGCGAACAGCGCGGCAACCTCGTGCCCCTGAAGAACTGACGCGGCCTCAAGAACACCCGCCTCAGAACACCGGCGTGCCGTCCCGGGTCAGCTTCCAGTCCACCGACGCGAACTGGCCCGGGTCGACCGTTCCCTTCGCCTGGACCCACTGGATGATCGTGTTGCGGATCTCGTCCGAGTTCGCCCACAGCTGCTTGGCGGCGGCCACGTGCGGGAAGTTGCCGCCGCCGCTGGCGCGGTAGTTGTTGACCGCGAGCACGAACTCGGCCTTCGGGTCGATGCCCTTGCCGTCGAAGCTGAGCTTCACGATCCGCGAACCCACGGGCTTGGCGATGTCGATCTCGTACGTCACGCCGTACAGCGCGTCGTAGTTGTAGTCCGGGGTGTTGTCCGCGTTCGTCAGCTTCGCCGGGTCCACCGGGGCGCCGGCCGCGGTCCGCACGTAGTAGCGCGCCGAGAACTCCAGGTACTCCTTGAGCTGCGAGCCCGTGATGAGCCGCGCCTCAAGGGTGTTCTCGAACGGGTAGAGCCCCGCCGCGTCCTTGATCGTCACCTCGCCCGCCGGGATGCCCGCCGTGCGCGAGAAGCACGAGGCCTGCGAGAGCACCGGCAGCGCCGCGTACTGGCCGCCCTTGAGCGCCTCCTTGACCGTCTCCGCCTGGACGTGGCTGATCAGGTCGATGATCGCGACATCCTTGTACGGGCCTTCGGCCGTGCTCATCGCCTGCGTCGAGGTGCCGATGACCTGGTTGACGTACGCGACGACCTTCTTGTGCTCGTCGGCAAGGAGGCGGGTGACCTTCTTGTCCTCCGCCGCCGTGTTGGAGTTGAGGACCTGCGCGCCGACCTTCTCCACCGTCCAGCGGCCCTTGGCCCACACCAGGTCGAAGTCGAAGAGCGTCAGGCGCTGACCCCACTTCAGCGGCTCGGACAGGACGACCTTCTTGCCGGTCTCCTTGTTCTGAACGAAGTACTCGGGGATCTCCGTGTGCGCGTGCCCGACCAGGATCGCGTCGATGCCGGGCACCTGCTCGGCCACCAAACCCGCCGCGTTCTCGATGTGCGGGAGCTGGTCGCCGTACGAGGAGGTGCCGCTGGAGCCGGAGTGCGCCGAGACGATCACGACGTCGGCGCCCATGGAGCGGAGCTTGGGCACCCACTTCGCCGCCTGCTCCTCCAGGCCCGGGAACGTCATCTTGCCCTGGACGTTGGCCTTGTCCCAGATCGCGATGCCGGGGTTCGTCAGACCCAGGACCGCCACCTTCACGTCACGGCCGTGCGGGGTGCGCAGCCGCTTCATGAAGTACGGCGGGAAAGCGGGCTTCTGCGTCTTCGCGTCGAGCGCGTTGGCGCCGAGCAGCGGGAAGTCGCACTGCTCCTCGAACTTCCGCAGGACGGGAATGCCGTAATTGAATTCGTGGTTGCCGAGCGCCGCCGCGTCGTATCCGATGCTGTTCATCGCCTGCGCCATCGGATGGACCGGGCCGTGCGCGGCGGTGATCGGGTCGATCTTGGCGTAGTAGTACGAGAGCTGGGTGCCCTGAATGGTGTCGCCCGCGTCGATGAGGAGCGTGTTGCGGCGGCCTCTCTCCTCGCGGATCTCGTTCACGAGGGTGGAGATCTTCGCCAGGCCCACGTCGTTGTGGTCCTTGTCGTCGAACTCCTTGTCCGTGAAGTAGTCCCAGTTGAAGACGTTGCCGTGCAGGTCCGTCGTGCCCATGACGGTGAACGAGTACCGCTTCTTCCGCTTGGCGGGCTTCCCGGGCGCCTGCGCGGAGGCAGCGGGCGCGGCGGCCACGCCGCCCGCGAGCGCCACGCCCGTGGCGGCGGCGGACTTGCCCAGGAACTTGCGGCGGTTCAGCGGCATTTCGTACTCCCCTTGGATCTTGGT
This sequence comes from Streptomyces sp. NPDC055243, assembly GCF_044544025.1. Taxonomy (NCBI): domain Bacteria; kingdom Bacillati; phylum Actinomycetota; class Actinomycetes; order Kitasatosporales; family Streptomycetaceae; genus Streptomyces; species Streptomyces sp. NPDC055243. The sequence goes on from NZ_JBITWR010000007.1 coordinate 153,405, forward strand.
CGATCGATGTAACGCGCGTAGATTCTGACCCCGACCGCCCCACCGGCAACAGACCCCGCAGGTTTCGATCCGATGACTGTCCGGTGCCGTGTCCCGATGACTGTCCGGTGCCGCCCCCCAGTGCGAGAGTGGCCGCATGGACGACACCACCCCCGAGACCACCCGCACTCCGGCCCCCTACGGCACCCCCGACGCCCCGCGCCTGGCCGTGAAGGGCGAGGCGCACCTGGAGGTCGACCCCGAGATCGCCCGCATCGGCATCACAGTCAGCGCGCGCGGCACCGACCGGCGCGACGCCCTGAACGACCTGACGCGCCGCAACGCCACCGTCATCGACCTGGTGAAGACGTACGGCGAATCCGTCGAGACGCTGGAGACCGGCGCCTTCTCCATCAGCCCCGAACTGACCAAGCACGGCCGCGGCGAACGCGTCCGCGCCTACCACGGCCGCGTCCACATCACCGCCGAGCTCACCGACTTCACCGCGCTCGGCGAGCTCACCACACGCCTGGCGGACCTCGAACTGACCCGTGTCGACGGCCCTTACTGGGCGCTGCGCCCCGACTCGCCCACCCACCGCGACGCCCGCCAGCAGGCGGTCAGGGAAGCGGTGCAGCGGGGCCGGGAGTACGCAGAGGCGCTGGGGACCGGTCTCGCCGCGCTCGTCGAGCTCGCCGACATCGGCGCCGAGAACGCCCAGCCGTACGGCTACGGCGGCCCGTCGCCCGCCATGCGCACCGTCGCGTACGGCGGCGCGGCCGACATGGTCCAGGAAGCGGCCCCCCTGGACCTCGAACCCCAGCGGCAGCACGTCTACGCACAGGTCAACGCGCGCTTCACGATGACACCGCCGCGGCTGTAGTCACGCAGGGGTTCGACAGTGCGGGGTGCGCGGTAAATCGCTCATCAGAGCAGCGCCCCGCACAATTCAACACTTGTCAATAACCTTTCATGCAAAGGTTGTTGAGTAGTCACGCCCAGCCAATTCTCTACCGGCCGGTAAGGCCTAGGCTCGAAGTATGCGCCGAGCAAAAATCGTCTGCACCCTGGGCCCCGCCACCGACTCGTACGACCAGATCAAGGCACTGGTCGAAGCCGGAATGGACGTGGCCCGCTTCAACCTCAGCCACGGCACGTACGCCGAGCACGAGGAGCGCTACCAGCGCGTACGAAAGGCATCGGACGAGACCGGCCGCAGCGTCGGCGTCCTCGCCGACCTTCAAGGCCCGAAGATCCGCCTCGGCCGCTTCAGCGAAGGCCCCGTACTCCTTGAACGCGGTGACGAGTTCACCATCACCGTCGAGGAGGGCGTCGAGGGCGACCGCCAGACCTGCGGCACGACCTACGACGGTCTCGCCGAGGACGTCACCCCGGGTGAGCGCATCCTCGTCGACGACGGCAAAGTGACCCTGGAGGTCACCGCGGTCGACGGTCCGCGCGTCACCACCACCGTGGTCGAGGGCGGCATGGTCTCCGACCACAAGGGGCTCAACCTCCCCGGTGTCGCCGTCTCCGTGCCCGCGCTCTCCGAGAAGGACGAGGCGGACCTGCGCTGGGCCCTGCGTTCAGGGTTCGACGTCATCGCGCTGTCCTTCGTCCGCAGCGGACGCGACATCGAGGACGTGCACCGCATCATGGACGAGGAGGGCCGCCGCCTCCCCGTCATCGCCAAGGTGGAGAAGCCGCAGGCCGTCGAGAACATCGACGACATCGTCGCCGCCTTCGACGCGATCATGGTCGCCCGCGGCGACCTGGGCGTCGAGATGCCTCTTGAACAGGTGCCGATCGTCCAGAAGCGCGCCATCAAGCTCGCCAAGCGGAACGCGAAGCCGGTCATCGTGGCGACCCAGATGCTCGACTCGATGATCGACAACTCCCGCCCCACGCGCGCGGAGGCCTCGGACGTGGCGAACGCCGTCATCGACGGCACGGACGCGGTGATGCTCTCCGGCGAGACCAGCGTCGGCAAGTACCCCATCGAGACGGTCCGCACGATGGGCCGCATCGTCGAGGCCGCCGAGGAGGACATCCTCGCCAAGGGCCTGCCGCCGCTGACCGAGCGGAACAAGCCCCGCACCCAGGGCGGTGCCGTGGCCCGCGCCGCCGCCGAGATGGGCGACTTCCTGGGCGCCAAGTTCCTGGTCGCCTTCACACAGTCCGGCGACACGGTCCGCCGCCTCTCGCGCTACCGCTCGCCCATCCCGCTGCTCGCCTTCACCCCGGACCGGGCGACGCGCTCGCAGCTGAACCTCACGTGGGGCGTGGAGACCTTCCTCGGCCCGCACGTCGACTCCACCGACGCCATGGTCAAGCAGGTCGACGAGCTGCTCCTGAAGTTCGGCCGCTGCGAGAAGGGCGACGTGGTGGTCATCACCGCGGGCTCCCCGCCCGGAGTCGCGGGCTCCACCAACCTCGTACGCATCCACCACATCGGCGAGGACGACAGCCCCAAGTAGGCGGATCGTGTACGGGTGACGAAGGGCCGCTTCGGGGGGAGCGGCCCCTCGGCCATGTACGGCCCCTTACGGCGTGACGATCGCGAAATTCGGGTCCGGCTTCTCCACCACGCCGAGCAGCTTCGCGAGGAGCGACGCGTCGCCCTCCACCTTGATGTCACCAAGGCCCTTGCCGCCCAGCATCGCGAGCAGCTGAGGCTTGGTCATCGTCAGCGTGACGCCCGCTTGCGGGTCCTTCTTCGTGTCGCCGCGGTAGGTCAACACGCCGTTTCGCAACGTCAGATGCCAGATCCTGCCCAGGGCCGGAAGGCTCCAGTCCATGCGCAGCTTCAGGTCCCAGGCCTTCGGGCCGTTCACGCGGATCGCCACCGAATCGATCAGCTGGTCCACGGAGAGCGCCATCAACATGTCCGCGCTCGCCACGGAGGTGGGGGACTCCTTCACTCCCTCGCGCAGCTCCTGAGCACCCATCAGGTAGAAGTTCCGCCACACGGCGTTCTCCGACGCCTGCCCCAACTGGGTGTACAGCCTGGCCAGTTCGGACCTGGCCGCCTTGTGACCGGGGTCCGCGAACACCACGTGGTTGAGCAGCGTCACCGCGAACCGCGGATCGCCGCCGCGCGCGAACGCCTTGGCCTTGGCGACCGTCGCCGTCCGGCCGCCCATGGCCTTGACGTACCGCTTGGCCTCCTCAACCGGCGGGTGCTCCCACAGGTGCGCGGGATTGCCGTCGAACCAGCCCATGTACCGCTGGTAGATGCCCTTCACGTTGTGGCTCAGCGATCCGTAGTACCCGCGATTCGCCCATACGCCGGCCAGCGCGGGCGGCAGCTCGATCTCCTCAGCGATCTCCCGCCCGGTCAACCCCTTGTTGATCATCCGCAACGTCTGGTCGTGCATGTACGCGTACAGATCCCGCTGCTGCTCCAGGAGCTCCACGATCGTCTCCCCGCCCCACGTCGGCCAGTGGTGCGAGGCGAAGGCGACGTCCACCCGCCCGTCGAACAGGACCACCGACTCGTTCAGGTAGTGCGCCCACTGCCGTGCGTCCCGCACCTGGGCGCCACGCAGCGTGATGATGTTGTGCATCGTGTGCGTCGCGTTCTCCGCCATGCAGACGGCGCGCAGCTCGGGGAGCACGAAGTTCATCTCCGCCGCCGCCTCGGTCCCCGGCGTCATCTGGAACTCGAACGTCACGCCGTCGACCGTCTCGACCTGACCGGTCTCGGTGATGTCCTTGGTCGGCGGTATCAGCCCGATCGACCCCACCGACACGGTCTGCCCGAGGCCGCAACCGATCTGCCCGGTGGGCGACTTGGGCAGCAACGCCCCGTACATATAGCCGGAACGCCGCTGCATCGCGGTCCCGGCGTACACGTTCTCGGAGACGGCATGCTCCATGAAGTGCTCGGGCGCGAGGATCGGCACGTCACCGGCCCCGCGCCCGTCCGGGAGGACGCCACGGCAGCCGCCGAAGTGGTCGACGTGCGGATGGGTGTAGATGAGCCCGGTGACCTTCTTGTCGCCGCGGTGCGCGCGGAACAGCTTGAGCGCGGCGGCCGCGGTCTCCGCCGAGATCAGCGGATCGATGACGATGACACCGGTGTCGCCCTCGATGATCGTCATGTTCGACAGATCCAGGCCACGCACCTGATAGATGCGATCGGTGACCTTGTAGAGCCCTTGCTTAGACACGAGCTGCGACTGGCGCCACAGGCTCTTGTGCGCGGTCTTGGGGGCGTCCTTCTCAAGGAAGTCGTACGCGTCGCTGTCCCAGACGACCTGGCCCTTGGCGTTCTTCACCACGCCCGGAGTGAGGGCGGCGATGAACCCCTTGTCCGCGTCGGCGAAGTCGTCCCCGCCCGTGCTCGTGCCCTCGCGGTCGATGGCGGAGGCAGTCTGCGGATTCATGGCCACGGCTGCCGCGGCAGCACCCGCGGCGGCGGCAACGAAGCTGCGCCTGTTCAGGGGAGTCATGGGGCCGAAGATCGCAGCGGGGTACGGGGCGGGGCAAGGGTTCGCCGCGGATTTGGGGCAGCTCCCAGGGAGGGCGGGGGAGGGGAGTGACGCGTCATATTGCGCGGGCGGGGGTGGGGTCGGTACGTCGTTCAGTACTTGGGGCCTATGTGGGCGTCCATGAGGGCTACTGAGGCTTTGCGGGCGACGGAGATGTTGCGGCGGTTGGCGGCCTTCCAGTGGACGCCCACCTTGTCGAGGGCGTCCGTGAAGAGCTGGGTGATGTCGCCCGACAGGTTGGTGAAGAAGTACCGGGGGTACTCGTAACGCTTGAGCTCCCCGCCGACGAGGCGGGTCGTCCAGTTGGTGACGCGGCAGCCGTCGGAGTGGATGAGGCCGCGGATGAACTCCCAGGGGTGGTCGTCGACGATCTCCTGTTGCCAGGATTCGAGGGCGATGGTGCGGTTGTGTTTCTTCCCTGGAGCGTGCTGGGGAAAGAGACAGGGCCAGTGCTTGCTGGAGCAAGTGACTGCGACGCAGCCCTGCTTCTTGACGCGGCAGACGCGATTGTCCGGGCGCGCGGCGCGGATGGCGTTCTCGCACGCGTCGATCAAGCCGGGCCAGGCGTCAGCGCACACGATGCGGATGAAGTAGACGCCTCTTCGGCCTGCGCTGATGCAGCCGTCTCCGAGGTAGAGGCCCAGCAAGTAGGAGTACGCGACCGGGTCTTCGGGCTTGCCGGGGATATCGCGGCACCTCGGGCACGGAGTCACCCGACCGACCGGTTCGATACGGGTTTGCCAGGAGCGGATCGCGGCGCGCGAAATGCCGGTGCCCTTGCTGACGGAGTTCAGGCTGCGTCCTGCAGAGACCAGTTCCAGTGCTCGTTCACGAGCGCCCATGTCGTACATGTGGCTGAGCTTGGCTGGATCTTGGCGGGCATCGAGGCGATACAACGCCGCGTTCACCGCGAGGAGTGAAGATCGCCAACTTAGCGCCTGACCTTCGAATTGAAGGTAAAGTGCCCCGGGTGGGATTCGAACCCACGCTGGATGGTGTTTGAGACCACTGCCTCTGCCACTGGGCTACCGGGGCATCCTTCAGAATGAAGGTTAGCGGAGACCCGCCGTGTCTCAAACATACATGAGCTAGGTAGGCTCAGGGCAAGCAGTAACCTGCCCCGTACCTAGGAGCCCCCGTGACTTCCCCCGAGTCGCCCCAGCCCGTAGCCGACGACGACGACAAGTCGCACGTGCCTCCGCTGACGACCCGTGTCGTCATCGCCGAGGACGAGGCTCTTATCCGGCTCGACCTCAAGGAGATGCTTGAGGAAGAGGGTTACACCGTCGTCGGCGAGGCCGGTGACGGTGCGAAAGCCGTCGAGCTGGCCCGCGAGCACCAGCCGGACCTGGTGATCCTGGACGTGAAGATGCCCGTCATGGACGGCATCTCGGCGGCCGAGAAGATCGCCGAGGAGAGCATCGCCCCGGTGCTCATGCTGACCGCGTTCTCGCAGCGTGACCTCGTCGAGCGGGCCAGGGACGCCGGCGCGATGGCGTACCTCGTCAAGCCGTTCAGCAAGACCGACGTGGTGCCCGCCATCGAGATGGCCGTCTCGCGCTTCACGGAGCTGAAGACGCTGGAGAAGGAGGTCGCCGACCTCACCCTGCGTCTGGAGACGCGGAAGCTGGTGGACCGCGCGAAGTCCATCCTGCAGACGGAGTACGGCCTCACCGAGCCCGCCGCGTTCCGCTGGATCCAGAAGACGTCGATGGACCGGCGCCTGTCGATGCAGCAGGTCGCGGAGGCGGTCATCGAGGACGCCGACGAGAAGAAGGCGGCGAAGGGGCAGTAGCCCCAGGACCGTACGAGGAAGGCCCGCACCCCGGCTTCGGGGTGCGGGCCTTCTCGTATGCCGGGACGGAGTCCCTAGTCCTCGCCGAGGTACGCCTTGCGCACGGACTCGTCGTGCAGCAGGTTGTTCCCCGTCCCGGACAGGACGATCTTGCCGACCTCCATGACATGACCGTGGTCGGCGAGCGAGAGCGCCGCCTGGGCGTTCTGTTCGACGAGCAGAATGGTCGTGCCCTGGGACTTGAGCTCGGAGATCGTCGCCATGATCTTCTGCATCATGATCGGCGAAAGTCCCATGGAGGGCTCGTCGAGCATGAGCAGTTTGGGCTGGGACATGAGCGCGCGTCCCATGGCGAGCATTTGCTGCTCACCGCCGGAGAGTGTGCCCGCCGCCTGCTTTCTGCGCTCCCCGAGAATGGGGAAGAGCTCGTAGGCGCGCGCGATGTCCTTTTCGATGGCTGATTTGTCGCTGCGCAGATATGCGCCGAGGCGCAGATTGTTCTCGATCGTCATGCGCGGGAAGATGTGCCGGCCCTCGGGGGAGTGGGCGAGGCCGAGCGCGACGATCTGGTCGGCGCGGTATTTCCGCAGCGTTTTTCCGTTGAATTTGATGGAGCCGCCGACCGGCTTGAGCAGTCCGGAGAGCGTGCGCAACGTGGTGGTCTTTCCCGCGCCGTTCGTGCCGATCAGGGTGACGACCTCGCCGGCCTCGACCTTGAAAGAGATGCCCTTGACGGCCTCGATCTTGCCGTAGGCGACCTTGAGGTCCTCGACTTCGAGCAGTGCGGTCATCAGCTGGTCTCCTCGTTGCCCGTCGCGTCGGCCTCTGTGCTGCCGGGGGCACCTTCGAAGGGCTCGCCCAGGTAGGCGGCGATGACGCGGTCGTCCTGCTGGACGGTCTCACTGTCGCCCTCGACGAGTTTCTCGCCTTGGACGAGTACGGCCACGCGGTCGCACAGGTTGAAGATGAAGCGCATGTCGTGCTCGATGACGAGTACGGCGATGCCCATGTCCCGGATGGCCAGGACGAGTTCCTCGGTGGCGCGGGTCTCCTGCGGGTTCATGCCCGCGGTCGGCTCATCCAGGAGGAGCAGGCCCGGCTCGCTCGCGAGCGCGCGGGCGATCTCCAGCTTGCGCTGCTCGCCGTAGGGCAGGTTGCGGGAGAGGTGCTCCGCTTTCTCGGCGAGCCCGACGAACTCGAGCAGTTCCAGGGCGCGGGCCTTGGACTTGGCCTCCGCCTTGTGGAAGCCGGGGCCGCGCAGGAGGGCCGACCAGAGGCCTTCCTTCGTACGCGTGTGGCGTCCGACGAGGACGTTCTCCAGGACCGTCATGTTCGCGAAGAGACGGATGTTCTGGAAGGTGCGGGCCACGCCGGCCGCGGTGACCTTGAAGGACTTGCTGGGCAGGACCTTGCCCTTGTACCGGACTTCGCCCTCGGTGGGGATGTACAGGCCGGTGAGGCAGTTGAAGAAGGTCGTCTTGCCCGCGCCGTTGGGGCCGATGAGGCCGACGATCTCGCCGCTGTTCACGGTGAGGTCGACGGAGCGTACGGCGGTGAGGCCGCCGAAGCGCATCGTGACGCCCCGGGCATCGAGAACAGCCTCTCCGGCCGGCGAAGCGGCGGCGCTGTCCTTGCTGGTGGTGGTGTCGGTGGTCATGGCTCAGGCCCCTGTCTTGCTGAGGACTGTGGGTGGCGGCGTGTCGCCGGGAGCCAGGTCGGCCTCGTGGAACTCGAGCTGGCGGCGGCGGTTGGGGATCAGGCCCTCGGGGCGGAAGCGCATCAGGAGCACGAGCGCGAGGCCGAAGGCGAAGAGCTGGTAGTCGCCCAGGAACGAGAGCTTGCTCGGGATCAGGTAGAGCAGCGCGGCGCCGACGAGCGGTCCGCTGATGGTGCCCATGCCGCCGAGGACGACGGCGGCGAGCAGGAACGCCGAGTTCGGCGGGACTGTGTTGGCGAACTGGTACTGCTCGGGCGTCACGGTGTAGGTGACGTGCGCCTGCACCGTGCCCGCGAGTCCGGCGAGCGTGGCGCCGAGCGCGAAGGCGATGAGCTTCACGCGGAAGCCGTTGATGCCCATGGCGAGTGCCGCGGTCTCGTCCTCGCGGATGGCGACCCAGGCGCGCCCGATGCGGGAGTCGCCGCTGCGCCGGAAGACCAGGACGACGACGAGGGTGATGAGCAGCATCAGGAAGAAGTAGTTCGCGAATCGGCCGATGGTGACGCCGAGGATGGAGTGCTCGATGCCGAAGTCGAAGCCGAGGATCTTGAGGTTCGGGATCGAGGAGATGCCGTTCGAGCCGTTCGTGATGTCCGGACCCGAGGTGCCGTCGGCGTTCATCGCGACGATCCGGAAGATCTCTCCGAAGCCGAGGGTGACGATGGCGAGGTAGTCGCCGCGCAGCCTCAGCGTCGGGGCGCCGATGAGCACACCGAAGATGAGAGATGCGCTCGCGCCGACCAGGATCGCGCCCCAGAACGGCAGATGGACGTCGAAGGGCGAGGACGGCGACCCGGAGACCATGGACGCCGCGTAGGCGCCGACGCCGAGGAAGGCGACGTATCCGAGGTCGAGGAGTCCGGCGAGGCCGACGACGATGTTCAGGCCGAGCGCGACGGTGGCGAAGATGAGGATGTAGACGCCGATGGTGGCGTACTGGTCGTCGCTCTGCGTGAACGGGAAGGCCGCGGCTGCGGCGAAGGCACCGCCGAGTGTGATGTTGCGGTGCCGCGCGGTGTAGGTGGAGACCTGGGCGACGAGCCCCGCCTTGGACAGCGCGGCGAAGCTGAACGCCACGGTGATCAGGAAGCCGATGAAGAGCTCGTCGTACTCGGTGCCGATGCCGTACGTGAAGACCAGGAGGCCCACGGCGAGCGCGGCGACGATGATCAGGATCTCGACATAGCTGGGGAGCTTGCGCGGCGTGGGCGGCGCCTCGGCGGCGAAGGCGCCCTTGAAGATGATGAGCCCGTTGCGCATGCGGTGCTTGAACTGCTCGCTGCCGGTGTCCTCGGGGTCGACCGCGTAGGTGTGCGGCCGGGTGAAGGGCAGGGCCAGGGTGCCGACGAAGGCGGCGAGGGTGGCGAGCGCGGCGACCCAGCCGCCGGGCTCCAGGTTGGCGAGGCCGCCCAGTTGGTAGCTGATCGAGATGATCGTGTACCAGGTGGTGGCGAAGGCGGCGAGCGCCGCGTACTTCAGCGCGGCGTCGGCTCCGCCGGGAGCGAGGGCTCGTACGCCCTTGACGCCGTACGAGGCGAGGCCGAAGAGCGTCGTCAGGAGGCCGGCGATCAGGACGAGGACCTGGAGGCCGCCGGGGTAGCCGTAGACGGTGAGGTCGCCGGGGAACGAGGAGGTCCAGGTCCAGGCGAGGAACGTGGAGATGACGGTCAGGATGCCGCCGCCGGTGGCCAGTGCGCGGGCGGGGCCCACGGGGATGGCGATGAGACCGGTGGGGGTGTCGTCCTGCTTGGGGGTGGGCGCGTCGGCCGCGGTGGTCTGTGTGGTCATGGTTGTCACGCCCTGTCCGCGACGCGCTCGCCAAGGAGACCTTGTGGCCTGACGAGGAGTACGACGATGAGGAGTACGAAGGCCCAGACGTCGGCCCAGGACTGCCCGCCGAGCTGGCTCATGCCGGGGATGTCGTTCATGTAGGCGGTGGCCATGGCTTCGGCGACTCCGAGGACCAGGCCTCCGAGCATCGCGCCGTAGATGTTGCCGATGCCTCCGAGCACGGCGGCCGTGAAGGCCTTGAGGCCCCAGAGGAAGCCCATGCGGAACTGGACTTCTCCGTAGCGGAAGCCGTAGGCGACGGCGGCGATGCCGGCGAAGGCGGCGCCGATCGCGAAGGCCACGACGATGACGCGGTCGGTGTTGACACCCATGAGCTTGGCGGTGTCGGGGTCCTGCGCGGTGGCCTGCATGCCGCGTCCGACGCGGGTCTTCATCACGAAGTAGCCGAGGGCGAACATGCAGATCGGGGCTGTGATCAGCAGGAAGATGTCGCCGGGCTGGATGGTGACGGAGCCCAGGTGGATGGAGTCACCGGGCATCTCGGGGAAGGTGCGGGACGACTTCGCGTTGGGGTACCAGGCCCAGACGGCCTGCTGCAGCGCGAGCGAGAGGCCGATGGCCGTGATGAGGGGTGCGAGGCGGGGTGCGCCGCGCAACGGGCGGTAGGCGAAGCGTTCGGCTCCGACCGCTATCAGGGTGGAGACGATGACGGCGCCTATGAGCATGAGCGGCAGGGCGAGCCACATGCTGGTGCCGCCCGGAAGCCACAGCCAGACGGTGAGAGCGCCGAAGCCGCCGACCATGAAGATCTCGCCATGGGCGAAGTTGATGAGCTGGACAATGCCGTAGACCATTGTGTAGCCGATGGCGATCAGGCCGTACATGGATCCCAGTAGCAGGCCGTTGACCAGCTGTTGCGGCAGTTCGTGCACCGCAGGTCCTCCGAGTCTTTCGGTGTCGTGCGGCCTGTTTGCGGTGGCTGTGGGCCTCGCCGGCCGGACGGCTTAGGTGACGGATGCGACGCCGCGCGGGGCGCTGCAGAGGCAGCGCCCCGCGCGGTGGTGTCGTGCTGCGGGGTGGATCAGCCGGTGAAGGTGCCGGACTTGACCGGCTTCCAGCCCTTGGTCGGGTCCTCGGTGGACTTGACCTGGTACACGGTGAGCTGCTTGTTGGTCGCGTCGCCGTACTCGTCGAAGGAGACCTTGCCGGTCACGCCGTCGAAGGAGACGTTCTGCATGGCCTCGACGATCTTGGCGCGAGCGTCGTCGGGCAGCTTGCCGTCGTTGTCCTCGACGACCTTCTTGACCGCTTCGATGATCGCCCAGGCCGAGTCGTACGAGTAGCCGCCGTAGGCCTCGTAGGCCTCCTTGTAGCCGGCCTTCTTGTAGTTCGCGATGAACTCCTTGGCGGAGGGCAGTTCCTCGACGGGCTGGCCGACGGAGGTGGCGTAGTCGCCCTTGCCTTCCTTGCCGGCGAGCTTGACGAAGTCGGCGCTGTAGATGCCGTCGCCGCCGACGAGCGGGATCTTGGCACCGGCCTTCTTCATCTGCTTGCTCAGCGGGCCGGCCGCGGGGTACTCGCCGCCGTAGTAGACGACGTCCGCGTCCGAGTTCTTGATCTTGGTGGCGACGGCACCGAAGTCCTTGGTGTCCGGGTTCACGTGCTCGGTGCCGGCGACCTTGCCGCCGAGCTTGGTGAACTCGTCCTTGAAGGTGGCGGCCAGGCCGGCACCGTAGGTCTTCTTGTCGTCGATGACGAAGACCTTCTTCTTCTTCGCATCGTTGAACAGGTACTGCGCGGCGAACGGGCCCTGGATGGCGTCCGTGGTGGCCGTACGGAAGTAGGCCTTGTACGGGCGCACCTTCTTGCCGCCGTTCCAGTCCTGGCCCTGGGTCATGGCCGGGTTGGTGTTGGCGGGGGAGACCTGGACGAGCTTCGCGTCGTCGAAGACCTTCTGCATCGACTCGCCGACGGAGGAGTTCAGGGGGCCGACGGCGCCGAGGATTTCCTTGTTGGCGACGAACTTGGTCGCGTTGGTCTGGCCCGACGCGGGCTGGCCCTGGTCGTCGGCGGGCTGCACCTTGAAGGTGATGCCGTCGACGTACTTCTTCTCGTTGGCCTGCTTGGCGGCGAGATCCACGGAGTTTCGGATGCCGAGGCCCAGCGCGGACAAGTCGCCGGTCAGCGGCGCGTCGACGCCGATGACCACGGTGGTGCCGCCGCCCCCGGCCTCGTCCTTGTCCTTGTCGTCGCGTGAGCCACAGGCGGTGAGGGTGAGTGCCCCCGCGGTGAGTGCAGCGGTGATGGCTATGAGCGAACGTTGACGCACGATCAGTCCTTTCCCCTGGCACGGCCGTCCCCTGTTGGGTGGCCGAGTCGAGCGCAGAACCGAACTGACAGGAATCCGGTGGGCGCGGTGACTGGCCGTGACTCTAAGGGGCGCTTTGTTCCTGGTGGAGTGGTCAGGCCAAAGGTGTGACGCTCTTGTTATGCCACGGAGTATTCCGCGCTGGAACTCAGGGGGCGGTTGTGGCGGAATACGCCACCTTCGGTGCATCCCGCATGCTGAGAACTTGCAGGACTGTCAGGGTGTTTTACTCATGACATCAGTGTTCGGGGGGCATGCAGCTGTCAGGGCCGCGGAAAGATCTTTTGCGTACGCCGAGCCGAGGATGAAGCTCTGTATCTGCATTGCGCGCACATTACGCAGTGTTACGACCAGGAAAGGGAGTCCGGCATTCCGCTGCACATTTCCACATTCGCGAATGTGCATCGTGATGCGTGCCGTACGAGGGGTTCCGGTTTTCACCGTGAATGGGGTATGGGGAGCGGCGGTGACCGACAGCGCCGTCGTCGGCTGGGTGATCCGTCGGACGGACACCGGCGGTCCCGAGTCCTGGCTGAGGCTGACGGTGAAGCTGAACGAGCGGTCACCGGCCCGGGGACGCGTCATCTCGCCCTTGTACGTCACGGCCACGGTCTGCGACGGGTAGAGCGGTGGCGGCGGCTCCGGGGGCCGCGGACGGGTCAGGTAGAGGCTGAGCCCGGCGGCCCCGACGACCGCGGCCGTGGCGAGGGCCAGGGCGGTGCGGCGGTGCCGGGTGAGGAGCGGGCGGGAGCGCAGGGGTTGCGTCCAGGCCTGGCCGGCGGAGGCGGTGCCGGTGGCCCGGGTCTCGTAGGTGTCGTCGCCCGGCTCGATGGGGCCGATGGCGTTCACACCCACGGCCCGCCGCTCGGCTGCCCGTGGCGGTAGCGCTTCTCGCACCGCTCGCGGGCCTCCCGGGCGAGCAACTTCCGTCCCGCGTCGGCTCCGTGGCGCTCGCGCTCGGCGCGGGCCAGGTCGAGGGTGTCCCGCAGGATCATGTACTGCCCGTTGGAGAGGCCCATCGACTGGTAGTCGCCGTAGGTCTCCTTGCCCGAGTCGTAGATCTGCCGGCCCCACTTGGTGATCAGGGCCGTGCAGAGGTCCTCGGGGGAGGTGGTGGCGGGGGAGGGTGCGGTGCTCCTGCTGGGGGCGTCATCGGCGGAAGGGGAGCTCCCGCATCCGGTGACGGCGAGGAGGGTGGTGGAGAGGAGGGTGGCGAAGGCGAGCGCACAGAGCGGTTTCCGGTGCCTCATGCAAGGACGCTAGACCGGCGCCCCACGCTCCGACAATGCGTGGGGCGGGCCGGGTCGGCGGGCGCGCGCCCGCCCTCGACCGCCTTATCCGGCGGAGCCGTTGGGCTCCACGTCGCGCAGCAGGCAGGTCAGCCGCGCGGTGCACACCCGCTTGTCCTGCTCGTCGGTGATGACGATCTCGTACGTCGCCGTGGAGCGGCCCCGGTGCACGGGCGTCGCCACGCCGGTGACCAGGCCCGAACGCGCGCCGCGGTGGTGCGTGCAGTTCAGGTCGACGCCGACGGCGAGCTTCTTGCTCCCGCCGTGCAGCATCGAGCCCACCGAGCCGAGGGTCTCGGCCAGGACGGCGGACGCGCCGCCGTGCAGCAGGCCGTACGGCTGGGTGTTGCCCTCGACCGGCATGGTGCCGACGACACGATCGGCGGACGCCTCGACGATCTCGACGCCCATCCGGTTGCCCAGGTCGCCCGCGGAGAAGAGGGCGGGCAGGTCGACGCCGAGCGCGGCGTACTCGTCGATGACCTCTTGCGGGAACTTCACGCTGTGCTGCTCGCCCATGGGGCCCGGCTCCGTTCGTCGTCCTCACTTGTCGCTGAGCGAACGCTCAGTCGGTGCCCGATTGTTCCAGGCGGACGACGACGGACTTGCTGGCGGGGGTGTTGCTCGTGTCGGCCGTCGCGTCCAGCGGGACCAGGACGTTCGTCTCCGGGTAGTACGCGGCCGCGCAGCCACGGGCCGTCGGGTAGTGCACGATCCGGAAGCCCGGCGCGCGCCGCTCGACGCCGTCCTTCCACTCGCTCACCAGATCCGCGTACGACCCTTCGGCGAGGTTCAGCTCGCGGGCGTCGTCGGGGTTGACCAGGACGACCCTGCGGCCGTTCTTGATGCCGCGGTAGCGGTCGTCGAGGCCGTAGATCGTGGTGTTGTACTGGTCGTGCGAGCGCAGCGTCTGGAGCAGCAGCCGTCCCTTGGGCAGGGCGGGGAACTCCACGGGCGCCGCGGTGAAGTTGGCCTTGCCGGTGGCCGTGGGGAAGCGGCGCTCGTCGCGCGGGGCGTGCGGCAGGGCGAAGCCCGCGGGGTCGGCCACCTTGGCGTTGAAGTCCTCGAAGCCGGGGATCACGCGCGCGATGCGGTCGCGCACCGTGGCGTAGTCCTTCTCGAACTCCTCCCAGGGCGTGGCCGATTGGGGGCCAAGGACGCGGCGGGCCAGGCGGCACACGATGGCCGGCTCGGAGAGCAGATGCGGGCTCGCGGGCTCCAGTCGGCCGCGCGAGGCGTGCACCATGCCCATGGAGTCCTCGACGGTCACGAACTGCTCGCCGCTGCCCTGGAGGTCCCGCTCGGTGCGGCCGAGCGTCGGCAGGATCAGCGCACGCGCGCCCGTGACGGCGTGCGAGCGGTTCAGCTTCGTCGACACGTGGACGGTCAGGCGGGCCTTGCGCATCGCCGCCTCCGTCACCTCCGTGTCGGGCGACGCCGCCACGAAATTGCCGCCCATCGCGAAGAACACCTTCGCCTCGCCGTCCCGCAGCGCCTTGATCGCGCGGACGACGTCCAGGCCGTGCTCGCGCGGCGGCGCGAAGCCGAACTCCTTCTCCAGGGCGTCGAGGAAGGCCGGGGCGGGCCGCTCGAAGATGCCCATCGTGCGGTCGCCCTGCACGTTCGAGTGCCCGCGCACCGGGCACACGCCCGCGCCGGGACGGCCGATGTTGCCGCGCAGCAGAAGGAAGTTGACCACCTCGCGGATGGTCGGCACGGCGTGCTTGTGCTGGGTCAGGCCCATCGCCCAGCACACGACGGTGCGCTTCGAGGCGAGCACCATGGCGAGCGCTTCCTCGATGCGTTCGCGCTCCAGACCCGTGGCCTCAAGGGTCTCGTCCCAGTCGGCGTCCCGCGCGGCGGCGGTGAACTCCTCGTACCCATGGGTGTGTTCGCGGACGAAGTCCTCGTCCACGGCACCCTCGGTCTCCAGGATGAGCTTGTTCAGGAGGCGGAACAGGGCCTGGTCGCCGCCGAGCCTGATCTGCAGGAAGAGGTCGGTCAGGGCGGTGCCCTTGAGCATGCCCTGCGGGGTCTGCGGATTCTTGAACCGCTCCAGGCCGGCCTCGGGCAGCGGATTGACCGTGATGATCTTCGCGCCGTTGTTCTTCGCCTTCTCCAGGGCGGAGAGCATGCGCGGGTGGTTCGTGCCCGGGTTCTGCCCGGCGACGATGATCAGGTCCGACTTGTACAGGTCCTCCAGGAGGACGCTGCCCTTGCCGATCCCGATGGTCTCCGTGAGGGCAGAGCCGGACGACTCGTGGCACATGTTCGAACAGTCGGGCAGGTTGTTCGTGCCCAGCTCGCGGGCGAACAGCTGGTACAGGAACGCCGCTTCGTTGCTCGTGCGGCCCGAGGTGTAATAGACCGACTCGTCCGGGCTGTCAAGGGCGGCCAGTTCCTCGCCGATGATGTCGAAGGCCCGCTCCCAGGGAACGGGTTCATAGCGCTCGGCGCCCTCCGCCAGATACATCGGGTGGGTGAGGCGGCCCTGCTGCCCCAGCCAGTACCCACTGCGGGTGGCGAGGTCGGCCACCGGGTGCGCGGCGAAGAAGTCCGGGGTGACCCGGCGCAGCGTGGCCTCCTCGGCGACCGCCTTCGCGCCGTTCTCGCAGAACTCCGCCTTGTGCCGGTGCTCCGGCTCGGGCCAGGCGCAGCCCGGGCAGTCGAAGCCGTCCTTCTGATTGACCCGCAGCAGCGTCAGCGCCGTGCGGCGCACCCCCATCTGCTGCTGCGCCATGCGCAGCGTGTGCCCGATGGCGGGAAGGCCCGCCGCGGCGTGCTGGACCTCCGCGACCTGCGGCGCGTCCTGGACCGGATCACCCTTGGGCGACTTCCTTGCCATGGTCGGCTCCCCTTCGAGCACGTGCGTGAGCTATGTCTCCGATCCTCCCACGCGACGCCGACAGCGCGGTCGCGGGTGAGGGTTGGGCCTGAGTGTCAGTGGGGCGTGGCAGGATCGGGGACGTGGCAGAAAAAGCAGCGAAGAAGAAGTCCGAGACCGCGCCGAAGCCGAGTGGCGAGCAGCGTCCGCGCCTGCTCCTCATGGACGGGCACTCCCTGGCCTACCGGGCGTTCTTCGCGCTGCCCGCGGAGAACTTCACGACCGCGACGGGCCAGCCGACGAACGCGATCTACGGCTTCGCGTCGATGCTGGCGAACACCCTGCGCGACGAGGCGCCCACGCACTTCGCGGTGGCCTTCGACGTCTCGCGCAAGACGTGGCGCTCCTCGGAGTTCCCGGAGTACAAGGCGAACCGCTCCAAGACCCCGGACGAGTTCAAGGGCCAGGTCGAGCTGATCGGCGAGGTGCTCGACGCGATGCACGCGGTGCGGTTCGCGGTGGACGGCTTCGAGGCGGACGACGTCATCGCCACGCTCGCCACCCAGGCCGAGGCGGCCGGCTTCGACGTCCTGATCGTCACCGGTGACCGCGACTCCTTCCAGCTGATCACCGACCACGTGACCGTGCTGTACCCCACGAAAGGCGTCTCCGAGCTCACGCGCTTCACGCCGGAGAAGGTCGAGGAGAAGTACGGCCTCACGCCCAGCCAGTACCCCGACTTCGCCGCCCTGCGCGGCGACCCCTCGGACAACCTCCCCGGCATCCCCGGAGTCGGCGAGAAGACCGCCGCGAAGTGGATCAACCAGTTCGGTTCCTTCGCGGACCTCGTCGAGCGCGCCGAAGAGGTCAAGGGCAAGGCCGGGCAGAACTTCCGCGACCACCTGGACGCGGTGAAGCTGAACCGCCGCCTCACGGAGATGGTGCGCGACGTGGAGCTCCCCAAGACGGTCACCGACCTGGAGCGCCTTCCGTACGACCGCACGGCCCTCGCCCTGGTCCTCGACACCCTGGAGATCCGCAACCCCTCGCTGCGCGAGCGCCTCCTGGCCGTCGACCCCGGCGCGGAGGAGGCCGAGGAGACCCCGGCCGAGCCCGGCGTGGAGCTGGACGGCTCGGTGCTCGGCGCGGGAGAGGTCGCACCCTGGCTCGCCGAGCACGGCAACGCGGTCCTCGGTGTGGCCACGGTCGACACCTGGCAGCTCGGCACGGGCTCGGTGACCGAGGTCGCCCTCGCGGCGGCCGGCGGAGCGGCGGCCTGGTTCGACCCGTCCCGCCTGGACGAGGCCGACGAGAACGCGTTCGCGGCCTGGATCGCCGACCCGGACAAGCCCAAGGTCCTGCACAACGCCAAGGCCACGATGCGGGTCTTCCCGGAGCACGGCTGGAGCGTGGACGGCGTCGCCATGGACACGGCGCTCGCCGCGTACCTGGTCAAGCCGGGCCGCCGCTCCTTCGCCCTGGACGCCCTGTCCCTGGAGTACCTGGGCCGTGAGCTGGCCCCCGCCGGGGCGGCCGAGGGGCAGCTCGCCTTCGGCACGGAGGAGGACGACCAGGCCGAGGCCGATTCGCTGATGGCGCAGGCCCGCACGATCCTCGACCTGGGCACGGCCTTCGGCGAGAAGCTGAAGGAGGTCGGCGCCGGTGATCTCCTGACGGACATCGAACTGCCGACGTCCATCCTCCTGGCCCGCCTGGAGCGGCACGGCATCGCGGCGGACCGCGCCCATCTGGAGGCGATGGAGCAGCAGTTCGCGGGCGCGGTGCAGCAGGCCGTGAAGGAGGCGCACGAGGCGGCCGGCCACGAGTTCAACCTCGGCTCGCCCAAGCAGCTCCAGGAAGTCCTCTTCGGTGAGCTGAACCTCCCCAAGACGAAGAAGACGAAGACCGGGTACACCACGGACGCGGACGCCCTGGCCTGGCTCGCGGCCCAGACCGAGAACGAACTGCCGGTCATCATGCTGCGCCACCGCGAGCAGGCGAAGCTGCGCGTCACGGTCGAGGGCCTGATCAAGGCGATCGCGACGGACACCCGCATCCACACGACGTTCAACCAGACGGTCGCGGCGACGGGCCGCCTGTCCTCCACCGACCCGAACCTCCAGAACATCCCGGTCCGCACGGACGAGGGCCGGGCCATCCGCCGCGGCTTCGTGGTCGGCGAGGGCTTCGAGTCCCTGATGACCGCCGACTACAGCCAGATCGAACTGCGCGTGATGGCCCACCTCTCCGAGGACGAGGGCCTCCTGGAGGCGTTCGGCTCGGGCGAGGACCTGCACACGACGGTCGCCTCCCAGGTCTTCTCCGTCGAGGGCTCCGCCGTCGACGCCGAGATGCGCCGCAAGATCAAGGCCATGTCGTACGGCTTGGCGTACGGCCTCTCCGCGTTCGGCCTCTCCCAGCAGCTGAACATCGAGGCGGGCGAGGCCCGTGCCCTGATGGACACCTACTTCGAGCGGTTCGGCGGCGTACGCGACTATCTGCGCCGAGCCGTCGACGAGGCCCGCGCGACGGGGTACACGGAGACGATGCTGGGCCGCCGCCGGTATCTCCCCGACCTCAACAGCGACAACCGCCAGCGCCGCGAGATGGCCGAGCGGATGGCCCTGAACGCGCCCATCCAGGGCACGGCCGCGGACATCGTCAAGATCGCCATGCTGAACGTGCACCGCGCGCTGACGGAGGCGAAGCTCGACTCCCGCATGCTGCTCCAGGTCCACGACGAAATCGTCCTGGAGATCGCCCCGGGCGAGCGCGCCAAGGTCGAGGAGCTCGTCCGCCGCGAGATGGCGGGCGCGGTGTCGCTGCGGGCGCCGCTGGACGTGTCGGTGGGAGTGGGCCCGGACTGGGAGTCCGCGGCGCACTAGGCGTTGCTTGGTCCCTGCTTCGCAGCCCCGGGCTGACATCTTGCGGCCCGGGGCGGCTTGCGGGGCGGGAACGGCTTGTGGGGCGGGAACGGCCTGGGGCCAGGGGGGCAGGCAGGAAGATGTCAGCCCGTCCGGCGTTCGAGGACATCCTTTTCGAGTTCGAGCACATCTTTGCCGGGGGCCCAGGGGCGGAGCCGCCCGGTGCCAGGGAGGGGCGGGCCAGGGGGAAACCCGCCCTCACCCGGGTGGCCCTCGCCCCCGAGCCCCGCAAAGACGCCCCCGCCACGATGACCGCATGGCTCTTCACCTGCGAAAGTGCCGAATAGCGATGGCCACGGCACTGGTCACCACGCTCCTCACCCCCCTCCCCGCCACCGCCGCCGGGGCAAGCGCGGCGCAACGCGCTGGCTCCTGCACGGCTCGCAGCGACCCCGCCCTCGCCGCCCAGCTGGCCCGCGAGATCCGTGCCGTCCTGGTCGCCCGGCGGAGCACCGTCTCCGTGGCCCTCCACGACCCCGCCACCGGTCTCAGCTGCTCCCTCGGCAGCAGCCACCGCTACGACACCGCGAGCATCGCCAAGGTCATGATCATGGAGGCCGCCCTCCGCCGCGCACAGGACTGGGGCCGCGGCCTGACCACCTGGGAGCGCCGCAAGATCCGCCCCATGATCATCCGCTCGGACAACACCGCGGCCCGGCGCCTCTTCGACGACCTGGGCCAGTCCTACATCGCCCGCTTCCTGGGCCGCGCCGGCACCGCCGCCACCACCCTCAACCCGTACGGACTCTGGGGCCTGACCCGCACCTCGGCGGCCGACCAGCTCCGCCTCCTCGGCGTCCTCACCGGAGCCAGGGCCCGCGCCCTGCTGAGCCCGACCTCACGCGCGTACGGCCTCAAGCAGCTGAACGAGGTGCGGCGCGACCAGCGCTGGGGCGTGCCCGCGGGCATGCCGCGCGGCACGAAGGCGTACCTCAAGAACGGCTGGCTGCCCCGGTCCACGCACGGCTGGCGGGTGCACAGCATCGGCGCGTTCACCGGAGCCGACAAGGGCAAGGGCAAGGGCAAGACCAAGGAAGCGGGCACGGGCACGGGGGCCGGGGCGGGGAAGGCCCGCAGCCGCACGTACCGCATCGTCGTCCTCTCGCACGACAACCCCACGATGAAGTACGGAGTCCGTACCATCGAACGCGTTGCCCAAGCCGTGCACCGCGCGCTCAACAAGGGCCGCTCCGCAGGGCAGGAGCTCACCCCGGAGAACGAGATCAGCGAAGTGCCCGACGGATCGGTACCGGCCGACGCCCGGCCCGACACCGGGTCTGACACCGGACCCGACACCGGGCCCGAGTCCCCGCCCGAACAGGACGCGGCCAACCGGTGAAAATCGGGCACGAACGGGTGTCTGGGCGCCGGAAGTTGTCGTAGTGTCGCCTGAGTCGGCCCGCTGGGGAGCACAACGGGGAGCACAGCAGAGCGGGGCGGCGACAGGCACAGTCGTCAAGGGGAGGGATTCACGGTCATGGCGGCGGTATTCGGCAGGCGGTTGCGCAGGGGAGCGGTGACCACCGCGGTGGCCGCGGCGGCGGTGGCCGCGCTCGCGGCGTCCCAGGCCCCGGGCGTGGCGGACGTCTCTCGCGACGAGCGGGCCGGGGCATCCGACGCCACGCCGCCTCCGGAGAACTCCGCGACCGGCAACTCCCCCTACTACACCGACCTGCCGCCCCTGAAGACCCCGGTCCCGCCGACCGGGGCGCCCGACGGCGGCGACGCCGCAACCGATGACTCGGAAGTCCCGGCCACCGTCCTCGACGCGTACAAGAAGGCCGAGGCGTCCCTGGCCAGCTCCAAGCCGGGCTGCAACCTCCCCTGGGAACTGCTCGCCGCGATAGGCAAGGTCGAGTCGGGCCAGGCGCGTGGCGGTCGCGTGGACGCGAACGGCACGACGATCGCACCGATCCTCGGCCCGGTTCTCGACGGCAACGGCTTCGCGAAGATCACCGACACCGACGACGGCGCGTACGACGGCGACAAGACGCACGACCGCGCGGTCGGCCCCATGCAGTTCATCCCCTCGACGTGGGCCACCTGGGCGCAGGACGGCAACGACGACGGCAAGACGGACCCGAACAACATCTACGACGCCGCGCTCGCCGCGGGAAGCTACCTCTGCGCGAACGACCGCGACCTGTCCGTCGAGGCCGATCTGCACAAGGCAATCCTCAGCTACAACCGCTCGACGGACTACCTGAACACGGTCCTGACGTGGCTGGAGCACTACCGCAAGGGTGTCGACGAGATCCCGGACGGCACGGGTGACCTGCCGGGCGACCGCAGCGACGACAACGCCCCGGGCGCGAGCCCGAGTCCGAGCCCCACGCCCCCGGCGTCCGGTTCGCCCTCGCCGAAGCCGTCCGACCCGTCCAAGCCGTCGAAGCCCTCCAAGCCCTCCAAGCCCTCCAAGCCCGGCAATGGAGGCGGCAGTCCGAGCACGCCGCCGTCGAACGGCGGCGGCTCCGAGACCCCGGACCCGGGCCCCTCGCCCACCGACCGGGTCGCGAGCCTGGAGGACGCCGGCACCGGCAAGCTCTCCGCGACGGCGGGCGACGCCTTCGCCGAGCGCGTCGAGGTGCGCACGGAGTCCGCGTCGGGCTCGGCCGTGGCCAAGGCCAAGGTGCGGTTCGCGATCGTCGGCGACACCGACGCGCGCTTCCCGGGCGGCGCCACCAGCGCGACCGTCACCACGAGCGCCACGGGCAAGGCCACCGCGCCGGTGCTCAAGGCGGGCGAGAAGACGGGCACGTTCAAGGTCAGGGCCACGGTCGTCGGCCGCTCGCTGCCCGGCCTCGACTACACCGCGACGGTCGCCGCGCGGCAGGCCGACACCCTGGCCAGGACCAGCGACAAGGCGCTGACCTGCGCGCCGGGCGGCGAATTCGCCGACCAGGTCGAGGTCAAGGCGACGTACAAGGGAGAGGTCGCCGACCGCGTCGCGGCCACGGCCACCATGGTCACGTCGGCCACCGACGCCACGGTCAACGACAAGGGTCCGTACTTCAAGGACGCGGACGGCAAGCCGGTCCGCACGCTCAAGGCCCTCAAGACGGACGCGAACGGCGTGCTCAAGCTCCCCAAGATGTACGCGGACGACGCGGCGGGCACGTACCTGCTGCGCGTCACCACCGCGGGCGGCGCGACGCTCACGGTCGAACTGAAGGTGGCGGCACCCGCGGCCTAGCCGCACGTCCCGCACGTACGCACGTCCTGAACGCAACGCCCCTGCGCCCGCCCGGCGCGGGGGCGTTCGTGTGCGCGCGTTCGTATGTGTGCAACGTGTTCTCATCTGGCCGCCGCGTTGCTACGGTGCCCCAGCCCTGAACCCCTGACGCCCTGTCAGTTCACGGCCGTGTCATCAGCTTTCCCGCCTCGGGAGGATCCGCATGCGTGCTCTCATCGCCGCCGCGACCGGTCTTGCCGTCGCCGTCGCCCTGGTCCTGACGATCACGGCGATGGGGGCCCCGCCCGGCGAGACGTCGCCCGAGCCGCTGCTCACCACCGTCCCCGAGCACCCGTGACCGTCAACCGCCCGTCTCCGTAGGGAGGGCCGCCGCGATGCGCCGCAAGGCCAGCCTGATCCTGCTCGCCTTCGCCGTGTTCTTCACGGCGATGTCCCCGCTCATGCGCTGGTACGCCTTCCCGCGCCTCGCCAAGATCCCGCCGAGCCAGTACCAGGAGGCGGTCCTCGAGGCGAAGAACCCGACGCTCATCGACTACGGCTCGATGAAGGCCAAGAAGGTCGACAAGGTCACCATCGTGCAGACGCTCAAGGGCAACGTGGAGGCGTCCGAGAAGATCGAGAAGACCGCGGACCGCGACGTCGTCGTCTGGGACGCCCTCTCCTACGTCCAGGACGCCGACGGCAAGATGGTCTCCAAGGTCCCCGAGCGCTACATCTTCGACGCGCACAGCCAGGAGCCGGTGCACGCCAAGGGCGAGATGGTCGACGGCGACGCGGTCAAGCGCGAGGGCATCGAGTTCAAGTGGCCCTTCCTGACCGAGAAGCGGGACTACGAGTACTTCGACGCCCAGGCCCGCGTCACCAAGCCCATCCACTACAAGGGCACACAGACGTTCCGCGGCGTGGAGGTCTACTACTTCGAGCAGACCATCCCCTGGACCAAGGTGCCCTTCCCCAAGACCATGCCGGTCAAGGGCATCACCCCGGAGTCCCTCGCCAAGACGGGCACGACGCGCTGGTACACCACGGTCCGCAAGTTCTGGGTCGACCCGACGACCGGGGCGCCCGTCTACGGCGAGGAGATCCAGCGGAACGAGCTGCGCGGCGGCACGCTCCTCGGTGGACGCGACAAGGTGACGGTCTTCGCGGGCCACGTGAAGATGCGCGAGGACTACATCGAGAGCACGGTCGACCTGGTGAAGTCCCAGCGCGTCCTGGTCCTCCTCCTGACGTCCTATCTCCCCTGGGGCTTCCTGGGCCTCGGCCTGCTCCTGCTCGCCCTCTCCCTGTGGCTGGAGGCCCGCAGCCGCAGGCCCGGCGACCCGCAGGCCACGGCGGCGCCCGAGCCGGAACCGGTCAACGCCTGAGCCGCGCGTTGGTGAACCGCGTCGCCTGGACCGCCGCCGGATCCTCCGGCCACGGATGCTTCGGATACCGCCCGCGCAGCTCGGCCCGCACCGCCCGGTAGCCGTCCCGCCAGAACGAGGCGAGATCGGCGGTGACGGCGGCGGGGCGTCCGGCGGGGGAGAGCAGATGCACGAGAAGGGGCACGCCGCCGTCCGCGATGCGCGGGGTCTCGGCGAGCCCGAACATCTCCTGCAACTTCACCGCGAGCACGGGCTGTTCGGGGTCGGAGTAGTCGATCCGGATTCTGGACCCACTGGGTACGGCCACCCGCTCCGGGGCGAGCGCGTCCAGGCGGGTGGCTTCGCCGGTCGCCCACGGCAGGAGCCGGCCCAGGGCCTGCCCCGCGTCGATGCGCCGCAGGTCGGCCCTGCGCCGCGCCTTCGACAGCTCGGGCTCCAACCACTCGTCCACGCGCGCGTGCAGGGCGCTTTCGGAGACGTCGGGCCAGGGCGCCCCGAGATGCCGGTGCAGAAAGGCGAGCCGCTGCCGCAGCTCCCGCGCGCCCTGGGACCAGTTCAAAAGCGCGGTCCCTTCCTCCTTGAGCCCCGCCAACAGCCCTTCTCGTACGAGTCCGGGGGCGGGCTTCTTGAGGGGCCGCACCGTCAGCTCCACGGCACCGAGCCGCTCGACGTGGCGCGCGACGAGATCCCCGTCGGCCCAGGCGACCTCGTCCCCCTCGCTGTACAGGGGCGCGGCCGCGCTCCGGGCGACGTCCCCGTCGATGTGCCCGCCGAGCAGCACGCGCGCGTGCCCGGCGCCCACGGGCCGGTCCGCCACGGCCACGGTGATCCACTCGGCCCCGGTGAGCGCGGACCCCGCCCGCACCTCGGCCCGCGTCCCGTTCACCATGAGATACGTCCCGTCCCCGCGCCCCCGGGCCACCCGCTCGGGGAAGGCGAGCGCGGCGACGAGTCCGGCGACGTGCTCGTCGCTTCCGCCGGCCCGCGACTCCCGCGCCGGCGGCGCACCGGCCTCCGGCGGCGAAGCCCCCGCGGCAGCGGTCAGCCGCCGCACCTCCGTGCGCCACCGCGCCGCGTATCCGTCCCCGCCCCGCCGGGCGGCGCGCCACGCCGCCGCGATGTCGTCCCCGTACTCGCGCGGCGGCTCCTCGCTCAGGAGGGCCACCACCTCGGCCGCGCTGCGCGCCCCCACGAGGGGAACCGCGTCGAGCAGCGCCCGCGCCAGGCGGGGGTGCAGCCCCACCCGCGCCATCCGCTCGCCCCGCTCCGTGACCCGGCCCGACTCCGCGGACACCGCACCGACCGCCGTCAGAACGGCCCGCGCCGCCGCCATCGCGCCACCCGGCGGCGGATCGAGCAGGGCGAGACCAGAGGCGTCGGGATCCCCCCAGCAGGCCGTCTGCAGGGCGAACGCGGCAAGGTCCGCCAGCTTGATCTCCGGCGCCGGAAAACGCGGCAGACGGGCGTCCTCCGCCTCCGCCCAGCACCGGTACACGGCCCCCGGCGCCTCGCGCCCCGCGCGGCCCGCCCGCTGCCGGCCCGACGCCTGCGAAGCCCGTACCGTCGTCAGCGCGCTCAGCCCGCGCGCGTGGTCGACGCGCGGCTCACGCGCGAGCCCCGCGTCGACGACCACCCGCACCCCGGGCACCGTCAGGGACGACTCCGCCACCGACGTCGCGAGGACCACCCGCCGCGTGCCTCCCGCCGAGCCCGCGAGCACCGCGTCCTGCACCGCCGCGGGCGCCCGCCCGTGCACCTGCAGGACCTCCGCGGGCGCGTCCCCCAGCTGCCCCGCCACCCGCGCGATCTCACCGACCCCGGGCAGGAAGCACAGCACGTCCCCGTCCCGCTCGGCGAGCGCCCGCCGCACCACCGACGCCACGTGCGTGAGCAGCGCCGGATCCACCCGCATCCCGTGCGGCGGCCGCACCGGCCGTAGCGGCGGCGCCCAGACGACCTCCACGGGGTGCGAGGTGCCGTGCGCCTCGATCACCGGAGCGTTTCCGAGGATCCGCGCCCACCCCTTCGCGTCCGTCGTCGCGGACGCCGCGACCAGCCGCAGCTCGGGCCGGAGCGCGGCCCGCACGTCGACCAGGAACGCCGCCACGGTGTCGGCGTCGAGATGCCGCTCGTGACACTCGTCGATGATCACCACGTCGACACCGGTCAGCTCCTGGTCCCGCTGGAGCCGCTGCAACAGGACACCCGTGGTGACGACCTCCACGCGCGCGTGGCGGCCCACCACCCGCTCGCCGCGCACCGTGTACCCGACGCTCTCCCCGACCTTCTCGCCGAGCAGCCACGCCATCCGCCGCGCGGCGGCCCGAGCGGCGATGCGCCGCGGCTCGGCGACCACCACACGACGCTCCGGCCCGTCCCCGAGAAGCCCCGCCAGGGCCAGCGGCACCAGCGTCGTCTTGCCCGTGCCGGGAGGCGCGCACAGCACGGCGCTGCCCGGTCCCTCCAGGGCGGAGCGCAGCGCGGGCAGCGCACCGCGCACGGGCAGGTCCAGGGCTTCGTTACGGAGACGGATCACGCACTCAGTCTCGTACGCAGACGTAGATCGCCGTCCCCGGGATCAGATTCCCGCGCAACGGGGACCAGCCGCCCCACTCCTGGGTGTTCCACGCGGGCCACTCCGGCTCCACCACGTCGACCAGGCGCAGACCGGCGGCCACGATGTCCCGCACCCGGTCGCCGAACGTCCGGTGGTGCTCCACGTAGACGGCGTTCCCCTCCTCGTCCTGCTCCACATACGGAGTGCGGTCGAAGTACGAGGCCGCGACCGACAGGCCCTCGGGGCCCGGCTCGTCGGGGAAGGCCCAGCGCATCGGGTGCGTCGCCGAGAAAACGAACCGGCCGCCGGGCCGCAGCACGCGGTGCACGTCCTTGAGGACCCGCACCGGGTCGGCGACGAACGGCAGCGCGCCGTACGCCGAGCACGCGAGGTCGAAGCTGCCGTCGGCGAACGGCAGCGCCCCCGCGTCCGCCTCCACCAGCGGCACCCCGCCGCCGATCCGCAGCGCGTGCTGAAGCTGCCGGTGGGAGAGGTCGAGGGCGACCGGGCGCGCGCCCTGCGCGGCGAGCCAGCGCGAGCACTGCGCCGCACCCGCGCCGATCTCCAGGATGTCCTTGCCCTTCAGCTCCTCGGGTGGACCCAGCAGCTCGGCCTCCACCTCGTCGAGTCCTTCGGGACCCCACACGAAACGGTCGTCACCCAGGAAGGTGCCGTGCTCGATCTGGTAGTCGTCCGCGTTCCTGTCCCACCAGCCGCGGTTGGCGCGACTGCTCTCCGTGACGTCGGCCTCACGGCGGGTGGCTTCCGGTTCGGGCGTCTCGGGCAGCTCGGACTCTTGGATGATCGGCTCCATCGTCGTACTCTTCCGTCTGGCTTGTCGTGGCTCTGCGCCGCAGCGGGACAGTAGCGGGGTCGCGTGAAAGCGTCGCGACAGGGCGCCGTGCGGCCCGTGTGGCCTCATGCGACAGAGTTTGTGCCGGGTATGCGGCGTTCCGCCCCGGGTGTGCGCCTTCGCGCATTGACCCTGTCCGGCTGCCCCC
Organism: Streptomyces sp. NPDC055243; assembly: GCF_044544025.1. Classification (NCBI taxonomy): domain Bacteria; kingdom Bacillati; phylum Actinomycetota; class Actinomycetes; order Kitasatosporales; family Streptomycetaceae; genus Streptomyces; species Streptomyces sp. NPDC055243. The sequence goes on from NZ_JBITWR010000007.1 coordinate 180,703, forward strand.
GTATGCTACAAGTTGCGCTGCGAGCCTGCCTTCCTCAGACATAGCAGGATGCGCTCGCATCTGTTGCATGTCCCCTCGGTTGTCGAGGCGCCTTCCGTTTCTTCGGAAACTGAATCGGCGCTTCCCAGGCTGTCCGGCTTCTTCAGAGCGAAATCGGCTCCGGCGCTAGCAGTACCTACGACTCACCGTCCGTACCGGAGCCCTTACCCACATGACGAGCAGCACCGAGACCACCGCTTCCACCACCCCGCAGGTAGCGGTCAACGACATCGGTAACGAGGAAGCCTTCCTCGCCGCGATCGACGAGACGATCAAGTACTTCAACGACGGCGACATCGTCGACGGCGTCATCGTGAAGGTCGACCGGGACGAGGTCCTGCTCGACATCGGTTACAAGACCGAAGGCGTCATCCCGTCCCGCGAGCTTTCCATCAAGCACGACGTCGACCCCAATGAGGTCGTCGCCGTGGGCGATGAGATCGAGGCTCTTGTTCTCCAGAAGGAGGACAAGGAAGGCCGTCTCATCCTGTCCAAGAAGCGCGCACAGTACGAGCGCGCCTGGGGCACGATCGAGAAGATCAAGGAAGAGGACGGCATCGTCACCGGCACCGTCATCGAGGTGGTCAAGGGTGGTCTCATCCTCGACATCGGCCTCCGTGGCTTCCTGCCGGCTTCCCTCGTCGAGATGCGCCGCGTCCGCGACCTCCAGCCCTACGTGGGCAAGGAGCTCGAGGCCAAGATCATCGAGCTGGACAAGAACCGCAACAACGTGGTCCTGTCCCGCCGTGCCTGGCTCGAGCAGACCCAGAGCGAGGTCCGCCAGACCTTCCTCACGACCCTGCAGAAGGGCCAGGTCCGCTCCGGCGTCGTTTCCTCGATCGTCAACTTCGGTGCGTTCGTGGACCTCGGTGGCGTCGACGGTCTCGTGCACGTCTCCGAGCTTTCCTGGAAGCACATCGACCACCCCTCCGAGGTTGTCGAGGTCGGCCAGGAAGTCACCGTCGAGGTCCTCGACGTCGACATGGACCGCGAGCGCGTCTCGCTGTCGCTCAAGGCGACGCAGGAAGACCCGTGGCAGCAGTTCGCCCGCACGCACCAGATCGGGCAGGTTGTTCCCGGTAAGGTCACCAAGCTCGTTCCGTTCGGTGCGTTCGTGCGCGTCGACGAGGGCATCGAGGGCCTGGTCCACATCTCCGAGCTGGCCGAGCGCCACGTGGAGATCCCGGAGCAGGTCGTCCAGGTCAACGACGAGATCTTCGTCAAGGTCATCGACATCGACCTCGAGCGCCGCCGCATCAGCCTCTCGCTGAAGCAGGCCAACGAGGCCTTCGGCGCCGACCCGTCGGTCGTCGAGTTCGACCCGACCCTGTACGGCATGGCCGCGTCGTACGACGACCAGGGCAACTACATCTACCCCGAGGGCTTCGACCCCGAGACCAACGACTGGCTCGAGGGCTTCGAGTCCCAGCGTGAGGTGTGGGAGACCCAGTACGCCGAGGCGCAGACGCGCTTCGAGCAGCACCAGGCGCAGGTCATCAAGTCCCGTGAGGCGGACGCCCAGGCCGAGGCTGAGGGCGCTGCGGCTCCCGCTTCCTCGACCGGCACTCCGGCTGCCGGTGGCACCGGTGGCGGCGGCGGTTCGTACTCCTCGGAGTCGGACGACAACTCCGGCGCCCTGGCGTCGGACGAGGCGCTTGCCGCGCTGCGCGAGAAGCTCGCGGGCGGCCAGAGCTGAGGCTCGCCCCAGGCGGTAACAGCTGAACGCTGCGGGCCCGCACCCCTTCGGGGGTGCGGGCCCGCAGTGCGTTGTCGAGGGCTACGGAGTTGAGGGCTACGGAGTGACCGTGATGTTGGTCAGGCCCTTGCCGCCCGTCACCGTGTTGCTCGCGTGGACCGTCGTCTTGCAGCTGCCGCTGAAGTTGGTCACGTTGATGGCCAGTTGCTTGTCGCCCGTCGAGCCGGACAGGTTCGACCTGTTGCCGCGGAAGACCGTGCCGCAGCCCCAGCCGGACTGCTGGCTGTGGGTCTCGTAGCCGTTGTTCGTGGTGTTCTTGCCGGTGTTGTTCTCGATGACGTAGTTGTTGCCCTTCACGTCGATCCACGAGTCGTCGTAGTTGTTGCCGGTCAGGCCCTTGCCGTCGAAGGTGTTGCCGGAGACCTTGCCGCCGGTGGTGCCTTCCTTGAGGTCGACGGCCTCGCCGCCCACGTCGGGGCCGATCGTGTTGTCGAGTATCTGTACGTTGTCGCTCTTGTCGGAGAGCGTGTTGGCGCTGCCCACGTAGACGCCCTCTCCCATGCCGCGGTCGTCGTTCCCGGTGTCGTAGATCTTCGAGCCCTTGATGACACCGTCGGTGCTCGACTTCCGGAAGTGGACGCCCTCCATGTCGAGGCCGTGGACCGTGACGGTGTCCACCACGACGCCCTTCGCGGAGTCGATCATGATGCCCTTCTGGCCGCCCGTGACGGTGATGCCCTTGACCGTCCAGTAGGAGGCGCCGTTCAGGTGCAGGCCGTAACCGCCGCCCGCCGTGAGCACCGCCTTCGACGAGCCGGTCAGGGTGATGCGGGCGCCTGAGCTCGCGGCCGTGCTCGTCTTGAAGTTGCCGGTGTACGTGCCGTCGGCGAGGCGGATCGTGTCGCCCGGGGAGGCACTGGAGAGCGCGGACTTGAGCTGGGCCGCGGTGGAGACCTCGATGGTCCCGGCTGCCGCCGGCACGGGGGAGGCGGTGGCCACGACGGCCAGGCCTCCGGTGGCGGCCGTCGCGGCGAGCGTGGCGAGTGTCGCGATGAGCAGAGTGCGTCGGGTGCGCATGGGGGTGACCCTCCGGTTCTCGTACGTGAACACTGGGTGTGCATCTGAACGTAGAGGTGGGGCATGTCCGCGTCAAGGTCTGGACTAAGCCGGGTGTGCGCGGGGCGGATGCGTGAACTCGGCGTCCCCTTGCGGGCGTTCACGCATACGAACCTCGACGCACTTCTTGCGCGTACGGGACGCAAGAAGCCGCTGTGAAGAGGTGGGGGAGGGAATGCCCACGCCCGTGCGGGCGTTCTGCTGTACGAGTCACGATGAAGAGGGCGAGGAGCGGTCACAGTGCTTGATCCGCAGGGTTTGTACGCATGGGAGCCGAAGGGCCTCGCCGTCGTCGACATGGCGCTCGCCCAGGAATCGGCCGGACTGGTCATGCTCTACCACTTCGACGGCTACATCGACGCGGGCGAGACCGGCGACCAGATCGTCGAAGGCCTCACGGAGAGCCTGCCCGGCCAGGTGGTGGCGCGCTTCGACCACGACCGGCTCGTCGACTACCGCGCCCGCCGCCCGCTGCTCACCTTCCGACGCGACCGCTGGACCGACTACGAGGTGCCCACGCTCGACGTGCGGCTCCTCCAGGACGCCACGGGCGCGCCCTTCCTGCTGCTCTCCGGTCCCGAGCCGGACATCGAGTGGGAGCGCTTCGCCGCCGCGATCCGGCAGATCGTGGAGCGGCTCGGCGTACGCCTCTCGGTGAACTTCCACGGCATCCCCATGGGCGTGCCGCACACCCGTCCCGTGGGCCTCACCCCGCACGGCAACCGCACCGACCTGGTGCCGGGACACCGCAGCCCCTTCGACGAGGCGCAGGTGCCGGGCAGTGCCGCGTCGCTCGTCGAGTACCGCCTCCTGGAGGCCGGTCACGACGTGCTCGGCGTCGCCGCGCACGTCCCGCACTACATCGCGCGCTCCGCGTACCCGGACGCCGCCCTCACGGTCCTCGAGGCGATCACCGGCGCGACGGGCCTCGTGCTGCCGAGCGTCGCGCACGGCCTGCGCACCGAGGCGCACCGCACCCAGACCGAGATCGACCGGCAGATCCAGGAGGGCGACGAGGAACTGGTCGCCCTCGTGCAGGGACTTGAGCACCAGTACGACGCCGCGGCAGGCGCCGACGCGCGCGGCAACATGCTCGCGGAGCCCGTGGACATCCCGTCGGCCGACGAGATCGGCCAGGAATTCGAGCGCTTCCTCGCCGAGCGCGAGGGCGACGCGTAGCTGGGAGGGCTGGGTGTGGCCGGGAGGGCGGCGCGTGGCGCCACCCCCTAAGCTGCCGGTCATGCTGAAGGTGGGCCTGACCGGCGGTATCGGCGCCGGCAAGAGTGAAGTATCGCGTCTCCTGGTCGCGTCCGGAGCCGTGCTGATCGACGCCGACAAAATCGCGCGCGAGGTGGTGGAGCCGGGAACTCCGGGTCTGGCGAAGGTCGTTGAGGCTTTCGGGCAGGAGATTCTGGCTCCGGACGGCACCCTCGACCGGCCGAAGCTGGGTTCGATCGTCTTCGCCGACCCCGAGAAGCTCGCCGTGCTGAACTCGATCGTGCATCCGCTGGTCGGCGCCCGCTCCGCCGAGCTGGAGGGGGCGGCCTCGCGGGACGCGGTGGTGGTCCACGACGTGCCGCTGCTCGCGGAGAACGGCCTGGCGCCGCTGTACGACCTAGTGGTCGTCGTCGACGCGAGCCCCGAGACCCAGCTCGACCGTCTCGTGCGGCTGCGCGGCATGAGCGAGGAGGACGCCCGCGCGCGGATGGCCGCGCAGGCCACCCGCGAGAAGCGTCTGGAGATCGCCGACGTCGTGATCGACAACGACGGCCCGATCGAGGGCCTGGAGCAGCGGGTCGGCGCCGTATGGGCGGACCTCGCGCGGCGGGCTCGGGCGGCCTAGGAGGAGGCGGGGCGTGGTCGTACTGGGGGTGTTCACCGCTCTGGGCGGTCTGGTCGCGCTCCTTGCCGGTGCGTACGGCCTGCGGCGGACCCGGCGCGTCACGGCCGCGGGCGAGGTGGCACAGGCCCTGGTCAAGGAGGTGCGACCGGGCGCCGAGCGGCCGTTGCTGCAGTTCGAGACGGGGGACGGGCGCGTGGTCGAGGTCGTCTCGCCGGTGCCGCCGAGCAGGAAGCGGCCGCTCGCCGCGGGCGAGCGGGTGCGCATCGCGTACGACAGTGACGACCCTCGGGAGGCCGTCCTGCTGGGGCGCGAGCGCAGGGGCGTCGACCGCGGATTCGTGGCGGTGGGCGCGGCAGTCGTGGTGCTCGGGCTCGCGCTGGCGGTCCTGGCGCCGTGAGTCCAGGGTGATGGGCCCTGGATGGGGTGGCCCCTAAAGGGCGAGTCCCGGACGGTGAGTCCCGGATGGTGAGTGGCGGGTGCCGGAGTGTAGGGGCCGCGTCACGGGGAGAATCGACGGAATAGGCGTCGGCGTGACGGGCGTTGACGCAGAGCAGCGAGGGAAGGAGTCACGCGTGCCCGAAATTACCCCGGAGACCCATGTCATCGACTTCCGTGCGGCGGAGCAGCTCCTTGCCGCGCGGGACCCCCGAGGCGCGGTGAAGCTGCTCGACACGGTCATCGCGGCCCACCCCGAGAACACGGCCGCGCGGCTGCTGCGGGCCCGTGCCTTCTTCGCCGCGGCCCAACTGCGCGCCGCCGAGCTGGAGTTCAGCATCGTTTTGGAGCGCGAGCCGGACAACGCGTTCGCCCACTTCGCGCTCGCCCGCACCTACGAACGCGCGGCGCGGCCCGACCAGGCCCGGCGCCACTTCCGCCTGGCCGCGGCGCTCGACCCGCAGCCGGAGTATCTGGCGGCGGCGCGCTTCGACGACGGCGACGCCGGCCGGGCGGGTGCCGAGGGCTAACCGGTCCTCGGCGTCTCGTACGGGGGCTCGTACGGCGGAATGTCGCGGCCCGGCTGGTAGTGCGGGCCCTGATGGATGTGGCGAAGGATCATCGCCATGTCGGCGGTGATGATCAGCCAGAGCACGCCGCAGGCCGCGGCCCATTCGGGGCGTCCCACCAAGGCGAAGGCGATCGTGCCGAACGTGGCCCAGATCAGGCCCCACACGCTGAGCCAGAAGCGCATGCGCAGCGGACTGCGCGCGGTCACCGGTTCACTGCCTGTGCGCATCATGAGAGGCCGTCTCCTCCCTCTCCACCCTGCTTCCTGCGCGTCTCCACCTTCCAGGATCCACCCGTGGGTGGTGGACCGGAAGGGGCGGAGGCTTCAAGATCGTAGATGTGTCGATCGGGGGTAAGGCCGTGCTGGACGTACTTACGGGGGGCGTGGCTGGTTCCCGCTGTAGACCCTGGGGCCACGGGGAGAGGTGGGAACGGGGCCTCGGAGAGCTTCGTTGAGGGGGCATGACTGTTGAGATGCGTGAGGGATACGAGGGGACGGGCCCCGGAGCGATCACGCCGGACGGCTGCGCGGTGGAGCTGTACGCGCGCATGACCGCCGGGGACGAGCCCGATGTCATCGCCGGTGCGGTGCCGGCTGGGGCGCACATTCTGGAGCTGGGCAGCGGGGCGGGGCGGGTGACGCGGCCCCTGCTCGAGCGGGGGTTCCGGATCACGGCCGTGGACGAGTCCGCCGAGATGCTGGAGAAGGTCGCCGCGCTCGACGGGCGGGTGCGCACGATCCGGAGCCCGATCGAGACGCTCGACCTGGGGGAGCGGTTCGAGGTGGTGACGCTCGCGTCGTTCCTCGTGCACACCGGTGACGTGGCGGTGCGGCGCGGGATGCTGCGGGCCTGCCGGAGCCATGTGACGGACGACGGCTGTGTGCTGATCCAGCGGGAGGGGGCGGACTACCACACGAACCTGCCGAGGGAGCGGGTCGATCCGGGTGGATACACGGTGCGGATCGTGTCGGCGGAGCCGGTCGGGGACGGGGTGAACGAGGTGCACGCGGAGTACGTCTTCCCGGACGCCGTATGGACCCAGACGTTCCGCGCCCGGCCGCTCACGAAGGAGCAGTTCGAGCAGGCGCTGGAGGAGGCGGGACTGAGGGTCGACAAGTACCTGACGGAGGACGGGATCTGGGTGCGGGCGGTGCCGGTGCGCTGACGCGGGCCGCGGGGGCTCCGGTGGCATCAACGGTGTGGTGGCTCCGGTGACCTCGGTGGCGTCAACGGTGTTGGTGGCTCTGGTGACCCCCATGACTCCCATGACTCCCATGACCCCTATGACCCCCGTGGCTCCTGAGGCCCCGTGTCTCCGGTGTGGGGATTGGGTGCCGCAGGGCGATGAGTTCTGCGCGGTGGGGCGGTCTATCTCGGTGACAGCACAACAGCCCCTGTTCACCGAGGAGATCACCATGACCACGGCCACCGACACCACCGCCGCCGCCTCCGCCCCCAGCGCCTCCGTCAGCACCGCCACTGTCACCGGCGGCTCCGCCGAGGCCGGTCGGCGGTCCGTCCGCATCACGCTGCGCACGCTTCAGGTGGTGCTCGCCCTGTTCTTCGGGCTCGCGAGCGGGGCGCCGAAGCTGATCGCGCACCCCACGGCGGTCGAGGCCTTCGAGGAGCTCGGGTGGGGCGATCCGGGGATGTACACGATCGGCGCGCTGGAGGTGCTCGGCGGGATCGCGCTGCTGGTTCCGGTGCTCAGTTCCGTCGGGGCGACGGCTCTCATCGGGCTGATGGTCGGCGCGTTCATCGTGAGCGTGACCGCGCTCGGCGGGGAGAACGCCGCCACGCCGCTCGTCCTGATCCTGCCGCTGGCCTGGATCGCCTGGGCGCGGCGCGGGCAGACGGCGGAGCTGGTCCGTCTCGTCCTGCGGCGCGGGGAGTGAAGGACGGCGCACCGGGGTGGAGTTCCGTCCCCGTGTCGAGGGTCCACCCCGCACTGCCGGGTGAGCCCTCGATGCGGGGACGGGGCCGTGGTGGGGGCTAGCCCTCCCGTGGCGGGGGCTAGCCGTCGAAGCCGCGCAGTCGTTCCATCTCCCGGCGGTCGCGCTTGGTGGGGCGGCCCGTTCCCCGGTCGCGTACGCCCGCGGGGGCCACGGCCTCGCGGGGCGGCGGCGGAGGGCTTTTGTCGATGTAGCACTCGACGGCCACCGGAGCGCCCACGCGCTTGCGGATGAGGCGTTTGATGACGACGACGTGTTCGCGGCCGTCCGCGTGACGCAGGCGTACCTCGTCGCCGACGTGCACGCCGTAAGCGGGCTTCACGCGCTCGCCGTTGACCCGCACATGGCCGCCCTTGCAGGCCGCCGCGCCCATGGAGCGGGTCTTGACCAGACGGACGGACCAGATCCAGACGTCGGCCCGCACGGAACCCCCGGCCGCACCCGCGCCCCCGCCCGGACCTGCTCCCGGACCCGCGCCTGCCGGAGCGCCAACGGCCCCGTTACTGCCGTTGCCGTTGCCGCTGTCGCCACCGCCTGAAGTCTCCGAAGCCATGCACCGACTTTAGTGCCTGCCCGGTGGTTCATGGCCGGGCGCTGTGCGGCAGCAGTGCGGCATCCCCGGCCGCACGGCGAGCCGTTCGGATACCGCTCCCCTCGGAGTCTGATAATTCGGGCTAATCACCACAAAGCCGGATGCAGACCCAGGGGTGCCGCCTATGAAGCTCGAAGCCACCGTCGATGACCTGATGGACACGTTGCGCGCCGACCTCGAACGGCTCGCCGCGATCCCCTCGATCGCCTTCCCCGGCTTCCCGGCCGCACCGGTGCAGGAGGCGCACGACCTGCTGGTCGAGCTGTTGCGGGGAGCGGGGGTGCCGACCGTCGAGCGGCTCGACCTGCCGGACACCTCACCCGTGATCTACGGAGAGATCCCGCCGCCGACCCCCGACGCTCCGACGGTGCTGCTCTACGGCCACTACGACGTCCAGCCGCCCGGCGACGAGAGCCTGTGGAAGTCGCCGCCCTTCGAGCCGACCCCGATCGAGGGCGGGCTGCGCGCCCGGGGCATCGCGGACGACAAGTCCAACGTCATCGCACACCTGGGCATGCTGCGGGCCTACGGCGGCAGGCCGCCCGTCGGGATCAAGATCGTCATCGAGGGCCAGGAGGAGTACGGCAGCGCCTTCGACGACTATCCGCCCACCGACCCGGAGCGGTTCGCCTGCGACGCCATGGTCGTCGCCGACCTCGGCAACCTCCGGCCCGGCACCCCCACGCTCACCACCGCGCTGCGCGGCGCGTCCGAAGTGGTCGTAGAGGTGCGCACCCTGGACGAGCCGCGCCACAGCGGTGAGTTCGGCGGTGCGGCACCCGACGCGCTGCTCGTGCTCCTCAAGGCCCTATCCACCCTGCACGACGTACACGGAGACGTGGCCGTGGAAGGGCTGCGGCGGGAGGACTGGAGCGGCACGAGCTACACCGAGGACGAGTTCCGCTCGCTCGCCGGTGTGCGCGACGGGGTGCCGCTCATCGGCAGCGGCAGCCTGGGCGAGCGGCTCTGGAGCGGCCCCGCGATCACGGTGATCGGTCTGGACGCACCCAGTGTCGAGCACGCCGCGTCGGCCGTCGTGCCGTACGCGCGCGCCAAGTTGAACCTCCGCTTCCACCCCCGGCAGGACGCGAGGGAGGCGCAGGGCAAGCTGGTCGACCACCTGCGTTCGCTCACGCCCTTCGGCGTCCACCTCACCGTCACGCCGGGCGACACCGGCCCCGGCTACGAGGCCGCCACCGGCGGCCCCGCCTACCGCGCCGCGCGCGCCGCCCTCAAGGAGGCCTGGGGCGAGGACGCCTCGTACGTGGCGACCGGCGGCTCCATCCCTCTGGTCAACGGCCTCGCGCAGGCGGCACCCGGCGCCGAGGTGCTGCTCTTCGGCGCCCAGGACAGCATGTGCAATCTGCACGCCCCGAACGAGCGTGTCCTCTTCTCCGAGCTGCGCAACACGGTCGTCGCCATGGCCGCCTTCGTGCGTGAGTACGCGGCCGACTTCAACGGCTCAGGCTCAGGCTCAGGCTCAGGAACCGGCTCCGGTGCCGCCGGGGAGAGCCGAGCATGAGCACCACGGCGACCGATCCCGGCACCGAAGAGCCGCGGCACAAACGGAAGTTCACCTTCCCCAGCGCTCTGACCATCCTCGCGATCGTCACCGTGGCCGTCTGGCTGCTCGCCTTCCTCATTCCTTCCGGCGCCTACGACCGTGACGGCAAGGGCGCCCCGGTCGAGGGCAGCTACCACCGCGTCGACTCGGACCAGAGCTTCGTCGACCGGCTCAACGACCTCTTCCTCGCCCCGGTCAACGGCCTGTACGGCATCCAGGACGAGAAGTCGGGCGTCGTCGGGCCCGACCTGGCCGGTGAGCTCTACGGCAGCGCGGGCGTGTTCCTGTTCGTGCTCGCCATCGGCGCGTTCATCACCGTCGTCTTCGCCACCGGCGCCCTCGACCGCGGCATCGGCCGTCTCGCGCACCGGCTGCGCGACCGCGGCGCGATGCTGATCGCCGGCGTGATGCTCGTCTTCTCCGTCCTCGGCACGGTCGAGGGGTTCGCGGAGGAGACGCTCGGCTTCTACGGCCTGATCGTGCCCCTGATGCTCGCCCTCGGCTACGACCGGATGGTCGCGGTCGGCGCGATCATCCTGGGGGCCGGGATCGGCGTGCTCTGCTCGACGGTCAACCCGTTCGCGACCGGAGTCGCCTCGTCCGCCGCGGACATCTCGCTCGGCGACGGCATCGTGCTGCGGTTCGTGATGTGGGTCGTCCTGACCGCGGTCACCATCGCCTACGTCATCCGCTACGCGAAGCGCGTACAGAAGAACCCGGAGCGCTCCCTCAGCGGCTTCCTGCCCGGAGACCGTGAGCAGACCGCCGACGACGCGGGCGAGGTGCCGGAGCTGACGCGCCTGCACAAGGCCGTCCTCGTCCTGGTCGGCCTGGTCTTCGCCTTCATGATCTTCTCGGTGGTGCCCTGGGCGAGCGCGCTCACGGGCGACGCGGACGCCAAGCCGTACGGATTCGAACTCGGCTGGTCCTTCCCGCAGTTGGCGGCGCTCTTCTTCTGCGCGGCCGTGCTCGTGGGATGCGTGGCACGGATGGGCGAGCAGAAGCTCAGCTCGACGATCATCCAGGGTGCGGCCGACTTCATCTCGCCCGCGCTGGTGATCGTGCTCGCGCGCGGCGTCACGGTGATCATGAACAACGCGAAGGTCACGGACACCGTCCTGCACTCCATCGAGGGCGTGGTGAAGGGCACGTCCTCCGGCCTCTTCGCGATCATCGTCTTCGTCGTGAACCTGCCGCTGGCCTTCCTGATCCCCTCCACCTCCGGCCACGCGACCCTCGCCATGCCGATCCTCGCCCCGCTCGCCGACTTCGCCGACGTCTCGCGCTCGGTCGTCGTCACGGCCTGGCAGGCGGCCAGCGGCTGGATGAACCTCTGGGTGCCGACGACGGCCGTCACCATCGGCGGCGTCGCACTCGCCAAAGTCGGCTACGACAAGTACCTGCGCTTCGTCTGGCCGTTGCTCGCCATCTTGTTCGTACTGATCTGCGTGTTCGTGGCGCTCGGAGCGGTGATGACATGACGCATACCCCCAACGAAACCGTTCGGCCATCGGCCGCCGCCTATCGCAACCTCGCGGTCGCCACGGTCGGGTTCACGCTCACCTTCTGGGCCTGGGACCTGATCGCGCCGCTCGGCAGCGACTTCGGGGACCGGCTCGGGCTCTCGTCGTTCTCGCAGTCCCTGCTGGTCGCCGTGCCGGTCATCGTCGGCTCGCTCGGCCGCGTCCCGGTCGGCGCGCTCACCGACCGCTACGGCGCGAGGCTGATGTTCCCGCTGGTCTCGGCGCTCACGATCGTGCCGGTGCTGCTGATCATCCCGGCCAAGGACAACTACGTCGCGATGCTCGCGGTCGGCTTCCTGCTCGGCCTGGGCGGCACGACGTTCGCGATCGGCATCCCGCTGGTCAACTCCTGGTTCCCGCCCGCCCACCGGGGCTTCGCGCTCGGCGTCTTCGGGATGGGCATGGGAGGCGTGGCGCTCTCCGGGTACTTCACGCCGCGGATCGCCAAGCACGGCGACAACCTGCCGTTCCTGGTCGTGGCGGTAGGCCTGGCGGCCTTCGCCGTGCTCGCGGCGCTGCTCATCACCGACCGGCCCGACCGCCCGGTGCCGACGAGCCCGCTGACGACCCGGCTCGGGGAGGCCGGGCGGCTGCGGGTGACGTGGGAGCTGTCCGCGCTGTACGCGATCGGGTTCGGCGGCATCGTCGCGTTCGGCGTCTATCTGCCCACGTACCTGAAGACCTGGTACGACCTCTCGCCCACCGACGCGGGCACCAAGGCCGCCGGGTTCGCGCTGGTCACGGTCATCTTCCGGCCCATCGGCGGCTGGCTCTCCGACCGGATCCACCCGGCGACGGTCACCTCGGTCGCGCTGTGCGTCGTCGCGGTCTTCGCCATCGCGCAGGCCTTCGAGCCGTCGCTGAATCCGGGCGGCACGATCTGCTTCCTGGTGATGGCGGCGGGCCTCGGCACGGCGAGCGGCAGCGTCTTCGCGCTCGTCTCGCAGGTGACGCCACAGGCGCAGGTCGGGTCCGTGACGGGCATCGTCGGGGCGATGGGAGGCCTGGGAGGCTTCGTCCCGCCGCTGGTCATGGGGGCGATCTACAGCGCCAAGGACTCGTACTCGATCGGCTTCATGCTGCTCTCGGACCTGGCGCTCGCCGGGTGCGTGTACGCGTACGGGCGGATGCGGGGGCTGCGGGCCGGATAGCGGTCGGTGTCGGCGGTCGATGTCGGCGGTCGATGCCGCCGGTGGGGTGTGCGGGGCGCGGGTTATCTTCGGCCGATGGGCCTTTATCCGGAGATCGAGCCGTACGACCACGGCATGCTCGAAGTCGGCGACGGAAACCGCGTGTACTGGGAGGTCTGCGGCAATCCGCTTGGGAAGCCGGCGGTGGTGCTGCACGGGGGGCCGGGGTCGGGGTGCACGCCGTTCTTCCGGCGGTACTTCGACCCCGACGCGTACCGGGTGGTGCTCCTGGACCAGCGCGGGTGCGGGCGGTCGACGCCGCCCGCGAGTGATCCCCGTACCGACATGAGCGTCAACACGACGGGGCATCTGCTGGCCGATCTGGAGCTGTTGCGGCGGCATCTGGGGATCGAGCGGTGGCTGGTGTGGGGCGCGTCCTGGGGGTCGGTCCTGGGACTCCGGTACGCGCAGAAGCATCCCGAGCGGGTGTCGGAGCTGGTGCTCACGGGGCTGGCCACGGGGAGCCGCGCCGAGGTGGAGCTGCTGACCCGGGGCCTCGGCCGGATCTTCCCGGAGGCGTGGGAGGCGTTCCGGGACGGGGTTCCCGAGGGGGAGCGGGACGGTGATCTGGCCGCCGCGTACAACCGGTTGCTGGAGTCTCCCGACGCGGGGGTGCGGGCCGCGGCCGCGAGGGCGTGGACCGACTGGGAGACCGCGTTCGCGTCGCAGGCGCCCCGGTCCGTTCCCCGGTACGAGGACAAGGAGTTCCGGGCGGGGTTCGCCCGGACCGTCACGCACTACTTCGCCCATGACCACTGGCTGGGCGGGGACGAGGTCGTTCTCCGGGACGCGGGGGCGCTGGCCGGGATTCCGGGGACGGTGGTGCAGGGGGTTCTCGACTTCGGGAATCTGGTGGGGATTCCTTGGCGGCTTCAGCGGGCCTGGCCGGACGCTGAGTTGACCCTGGTCGGGGACACCGGGCACAACGCGGGGGCGCGGGGGATCGCGGACGAGCTGGTGGCGGCGACGGACCGCTATGCCAAATCCCTCCCGAACGCGCGTACTTGGGCGCCGCCGTCGGAGTGATTCTTCGGGTGAACTGTCACCGGTACGGCGGTGTACGGGGCTTCGCGGGGGCCGGGCGACCGCAGACTCCGGGGAACGCGCCGGGGCCATCCGGTGCCGAGCAGCTGGAGGTGCCCGGTGTCGCAGCCGCCCTTCCGATCACTTGAGCGTTCCCGCACCCGTACCCGTGGTGCTCGCCCCCGCCTTGTCCGGTTCCTCGCCGCCGCGCTGCTCCTGAGCGCGGCGGCGTCCGGCGGCGCGCGGGCGGCAGGCCCCGACCCCCGAGCGGCCACCGCGCCCGGTGACGCCCCCGAAACCGCCTTCTGGGTCGACCCGAACAGTAACGCCGCCCGCCAGGCCATCGCGTGGCGCAGCCAGGGCCGCACCGCCGACGCCCGGCTCATCGAGCGCATCGCGGGCCGCCCCCAGGCCGTGTGGCTGCACAGCCCGGGGCCGGGGTCCACGGTCCGCGCGGCCACGGAGGCGGCGGCCGCGGCGCGGAGAACCCCGGTGCTCGTCGCCTACTTCATCCCGCACCGCGACTGCGGTGACTACTCCGGAGGCGGGGCGGCGACCGCGGCGGAGTACCGGCGGTGGATCGACGAGTTCGCCGCGGGCATCGGGGAGCGCGCCGCGTACGTCATCGTCGAACCGGACGCCGTCGCGCAGAAGATCGCGGGCTGCGCGAAGGCCGACGCCCGCGAGCGGTACGGCCTTCTCGCCTACGCCGTCGAGCGGCTCAAGGCCCGTCCGCACGCCAAGGTCTACCTCGACGCGGGCAACTCAGGCTGGATCCCCGACGAGAGCCGGCTGGTGGCCCCGCTGCGGCAGGCCGGGATCGCCGGGGCCGACGGCTTCGCCGTCAACGTGTCCAACTACCAGACCAATGCGGCCAGTTCGGAGTACGGGCACCGCATCGCCGCAGCACTGGGCGGCGCCAAGCACTTCGTCGTCGACAGCAGCCGCAACGGCAACGGCCCCTACACCGGAGGCGGCGACGAGGCCTGGTGCAACCCGCCGGGGCGGGCCCTCGGCATCCCGCCCACCACCGCCACCGGCGACCCCGCCCTCGACGCCTACCTGTGGATCAAGCGGCCCGGCGAGTCCGACGGAACCTGCCGGGGCGGGCCGAGGGCGGGGCAGTGGTGGCCGCAGTACGCGCTCGGGCTCGCGAGCAGGGCGCGGGGCTGAAGGTACGGGGCTGAAGGCGCGGGGCCAAGGCGCAGGGCTGAAGGCGTGAGGCGCCCGGGCCTCAGCCTCCGGTGACTGGCGCGCTCTAGTAGTGCGCTCTAGTGGCAGTAGGATGATCCTTGCTCAAATGACATGTCAATAGGTTGTGAGACGGGGAACGGCGACGCGGATGGGTTCACAGGCGGATGTATCGGGCAATCGGCGCCCCACGATGGCGGATGTCGCCGCCAAGGCGGGGGTGTCGCGCGCGCTGGTCTCGATCGTCTTCCGGGACCAGCCCGGGGCGAGCCAGGAGACCCGTGACCGGGTGCACCGCGTCGCCGAGGAGCTGGGCTACCGCCCCGACAACGCGGCCCGGCTGCTGGCCCGCGGCCACAGCCGCACCCTCGGCGTCCTGCTGACGGTCCACCAGCCCTTCGACGCGGACCTGGTCGAAGCGGTCTACCCGGAGGCGGAGAAGCTCGGCTACGACGTCCTGCTGTCGGCGAACGCACCGGGCCGCAGCGAACGCAAGGCGATCGAGGCCCTGCTCAGCCACCGCTGCGAGGCGCTGATCCTGCTCGGCCCCGGCGGGGAGCCCGCGGAGCTCGCCGAGGTGGGGCGGCGCACGGTCGCGGTCTCGGTGGGCCGCAGGGTCCCCGACGCGCGGCTCGACAACGTCCACACGGCCGAGGCGAAGGGCGTGCGCCAGGCCATGGACCACCTGGTGGAGCTGGGCCACCGGCGCATCGTGCACGTCGACGGCGGCCGTGACGCGGGTTCGGCGGACCGCCGCAAGGCGTACCGCGCGGCGATGCGGCGCCACGGCCTGACGGCGGAGAGCCGGGTGGTGGCCGGACGTCACACGGAGGAGGCGGGCGTCGAGGCGGCCCGCCTGCTGCTCGCCGAGGAGAGCCTGCCGACCGCGGTCCTGGCGAGCAACGACCGTTGCGCGCTCGGCCTGTTGATGGCGTTCACGCGGGCCGGCGTGGACATCCCCGGCCAGGTCTCCGTCGTCGGCTACGACGACAGCCACCTCTCGCACCTGATGCCGGTCGGCCTCACCACGGTCCGCCAGGACGCGGCGCTCCTGGCGGAGCACGCGGTGCGGTTCGTGGTGGAGCGGCTCGAGGGGGAGGGCCTGGAACCCCGGGAGGCGGTGCTCGATCCGAAGCTGGTGGTGCGGGGGTCTACTGGGGCGCCCAGGAAGGGGTAATTCCTTCTCCTGCCCCTTCCCCGGGTGCTACGGGACCACGGCCGTGGCGGTGATCTCCACCAGCTGGCCCGGGTAGCCGAGGCACGTCGTGCCGAGCAGCGTCGAGGTGTGCGGGCCCTTCGCGAGCAGGTCGGAGGCGCGGACGACCTCCCACGCCTCGGTCAGCGGGCCGGGCTCGTCGCTCACGACGTACACCGTGCTGGCCACCACCTGCGTCAGGTCGCTGCCGATCGCGCGCAGGGCCTCGTCGAGATTGGCGACGACCTGCTCGGTCTGGCGCGCGACGTCACCCTCCCCGACGAGATTCCCCCCGGGGTCGAGCGGCACCGAGCCCGCCATGAAGGCGATCCTGGTGCCGGTCTCGACGACGGCGGCGTGAGCGTATCCGGGCGGCGGGAAGAGGGTGGGCACGACGGTGCGGCGAGTGGTGGTCATGGGTCCGATCCTGCGGGAGTCGGGCCGCCGTGCGCATCCGAATTCCGCGCGAGCGCCGGCCGTACGCGTGTCAGCGCACCTCCGCCGGTGAAGTCCCGCCCTTCACCAGCAAGTTCGGGGCGCCTTCGCCGTCGGCCCGTGCCGTCCAGATGTCCTGCTTTCTGCCTTCCGCACCCGGCAGGGCGTACGCCAGGGTGTCGTCGTCCAGCCATGCGGCCTGGTCGTCGACGTTGCGGGTCTCGGCGAGGGAGTGTTCGCGCATCGTGCGGAGGTCGAGGACGTAGAGGCGCCAGGGGTCCGAAGTGCCTTTGCGTACGCGCTTCTTGAAGGCGATGCGCGTGTTGTCGGGGGAGAGCGAGGGGCACTCCACGTTCGTGCGCAGGGTGCGAGCCGCCCACTTCTTCATGTCGCCCTGGACCAGGTAGGTCTTGCCCTTCGTCGAGACGGTCGCGTAGAAGCGGTTGTCGTCCCTGGCGAAGGTGACGCCCCAGTAGTTGACGTCGGGGGAGTGGTAGCGGCGGCCGTCGAGGGTGAGGGGGATCTCCTCCATGTTCTTGATCAAGTAGCCCGTGCGGGTGTCCAGGATCGAGGTACGGGTGGAGAAGGACGACCCCGCGTACGAGTCCCCCGTCGCGAACATCGTCCAGGACAGCATCCGGCCCGACGCCGAGACCCGGGCCCGGTTGGGGATGCCGGTCAGCGCGATGCGGCGCTTCTCGCGCAACTGCCGGTCCAGGACGAGGGCGTACGACTTGGGCGGGATGCCGGAGCGGCGCTGGAGGCAGAGCGCCGTGCCCGCGGCGGCGTAGAACCGCTCGCAGGAGGGGCCGCGCGGGCCACGGGGTTCCTGGGGGCCCGCGCCGGACGGGGCGCTGATACGGGCTACGCGGCCCGCGCCCGCTTCCGTGCTGCGGAAGTAGAGGTGGCCGGGGTCGAGTGCGAACTCCGAGGTGGCGGCGGTCGGTTCGGCGCGCTCGGCCGCGCGCAGGGTGTAGACGACGGCCACGGTCGCGAGGAGGGCGGCAGCCGCGGCGACGGCGATGATGCGGGTGCGGAGGGAGTTGGGGGTGAGAGTGGCGCCGGGGCCGGCTTCAGGGTCGGGGCTGGGGCTGGGGCTGGGGCTGGGGCTGAGGTGGGTGTCGGGTTGGGGTTCGGGCTCCGGTTTCGGTTCCGGTTCCGGATTCGGTTCGGAGGGGGTGGGGGGCTTCATGACTGTGTCTGCCTTTCCCGGCGAGGGAGGAGCGCCGTGGCCCCCGCCAGTGCCGCCGTCAGTGCGAGTGCCGCGCAGGTCAGCGCCGGACCGATGCCCCACAGCGTCCAGGCCGCGCCGAACCCGGCGGCCGCGACGAGGCGGGCCAGCGCCTGGCCCGTCTGCAGGACCGCCATGCCGCTGGCCCGGCGCCCCTGCGGAAGCACCGGCGTGGCGAGCGCCATCAGGACGCCGTCGGTGGCCGCGTAGAAGATGCCGAGGAGCAGGAGTACGCCGATGAGCAGGGCCCAGCCGTCGGCGGGGGAGAGCAGCAGGACGTATCCGCCGAGCAGCGCGACATGTCCGGCCAGGAACGGGACGCGGCGGCCCGTGCGGTCGGCGAGACGCCCGGCGGGCACCGCGAGCAGCAGATAGACCGCGGCGGCGCCCAGCGGCAGCAGCGGGAACCAGCTGACCGCGAAGTCGAGCCGCCGCTGGAGGAGCAGGTAGAGGAAGGCGTCGCCGATGGTGGCGGCGCCGAGGAGGGACGCGGCGCCGAGGATGCGCCGGAAGTCGGGCAGGCGGAGGAGGTCGGCCACCTTGCCACGGTGCGATGCCGTCCCCGTGTGCGACGCCCGGGTCGGCGGCGCGTCACCCCGCCCCGGCACGAACGCCACCAGCATCAGCACGCCGAGCAGCCCGAAGCAGAAGCTGACCACGAACACGGCGTCGTACGCGTCCGCCGTCGCCCAGAGCAGCGCGAACGCGGCGAGCGGCCCGAGCAGCGCGCCCGTCGTGTCCATCGCGCGGTGCACGCCGAACGCCCTGCCCAGGGCGTCCGGCGGGCTGCTGAGCGAGATCAGCGCGTCGCGCGGCGCGGTCCGCACGCCCTTGCCGATGCGGTCGGCGGCGAGCGCCGCGCCGATCCCGGCCGTGGCGCCGCCCGCGAGGAGCAGACCGAGCCGGGAGAGCGCGGAGAGGGCATAACCGCCGCCCGCGACGAGCTTGTGCCGCCCGCCGCGGTCGGCGGCGTACCCGCCGAGGAGTCGCACGAAGGCCGTGACGCCGTTGTAGAGACCGTCGAGGAAACCGAACTGGAGTGGCGAGAGCCCGAGTTGGAGCACGAAGTAGAGCGGAAGGACCGCCGTGACCATCTCCGAGGAGATGTCGGTGACCAGGCTGACCGCGCCGAGGGCGATGACGGGACCGGCGACGCGGCCGCGCCTGGTCTTGGCGCGCTGCTTGGGCTTGGGCTCGGTGCTCTCGGCCTCGGCTCCAGCCTCGGCTCCGGCTTCCGCCTCGGCTCCGGCCTTGGTCTTGGCCTTGGCGACCGCGTCCGTCGATGCCAGATACATCTCGGCGGCTCAGCGGCAGTTGTAGGACGGGCTGCTGTCCTTCGTCGAGCCGTCCGTGCCGACGAGGTTCCAGGAGAAGCCGGTGTCGGTGAAGTTGAGCTTCACCACGCCGTAGGTCTTGGTGATCCGCTTCTTGCTGTTGGGCTGGACCTCCTCGATCTTGTACGGGTTGGCGCCGCCCATGCCGCCGAGCAGTTCGACGATGCCGTTGGCGTCGGCCTTTCCGTCCGGGTTCTGCGGCGCGAACCGCTCGTAGTGGTGGTCGTGGCCGTTCATCACCAGCTCGGCCTTGTTGGCGTACAGGAGCTTCCAGATCGGCCTGCTGACCGGGTCGTTGCCGTGCTCGCCCGAGGAGAAGAGCGGGTGGTGCCAGTAGGCGGCCACGCACTTCTTGGAGTTGGCGGCGAGGTCGGCCTTGAGCCAGTTGATCTGCGCCCTGTCGTCGAAGCTGTTGGAGTCCAGGGCGATGAAGTGCCAGTTGTCCTTGTCGTAGCTGTAGTAGCTCTTGCCCTTGGGGTAGGCGATGTCCCCGAAGTAGGACTTGTAGCCCTCCAGGGCGCCGTCCGGGTCGTACGTCTCGTGGTTGCCCGGCACCGGGCGCGTCTTGTCCTTGAACGCGCCCCAGCTGGTGTCGTAGTAGTCCTCGAAGTCCTGAAGCCGGGCGTCGTCGTACTGGTTGTCACCCATCGTCAGGACGAAGGACGGGTTGAGCTTCTCGACGAGCGCGGCGGTCTTCGGGTGCGCGCAGCCGCTGTCGTCCGAGGTGCACTGTTCGGCGATGTCTCCGGCGGCCACCGCGGTGAAGGCGGCCCGCGCGTTGTCCTTGCCGCTCGGCGCGGCGTCGGCCTCGCCGGCGGGGGACCAGAGGAGGACCCCGCCGACGAGGGCGAGCGAGGCGCCCGCCGCCA
The DNA here is from genome assembly GCF_044544025.1 of Streptomyces sp. NPDC055243. Lineage (NCBI taxonomy): Bacteria > Bacillati > Actinomycetota > Actinomycetes > Kitasatosporales > Streptomycetaceae > Streptomyces > Streptomyces sp. NPDC055243. The sequence goes on from NZ_JBITWR010000007.1 coordinate 200,503, forward strand.
GCGGGACGGCCCAACGGGTCTTGTTCCAACGAGCTTTGTCGGTACGGGAGTTCATGGCGCGGGGGGTGGGCGGCATGTCCGTCTCCTAGATCGGCGTGGGGGGCCGTGAGCGGTGCGTAGGCCATTCGCAGGCATCTTGTCGAGGCGTCATGTGCGCGTCAATGACTTCGCCCGATAATTGTTAGGAAAGTTTCCTACCACCACTCGCCTCGGGGCGGCTGGCCTAGGGTGGCGTGCGGGAATGATGTGAGGGTGACTGAGGGTGAGCGAGGTGGTGAACGTGATGGCGGGGGTTGCCGCGGCCACGAATGCCGCCACCGGCATGCCTTCGGCCGGGCGGATGCGTCCTGGCGGGCAGGGATCGGCCGGCGGGCAGATGCCGGCTGGCGGGCAGGGGGCGACCGGTGGGCAGATGCCGTCTGCCGCCGGGAGGCTCGGGGAGCTCATGCGTTCCTGCGCCGCCGTGTTCCTCCCGGCCGAGGTGCCGAGGGAGGGGCGGCTCGCGTTCTGGGCGCCGGAGGGGAAGCTGCCTGCCGGGCTTTCCGAGGGTGCGGCCGGGCTGGCTGGGGTGGCCGAGTCTTCCGATTCGCCCGCGTCGCCCGCATCGTCCGCATCGTCCGATCCATCCGATCCATCCGAGCCATCCGAGTCGTTCGGCGGGGGCGAAGGCGGGCTGCCAGGGGCCGCCGAGGGCGAGGGCCGGCTGTCCGGGGCCGCCGAGGGCGAGATCGCCGTCGTGCGCCCCCACGGCAAGGGCGTCCGCACGCGTACCGTCCCCGCGCTGATCCTGCCGGTGGCCGAAGCCGCCGCGCTCCTGCTGCGCGCCGGGCCCGCGCACCCCGCTGTCGCCTGCTGGGCCGCCGCCGCTCGGCACGCCCTGCACCTGGCCGCGCGGGGCAGGCTGCTGCCCGGTCTGACGGGCGACGACCTGGACGCGTGGCGGGCCGGGCCGCTGGACACCGCCGACGTCACGCAGCTGCGGGCGATCGCGGCCGCGCTGCCGGCGGAGGCGCACGCCGTACCCCTGCCCGGCAGCAAGCCCCTCCTGCTCCCCGAGTCGTTCGCCCTGGTCAGGGCCTTCGTCGACGCGGTGGTCGACACCCTGCCGCGTACACCCGCCGCGGCGCACGCGGTCGGCGCGCCCTTCGCCGCGCGGGAGCCGCAGCGGCTGCCGGGCGCGCGGGAGTGGGCCGCGGAGGTGGCGGCCGGGATGGACGCCGGGGTGCGGGTGTCGCTGCGGCTCGATCTCCAGGCGCGTGAGGTGTTCGACCTCCAGGCGGATGAGGTGTTCGACGGAGCGACGGACGACACGCCCGGCGATGCCGCATCCGGAGGTGTATCCGGATACGTGTCCGACGGCGGCGCGTCCGGCGGCCAGGCGGGCGGGCCCCGCGAGAGCATGGCGAGCCCGGCGGCGGCCGTGGTGCAGGTGCACAGCCTCGCCGACCCCACCCTCGTCGCGGATGCGTCCCAACTCTGGTCGGGAGCCGACCACTTCGGGCCGCGCGCCCGCGTCGACACGCTGCTCGCGGTGCGGCGCGCGGCCCGCGTGTGGCCGCCGCTGACCCGCCTTCTGGAACGCCCGCGTCCCGACGTATTGCCGCTGAGCGAGGCGGAGTTGTACGAACTCCTCGGCACGGCGGCCACCAGGCTCGGCGCGGCGGGCGTGGCCGTGCACTGGCCGCGCGAGCTGACGCGCGGCCTGACGGCCACCGCGGTCGTGCGTCCCGCGCCCGGCACGGCGGCCGACAACTTCGACTTCTTCAAGACCGAGCAACTGCTGGAATTCCGATGGCAGTTGGCGCTGGGTCCCGCCGACGGTGATGGGGACGGCGACGGGGGGCCTCTTACCGAGGCGGAGATGGACATCCTGGCGGAGGCGCACCGCCCGGTCGTACGCCTCCGTGACCAATGGGTCCTGGTCGACCCCGAACTCGTACGCAAGGCACGTAAACGGGATCTGGGCCTCCTGGACCCGGTGGACGCGCTGTCCGTCGCGCTGACGGGGGCGGCGGAGGTGGAGGGCGAGAGGGTCGAGGTGGTCCCGATCGGCGCCCTGGCCCGGCTGCGGGGGCGTCTGACCGACGACCTGCGCCCCGTCGCCCCGCCGCCCGCGCTCGCCGCCACCCTCCGCGACTACCAGCTGCGGGGCCTTGCCTGGCTGGACCGGATGACGTCGCTCGGCCTCGGCGGCTGCCTCGCCGACGACATGGGCCTGGGCAAGACGGTCACCCTGATCGCCCTCCACCTGCACCGCGCCCGCACGGAACCGACGCTGGTGGTCTGCCCCGCGTCGCTGCTCGGCAACTGGCAGCGGGAGATCGAGCGCTTCGCGCCCGGCGTGCCGGTGCGCCGCTTCCACGGCACGGGCCGCAGTCTCGACGGCGACCTGACGGGCGGCTTCGTCCTGACGACGTACGGCACGATGCGTACGAGCGCGTCCGAACTGGCTGCCCGCGCCTGGGGGTTGGTGGTCGCGGACGAGGCGCAGCACGTCAAGAACCCGCACGCGGCGACGGCGAAGGCGCTGCGCACGATCCCCTCGCAGGCGCGAGTCGCCCTCACCGGAACCCCGGTCGAGAACAACCTCTCCGAGCTCTGGGCCCTGCTGGACTGGACGACGCCGGGTCTGCTCGGCCCGCTCAAGTCGTTCCGCGCGCGCCACGCCCGCCTGGTGGAGGGCGGCGAGGACGAGGAGGCGATGGCGCGTCTGGCGCGCCTTGTCCGCCCCTTCCTCCTGCGCCGCAAGAAGTCGGACCCCGGGATCGCCCCGGAGCTGCCTCCGAAGACGGAGACGGACCACCCGGTGACGCTCACCCGCGAACAGGCGTCGCTCTACGAAGCGGTCGTACGCGAGACGCTCGCCCGCATCGAGGCCTCCGAGGGCATCGCGCGCAGGGGCCTGGTCATGAAGCTCCTGATGGCGCTGAAGCAGATCTGCAACCACCCGGCGCAGTACTTGAAGGACGGCGAGATCACGACGCGCGGGGGCCGCTCCCGCTCGGGGAAACTGGAGCTGCTCGACGAACTCCTGGACACGATCCTGGCGGAGGACGGCGCGGTCCTGATCTTCACGCAGTACGTGGAGATGGCGCGCCTGCTCGAATCCCACCTGGCGGGGCGGGGCATCGGCACGCAGCTCCTGCACGGGGGTACGCCGGTGCCGCGAAGGGAGGAGATGGTGGACCGCTTCCAGTCGGGCGAGGCCCCGGTGTTCCTCCTCTCCCTGAAGGCGGCGGGCACGGGCCTGAACCTCACCCGGGCGGGCCACGTCATCCACTACGACCGCTGGTGGAACCCGGCGGTCGAGGAACAGGCAACGGACCGCGCCTACCGCATCGGCCAGACCCAGCCGGTCCAGGTCCACCGCCTGATCGCGGAGGGCACGGTGGAGGACCGCATCGCCGAACTCCTGTCGGCGAAACAGGCACTGGCGGACGCGGTCCTGGGCGGCGGCGAGGCAGCACTGACGGAACTGTCTGATGCGGAGCTGGCGGATCTGGTGTCGTTGCGGAGGGTGTCGTGAGGGGCGGGGGTGGTGACGTCCGTGCCGACGGGACCGAGGCCGGTGGCGGCCGTGCCGGCGGGACCGAGGCCGGTGGCGGCCGTGCCGGCGGGACCGAAGCCGGTGGCGTCAGTCGTGCTGACCGTGCCGGGACGGGCGGTAGCAGCCGTGCCGACCGTGCCGGGATGGGTGGCGGTAGCGGTTCTGTCCGTGCCGGGGTGAGTGGTGGCGGTAGTCGTGGCGGGCGGACCGGTATGACCTCCGCAAGTCGTGCCACCGGTGCCGGGCGCGTCTTCCCGCCCCTCCCGCAACACCCTGACCCCCACGCCCCGTTCGCGACCTCCTGGTGGGGCAACGCCTGGATCGGCGCGCTGGAAGGGACGTCGCTCGACGCGGGGCGCCTCGCGCGCGGGCGGGCCTATGCACGTGAGGGGCACGTCGACACGATCACGGTCGCACCGGGCCGCATCGTGGCGTACGTACACGGCAGTCGCCCCCGCCCCTACCGCGCCGAGATCCGCATGCGCACCCTCACGCCGGAGGACTGGAACAACTTCCTGGACGCGGTCGCCACGGAACCCGCCCACATCGCGGCGCTCCTGGACAAGGACATGCCGCACGCGCTGGTGGAGGCGGCGGAGCGAGCCGGGGTCCAACTCCTCCCCGGCGCGGGCGACTTGGTTCCGTCCTGCACCTGCCCGGACCACGGTCGCCCCTGCAAGCACGCGGCAGCGCTCACCTACCAGACGGCCAGGCTGCTGGACGCCGACCCCTTCGTACTCCTCCTCCTGCGAGGCGGGGACGAACAGGCGCTGCTCGACGAACTGGCCCAGCGCAACGCACACCAAGCGGCCCGCGAGCAGTCCGCCACCACGCAGGGCGAGAGCGGCGCGTCCCTCCCCGGCACCCTGGCCCGAGACGTCCTGGCGACGGACTACCGCCCCCCGCTCCCACCCCCACTGGCACCACCCGCCCACCCGGGCGAGCCCCCGCTCCTCCCCTCCCTCCCGGGCGCCCCCAACCCCACGTCCCTGGAGTTCCTGGCCACGGACGCGGCGAACCGGGCCTACGCGTACCTCACCACCGGCGCCGACCCCTTCTCCGCCGCCGACCCCTGGCACGACGCGGTCCGCCTGGCCGCGTCCCACCCCGGCCTGACGGGCCGCCGCAGCTTCAGCCGCCAGTTCGCGGAGCTGGCCACGTCGGTGGACCACACCCCCGCGGACCTGGCCCGCGCGGCGGCGGCCTGGCGGCAGGGCGGAGAGGAGGGCCTGGCCCTCCTCGAATCCCCGTGGGACCCCCCGGCGGGCCCCTTCGACCGGGCCCGCGGCGCCCTCATCGCGGCAGACCTCCCCCGCATGACGATCCACCGCAACCACCTCACGAACGCGTCCGGCTCCCTGCAACTCCGCTACGGGAGGGATGGCCGCTGGTACCCCTACCGAAGCGAACCGGGCCGCGACGACTGGTGGCCGGAGGGGGAGGCGGACATGGACCCGGTGGGTGCGGTGACGGGCATGATCAGCTCATGACGCCATGACGCCATGACGCCATGACGCCATGGCGCCCCGACGCGTCCTCGTTCCTCACTCACGCTTCGCGCCCGCAGGTGAGCCAGCAGATCGTCCCCCGCCGGGTACGGCCGCTCCTCGGGGAGGAGGATTTCGGCGGCTGCGAGGTCGTTCTCGCGTACGTGGGTGTGGATGGCCCTGGCCCGCTCGGTGACGTCCGTGATCGAGACCGTCCACTCGTCCGCGTAGCGGCGCGCGGCGTCGCCCGCCAGGCCCAACTGCAGGGAGCGGTGCGGGAGGGCGTGCAGGTGCAGGTCGCGTTCCGGGTCCCACTGGACCCGGGTCGGCGCGTGCCGCAGGTCCCGCTTCCAGGCGTCCTGGGAGGCGTGCACCCCGCGCGCGTAGTGCGACAGACACGCGTGGCGAAGGGCCCACTCGAAGCCCTCACGCGTGATCTCCACCGCGAGGACGGTCTCCTGCCCCTCCTTCGTGGCCCAGCCGCAGCGATACATCATCCAGAGGAAGGACGGCTTGATCCACGTCAAGCCTCGCTCACAGACCTTTCTTACCTGCTGCATGCCGACACCCCACCAGCGTGGATAGCTGGTGGGGTCTGCCGGTTCGCGGCTGGCGTTGCTCGCCGTCGTTCAGCGGCCAGGGTCCTGGTCGGCGCGGGTCACATCTGCGTAGTCGACGAATGTTCTGCGGTAGCGGGCATGGCCGGTGATCTTCATGTGATCCCGCATCCAGACTTCGACGGGGTGGGGTGTGATCCACTCGTCGGACCGCTCACCGCACTCCTTCCCGTCCCCTGACACGCAGACGGCCTCGTATGTGGGCTCGGCGGTCGTGTCCTGGGTGATGGTGAACGGCACGAAGCGGAAGACGGTTCGGGTCACGGTCGACCACCTCGCCCCGGGCAGTTGCGAGTGTGGTGGTAGAAGGTGTTCCCGCCTCCTGACGCCCGTTCAGGGGTGTAGTGCTCCGCTGGTTCGCCAGAATTGATCGACTGATTGCAGCGGGTGCAGACCGCACCTGCTGGGATGGGCGGACGCTCCTGCGTCCGGGGTGTTGGTGCCTTGCTCATCTCGTTCGCCGTCCCCTCGCACGTCTCCATACGCAGGATCGTCGCGTTGGTCGCTGGGACGTAGGAACCTCGAACGTTTCCCACTTTGGGACGTCCCACAGGGTGTAGAACGTCCCTACCAACGTCCAATGGTGCGGGGTGACACTGACCATGCCGAACGAACGTCTGCGGGCTGTGATGGCGGTGGGTGGCTGGACGCATGCCAGCCTTGCCGAAGCGTCGGGGGTTGATCCCAAGTCGGTGGAACGCTGGGTCAATCTGGGTCGCACTCCGAGGCGGACGACGGCGCTCAAAGCCGCTGAGACCTTGGGAGAAGACGTGCATGCACTCTGGCCAGCCCTGCGACAGCCACGCGCTGCGCGGGCAGTGAGTCCCGAACTGGTGGCGCTGTACGACCAGCGGGCCGACCTGCCCGTGTCGATGTTCGTCGACCTGCTCGCCGAAGCGCGTGAACGGATCGACGTGCTCGTCTACGCGGCGGTGTTCCTGCATGAGGCCTACCCCCGGCTCAATGACCTCCTGAAGGAACGGGCAGAGGCGGGCTGTGCCGTCCGCATTTCCCTGGGTGACGCGGAATCTCCGAATGTTCAGCAGCGGGGTACCGAAGAGAAGTTCGGTCACGGCATTGAGTCTCGGTGCCGACTGGCGCTGATGCACTATCGCCCGTTGGTCGGGGCGCCGAACATCGAACTGCGCACACACGGAACTACGCTTTACAACTCGATCTACCGGGCTGACGATCAAGTGTTGGTCAATTCCCATGTGTGGGGCGTGAATGCGTACGGTTCACCGGTATGGCATCTTCGCCGCTCTGGTCGAGGTGGCATGTTCGACACCTACGCAGAGAGCTTCGATGCTGTCTGGCAGACCGCCAGGCCCGTGGAAAGTGTGAGCTAGTGGCGCGGACCGAGTATTACGACGACCCGGCGGCTCCTGAGCCCAACAGTCTCGTTGTCGCAGCCTCAGCCGTCGTCACGGACGACAAGGGCCGCATTCTGCTTCAGCGGCGGTCCGACAGCGGCCTGTGGGCGTTGCCGGGCGGTGGCATGGAGATGAGCGACAGCCTGCCCGGCACGGCCGTGCGGGAGGTGAAGGAAGAGACTGGGTTGGACGTAGAGATCACGGGGCTTGTCGGCACGTACACCGATCCCCGGCACGTGATCGCCTACACCGATGGTGAGGTCCGGCGACAGTTCAACGTCTGCTTTCGTGCCCGTGTGATCGGCGGTGAGCTGACGATCTCGGCCGAGTCGACCGAGCTCCGATTCGTCGACCCCGGAGAGCTGGCGGGGCTCGACATACATCACACGCAGCGGCTGCGGCTGGCGCACTTTCTCGATGACAGGTCGACACCGTACCTGGGCTGAGCTGGGGTAATGGTGCACGGTGATCGCGCCGCCGGCCGCAGAGGCTTTGGGCGGGAGCTGCCATGGGGCGAGTGAACAGGGGGCCTTACGCTCGCCAGCGGATCGGGCAGTCTCTTGGAGCCTGCCCGCAGTAGCCCGATCGGCCCCCTGTTCTTCGAGGCTCGCCCCATGGTGGCTGCCTAAAGCCTCGAAGGCCGTCGGCCCCAGCAAGGGTCTGGGTGGACCCCGGTTGCTGCTCGGGCGGGCTCTGGGGGTCGCCTGGTGCGGGGTTCCGTGCGGGGAGGTGGCTCACAGCCTGAGGCCGTCCGCTCTTGGTTGCGGCTCCTGGTGGCCGCGATGGGTCAGTGGGAGGGATGCGGCTGCTGTTCACGTCGTGGGGTTGCCTGCGGTCGCCGGGTGGTGGCCGTGCGGACGGGACCGGCCGAAGGCCGCAAGCCCGGCCGGTGCGGCCGAAGCCGCCCGGCGCGCCGCAGGCGCGCCCTTGAGTAAGTGAAGACAGTCTCCGCCACCCCTGCCCCGCAAGGTCCGATCGCGGGCGTCTGGGGAGCGTACAGCCTGGGTGCGGCACGAGCTGATGTGGCGTGGAGCCTTCTGGCTTCAGCGCGGAACCCCCTTCGTCGGGGCGTCCTCCCTGAGGCTCCTCCGGGGATAAATTCGGGAACCATTACCGGGCTCAACTCGTATAATTGGAAGGCAAGTTGAACGCGCCTGGACTGGGCGCTCTGAGATCTAAGCGCCCTGTTAGCGCAGAGGAGAGAACTGCTCATGGATACACGCAACCTACTTCCCGACTTCCGGCTTTGGAGGCCGCGTCATGTCTGCCGAATTCGACTCCAGCACCACACGCAATACCCGTCCGTCCGTATCAACGTCCGCCCCGCAGGAACGCTCTGCGGAGCTGGAACGCGAGAAACGAATGCATGCCCTCTCAGAGGTGGACCGTGACGTCATAAGAATCGTCAGTGACCCTCGGTTCTCCCGCTGGTTAGAGCAGATCGAAGCTATCGGCGGCTGTGCTCATCCGGTGCACCTGTCCGGCTCCACCACCACATGGGACACCACGACGGGTGAGGCGGTCTCGGCCTACTCGACTGCGGATGAGCCCGGTGAACGGCTGGCCGTGCGCTGCCGCAACCGGCGTTCCTCGGTCTGTGCGCCGTGCTCGTATCAGCACTCCGGGGACACCTTCCATCTGGTGCGTTCGGGCCTGCTCGGCGGCAAGAGTGTGCCTGATCAAGTCAGGGAGCGGCCCCGCCTGTTCGTCACCTTGACTGCGCCCTCATTCGGGATGGTCCATCGAGAGGGAGAGCGGTGCCGTCCTCGTCGGGATGATCCGCGGTGCGAGCACGGGCGGCGGCTCGGCTGTGCCCGTCTGCACGGTGAGGATGATCCGCTGGTGGGTCGGCCGCTGTGTGTGGACTGCTACGACTACGTGGGCCACGTGCTGTGGCATGCGCACGCGGGGCGGCTCTGGGACCGGTTCACCACTGGTGTGCGCCGTTTCCTGGCGTCGGCTGGCGGGATACCGCGCTCCCGGCTCGGTGAGCACCTGGTGGTGTCGTTCGCGAAGGTTGCCGAGTACCAGAAGCGAGCGGCGGTGCACTTCCATGCCGTGGTCCGCCTCGACGGTCCAAGCGGTCCCGGTGATCCACCCCCGGACTGGGCCACGGGTCAACTGCTGACGGACGTGGTTCGGGCGGCTGCCGCGTCGGCCAGTGTGCGGGTGCCCGAATCACAGGCGTACGGGACTGAAATCCTGTCGTTGGGCGCTCAGTTGGATGTCCGGCCGATCCAGGCGTTCGGCGATGACGACGGCTTGAGTGATGACGCGGTAGCCGCGTATGTGGCCAAGTACGTGTCCAAGGGAGCCGCCGATACTGGGGCCGGACTCGACTACGCGGTGCGGAGCCTGACGGACATCCGGGCTGCGGTCGTCCCGCCTCACATCCGGGCCCTGATGGGCACCTGCTGGCGCCTGGGAGGCCTGGTGGAACTGGAGCCTCTGCGGCTGCGCGGGTGGGCTCACACGCTCGGCTACCGGGGCCACATCCTCACCAAGTCCCGCCGCTACTCGACCACGTACACGGCCTTGCGCGAGGAACGGGCCGACTTCGCTCGTGGCGGCTCCGGACCTGACGATGATCCGAACCTGATCAAGGAATCCGCCTGGCGCTACTTCGGATCCGGCTACACCCCCGGCGCTGCTCTCTTCGCCGCAGGCATCGCCGAAGACATCGCACTCAACCGTGAGCTCGTGCGCGATGCCCTGGCCTGCGGGGAGGTGTCGTACTGATGACGAAGCACAACCGCGAGGCAGAGCGGGCCCGTCACCTGGAGCGAGTCTGCGGGAAGTTCTCGACCAAGATCAGCCCGTCAGCGGCGAGACGCCTGGCCAGGCTTCTGGATCGCCAGTCAGGAGGAAAGATCGAGTGAGGCGGACTGCGTGACACAACAGAAGGGGCCCTCAGTGAGGGCCCCTTCTCGTCTCTCTCGATCAGGTCCAGATGGGATTCTGCTCAATGTCGATCCTGCCGTAATCGAACTGGCGGCCTCGTTTCGTGGCCTCTTTGATCTTGACGGCAGCAAACAGGAAGCGCATGACGGCATTCATGCGCTTGTAGTTCTCGGCTTCCTCCAGAGCCTTCCAGTTCTCCCGGGCATTCGAGCCGACGAGCCCCTCAAGAACCTCCGTTGTCGGGCGGACGATCATCTTGCGCTCCACCTCGGCGATGCGCGCCTCAACCGTCTTGCGCATGACGCGGTACTCCCGCGTCTTCAACTCCTGGCTCTCCCACATGTCTTTGAGATCATCGAGTTCCTGGCGATCGGCTTCGATGGCTGCCTGATCTTCTTCCGACAGGGCGGAAGGCGTCGGCGCTTCGGCGAGATCAAGACGCTCAAGGAGGTTGATCGCGGCCTCCGTCACGAAGTCCTCCAAGATGGGGGCGGAGACTGCCCTGTTGCAGCGCGGAACATCGAGCCGATGGGTGTGGTTGCAGACGTACTTGGCCCCAGACCCTCCGGATCCGCCCATCACCCTCCCGCATCCTGTGCAGGTGACCACGCCGCGTAGCAGGTAGAACCTGCCCGGCTGCTTACCCTTCGCCAGTGCTGCGGCTCGATAGGCGCGGCGTTCCCGCACCTCCCTCCACAGCCCCCGGTCGATGATCGCGGGCCACTCGCCATCGCCGATCTCCTCGCCTCGGAAGACGCGGATTGCGGCAACGTGGCGGTTGTCCAGGACATCGCGCACGCGCGGAGCTGTCCAGTTGCGCCCCTGGGCGGTCTTCTCGCCACGGTTGTACAGCCTCTTCGCCAGTTGAACCGGGCTTTCCCCGTCCAGGAATCGGGTGAAGATCTCCCGCACGATGGCGGCCTCTTCGGGAACGATCACGGTGCCGGTCTTGTCGTACCCGTAGCGGCGTCTGCCGGTGTGCGGCCTTCCGTCCTGCACTCGGTCGATCATTGAATCGATCAGTCGGCGCGACGTGTCGTCACTGGACCGGCAGGCGTGCGCCACCTCGATGCGCAGGAAGAACCGGTCATCAGGGTCCGCGAGATCACGCCGGTTCGCCTGGCCGTGCAAGGTGATGTCGTGATCGTCGGCGATCTGCAACAGCTCTTCGAGATCGCGCGGCTGACGCATCAACCTGTCTGGGTGGTACGTGAGTACGTGGCGGACACGGCCTTTGCTGGCCTCGGCGAGAAGCGATTCCCACCCCGGCCGCTTCCGGTTCCGCTGCCATGCCGACCGGTTGTTGTCCACGAAGACTTGATCTTCCACGACGGTGAGCCCAAGACGTTCGGCCACGTCTCGGCAGATGCCCTCTTGGCGCTCTACGCCTGTCTGATCGTCATCGTTGGCGTGCGAGATCCGGCAGTAGATTGCTGCGGACTCGCCTGCCCAGTCGGAACGGTGCTTCTTGGACCGCTCCGTCCCGGCTGCCTGCCTGGCCCGTAAGGCTCGGCGTAATCGGGCGTCTGTCTGCTGGTCCTTGTCGTCTGCTGTCATGGAAAAAGGCTATGAGCGCGGCATGGTCCACGTCATGCGGTCCCGCTTCCAGGCGTCGGGGAAGCGTCCGGTGCGGGCCGCGGGCGCGCCGATCCCGGGGGCGTACGCCTGGTAGACGGTGACGGTCGACTCCGTGTGCAGGGCGCGGATCTGGCGGGTGGGCGGTGCGGTGGTGGTGACGGTGTCGGTGGAGGCATCGGCGGAGTCGGTGCGGTTCATGGCAGCCAGCCTGCGGCCTGTGCGCCCCCGCTCGCCACCCGATTGTCGGTGGTGCGCGCTACCGTGAAGCACGGGTCAAGAACCGGACCGCGACCCGTGGCGAGCCGAAGGGGGGCCCGGTGGACGCTGAGTTGACCGCACTGGCGACGGCGGGGGCGACCGCTCTCGTGCAGCAGATGGTGACCGATGGATGGGCGCAGGTCAGGGGACGCGTCGCCGGGTTCTTCTCGCGGGGGAGCGAGGGCGACGCGGACGCCGTCGCCGGAGAGCTCGATGCGGCACGCGCCGAGCTTGTCGCGGCGCCGGAGGGGGAGGGCGAGGAGATCGCGGCGGACGTGCTGGCGGAGTGGCGCGCGCGGATGCGGCGCACGCTGCGCGCCGATCCGGCGGCAGCCGCTGAACTCCGGGCATTGCTGGACGAGTTGACGCCACCGGACGCGGGGCAGGGGCGCATCGGAGCCGTACACAACACCATCCATGGCGGCGAGTATCACGGCACGGTGATCCAGAGCGGGACGGTGGGAGGCGTGAGCGGCCGGTAGCTCGACTCGGCGCGGTGACGGCGCGGTGGCGGGAAGGCGGGGTGGGTAAGCGGGCCGCGGCAGTGGCGGGGATGGGGCAGGACTCGGACTCCCTGGGCGTTGCTTACGCCGCGGCGCGGGCGCTGTTGCTGCCGCCTGCGCCTGCGCCTGCGAAGAGTTGAAGCCTGGGTTCGTCGTAGGCCCCGCTCAGGGAATCGCCTCGATCCGCTCCATGTGCTCCTCGCCCCACTCGCCGAGCGGCGCCATCGCCGTGTTGAGCGACTGGCCGAACTCCGTCAGGGAGTACTCCACCTTCGGCGGGACCTGGTGGTATGCCTCGCGGTGCACCAGGCCGCTGTTCTCCATCTCCCGCAGCTGGAGGATCAGCATTCGTTCGCTGATGCCGGGCACGGCTCGCCGCAACTCGCCGAAGCGTACGGGCCCTTCGTGGAGGGCGAAGAGGATGAGGCCCTTCCATTTGCCGCCCATGACATCGATGGCGGCGTCCAGGCCGCACGTGTACGTCCGTTTCTGCGTCGGCATTCCCATCTCCGTTCTCACTGACAAAACTGTGAGTACCTAACAAAATTGTAGGTACTTGTCGGAATTTCCGTGAAGACCCAGCATGGATCACGCCCCCGATCGCCCCCTTCGGACCGGAGTGACTGATGTCTGCACACGCCTCTGCACACACCTCAACCCCCGTGACCCTCATAGGGCTTGGCTCGATGGGGCGCGCGCTGGCCGGCGCGTACCTCGATGCCGGGCATCCAGCCACCGTGTGGAACCGCAGCCCCGAGAGAGCCGCCCCGCTCGTCGACCAGGGAGCGGTTCACCAGCCGGATATCGCGGCAGCCGTGGCCGCGAGTCCGCTGGTCGTCGCCTGCCTCTCGACGTACGACGCCACGATGCGGAGCCTGGAATCGGCCTCCGCCGCGCTGGCCGGACGTACTCTCGTGACGCTCAACAGCGGAACCCCGGCCGGGGCCCGTGAGACGGCCGCCTGGGCCGCCGCGCGCGGTGCCCGGTTCCTCGACGGAGCGGTGAAGAACGTACCCGCGGCCGTGGGGAAGCCGGACACGCTCCTCTACTACAGCGGTGACAGGGCCGTCTTCGACGAGTACGCGGCGACCCTGCGCGTCCTGGGCGGCGACACCGTCCACCTCGGCACCGACGTGGACCTCGCCGCGCTCTACGAGTCAGCCGTGGGCGCCACCCTGCTCCCCGCCCTCCTCGGCTTCTTCGAGGGCGCCGCGCTCATCACGGCCCGCGGCCTGGAAGCGCGCACGATGGTGCGGTACAGCGTCAAATGGCTGGAGATGATCGCCGCCATCCTGCCCGGCCTGGCGGCGGAGATCGACTCCGGCGACTACACCGAGCCCGCCTCCTCGGTCGGTCTCTTCCACGACGCGATCGGATACGAGGACCAGACGGGCACGGAGGCGGGCATCGACCTCTCCTGGCACGAGCCCATGAACGACCTGCTGCGCCGCGCGGTCGCCGAAGGCCACCGTGACCACAGCATCTCCGCCCTGGTCGAGGTGCTCAGGAAGCAGCCGGGGCGGGTCGCCTGATCCGCAGGGCATCCGGAGACCACCGCAGACCAGCCGGAGACGGACCACCGCAGACCAGCCGCTGACCATCCGTCGGCCACCGACCGTGGCGTCCGCGAGATCGTCACATCACGGAAATACTTACGTCCCTTTCTCACCAGGAACACCGTTTACGGTTGATCACAAGCCCAGGCCGAAGTCGTCCGGCGGCACGTACCCGTCCCGACGACGACAGGAACACGGTGAGCCCGGTGATCCCGCGCCCGACGTCCGCTTCTCTTCCGCCTTGGCTCGGCCATGCCCTGCGTACGCAGCGTGGGCCCGTGCCGTGGCACTCCGTGGTGCGGGGTGCGCTGGCCGCGGGGCCGGTGCTGTGCGCGGGCGTGGTCGCCGGGCGCGCTTCCGTGGGGGTGGTGGCCGCGCTCGGGGCCATGCTGGCCGGGATCAACGACCGGCCCGGGAGCCGTCGGGCCGCCGTGCGGCGGCTCGGGGTGCCCGCGCTCGCGGGAGCGGGCGGGCTCGTCATCGGGGCGTACGTCGGTGAGCGGGTCGGCGGGGTGTCGTATCCGCTGCCCCTCCTGTTCGCCCTGCTCGGACTTCTCGCCGGTGCCTTCAGCGCCGTCGGGCCCGTCGCCTCGGCCGCCGGCACGCAGTTGCTCGTCGCCGCAGCCATCGGGGCCGGCATGCCGTTGCCCGAGCCCGGCTGGCAGCGTGCGCTGTTCTTCCTCGCCGGTGCCGGGTGGCTGATCGTGCTGCGGCTCGTGCTGCCCTCACCGGCGCCCGGCAAGGGGTGGACCGGTGCCGCCTCGGCCGCGGGAGCCAGTCGGCCCTACCGCCTGGACGGCGAGCGCGCCGCCGTGTCCGCCGTCTACGAAGCCGTCGCCTCGCTGCTCGACTCCGCCGGTACTCCGCACTCCACCGCCCGCCGCGCCGCCCTCACCGCCGCGCTCGACCAGGCGCAGGACGCCCTCACCGGGCCGCGCCTGCGACGGCATGCCAGTTCGGCCGCCGAGCGGCGGCTGCACGCGCAGTACCTCGCGGCCCTGCCGCTCGGTGAGGCGGCGACCGCGCTCGCCTGGGCCGGTGAGCCGCTCCCGGCGCGTACGGGGGAGGGGCCGCGCCGCCTCGCCGCCGCCGTCCGCGACGGCGTTCCCTGCGGGCCGCTGCCCGCGCCCGCCCGCTCCGGCGCCGGGCTCCGCGCCCTCGACGACGCGCTGCTGCACGCCGCCGAGGCCTTCGACAGCGGCACCGCAAGGCCCCCGCACGGCCGCGGGCACGGCCCCGTCGACGTACTGCGCACGGTGGCGGGGCCCGGCGGGCGCGAGTACGGCGTGCGGGTCGCGCTCTGCTTCGGGGCGAGCACCGCCGTCGCGCAGGCCCTGCACCACCCGCACTGGTACTGGCTGCCCGCCACCGCCGTCTTCCTGGTCAAGCCCGACCTCGGGCCGCTGGTGTCGCGCGTCCTGTGCCGCGCACTCGGCACCGTCCTGGGCGCCGTCCTCTTCGCGGGGCTCGCCGCCCTGCTGCCACGGCCCGCCGGGCTCGTCGCCGTCGTCGCCGTGTGCGGCGCGCTGATCCCCGTCGCCACCCGGCACTTCGCCGCCCAGACCGCCGTCGTCACCGTCCTGGTCCTCGCCCTCGTCATGGTGGGCGGGGAGCCGCAGGCCTCCTGGGGGCGGATCGGCGAGACCCTGCTCGCCTGCGGGATCGTCCTGCTCGTCGGGCACCTGCCGTGGCCGGCGCAGCGCGGCGGCCGCGTGCAGGACCGGCTGTCGGCCGCCCGCGCGTCCGCGCACGCGTATCTGCGCCACGTCCTGAGCGGCGCGGGCGAGGGCGGGCCCGCGGGCGCCGACCACCGCGCCGCCCGCTGGGCCCTGCGCCGCGAGGCCTACCGGACGCTGGCCGAGGCCCGCGCCGCGATCGACCTGGCGGCCGCCGAACTCCCGACCCTGGCACGGCACTCCGAGGGCTCGGAGAAGGTGGCGGCCACCCTCGAACGCCTCGTCGACACCACCACCGCCTGCGCGGTGCACGTGGACGACACGGGGCGCCTGCCGCGGCGGCACGCGGAGCGCCTCGACGCGCTGCTAGCGGAGCTCACCACGGTGGCGTGACCCCGGTCGGCCGACCCGGCGTCAGAAGTCCACGCGCAGCCGGTCGTCGAGCCGCGCCACCGAGTCCTGCGCGTACTTCTTCACGTAGTCCTCGCGGATCTCCTCGACCAGGGCGTCGCGCTTGGGCGCCTGCTTCGTCGGATACAGCAGGATCAGCTCGTACGAACGCTCACGCTCGATCTTGCCGTTCGAGTCCCGCCACTGGCCGCGGCCGTCCTGCACGGTGAGCCCGTCGGGGAACGACGGCGTCACCTCCTTGTCGATGAACTCCATGAACTGCTTGTCGGTCACATCGGGCCCGCCGTCGGGGCGTTCGGTCCCGAAGAAGAGCCGGGTCTCGGTGTAGGCCTCGCCGCGGGACACCTGCGACGTGGTGGTCGGGCCGGACGGGCGCGTGTCGGTGTCGAGCGAGGCGTACGCGGCCGGGGCGCCGACGGCGAGGACCGTGGCGGCGGCAGCGGTCACGGCGAGACGGGTGCGGGAGATGCGGGAGAGGGTGAGGGCCATGGGGGGTCCCTTTCTGGTTCTCGAGGTTCTACAGCTGTGCGGATCCCTGATCTACAGCTCTGCGGATCTCTGAGTACGTTGATCCATAACGGGCGCAGACGGTAGCGGACACGCCACGCTCCCCGCCCTCTCCCGCCCGGCCGCACGGCTGGATATCTCTCCCTGCCCGTAGGCCGCCGTCCTCCCTACCGGCACACAACTCTCATACGTTTCCCAGGACTTGACCGGAGCGGTGGAGGGGACGGCCGCTTAGGGGGCCGAAGCGGGCCGAGGTGCGCCCAGCACCGTGTGCACCAGCGCCGTGCCCGGTGCCGTCCGCCCGCCGGGCCCCGGCGTGTGCGTCACCGTCTCCGGGGTCAGCTCCCCGCCGCAGTGCGCGCACGTCACCCGGGGCTCGGCCGGGTGGCCGCAGGTGTCGTGGACGGGCAGCAGGGGCGGGCCGCCGCCTTCGGGGCGGTGGCGGTCGCCCCAGGTCATGAGGGTCAGGACGGTGCCGTAGAGGTCCCGGCCCGCGGGGGTCAGGACGTACTCGTGGCGTACCGGACGCTCCTGGTACGCCCGGCGCTCCACGATGCCCTCGGCGGTCAGGTGGTCGAGGCGGTCCGCCAGGATGTTCGTCGCGATGCCGAGGTCGCCGCGGAGGTCCTCGTAGCGGTTCAGGCCCAGGAACAGGTCGCGCAGGATCAGCACTGTCCACTGGTCGGCCGTCACGGCCGCCGCGCGGGCCACCGAGCAGTGCATCCGGGCAAAGCGTTCGCCTCTCATGGCGCCCACGGTACTCGCTTGTTGTTTGCAAGTGACCAGCCTAGGGTGGCAGGTGATGGTCCCTTGCGAAATGCAAGCTACTCGGTCACGGTCACGGCCACTGGAGGCGCCCCGATGTACCACGCCATCGTCCGCAGCAAGGTCCGAGCCCTCTGGCGCACCACCGGCGACGGCAGCGGCAACTACCACCCCGCCGTCGCCATGGCAGCCCCCGACCTGCGGTTCCGCTTCATCGGAGACACCATCCTGGGCGCCGAACTGCGTGGCCGCGAAGCCTTCGCCGACTGGTTCGAGAAGGCCGGCCGGTGCTTCCCCGGCATGCGGCTCAGCCTCGTCGACGTGGTCGTCAAGGGCTGGCCCTGGAACACCACCGTCGTCGTCCGGCTGCGTATCGAGGCGACCCTCGCGGACGGCAGCGCGTACGAGAACGAGGGCATCCAGTGGGTCAAGATCCGCTGGGGACGGATGGTCGAGGACACGGTCCTGGAGGACACGCTGCGGCTCCAGCAGGCCTGGCGGCGCCAGGAAGCGGCGATGGCGGCGAAGGGCTGAAGCACTGCTGGGATGAAGCACTGATGGGATGAAGCTCCGCCGGGACGAAGCACCGCCGGGAAGGGAACGGGCGAGGCTAGCGCTCGATCCGTATCCACACCGGAGCGTGGTCCGAGCCCGTCGCGTTCCTGCGCTCCGCCGGGTCCCCGTCCCCGACGGACGGCAGCGCGGTCGCCGTCGCGCCCGGCATGCCCGTGCCCGCCGCCTTGACCAGGTTCAGGAAGCCGCGGCTCACCAGGACGTGGTCGATCAGCTCGCGGCGCCCCGCGTGGATGCGGGAGTAGCGCTGCTCGGCGGGGATGAGCGGGGCGACGTTCCACAGCCGGTGCGCGTCGCCCCTGTCCGGCTGGTCGAATCCGGGGGTGCCGATCTCGGAGCCGGGCGGGCCGAGCAGGATCTGGGTCGTCGCCGCCGACACCTCGTCGTTCAGGTCGCCAAGGACCACCACGTCGTGGTGGCGGCCGTCGCCCTTCAGGAGCCGGTCGGCCAGCGAGCGCACCAGCGTCGCCTCGGCCGCGCGCCGGTAGAGCGCGTACGCCCCGAAGCGGGCCCGCTCGCCCTCGTTTCGCGGCTGGAACCGGCCGCCGGGATACGAGAGCAGCTTCGACTTCAGATGGCAGACGGCCGCGTCGAAGAAGAAGGCGCGCGTCGTCACCGTCACCGCGAGCGCCCCGCGCCCCGCCTGCGCCACGGGCTCGCCCGTGTCGCTGACCTGCACCGGACGCAGCGGCGCGGGGAAGGGGGTCTCGTCGGCCACGACGAACACCGGCAGCTGACTGAGGAAGCCGACGCGGATGCCGCGCTCGTCCGTGTGCTCCGAGAGCGTGGTGTGCCAGGTGCCCTCCAGCATCCCGGCCAGATCGGTGAGGGCCTCGGGGTCGCCGACCTCCTGCACGCCGAGCACGCTCGGGTTCAGCGCCCTGATCGTCGCCGCGAGCGAGGCCAGCTTCGCCTCGTACGCGGCCTTGTCCTTGGGCCCGAACCTGCCGCCGGGCCGGTAGAGGTTCTCCAGGTTCCACGTGCCGACGAGCATGACGGGCTCCAACTGGTCGCGAGCGGTCGGTGGGTTGACGACAGGGTGCTCGCGAAACGGGCGACGCGACAGGGCACGGGATGCGCACTCCCCGTACCGTGAAGAGATGACGCCGCATCCCGCGCACGGCCCCGCCGATCTCGTCATCACGGGCTGCACGGCCCTCGTCCACGACGAAGGAGGTCAGATCGGATTCCTCGACGACGCGGCCGTCGTCGTACGCGGCGGTGTCATCGACGCCGTCACCACCACCCCGGCCGTGGCCGGACTCCAGGCCGCCGAGCACATCGACGCACGCGGCCAGGCGGCCCTGCCGGGCCTGATCAACTGCCATACGCACACCCCGATGGTGGCGCTGCGCGGCCTCGCCGAGGATCTGCCGGCGCACGAGTGGTTCAACGACTGGATCTGGCCCATCGAGTCCAATCTGACCGGGCGCGTCGTCGGGCTCGGTGCGCGGCTCGCCTGCGCCGAGATGATCCGGGGCGGCGTGACGACCTTCGCCGACCACTACTTCTCGATGGACACCGTGGCCGCCGCCGTCGCGGAGAGCGGCCTGCGCGCCAACCTCGGAGCGGCCTTCTTCTCCTCGCAGGGGCCCGAGGGCCGCGCCGCCTCGCTGGAGTTCGCGCTGCGGCAGCGGGGCGCCGCCGACGGCCGCATCACCACCTCGCTCGCCCCGCACGCGCCGTACACGGTCGACGACGCTGACCTCGCCGCGACCGCCGAACTCGCCCGCGAACACGGCCTGATGGTCCATCTGCACGCCGCCGAGAACCGCGCCCAGACCGACAACAGCCTGGAGCGCCACGGCCGCACCCCCATCGAGATCCTGCACCGCACCGGACTCCTCGACGTCGACGTCCTCATCGCGCACGGCACCGGCATCCTCGACCGCGACCTGCCCGTGCTGCGGCAGGCCGCGGGCCGCGTCGCCGTGGCGTCCGCGCCCCGCGGCTACCTCAAGTTCGGCTGGGACACCACGCCCGTGCGCGCCCTGCGCGAGATCGGCGTCCCCGTCGGCCTCGCCACGGACGGCGCCGCGTCGAACAACACCCTGGACGTGTGGGAGTCCATGGCGCTCACCGCCCTCGTGCAGAAGTCCACGCAGCGCGATCCGGCCTGGCTGACCGCGCGCCAGGCCCTGGACCACGCCACGCTGCAGAGCGCGCGGGCCGTCGGCCTGGGCGACGAGATCGGCAGCCTCGCGCCGGGCCGCCGCGCCGACATCGTCCTCGTCGACCTCGCGGGGCCGCACACCCAGCCGGTGCACGACCTCGCGGCCACCCTCGTGCACAGCGCGCGCTCGGCGGACGTCACCACGACGATCGTCGACGGACGGGTCCTGATGCGCGACCGCCGGCTCCTGACCCTCGATGTGCCGGAGATCGTGCGGGAGTTGGGTGCCGAATTGCCCGCGCTGATCGACCGCAGCCACGGCAAGCGCATCCAGGACTACGAGGGCTGAGGACCGGGAGCGCAGGACCGGGAGCGCCCGGGGCGGCGTTCCGGATTCTTTTGAAGATTCTTCGCCCAGACCGATGAGTTCCGGCGATTGCGCAGGTCACCCCTCGCAGAAGTACGGATCCGAGGGGCGGGTCCGCAGGAGGGACTGAGGGACCATGGGACTTCCCGGCATCGTCACGCGCGAGGAGTGGCTCGCCGCGCGCAAGGAACTGCTCGCCAAGGAGAAGGCGGAGACCCGGGCGCGTGACGCGCTCAACGCCGAGCGGCGTCGGCTTCCGATGGTCGAGATCGACAAGGAGTATCTGTTCGACGGTTCCGACGGCAAGGCGACCTTGTTCGACCTCTTCGACGGAGACGCCCAACTGATCGTCTACCACTTCATGTTCGCCCCGGACTGGGAAGCGGGCTGCCGCAGCTGCTCGGCCTTCCTCGACCAGATCGGGCACCTGGCCCACCTGCGGGCCCGCAGCACGAACTTCATCGCCGTCTCGCGCGCGCCGTTCACCAAGATCCTGCCCTTCAAGGCGCGGATGGGCTGGACGGTGCCGTGGTACTCCTCGAACGACAGCGACTTCAACCGTGACTTCGACGCCACCGTCGGCGAGGGCGACGACTCCTTCGAGCAGCCCGGCCTCAGCTGCTTCCTGCGCGACGGCGACCGCGTCTTCCACACGTACTCGACGTACGCACGCGGCCTCGACTGGGTGGGTTCGTACTCCAGCCTCTTCGACCTCACCGCGCTCGGCCGCCAGGAGGAGTGGGAGGAGCCGAAGGGCAGGGCGACCGGGCTCGGGGCGCCGGCCGGCAGTCCGCGAGTGCGCTACCACGACGAGTACGAGATGTGACGAACCGGCACAACCAGGTGTCAGGTCCGTCACGTTGCGAGTCCTTTTGGCCCCTCGGCGCGTTCTACTCCGAAAGAGTCCGTGAGGACTGCCAACGGGGGAGCAGAAGGACAATCATGAACAACCGAGTGGTTCTGGAACGCTTTCCGGCCGGTGGGCCGCGAGGATCGTGGCCCGCGGAGGAGTTCGCGCGCGCACGCCGCATGGAGGGGCAGCAGGCCGAGGTCGTGATGGACCTCGCCTCCGACGCCTTCCTGGTGATCGTGCGCGAGACGGAGGCGAGCACGGTGACCGACATCAGCGAGGTGGCCGCCGCCGCGTAGGCCGCCCGAGCGCGCCCCTCAGCGCTCGAGGCGCCCCTCCGCGTTCGGCGCGCCCCTCAGCGCTCGGCGTGTCCGTTCGGGGAGGGGATCTTCGCCGTGAACTGGTCGGCCTGCAGCGCGTACAGCTCCGCGTAGACACCACCCGTGCGCAGGAGCTCGTCCGGAGTGCCCGACTCCACCAGGCGCCCGCCGTCCAGGACATGGACCAGGTCCGCGTGGCGCACCGACGCCAGGCGGTGGGTGATGAGGATGACGGTCTGGCCCGTCCCTGCCAGGGCCCTGATCTTCTCGAAGACCTCCAGCTCGGCGCGGGCGTCGAGCGCCGCCGTCGGCTCGTCCACGATGAGGATGCTGCCGCGCCGGTACGCGGCGCGTGCGATGCCCAGCCGCTGCCACTGACCGCCCGACAGCTCGTGCCCGCCGGTGAACGCGCGGGCCAGCAGCGTGTCGAGCCCGCGCGGCAGGTCGGCCACGACGTCCCCGGCACCGGCCTCACCGACCGAGGCGCCGATCCGGTCGTCCGTGAGCGGCACCGACGACCGGCCGATCGCGATGTTCACGCGCGCCGTGAACGGCCAGCGCTTGAAGTCCTGCGCCACCATCGCGATGCGCTCCGCCAGTTGCTGCCGGTCCGCGGTGGCCGCGTCGACGTCGTCCCACAGGATGCGGCCGTCCTTCGGCGGGTACAGCCCGGCGAGCAGCTTCACCAGCGTGGTCTTGCCGGAGCCGTTCTCACCCACGAGGGCGACGATCTTCCCGGTGGGCAGGGTGAGGGAGACGTCGCTGAGCGCGTCCCTGCCCGAGGCCCCCGGATAGCGGAAGGTGACGTTCTCGAACCGTATCTCCCGTGGATCGGGCGGCAGTTCGGCCCCGCCCACGGGGATCGCTCGCTGCGCCGCCTCCACGAAGAGTCGCTCCAGGTCGCCGACGAACAGGGCGTCCTCGTGCAGGGAGTTGACCTCAAGGACCAGCGTGTCGAGATTGGACGCGCCGGTGCGGATCGCGATGACGGCGGTGCCCGCGACGGACAGCGCCATCGCCCCGGCGAGCAGCAGCCCGCCGAGCGTCGCGTACGTCGCCACGGTGGCGACACCCGTCCACGCCGCCGCGATCAGACCCGTCCGCGCCGCGAGCCGGGCCAGCCGCGCCTGCTCCTCCTCCGCCGCCTCCGACATGGACCGGAAGTGCCGCAGCAGGAAGGGCCCCACCCCGTGCACCCGGATCTCCGGGGCCGCCCGCGCCTCGGTGAGCAGGCTGCCGATGAGGCGTCCCGCGCGGGCGTGCTGCACCCAGGCGTGGAAGGAGATGTAGCGGCGCCGGGCGATCGTCAGGGCGCTCCACGCGCTCGGCAGGGTCATGGTCACCAGGAGCGGGAGCAGCGCCGGGTGCAGGACGGTGAGGACGCCCGCCGCCGCGATCAGGGAGATCAGCGCGTTCACCACGCGCGTGGAGATGCCGATCATGCGGCGGGCGGACGCGGCGCCGTACTGCGCGGTGTCGAGCAGTTTGTGGAACGCGTCGTCCTCGATGGCCGACAGCTCCACCGCCGCGGACCGCTCCAAGTACTGCTCGGTGGCGACGCGTTCGACCTTCGGTTCGAGGCGTCCCGTCGCGTACGTCGACGCGGCGCGCAGCAGCGCGGCGACGAACAGGACGGACGCCACCGTCACCAGGGCGGGGGCCGCGCCGCGCAGCCGGTCGGCCACCGGGGCGTCCGTCATCAGGCGCCCGAGGATGCTGTTGACCGCGAGCAGGCTCACGGCCTGGGCGAGCCCGCGGCCCACCTCGGCGCCGATGACGATGCGCGCGGCGCGCCGGTCGGCCTGCCAGGCGAGCCGGAAGCTGGCGGAGAGGAGCGCGGGCAGGCGCTTGAGCATGGGCAGGAAGCCCAGCTGCAGGACGGCCTCCTCGTGCTGGGCCCAGCCGGTGTCGTACCGCAGGGGTCCGCCGAAGAGCAGCTTCTCGGACTCCGAAGTGCCGCTCGGTACGCGTGAGTTGTCTTGTTTCCGGGTGTTGCTCTGCTTGTCGTTCGTCTGCTTCTCCTCAGTCGATTGCGTACGTCCTGTGCGGGCTTGCAACCCCGGGCAACCCTTGCCGGTCGGCCCAGGCCGCAGTGCCATACCCCATGCACGCAACTCCGCACCCGCGCAGGCAAAGGAGTTCTTCCGTGACCGACACTCTCCGGACACCTCAAGTCCCTGATGAGCACGGCCTGGACGGCCCCGCACTCCTTGACGCGTACCGCACGATGCGTACGATCCGTGACTTCGAGGAGCGGCTCCACGCGGAGTTCGCCACCGGCGACATTCCCGGCTTCGTCCACCTGTACGCAGGTGAGGAGGCCTCCGCCACCGGGGTGTGCGCCCATCTCGACGACGACCGCGACGTCATCGCCTCCACGCACCGGGGCCACGGCCACTGCATCGCCAAGCACGTCGACGTGAAGTCGATGATGGCCGAGATCTACGGGCGCACGACCGGGGCGTGTCGCGGCAAGGGAGGCTCCATGCACATCGCCGACCTCTCCAAGGGCATGCTCGGCGCCAACGGCATCGTCGGCGGCGGGCCGCCCCTGATCTGCGGCGCCGCGCTCGCCGCGAAGGTGCGCGGGGACGGCGGCGTCGGCGTGGCCTTCTTCGGTGACGGCGGCAGCAACCAGGGCACCACCCTCGAATCCCTGAACCTCGCCTCCGTGTGGCAGCTGCCCGCCGTCTTCGTCGCCGAGAACAACGGCTACGCGGAGGCCACTTCGGCCGAGTGGTCCGTGGGCGGCGGCTCCATCGCGGCCCGCGCCGCGGCCTTCGGGATGCCCGGGGTCACGGTCGACGGCTTCGACTTCTTCGCCGTGCACCGGGCGGTGGGCGAGGCGGTCGAGCGGGCGCGTACCGGTGGCGGTCCCACCCTCATCGAGGTCCAACTGACCCGCTACTACGGGCACTTCGAGGGCGACCAGCAGACGTACCGGGCGGACGAGGTGCGCCACGCCCGCGCCGAACTCGACTGCATCGAACGCTTCCGGGAGCAGGTGGCCGGCCACCTCACGGCGGCGCAGCTCGACGCGGTCGACGCCGAGGTCGCCCGGCTGATCGACGAGGCCGTGGCGCAGGCTCGGGCGGCGCCGCCGCCGACCGCCGCGGACCTGGAGACCGACGTCTACATCTCGTACCTCTGAGGGGAGCCGACCGTGGCACGCAGCATCAGCTATCGCGAGGCGCTGGGCGAAGCCCTTGCGCAGGAGATGGAGCGCGACCCCTCGGTCGTCGTCATGGGCGAGGACAACGCGGGCGGCGCGGGCGCGCCCGGCGAATCCGATGCCTGGGGCGGGGTGTTGGGCGTGACGAAGGGGCTCCATCCGCGCTTCCCCGGACGGGTCCTGGACACCCCGATCTCGGAGTCCGCGTTCATCGGCGCGGCGATCGGCGCCGCGACACGCGGCCTGCGGCCGGTCGCCGAGCTCATGTTCATCGACTTCATGGGGGTGTGCTTCGACCAGATCTTCAACCAGGCGGCGAAGTTCCGGTACATGTTCGGCGGCAAGGCCGTCACTCCCGTCGTCATCCGGACGATGTACGGGGCCGGTCTGCGGGCGGCGGCCCAGCACTCGCAGGCCATGTACCCGGCGTTCACGGCCGTGCCAGGACTGAAGGTCGTCCTGCCGTCGTCGCCGTACGACGCGAAGGGTCTGCTGATCCAGGCGATCAGGGACGACGACCCGGTGATCTTCTGCGAGCACAAGGCGATGTACGACGAGGTGGGCGAGGTCCCCGCCGAGAGCTACACGATCCCCTTCGGCGAGGCGGGCATCGTGCGCGAGGGCCGGGACGTGACGATCGTGGCGCTGGGCCGCATGGTGGCCGTCGCCTGCGAGGCGGCGGACGGTCTGGCCGCGTCCGGGACGAGCTGCGAGGTCGTCGACCCCCGCACCACGAGCCCGCTGGACGCCGAGACGATCATCGAGAGCGTCACGGCGACCGGGCGCCTGGTGGTGGTCGACGAGGCGGGACCGCGCTGCGGCATGGCGGCCGACATCTCGGCGCTCGTCGCGCGCGAGGCGTTCGGGGCGCTGCGGGCGCCGATCGGGACGGTGACCGCGCCGCACACGCCGGTGCCGTTCAGTCCGGCGCTCGAAGACCTCTATATGCCGGACGCCGCGCGGGTCGCCGCCGCGGTCACGTCGGTCGTCGACTGGAAGCCGTGAGGAAGCCCGTGAGGATGCCGTTCGTCGAGCGGGTCACCATGCCCAAGTGGGGCCTGTCCATGCAGACCGGAAAGATCACCGAGTGGATCGCGCGGGAGGGCGACGAGGTCGAGGAGGGCGACGATCTCGCCGAGATAGACACGGACAAGATCGCGGGCACGCTGGAGGCGCCGCGCGGCGGTGTCCTGCGGCGGATCGTCGCGGAGGCGGGCGGTGAGGCGCCCGTCGGCTGTGTCATCGCGGTCATCGCCGGGCCGGAGGTCCCGGAGGCGGAGATCGAGCGGGTGGCCGCCGAGGCACGGGAGCAGCTGGCGCGCGGGGTTCCCGCGGAGGACGAGGGCAGCCCGGTGAGCGGCATCGCGGAGGTGGACGGCAGGGCGCTGGCGTACGCGACGTCGGGCGGCGGCGCGGAGGAGGTCGTCCTGGTGCACGGGTACGGCGGCGACAAGAACTCCTGGCTCTTCGTGCAGGAGCCGCTCGCGGCCCGGCACACCGTGTACGCGCTCGACCTGCCCGGTCACGGAGAGTCGGCCAAGGAGGTGGGGGACGGCAGCCTGGCCTCCCTCGCGACGGTGGTCACGGGCTTCCTCGACGCGCTCGGCATCGAGCGGGCGCACCTGGTGGGGCATTCGCTGGGCGGTGCGGTGGTCACGGCGGTGGCGGCGGGAATCCCCGACCGGGTCCGCTCCCTGACGCTGATCGCGCCCGCCGGGTACGGCCCGGATGTGGACGCCGCCTACCTGCGGGGCTTCGCGGAGGCCGGGAACCGGCGCGCACTCCGCCCGCACCTGGGCAAGCTGTTCGCCGACGAGGGGCTCGTGACGCGGCAGCTGGTCGACGACCTCCTGAAGTACAAGCGCCTGGACGGCGTCGACGCGGCGCTGCGCACGCTCCTGCCGACACTGGTGGCCCCGGGCGGCGGGGCGGCCCTGGACGTGGCGTCCCTGCTCCCGGACGGCGTACGGACGATCGCGCTGTGGGGAGCGGCGGATCAGGTGATCCCGGCGTCGAACGCGGCGGCCCTGGAGGGGAGGGCCGCCGTCCGGGTGATCGAGGGGGTGGGTCACATGGCGCAGATGGAGGCGCCGGGAGAGGTCGTCGCCGCGGTGGAGGCCGCGGTGGCGGGCTGAGGGGGCCGGGGCGGTGCCTGCGGGAGGGTGCCGCCCCGGGGCCTGGATCTCCGGCCCGTCCGGCGTACGAGGACGGACTCGGCGGAGCCGGTGATGAGGGCGGCCAGGGGAGAAGACCCGCCCGGAGGCTGGGCCCCGGGGCCTAGGCCCGCACGGCCCGGGACCAGGCCGGGGTCGCCCCCGCGGCTCCGCACCACGCCAGATACAGCGGAATCGGCGGCGTATAGGGAACCTCGCCCCCGGAGGGGCTGTGGATCAACGAGGGAGCGTGCCGGGCGCCCGGCACCACGGCTCCCGAGGCGTAATACGCGGGGGAGGGCCATTCGAGGGAGACGTCCGAGTCCGCGGGCACGATCCACCACCACCGTGCCGCGTCCACGTCCTCGTACACACACCCCACACGAGGCAACCGCGCCATCAGCCGAGGGCCGAACCGCGCGGGCACCGAGACCGCGTCACACCCCAGGGGCTGCGACATCCCGGCCGGGACGGCGAGCCGCGTGAGCGGCGGTGGGGAGGCGGCGGCCGACCGCCTCCGTTCGAGGCGGACCAGCGTGTCCAGATCCAACAGCCGCCGCACCGTCACCGCGCTCACACGCCCCCTGCCCACGTCGTTCCCACGCCCGCACCCGCACCCTCGGTCACATCACGCCCGCAGTTCCGCCCATACGGTGAGGCCGACCCCGGGACCCTCGTCCCGCACACCCCACGCGTTGCTCACCGCCTCGACGAGAAGCAATCCCCTCCCGTGCTCATCGTCTGCGTCTGGCCCCTCCTGGGCGGGCCGCGGGACACCTGATCCATATCCGTCGTCACGCACAGCTATGCGCAGCGTCCCGGGCCGGGTGCAGAGTTCGCAGACGATCCGGTGGCTCGCGGTGTGCACGATCGCGTTCGTGACCAGCTCGGACACCACGAGGGCCGCGGCGTCGCGGGCGTCCTCGCCGATGTCCCAGCCCAGCAGCTGGGCCTTGGCCAGCCGTCTCGCCTGCGCGGCGGAGCCCGGCCGTGGCACCAGCGCGAAGCTGACGCAGAGCTCGGAACCGCCATCGGCCCACAGGTCGGCGGTAACGCCAACAGAGGCTTCGGCGGCAGCTGTGTGTAACGGCGCGGGCGGAGTCACGCCATCCACTATCGCCCCGCCGGGAACACCTTGGCAAGACCCACTCTGAAAAGTGCACAGTGGCGTGTTCCTTCGAGACGGCACATGGCACACTGCTCGCAACGGCTCCAGGTGCGGAGTGAATTGGCATTACATGGAGTACGTGGAGGTAGGACGTGAGCGAACCGCGGTCCGCGCCGACCGTCGGCCAGGTCGTCCTAGGCCGTCGTTTGCAGGACCTGCGTGAGCGCGCCGGCCTCAAACGAGAGGAGGCGGCGCGGATTCTTCGCGTCGCCCCCGCCACGGTCCGCCGCATGGAGATGGCAGAGGTCGCGCTCAAGATCCCGTATCTCCAGCTCCTCCTGAAGTCCTACGGCGTCGCCGACGACGAGGCCGACGCCTTCGTGACCCTCGCCGAGGAGGCGAACAAGCCGGGCTGGTGGCAGCGGTTCCACGACATCCTGCCGGGCTGGTTCAGCATGTACGTCAGCCTGGAGGGCGCCGCGAGCCTCATCAGGTCCTACGAGCCGCACTTCGTCCCCGGTCTGCTGCAGACCGAGGAGTACGCACGCGGCGTGATGCGCTCCGGCGCGATCGGCCAGACCCGTCCCGAGGACATCGAGCGGTACGTGGCGCTGCGGATGGAGCGTCAGTCGCTGCTCACCCGCGAGGACGCGCCACGGCTCTGGGTCGTGATGGACGAGACCGCCCTGCGCAGGCCCGTGGGCGGCCCCGACGTGATGCGCGAGCAGATCGACAAGCTGCTCGAAGCCGTCGAACTTCCCCATGTGACGTTGCAGGTCGCGCCGTTCGCGGCGGGTCCGCACCCGGGCACGTACGGACCGTTCGTGCTCTTCCGCTTCGCCATGGCGGAGCTGCCGGACATGGTCTACAGCGAGTACCTGACCGGCGCCGTCTACCTGGACGCGCGCACCGAGGTGGCAACCCACCTCGAGGTCATGGACCGCATGGCGGCCCAGGCCGCGACGGCACATCGCACAAAGGAGATCCTCCGGGACCTCCGCAAGGAGCTGTGAATGGATCGACACCGAGCCGGTACGCGACCCGGGTCAAAGCCCGGAGCCGGGTTCCGCCCCGAGTCCCGGGACGACTCCCGGATATACAACGGCATGCCCGCCCGTGAACTCGGCAGCGAGGGCTGGCACAAGCCGTGGAGCGGCGGCAACGGCGGCAACTGCCTGGAGGCCATGAAGCTGGCCGACGGCCGGGTCGCGGTCCGCCAGTCGGCGGATCCGGACGGCCCGGCGCTGATCTACACGCACGGCGAGATCACCGCGTTCATCCAGGGAGCGAAGGCGGGGGAAGCCGACTTCCTGCTGTCGTGAGGCCCCGGCGACTTCGTGCGCCCTTTGTGAGCGTCCTTTGTGAGCCGCTGTCCGTGTGGGCAGGGGCTCACAGCCACGACCACATCCTGCGCGGCGCGTCCACCAGACGGCTGACCGCGACGACGGGCATCGGCGGCTGCTGCGCCCGGTCGCGCCCCAGGCGCAGCGCGTAGTAGATCTGCTCGACCGAGGGCGGCCCGACCGCGAGATTGCGCCGGGCCGCCGACTGCGACGACCCCTGGCCGGTGTGCACGAGATACGCGGCCGCCATCGCGCCCGTACGTCCCACACCCGCGCCGCAGTGCACGAACACCGGGCCCGGCGCGGCGCGCACCACGGACAGGAAGCGGCGCACCTGGGAGGGCGTCGGCGTCTGCCCGTCGCGGATCGGCATCCGTACGACGTCGAGTCCGGCGCGATGCGGATGGCCGAGCTGGGACGCGCTCAGACGCTCGGCGCGCAGATCGACCACGGTGGCGAAGTCCAGCTCCGCCAGGCGGCGATAGCCCTCCGGCGAGGGTGCGGCGCCCCGCCACACCTGACCCGTGGTGTCCACGGGGCGGAAGTGGTGGATGCCGGGAGCGTCGACGGCGCTCGTGGGGGCGCTGGTGGTGCTCCGTGCCCAGCCGGAGAGCGCGAGGATGCCGAAGGTGCCGGTCGCCCAGAGCGCGAGATAGCCGAGCAGGCAGCCCGCGAGGACACGCAGGCAGACGCGACGCAGGCGACGGCCGCGGGAGAGCGGCGGGGGAGCGGATGCTGTGGGGGAGTCAGTCGGTGACGGTGCGGTCAGGGGAGCCGTCATGGGGGACCAAGGGTCGGGGACATGGCGTATCCGGAAGAGTAACGCGCCGTGGGTAAAGGCGAGTTGAGATCCATCCGGGCTTACTCGGGTCTAGTCGCTACGGGTCTGCTCGTTGCTCGATACCCGTCTACTCGGGTGTACCCGGCGCGGCGCGCCCGTACCACTCAGTCGTCGTCCGGGTCCGTGTCGCCGATGCCCATCACCGTCAGATGGGCCTTGTCCAGACCCGTGTCCTCCAGGCAGCCGCGCAGCCGCATGCGGTCGTGGTCGGTGAGGGCGGGGCGGACGACCCCCGCGTACATGTCGTCGCCCAGCGGCCCGAGCGCGGCGTGACGCAGCGGGACGGAGGTGGAGTCGCGGCAGCGTTCCCAGAGTTGACGCACCGCCAGGGAGCGGCGCTCCGGTGTGGCGTCCTGGCCGCGCATGTCGATGCGCAGGAGCACGGAGGTGGCAGCCGCGTCGTTCTCGTGGTCCTCGCGGGTCTGGGTGAGCTCGGCCAGACCGACGACCACAGCGGCGAGCAGGGCGGCGCCGACGGCCCCCGCGGCCACGGCCCGCCCCGTCCCGCGCAGGTCGCGCCGGGCGGCCACCGGGGGCAGGTCCTCCAGGTCGGTGTCCGGCGGCGGCGCCGCGAGAACGGCGAGGCGCCCGGCGAGCCGCTGTTCGGCGGCGGGGCGCGCGGTGGCGGACGCGACGCGCTGGACCAGCCAGGCGAGGCCGGAGAGGAGCACGCCGGTCACCATGAGGACGGGCACGAAGACGTACGTGTGTCCGGCGGGGTCGTCGTCCAGCCAGCGGAAACGGGCTGCTCCCGTGATGGGTGCCGGCCGTCCGGGTTTCTCGGGCGTCGCGTACGCGTCCTGGCGCAGCCGCGCCAGGACGTCCTTCTGGCGCCGGTCGGCGTCCCGCAGCCGTTCCTCGACGCGGGCGATGCGGCCGAGGAGCGCGCCGCCGAGCAGCAGGATCTCGACGACCAGGAGCAACACCCCGCAGAGGATGGCCCGTTGCCACTGCCACCGGTAGAGGTAGACGACCAGATAGACGGCGGCGCCCGCGGCGGCGGCTCCGCCGAACACGTACGCCAGACGCTTCATCGCGGCACCTCGGACGGGGCTTCTGGATGTACGTCGCCGGTCGTGCCGTCGAGCGTGAGGCGGGACCCTGTCGGGAAGCGCCGTACCGCGTCCGCGGCGCCGACGACCGTGGGCAGGCCGAACTCCCGTGCCAGCACGGCCAGATGGGAGAGCGGGCTGCCGGTCTGGGCGATCAGTCCCGTGAGTCCGGGCAGCAGGGGCGCGAGCGCGGGGTCGAGGGTGCGCACCACGAGCACCGCTTCGGGCGGCCGTGCCCCCGTGCCGTCCCACACCGTTCCGGCGGCCCGCCCGCCGGACACCCCGTGGCCACCGTCCGCGGCGCGCCGGGCGTGCCGTTCCGCGACGACCACACCGCCCTCCGCGAGCCGGAACGCGTCGGGCAGCTGGGCGGACACCGCTCGTGGCAGCCGCTCCCCGACGTCTCCGGGCAGCCGTCCGCCCGCGAGCGCGTCCATCAGCTCCGGCCACCGCAGCAGCCCGACCCGTCCGGCCGCGCCGAGCTCGCCCCGCACCCGGAGCCGCCGCGCCGCGTCCCGCACCAGGCGCACCTGCAACTCCTGCACCCAGCGGATGCGCAGCCGCAGGGCTTCCCGTGGCGGGAGGCCGGATGCGCCGGAGCGGGTGGTCGCCGAGGCCGGGTCCGGGGCCGATGTGCGGGCGGGCAGTTGGATCCGCCCCTCCAGGCGCGGCGGGACCAGCGCGAGCACCGCCGGGTGCGCCGTCACCACGCGGTCGTCCGGAAGTCCGCGGGCCCGCCCATCGGCGAGCTCGGTCAGCGCGGCGCCCGCCGCCGTGGCCGTACGCGGCTCGGGGAGCAGGGCGCCGCACAGGGCCTCCTGGGCGTGCAGGGAGACGAGGGCGGCGCGGGTCCAGCGGAGCGTGGCGGTGAGGGTGGCGGGCGGGAGCTCGGCGGGCGGCGCCGTACCGGCCAGGCGGCGGTCGATGTCCGCGGTGAGGTCCAGGGCGAGGCCGGGGAGCGCCGTGGTCAGCCGGCCGAGCCGCCAGGCCGCGGCGAGGCGGCGTGCGCCGGGTGCCGGGTTGAGCAGCGCCAGCCAGGGGTGCCGGGGCGGGACGGCGCCGAGGAGACGCAGGTCCGCCGCCGCGCGCCCGCCGACCACCGTGACGACGGGGGTCGTGCGCAGCGTACGGCGTGCCGCTCCCGCGCCGATGTCCAGGGCGGCGGCGAGCCCGCGCGCCATCGGGGCGACCCACAAGTCCTCTTCCAGCGGCAGGAGTTGACCTGGCAGTGTCTCCGCGACCGGCCCCGGCCCGAGCAGCCGGGCGCCGCGTCGTGGCCGGGCGGCCATCGCCGTGATCGGCCGGCTCTGGAAGAGCCAGAGGCGACCGTCGCCGTCGAAGCCGAACTCGATGTCCTGCGGCCCGCCGAACACCTTCCGGGCGCGTCGGGCGAGGTGGGCGAGGCGGCGCAGTTCGCCGGGCCCCAACAGCCGCTCTTCAGGCGAGGGTTCGGTGTGCAAGAGACGTCCGCGCCGGTTCAGGACGTAGTTCGTGCCCGGCTGCGTGCCGCTGACGAGGGTGTCGGGCCCGCCCCGCACCGCGCTCACGAGCATCCGGTCGAGCCGCCCCTCGACGGGGTCGGCGCCGAACAGCACACCGCCGACGCGCGCGGCGAGCATCGGCTGGACGAGGACGGCCATGGCGGCGGTGGTCCCGTCGGAGGGCCGGTGTGCCGACCGCAGGACGGCGGAGACCGCCGTACGGAATTCGTCCCATCCGCGCACATCGAGAACGGAGGTGAACTGCCCGGCCAGGGAGGACTCTTCGGTGTCCTCCTGGGGCGATGAGGAGCGGACGACGAGAGGTGCCGAGCCGTCCGCCGAGAGATCGCGCCAGGCGCGGCGCAGGGCGTCGACGGAGCCGGGATCGTCGGGGGAGCCGTAGGAGCCGTCCGTGTCGTGCGGGACGACGAAGCCGGGCAGTACGGGAAGCCCGGCGCGGGCGGCGCGCGCGAGATGCGCGGCCTTGGAGCCGGTGAGGCGGGGGAGCGCGGCGCGCGGGTCGTCCAGGGGAACGAGCGGGAGGCCCGTGTCGCCGTGCCTGCCGCCGTTCGTGGTGCCGAAACCGTCGCAACCGTCGCAACCGTCGAAGCCGTCGAAGTCGTCGAATGCGGGGCGTTCATTGAGTGTCGTCATCAAGCACCCTCCAGGACCGGCCGCCAACAGGGGGGACGCGCGGAGGTGGCCCTGCGCCTGACGGCGGAACGAAGGATCGAGCCAGGGCGGCGTACGGGGCCGGATCAGTGCCCCGGCAACGCCGTGCCTTCTGGTCCAACGTACCCATTGAGGGGCCAATTCCCCGAGCCCGTAACGGCGTTGGCAACAGATGCTGACCATGGCCGGACGCGTCGTGCCGGTCGGGCGGGCTCACACGGTCAAGTCACACGGTCGCCTCACACCGTCATCGGCCGGTCGTACGGGCCGATCGGCGCCGCCAGCTGGGTCGCGCCCGTCAGCCGGCGGTCCACCGCGGCGGCGGCCGCGCGGCCCTCGGCGATGGCCCACACGATCAGTGACTGGCCGCGCGCCGCGTCGCCCGCGGCGAACACGCCCGGCACGTTCGTCGCGAAGTCCGCGTCGCGGGCGAGGGTGCCGCGGTCCTCGACGTCCAGGCCGAGCTGGTCGATCAGGCCGCCCGGCGTACGGTCCGGACCGGAGAAGCCGAGCGCGAGGAGGACGAGGTCGGCGGGGAGCTCGCGTGCGGTGCCGGGGCGCGGTCGGCGGTCGGCGTCGACCTCGGTCAGCTGCAGGGCACGCACCCGGCCTGCCGAATCGCCGGTGAAGCGGAGGGTGGACGCGGCGAACAGGCGCGCGTCGGCGTCCGCGGCGGGAGCGGTGCGCAGCTCGCCGGCCTCCTCGTGCGCGACGGAGAGGCGGTAGACCTTCGGATACGTCGGCCAGGGCTCGGCCAGCTCGTCGCGTACGTCGCCCGGCCGCTCGTATATGTCCAACTGCGTGACGGATGTGGCCCCTTCGCGCACCGCCGTGCCCAGGCAGTCCGCTCCGGTGTCCCCGCCGCCGACGATCACGACGTGCTTGCCCGCGGCGGACAGCGGAGAGGTGTCGAGGTCGCCCTCGCACACGCGGTTGGCCAGCGGGAGATACTCCATGGCCTGCTGGATGCCGCTCAACTCCCGCCCTGGTACGTCGAGTTCGCGCCAGGCGGTGGCGCCGACGGCGAGCACCACCGCGTCGTGCCGGGCCCGCAGCTCCAGGGCGCCGATGTCACTGCCGATCGCCACGGACGTCCGGAAGACCGTGCCCTCGTCCCGCATCTGCGCGAGCCGCCGCTCCAGGTGGTGCTTCTCCATCTTGAACGCGGGGATTCCGTAGCGCAGGAGCCCGCCCGCGCGGTCGTCGCGCTCGTACACGACGACGGTGTGCCCGGCGCGCGTCAGCTGCTGCGCGGCGGCGAGTCCGGCCGGTCCGGAGCCTACGACGGCGACGGTCTTCCCGGAGTGCCGGTCCGGGGCGCGGGGCGGGTTGAGGCCGTCCGCCCAGGAACGGTCGGCGATGGCCACCTCGACGTTCTTGATGGTCACCGCGGGCTGGTTGATCGCGAGGACGCAGCCTGCCTCGCAGGGGGCGGGGCAGAGGCGGCCGGTGAACTCGGGGAAGTTGTTCGTGGCGTGCAGCCGTTCGGCCGCGGCGCGCCAGTCGGCGCGCGAGACGAGTTCGTTCCACTCGGGGATCAGATTGCCGAGCGGGCAGGCGTCGTGGCAGAAGGGGATGCCGCAGTCCATGCAGCGGTCGGCCTGCCGCTCGACGATGGGCAGCAGCGCGCCGGGGACGTACACCTCGTCCCAGTCCTTGATCCGGTCGCCGACGGACCGGCGCGGCCATTCCTGGCGGCTGGTGGTGAGGAAGCCTCTGGGGTCGGCCATGGCCGTCTCCCTCGCGTGCCTTCTCGCGTGCTTCGCGGGCTTTCGGCCCACTGTACGACGGGTGGGCGGGGGCGGCACGTGGGCTTGGGGTGGGGCGGCGCGGGGGCGCGGGGGTGCCGGGAGGGGGGATTACGTCGGGGGCGGGGTTCGGCCAGGCCAGGCCAGGTCAGGTCAGGTCAGGTCAGGGCGAGGATGAAGGAGGCCGAGGCGGCCAGTGAGGCTCCGACCCGGACGTGGTTCCACATGGTCCATTCGCCGACGTACGTACGCCAGCGGTCCGCGTTCTCCGGCGCCTGCGCGTCGAGCTTGGCGAGGGCGTCGTTGCGCGGGACGTTCGCGACGATGGTCACCCCGAACGAGCCGAACAGATACAGCGCGCAGCCCAGCAGCAGCTCGACGGTGCCGTCCTCGGGCCAGAGCACGAAGGTGACGACGGCGACGACGGCACTGAGGCCGGCGGCGCCCATGAACACGGCCATGAACCCGGCGGTGAGCGCCTTGACGTTGATCGACTGCATGGCTGCGATGCCTTGCGCGGGGGGCAGCGCGGCCAAGGCGGGCATCACGAACGTCGAGAACGCGACGAACGCTCCGGCGACCATGCCGGTGGCGAGCGCGCCGAGTACGACGAGCACGAAGTATGGTCCCTCGATCATGGCAACTCCCGCGTTGGGTAAGGCAGCCGTCAGGTGAGTGAGCCGCAGTGATCCTCCATGGCGCGGCCCTGCACCACAAGTGAATTGCCCTTACCGGGTGGGGGGCCATGCGTGGGGCGCGCGGGCCCATACGCGGGAGTCTGTCCCGCCCCTGCCCGGGGCGAACCCTTCCGCTTTCCGCGGCCGGTGGCCTGGCTCTGCGTGGGCGGGTTCCTCCGCTTTCCGCCGTCGGGCGCCGCACCCGTCCCGCCGCTTCGCGACGGATGCGCTCCCCGCCACCCGCCCGATTTCCCTGTGTCGAGGCGTGCGCGAACGGGCGGGGCGCCCCTGCCTGGCAGGGGTGTTCGCTGGCGGTGTTGCCTGTTGGTTCTGTCCCGCCGCTTCCCGCCGCTTCCCGCCGCTTCCCGCCGCTTCGCGCGGCTGGTCGGGGCGGTTGCCTCTG
The DNA here is from genome assembly GCF_044544025.1 of Streptomyces sp. NPDC055243. Taxonomy (NCBI): domain Bacteria; kingdom Bacillati; phylum Actinomycetota; class Actinomycetes; order Kitasatosporales; family Streptomycetaceae; genus Streptomyces; species Streptomyces sp. NPDC055243. The sequence continues at coordinate 236,555 of NZ_JBITWR010000007.1, forward strand.
GCCCGGTGCTTCGCAGCGGGTTGTCTCCGCCCGCCCACCCGTTTGGGCTGCGGGGTAATCGAGTGGGTGGGCGGGAAGTATCCGGCGCGAAGCGCCGGGACAGGTTGCCGTCGACGCAAGGTGAAGCCGCGACCCAGGCGCAGACCACGGAGCAAGGAGAGGCGGGGGCGAGGCAAGACCCCGGTGAGGTGGGCGCACCAGCCGCACCAGCCGCACCAACCGCCCCGCAGGCCCCGGCCAGAACCCTCAGCCCGCAACCCCCTCCCGCCCGGGCCCCCGCCAGCCCCGCAGCACCGACTCCACCGCCGGGGCGATCCGGCGGCGCGCCTCGCCGCGCGGGACTCCGCTCATGAGGAGCCGGTCGTACGGCGTATCCGTGTGCCGGACGGCGGCCACCACCGCCGCCGTCACCGCGGTGGCGGACAAGGCGCGCCCCGCCGCGCTGCGCCCCACCCGCCCGCTGCCCCGCACGGACGCGTGCGCGGCGATCGCGCGGGACCGCTCCTCGGGGCACCCGGGAAAGAGACGGCGTATCTCGTCCGCGAAGGCCGCGGTGAAGCGGACGTCCTGCGCGGCCCGCCGCACGGCGTCCCGCGCCCGGCGGCGCGCCCGCGCCTCCGCGTCCGCGAGGCAGCGCTCCTCGGCCCGTGCGAGCGCCGCCTCCTCGACGAGTACGCCCTGGCGTTCGTACCGGCCCTGGCGCCGGTTGAAGCGGACGACCACCGCAGAGAGCCCGCTCCCCTCGCGGGCCCGACGCGTCAGCGCGGTGTCGCCGCGTGGCAGGAAGACGAGATGGCCCAGGTCGGCGCAGTCCAGACAGTGCGGCTCGGCGTCCTCGACGACCAGGAGGGGGAGCGGCCCACCGCGGCACTCCACGCAATGGCGGCGCTTCAGGGGCTGGATGGCGAGAAGTCTGCCTCGGGCGAGGGGAGTTGGTGCTGCCATAAGGGGTTCATTCCCCGGCCGGAGGACGCGTACCGCCGCGGGGGAGGGGGCAGGGGCCCCCGGGTCATGGTGCGACTCCCCGAAGCGGGGGAGTGGGCAGGAGCCCCGGGGCCGTGATGCGACTCCATGGTCGACTCCCATGGTTCGACTCCCATGGTGCGACTCCCCGAACCCGCAGCGGGAGCGCCCTGCATCATGGGACACGTGCGACTCGAAGCGATCACCTGGGACCGGCTCACGGACGCCCTCGCCGACCGCCTGCTCGACCTGAAGACGGCCGACGCGGGCCCCTGGCCCCGCGTCGCCTTCGACGGGGCCCCGGCGGGTGAGCCCGGCGAGCTGGCCCGGAGCGTGGCCGGCGCGCTGCGGGTGCGTGGGCGGTCCGCGCTCGTCGTCGGCACGGAAGACTTCCTCCGCCCCGCCTCGCTGCGCCTCGAATACGGGCACGAGGACGTGGAGGCGTACTACAGCGGCTGGTTCGACACCGGCGCGCTCTGGCGCGAGGTCTTCGGCCCGCTCGATCCGGGTGGCACCGGACGGGTGCTGCCCGACCTGTGGGACCCGGCCGCGGACCGCGCGACGCGCAGCCCGTACGTTCAACTCCAGCCCGGCGCGCTGCTGTTGCTGCACGGCCCGTTGCTCCTGGGCCACTGGTTCCCCTTCGACCTGACCGTCCATACGAGCCTCTCGCCGGGCGCCCTGCGGCGACGTACGGCGGAGAGCGAGCGCTGGACGCTGCCCGCCTTCGAGCGGTACGAGGCGGAGACGGACCCCGGTTCGACGGCCGACGTGGTCGTACGCGCGGACGATCCACGGCACCCGGCGTGGAGCGGCTGACGGCATCCGGAGTGGAGCGGCTGATGCCACCCGGCGCAGGCGGCCGGCGGCGCGACGAAGGAGATTGAGCGAACCCCTTTTATATGCACGTGCATGTAGTTAGAGTCTGGGCATGGCAACGACAGCGCTCCACTTCAGCGAATCGGTCCGCACCCTCCTCGACGGCAAGAACTTCGCCAGTGTCGCCACCCTCGGCCCCGGTGGCGCACCCCAGAACTCGGTGGTGTGGATCAAACGGGAGGGCGACACCGTGCTGTTCTCCTCCACGGCGCGGCGTCAGAAGGTCCGCAACCTCGAACGCGACCCGCGCATCAGCATCTCGGTCTTCGACCTGGCCAACCCGTACACGTCGACCGAGATCCGCGGCGTCGCCGAGATCCTCCCCGATCCGGAGAAGCGGCTTCCGTACGAGCTCGCGCACAAGTACCTGGGCATCGACCCGCCCGGCGAGAAGGACGAGGAGGCCCGGGTGATCATCAGGGTGACCCCGGAGAAGGTCGTCGGCTTCTCCGCCTGAGGCCGTGCCCGTCTGAGGCCGTTCCCGCTCGTGGCCCGGCGGTCGTCCGTGGCCCGGCGGCCGGAGTCTCGGCGTGCGGACCTCCGGGGGCCCGGCGAGAATGAGGGGCGCCGGGACTAGCGGTGCCTCCGCGCCGCGCCGGCCGTCCGGCCCCGGGAGGTACCTCATGACCACCGCCGGAGACATCATGCACCGCGGTGCCCAGTGGATCCCCGCACACGAGACCCTGGACCGCGCCGCCCAGCTGATGCGTCAGCTGGACGTGGGCGCACTGCCCATCAGCGACGAGAACGAGCGGCTCTGCGGCATCCTCACCGACCGCGACATCGTGGTCGGCTGCGTGGCGATGGGGCACGACCCGTCCAGGGTGACCGCGGGCGACATGGCCAAGGGCACGCCACGCTGGATCGACTCGGGCGCGGACGTCGACGAGGTCCTCCAGGAGATGCAGGGCAACCAGATCCGCAGGCTCCCGGTCATCGAGAACAAACGCCTGGTCGGCATGATCAGCGAGGCCGACCTCGCCACCCATCTCACCGAGGAGCAACTCGCGGGCTGGGTCGAGAGCGTCTACGCGAAGAGCTGAGCACCGCACCACAAGTCGCCTCGCCCCGCCGGGCAACGGAGGGCTCGCCGGAGATCCGCGGTACGCGCGATGCGCGATGTCTCCTAGAGCCAGCCGTTGCGCCGGAAGCCGCGGTAGAGCGCGCAACAGGTGGTGACGATCACGCCGATCACCAGGCCGTAGCCGTACTTCCAGTGCAGTTCGGGCATGTGGTCGAAGTTCATTCCGTACACACCGCAGACCATCGTCGGTACGGCGATCACGGCGGCCCAGGCGGTGATCTTCCGCATGTCCTCGTTCTGCGCGACCGTCACCTGGGCGAGGTGGGCCTGGAGGATGGAGTTCAGGAGTTCGTCGAAGGAGGCGATCTGCTCCGTGACGCGCTTGAGGTGGTCGTCCACGTCCCGGAAGTAGGCCTGTATCTCCGGGGCGATCGCCTGCATCGGCTGGGTGGAGAGGGTCTGCAGGGGGCGGCCGAGCGGCACCACGGCCCGCTTCAGTTCGAGGAGTTCGCGCTTGAGCTGGTAGATGCGGCCCGGGTCGGTGCGCTCGCCGTCCTTGGAGAAGACGTCCATCTCCACCTGGTCGATGTCGGCCTGTACCGCGTCCGTCACGACCAGGTAGTCGTCCACGACGTGGTCGGCCAGCGCGTGCAGGACCGCTGCCGGGCCCTTGGCCAGCTGCTCGGGCGCAGACTCGAGCTCCTCGCGCAGCGGGCCGAGCGAACCGTGGCGGCCGTGCCGCACGGTGATCACGAACTCCTTGCCGACGAAGACCATGATCTCGCCGGTGTCCACCACCTCGCTGGTCGCGGTGAGTTCGGCATGCTCCACGTAACAGACGGTCTTGAACACGGAGAACAGCGTCTCGTCGTACCGCTCCACCTTCGGCCGCTGGTGGGCGTGGACCGCGTCCTCCACGGCGAGCGGATGCAGGTCGAAGAGCTCGGCGATGCCCGCGAACTCCTCCTCCGTCGGCTCGTGCAGCCCGAGCCAGACGAACCCGTCACCGCTCTTGCGGACGCGCTCGACCTCCTCGACGAGATCGCGGCCGCCTTCCTGGCGCACGCCTTTCCGGTACGTCACGCACTTGACCACCGCCGAGCCCAGGGGGGAGCGGGCGGGGTGGCTCAGGTCCACACGGCTGTGCTTGCGCACGAACTGGGCGACCCGCGCGACTTTCCGTAGGCCGCCTACCTTGCGGAGGTTCCCTACCTTTCGCAGGTTGCCTGCCATCGACATGCGTGGCTCCTCGTTCTGGTGACGTGACGTGCCAGTCTGCCAGTACGTCCTGTCAGCGCGGCCGGAGCCTGGGGGAACGGAAGACTCCGCTCCGGGCGTGCGGAGCCGCCTCCCCGGAGCAAGCCGGGTAATTGGGATAATTACGGCATGACGCTCATCGACGGCTATCTGACCGGCAATCGGAATCGGCACGCCGAGGGGGCGGGCGCGGGTGCGGGGCAGCGCTCCGAAGCCTTCTCCGCGCTCTTCGACCCCACGACCTTCCGGCACATCGAGCGGCTCGGCATCGGGCCGGGGTGGCGCTGCTGGGAGGTCGGCGCGGGCGGCACCTCCGTCGTCTCCTGGCTCGCCAAGCGGGTCGGCCCCACCGGGCGGGTCCTGGCGACCGACGCGGACATCTCCTGGCAGACGTCGGCCGCCCGCCCGCCGGTGGAGGTGCGCATGCATGACGTGGGGGTGGACGCGCCGCCCGCCGAGGGCTTCGATCTCGTCCACGCGCGGCTCGTCCTCGCCCGGGTGCCGGACCGGGAGCTGGCCCTGCGGGCGATGATCCGGGCTCTGCGGCCCGGAGGGCGCCTGCTGATCGAGGAGCCCGACCCGGCCCTGCAGCCCCTGCCGTGCCCGGACGAGTACGGGCCTGCGCAGCAGCTGGCGAATCGGCTGCGGCACGCGCTGCTCACCGAGCGCGGCGCCGACCTCGCGTACGGGCGTGCCCTGCCCCGGCTGCTTCGGGCGGCGGGCCTGCGCCAGGTGGAGGCCGACGCGTACTTCCCCCTGACCTCCCCCGCCTGCACGGCCCTGGAGACGGCCACGATCCAGCAGTCCCGCACGGCCCTGACATCCGCGGGCCTGGCCACGGAGGACGACATCACCGACCACCTCGCGAACATCGCCGCAGAGCCGATGGACCTGGCGACACCCCCCTTGATCTCAGCCTGGGGCCGCAAGCCCTAACCTCCCCCGCAACACCCCCTTACGGAACGAACCTCTCCACCCCCCCCACCAGATCACCCCGCACGCCCCCTGCCCGAACAAGCCTTTCCCGCCCACCCGCCCGATTGCCCCGCGGTATGGGCGGGCGGGCCATCCGCGACGTGGCGAGAACTGCAGCGCGGCCGGATGCGCAGATTGGCCCCCAACGCACCCGCAGCGCGCCACGCAGGCCAGGGGGCGTGCCGGTATGTCTGCCCGGAGCACGGTGTGCTGGACTCGTCGGCCGAAGCGTGCGGGCGCTCGGGCCGTGTTAGCGAGGAGGGACGTACCGGCGCGGCGCTGCCTCTGAGGCGGACAGTGCCGCTAGCCCCTGTGCACCCGCGGCGCGCTACGCAGGCCAGGGGGCGTGCCGGTATGTCTGCCCGGAGCACGGTGTGCTGGACTCGCCAGTCGAAGCGTGCGGGCGCTCGGGCCGTGTTAGCGAGGAGGGACGTACCGGCGCGGCGCTGCCCCTGAGGCGGACAGTGCCGCTAGCCCCTGTGTACCCGCGGCGCGCTAGGCACGTCAGGGGGCGTGCCGGTATGTCTGCCCGGAGCACGGTGTGCTGGACTCGTCGGCCGAAGCGTGCGGGCGCTCGGGCCGTGTTAGCGAGGAGGGACGTACCGGCGCGGCCCCGCCCCCAAGACGGACAGCGGCGCTCACCCCAACGCACCCGCAGTCGGCAGTGCGGCCCACACCCGAAACGGCCCCCCCCCGCACGGGAAACCCGCCCCTACCCCGGCCTCCCGCCCACCAGTTCGACGGCGCGGGCCCCCGCCCTGCAGCCCTCCGCCGAAGCCTCGTAAAGCCCCGCCCCGTCCAAGCGCGCCGCAAGGAACGCGCCCGTGAACGCGTCGCCCGCCCCCGTCGAGTCGCGTGCGGTCGCGGGCAGCGCGGGGATCTTCGCCCGCACCTCGCCGCCCCTGGCGACCAGCGCACCCGCGGCACCCTGCTTGACCACCACCACCGGGTACCGCCGGCTCAGGCCGGCCGCCGCATCCGTAACCCCAAGCCCCACCTCGCGTCCCGCCCCAGCCCCAGGCCCCGCCCCAGGCGCCCCCGCCAGCAACCGCGCCTCACCCTCACTCGGCAGCAGCACATCCACCCCCTCCGTCGCCGCCAGGAACCGCTCCGCCCCCAGCTCCGCCAGGAACCCCGCCGACGCCGGGTCCACACTCACCGGCACGCCACGCGCGCGTGCCGCGGCCAACGCCGCCTCGGCCGCCTCCCGGCTCGGCTCCGCGAAGAACAAGTAGCCCGACAGGTGCAGCCATCCCACCCCGTCGAGAAGGTCGGGCGCGGACGACCAGTCCGCGCCCGACAGGCGCAGCGACGCGCCGCTGTCCGTCAGGAACGTCCGCTCGGCCCCGCCCCCGACACCCCCGTCGACCAGACAGATCACGGTCCCCGTAGGCGCCTCGGAGTCGACGATCAAACGCGAACGCACCCCCGCGCGCGTGAGCGCCTCCTCGTGCCACGTCGCCGAATCCGCACCGACCCGCCCCAGGAGCCGTACGTCGCGGCACCCCCACGAAGCCGCCCAGCAGGCCACGTTGGCGCCCGCACCACCCGGCACCGTACGGATCGCCGCCGCCGTGTCCGTGCCGGGAACCGGCGGCGTACGGTGCCGCGCGACGATGTCCGTGACGACGTCGCCGACCACCAACAGGGCTCCGCCCCGCGAACTCACCGCCCGACCCCGTGAGCTCCCCGCCTCGCCCCGCGAGCCAACCGCCCCACCCCCAGAGCTCACCGCCCCGCCCAGGCCGCCGCGATCCGCCCCGCGAGCCGCACATTGCCCCGCACCGCCGCGAGATTGGCGCTCAGCGACGCACCGTCGCTGCGTCGCACCAGCTGGTCCAGGAGGAACGGCGTGACCGCCTGCCCGGTGATGCCCCGCTCGGCGCACGCCTCCAACGCCTCGGCGAGCACGCGCGCGTGCAGCGCGGGATCGAGCTGCTCGGCCTCCGGCACGGGGTTCGCCACGAGCAGCGCGGACTCCGGACCGCCGACCGCGTCCTGGGCCCGCATCACCGCCGCGACCTCCCCGGGCGTACGCAGCGTCCAGTCCACCGGATGCCCGGAGTCGGTGAGGTAGAAGCCGGGGAAGCGGTCCGTCCCGTACCCCGCCACCGCGACGCCCAGCGTCTCCAGGCGCTGAAGCGTCGCCGGCACGTCCAGGATCGACTTCACGCCCGCGCAGACGACCGTGACGCGCGTCCGGGCGAGCAGCCCCAGGTCGGCGGACTCGTCCTGCGTCACCGTCCACTCCCGGTGCACCCCGCCGAGCCCGCCCGTGGCGAACACCCGCACGCCCGCCCGAGCGGCGAGCAGCGCCGTCGCGGACACGGTCGTCGCCCCGCTCGCCCCCGCCGCGACCGCGAGCGCCAGATCGCGGTGGCCCAGCTTGCGGATGCCGTCCTCGTTCGCGACCCGCTCCAACTGCTGCTTGTCCAGGCCGACATGGGGGCGCCCGTCCAGTACGGCGATCGTCGCGGGGACGGCGCCCTCCTCGCGTACGACCTCTTCGAGCTCACGCGCCACCTGGAGATTGCGCGGGCGCGGCAGCCCGTGCGCGATGATCGTGGACTCCAGGGCGACGACGGGCCGCCGGTCCGCCACAGCCGCCTGTACCTCGTCGGACACCACCAACACGGGCCTGCCTCCTGCCTGTCGGGTCTCTCCTCATCCCTGTCATCCCTGGCGGGCGGCGCGCCCCGCCAAACCCTTGCGGCGCGGGGGAGGGGGCTGCAGCCTGAGGGGCATGACGGACAACACGACACGTCTCGACCACGTCGTCCTGTGGGTGCGCGACCCCGCGGCGGCAGCCGACTTCTACGAGAAGGTGCTGGGCCTCGAACCCCTGCACGTCGCCGAGTTCACGGCGGGCAAGGCATCCTTCCCGTCCGTGCGGCTCAACGAGGAGACCATCTTCGACCTCGCCCCGCTCACACTCGCCGAGCGCATGGACGTCGTGCCGGATGCGGCCAAGAGCGCGGGCCACCCGGTCAACCACGTCTGCCTCGCCCTGTCGGAGCCCGACTTCGATGCGCTGCGCGCCCGTCTGGAGGAGCGCGGTACGCCGGTGTCGGACATCTCGCAGAACGCGTTCGGCGCCCGCGGCAGGGCCCGCCGCAGCTTCTACTTCCGTGACCCGGACGGCAACGTCATCGAAGCGCGGCACTACGGAGAAGACGGGGCAAGCTGACCCGTGACGGAGGGCCGCGCGGCTCCCGGCTAGGGTGACCGGCCATGACCACGAATGATCAAGCCGTCACGCCGTCCTTTGCCGTGCACATCCCGGATGTCGACCTGGAGGCCGAGCCGCTCGACCCCGGGCAGATCGTCTCCGGCACCCCGGAGGTCACCGGCAAGGTCCTGTGGGAGTCGGCCGACGGCAAGCAGCTGCGCGGCATCTGGCAGATCACGCCCGGCGTGGTCACCGACACGGAGGCCAACGAACTCTTCGTGGTCGTCAGTGGCCGCGCCACGATCGAGGTCGAGGGCGGCGACGTGATCGAGGTCGGCCCGGGCGACGCGGCGGTCCTGCGCGAGGGCGACCGTACGACGTGGACCGTGCACGAGACGCTGCGCAAGGCGTACCACATCACGCTCGCCTGACCGCGGGGTCAGGATCCGAGGTCAGGCCATCTTGACCTCGGCCTTCTGACCTCAGGCACCTCAGCACCTCAGGCGCCTCAGCACCTCAGGCGCCTCAGCACCACCTCAGGCGCCTCAGCACCTCAGGCACCTGAGGCCAGGCACCTCAGGCCTTCTTGACCGCCCGGCGCAGCGCCAGCGCCGCCATCGGTAGCAGCACGCAGACGCCGATGAGGTTGAGCCAGCCGTAGCTCGCCCGCGCGACGATCAGCCCGGCCGCCGCGCCGCCGATGCCCGCCGCCGTGTTCATGGTCAGGTCCGAGAGGCCCTGCACGGCGGCCCGGGCGGGCTGCGGCACCGAGTCGGTGAGCAGCGCGGAACCGGAGACCAGGCCCGCGGACCAGCCGAGGCCGAGCACGAAGAGACCGGCGGCGGTCTGGCCGTGGCTCGGCCCCGCCGTGCCGGCGAGGAGCGCGGCGCAGCACAGCAGCCCGACCGCGAGGCCGATCACGGCGAGCCGCCCGAACCGGTCGGAGAGCCAGCCCATCACCGGCGAGAGCGCGTACATGCCCGCGATGTGGCCGCTGATGACCAGACCGACCAGTTGCAGGCTCGCCCCGTGGTGCCCCAGGTCAACCGGGGTCATGACCATGATGGAGACCATCACCGTGTGCGAAGCGGCCACCGTCACCAGCGCGAGCCGGGCCATCGGCGACGCGGCCACCGCGGCGACACCGGCCCGCAGCGAACGGCTCCGCGCGGACTGGTTCTCCTGCGGGGCCAGCGCCCGGGCGGTGAGCAGCGGGTCCGGGCGCAGCAGGACCGCCACCACGAGACCGGCTACGGCGAAGATCCCGGCGGCGAAGAGGAAGGGGCCTGCCGCCTCGGGTATGGAGGTGCCGGAGAAGGCACGGCTCGTGGGTGCGGCGATGTTCGGACCGAGGACCGAGCCGATAGTGGTGGCCCAGATGACGAGGGAGATGGCACGTCCGCGCCGGTCGGGTTCGGCGAGGTCGGCCGCCGCGAAGCGGGCCTGCAGATTCGCCGACGAGCCCGCCCCGAAGCCCGCCATGCCGAGGAGCAGCAGGGGGAAGCTCTCGACGACGGCGGCGAGCACCACGAGCCCGGCCCCCAGCGCGCCGATCAGATAGGCGAGGACGAGTCCCGGCCGCCGTCCGCGCGAGGTCATCAGCGCGGCGAGCGGCAGCGAGAGCAGGGCCGTGCCGGCCACGGACGCGGTGGGCGCGAGGCCGGACAGCGCCTCCGTCCCGCTCACCTCGGTGGCGAGCATCGGGGCCAGGGCGATGCCGATCGGTACTCCGAGCCCGCCCAGTATCTGGCTGGCGACCAGCACCGCGGTGGTGCGGCGGCGCAGGGCGGGCAGTGCCTCTGGCGCGGGTATGTCAGGAGCGTCGAGGGTCGAAGTCACTGACGCAGTGTGCCAGGACGCCCGTGCGCGCGAAACAGACTCGTCCACCGCGCGCCGGAACGTGAGATCCACCGCAGGCCGGACCTGCCCACCGCGCGCCGGAGCGTGAGATCCACCGCAGGCCGGACCTGCCCACCGCGTGCCGGAGCGTGAGATCCACCGCAGGCCGGACCTGCCCACCGCGCGCCGGAACGTCAGAACAACGGCTGCGGCAGGACCCCTTCCAGGGCGAGCAGCTGTCGCTTGGTCTCGACGCCGCCGCCGAAGCCGCCGATGCCGCCGTCGCTCTCGACCACGCGGTGGCACGGCACGACGACCGGCAGGGGATTGGCGCCCATCGCCATGCCGACCGCCTGGGCCGCGCCGGGCTGGCCGACGCGGCGTGCCAGGTCTCCGTACCCCACCACGGCGCCGTACGGGACGGTGGTCAGTTCGCGCAGGACCTGGCGGTTGAACCCGGAGATCAGCGACCAGTCGAGCGGCAGCTCGAAGTCGTGGCGCTCGCCCGCGAAGTAGTCCGCGAGCTGGCGTATGGACTCGGTGAGGAGCGGAGAGTCCGGTGCTTCGACCGGCTCGGCCCCCAGTCGGGAGCCGAGCCGCTCCAGTGCCTTGTCGCGCACCGCGTCCGTGGCGTGGAAGACGACGCTGACCAGACCGTCGTCGGTCGCGGCCAGCAGCAGTGGGCCGATGTCGCTCGCGACGACGGCCCACACCACCTGCCGTGAGTCGTCCTGCTCCGGACGGCCCTGCCCGTGCTGCCCCTTGGCGTTCATGTGGACCACCGTACGACCGGGCACTGACAACGCCGTCCCGCGAGCCCGCCGGCGCTACTCGGAGATGGCCTCGCGCACGACGTCGGGTGTGTTCGTGATGATGCCGTCCACCCCGAAGTCCGCCACCCGCTTCGCCGCGGCCGCGTTGTTCACGGTCCAGGTGAAGATCTCCAGGCGCTTGCGGTGCGGCCCCTTGAGCGCGTGGATCGCGGCGACGTACTCCTTGGAGATGGAGGTGTGCGTCGAGTTGATCTGGTCGGAGAACTTGGCGTACGCGGGCAGATCGGCGACCGCGGGCGTACCGAGGAAGCCGGTCTTGATGTCGGGCCGCAGCTTGTGCACCGTCTTGACGCTGTCGGCGCTGAAGCTCTGGATGACGAGCTTGTTCTTGACGTGGTGGCGGTCGAGCCAGCCGGTCTTGCGCAGGACGGCGAGGCCCTGCTTCTCGATGCCCGGGTAGAGCTCGGGCTTCTTGAACTCGAAGACGAGGCTCTGGTGGTTGCGCGAGACCCGGTTCATGTACTGCTTCAGCGTCGGCACGCGCTGTCCGGCGTACTTCGGGCTGAACCAGCTGCCCGCGTCCAGCCGGGAGATCTCCTTCGCCGTGAAGTCCGCGACCTTCCACGGCGCGCGGTCGGGGTAGAGCTCCTCGACGTTCGTCGTCCGCTTCAGGGTGTCGTCGTGCATGATCACCAGCTCGCCGTCCTTGGTGCGCTGGACGTCGTTCTCGACCCAGCGGAACCCCATGTCAGCCGCCTTGTCGATGGCTGAGAAAGTGTTCTCCGGGGCATAGGCGGAAGCGCCCCGGTGCGCGACGACCAGCGGCTTGTCGTGCGAGACGGACGTCTGCGCGGACGTCTGCGCCGACGGCCGGTCGGCGGCGTGAACGGTGGTGGAGGGGAGGGCGAGTGCACCGGCTCCGAGCAGAGCGGCGGTGGTGGCAGCGGCAGCGCGTGCGTACAACGGTGACTCCTCGCGATGTTTGGGCACGGACCGGATGAGAGTGACAGTCCACGGCCAACGCGAGACAGGTGCAGGATGGCCACAGGTTGAACGGAGACAACCGGGATTCTTTCCCGGAAAATCGTTCGCAAGTTCCGGAGTGAGCTTTACTCTCTGCGTCAGCCCATGGCCTGTCAGTGGACGGTCGGCTGGGGCCACTTGGGGGCATTCCCGGGCATTTGGACACAACAGGCGGAAGGGCTACCGCGCATGCAGGGCACGGTCGACGGTTTCAGTTATGGACTTGTCACACCGGTGGCGGCGTACCTCATGGCGTGTCTCGGTGGAGCGCTCGGCCTGCGGTGCACCACCAGATCGCTCCTCGTGGCCCACTCCTGGAGGCCCGGTTGGCTCGCACTCGGGTCGGCGGCGATCGGTTCCGGCATCTGGACGATGCACTTCATCGCGATGATGGGCTTCACCGTCGAGGAAGCCCCGATCCACTACGACAAGGCGCTGACCTTCGCGAGTCTCGCCGTCGCCATCGTCATGGTCGGCATCGGGATCTTCATCGTGGGCTACCGCGGCGCGACCGGGACGGCCCTGTTCACCGGCGGAACGATCACCGGTCTGGGCGTCGCCTCGATGCACTATCTGGGAATGGCCGGTATGCGTCTGCGCGGGACGCTGGAGTACAACACCTTCACCGTTTCCGCCTCCGTCGTGATCGCCGTCGTCGCCGCCAGCGCCGCCCTGTGGGCGGCCGCGCAGGTCAGGGGTTTCCTCTGGAGCCTGGGCGCGAGCCTCGTCATGGGCCTGGCCGTCAGTGGCATGCACTACACCGGAATGGCCGCACTCCGGGTCCATCTGCACGGCTCGTCCGCGGCCCCGGTGGCCGGTGACTCGCCCGCCGAGCTGCTCGCGCCGATGATGATCGGCCCGCTCGCCTTCCTGCTCCTCGCGGGCGTGATCGTCATGTTCGACCCGCTGATGGTCATGGGCAAGGCCGACCTCCAGAACGCCGCACAGGGGCAGCGCGCCCCCTACCCCGTGCCGCGCTCGGGCGACCGGCACGACCCGCGGGGGGGCCGCAGGCCCCCGCAGCGCCCCGGCCCCAGGACCCCGCAGAGCTGGTGATCCGACCCCGTTGTCAGTGCGGGGTCGTACGGTGGGTTCCATGCGGCCCGTATCCAAGATCGAACGCACGGTGGCGCCTTTCGAGGTCGTCAGCAACTACACGCCAAGCGGCGACCAGCCGGCGGCCATCGCCGACCTGGAGCGGCGCATTCGCGCAGGTGAGAAGGACGTCGTCCTGCTCGGCGCGACCGGCACCGGCAAGTCGGCCACCACCGCGTGGATGATCGAGAAGCTCCAGCGCCCCACCCTCGTGATGGCGCCGAACAAGACGCTGGCCGCCCAGCTGGCCAACGAGTTCCGAGAGCTCCTGCCGAACAACGCGGTGGAGTACTTCGTCTCGTACTACGACTACTACCAGCCCGAGGCGTACGTCCCGCAGTCGGACACGTACATCGAGAAGGACTCCTCGATCAACGAGGAGGTCGAGCGCCTGCGCCACTCCGCCACGAACTCGCTGCTGACCCGGCGTGACGTGATCGTGGTCGCATCCGTCTCCTGCATCTACGGCCTCGGCACCCCGCAGGAGTACGTCGACAGGATGGTCTCGCTCAAGGTCGGCGAGGAGATCGACCGCGACCAGCTCCTGCGCCGCTTCGTCGACATCCAGTACACGCGCAACGACGTGGCCTTCGCCCGCGGCACCTTCCGGGTCCGCGGCGACACCATCGAGATCTTCCCGGTCTACGAAGAGCTGGCCGTCCGCATCGAGATGTTCGGCGACGAGATCGAGGCGCTCTCCACGCTGCACCCCCTCACCGGCGAGGTCATCAGCGACGACGACCACCTGTACGTCTTCCCGGCCTCGCACTACGTGGCGGGACCGGAGCGAATGGAGAAGGCGGTCACCGGCATCGAGAAGGAGCTCGCCGAGCGCCTCGCCGAGCTGGAGAAGCAGGGCAAGATGCTGGAGGCCCAGCGCCTTCGCATGCGCACGACGTACGACCTGGAGATGCTCCGCCAGATCGGCTCCTGCTCCGGCATCGAGAACTACTCGATGCACTTCGACGACCGCGATCCCGGCTCCGCGCCGAACACCCTCATCGACTACTTCCCCGAGGACTTCCTCCTCGTCATCGACGAGTCGCACGTCACGGTCCCGCAGATCGGCGCGATGTACGAAGGCGACGCCTCCCGCAAGCGCACCCTGGTGGACCACGGCTTCCGGCTGCCGTCCGCGCTGGACAACCGCCCGCTGAAGTGGGAGGAATTCCTCGGCCGCATCGGCCAGACGGTCTACCTCTCGGCGACCCCGGGCAAGTACGAACTCTCGCGCGGCGACGGCTTCGTCGAGCAGATCATCCGCCCCACCGGCCTCATCGACCCGGAGGTCGTGGTCAAGCCCACCCAGGGGCAGATCGACGACCTGGTGCACGAGATCCGCACGCGCACCGAGAAGGACGAGCGCGTCCTGGTCACCACGCTCACCAAGAAGATGGCCGAGGACCTCACCGACTACTTCCTCGAGCTGGGCATCCAGGTCCGCTATCTGCACAGCGACGTCGACACCCTGCGCCGCGTCGAGCTCCTGCGCGAACTGCGCGCCGGTGAGTACGACGTCCTGGTCGGCATCAACCTCCTGCGTGAGGGCCTCGACCTGCCCGAGGTCTCCCTGGTGTCGATCCTCGACGCCGACAAGCAGGGCTTCCTGCGCTCCGGCACCTCGCTGATCCAGACCATCGGCCGCGCGGCGCGCAACGTCTCCGGTCAGGTCCATATGTACGCGGACAAGGTCACCCCGGCGATGGAGCAGGCCATCGACGAGACCAACCGCAGGCGCGAGAAGCAGATCGCGTACAACAAGGAGAAGGGGATCGACCCCCAGCCGCTGCGCAAGAAGATCAACGACATCGTGTCGGCGATCGCGCGCGAGGAGGTCGACACGGAGCAGCTGCTCGGCACGGACTACCGCAAGGCGAAGGGCGCCGACGCGAAGGCGGCAGCCAAGGCGCCCGTGCCCGCGCTCGGCGGCAAGGCGGGCAAGGCGGCCAAGGGCAAGGCCGCCGAGAAGGTGCCCACCGACCGGCCCGCGGCCGAACTGGCCGAGCAGATCGAGGAGATGACCGCGCGGATGCGCGCGGCCGCCGCCGACCTGCAGTTCGAGATCGCCGCACGGCTGCGTGACGAGGTGTCGGAGATGAAGAAGGAGCTCAGGCAGATGAGGGAGGCAGGACAGGCGTAGGCGTACTGCCTGGTGTGTTGCAAGACCGACACAAAGTGCTGCCCGCACTGCGGCACTGTCAGTGCCTCTGCATAGGGTGCTGGGCAACCGCACAGACCGGCGGTTGCCTAGGGCAGTTCGAGAGGGGACAGCGCGTGACGGTCAACATGACCAAGGGTCAGGCCATCAGCCTGCAGAAGGACGACGGGGGTGCCCTGACCGCGGTGCGCATGGGGCTCGGCTGGCAAGCGGCCCCGAGGCGCGGTCTGTTCGGCACACGCACGCGCGAGGTCGACCTGGACGCGTCGGCGGTCCTGTTCGCCGACAAGCAGCCGGTGGACGTCGTGTTCTTCCGTCACCTCGTCAGTGACGACGGTTCCGTGCGGCACACCGGTGACAATCTCGTCGGCGGTGTCGGCCAGGGCGGGGACGACGAGGCGATCCTCGTCGACCTGGCGCGGATCCCGGTCCACATCGACCAGATCGTCTTCACGGTGAACTCCTTCACGGGCCAGACGTTCCAGGAGGTGCAGAACGCGTTCTGCCGCCTGGTGGACGAGACCAACGGCCAGGAGCTGGCCCGCTACACACTCGACGGCGGCGGTCAGTACACCGCGCAGATCATGGCGAAGGTCCACCGCGCGGGCGCGGGCTGGCAGATGACGGCCATCGGCAATCCCGCCAACGGCCGCACGTTCCAGGACCTGATGCCGTCGATCCTGCCGCACCTATAGGCACGCGGCACCGACAAGTACAGAGGGTACGAGGGGGACGAAGGCGATGACGGCCGAGCTGGTCCGGGGGCAGAACCATCCGCTTCCCGAGACCCGACTGGAGATCCGGATCTCGGTCGGCAAGCCGATCGTGGCGGGGGTCACGCTCAGCGACGACCAGGGCAAGGTGCGCGGCACGGACTGGGTGGCCCATCCCGGCTCGCCCACGCTGCCCGGGCTCGAGGTGCCCAGGCAGGCCGCCGCCGACCACCGCCTCGCGGTGGACCTCGGCGCCGTGCCCGAAGCGGTGCACCGGGTCAACGTCCTGCTCGCGCTGCCCGTGGGCGTCGGGGGACCGGTCAGCTTCGGCTCCCTCGCCGCGCCCTTCGTCGCCGTCACCGCACTCGACGGCTCCGAGGTCGCCAGCTACACCATCACCGACCTGGACGCCGAGTCCGCCGTCGTCGCCCTGGAGCTCTACCGCAGGCACGACGCGTGGAAGGTGCGCGCCGTCGGCCAGGGGTACGCGGGCGGCCTCGCCGACATGCTCACCGACCAGGGCCTGCCGCAGGCCCGCGAACTGGCGGGCACGATCAACGAAGCGGTGGCCCAGGGCCTCGCCCGCTCGGTGGCCGCGCCGCCGCCCCGCCCCTCGGACGAGGCCCGCGTGCGCACCACGGGACAGAGCACGCCCCCGGGCCCGGGAGCGCAGGGCCCGGACAGCACCGCCACCGCACCCCAGGCCACCCCGGCCACGCCCCAGCCGGGCGACGCGGGCAGCACGTCCGGCGGCCCCGTCAACTACAGCCACCCCGGCCGCCAGACCAGCGCACCGCCGCCGCCCCCGCCGACCGCGGCCCCGGCCGAGCCGGGCAGGTCCGCCCAGCCCGTGGCGGGCGACGCGACCGGCTGGTCCATGGAGGAGCGGCTCTACAACCAGGTGTGGGGCATGTTCGAGGACCTGGCCCGCACCACGGCCGCGTACCGAAGCGCCGTCGACTTCGCCGAGTCGCGCATGGACCAGGAGCTGGACAAGGTCCTCTCCGACCCGCGCAGCCGCATCGGCAACACCGGAGACCTCGCGCGCGAGGCCGCCCGCGCCAAGCACGGCCTTCTCGTCGACCGGGCGCGGGCCGCCCTCGACCGCGACCTGGGCCAGCTCGCCGCCGAGTCCGAGGTCGTCGAGCCCGCCCTGCCCATGGCGTTCGCCGGCTGGGACAGCCCCGTCTGGCACGCCTACCGCACCCCCATGGAGATCCCCATGGCGCTGCGCCTGGGCGACCTCCACCTGCCCGAGCGTCCGGACCTGCACATCCCGCTGCTGGTCAGGCTGCCCCTGGAGCGCGGCCTGTGGATCGACAGCGGCCGCTCCTCCGGCACGGACTCCCTGGCCGACGTGGACCAGCTGCGCCGCCTCGCCATGGACAGCGCGGTCGCGCACGCCGCGCGGCTGCTCGCGGTCTATCCGGCGGGCGAGTTCACGGTGCACGTCATCGACGCGGCGGGCTCCGCGGCCGGGGCGCTCTCGCCGCTGGTGACGGCGGGCGTGCTCCCCGAGCCGCCGGCCTCCGGCGCGGCAGGCGTCTCCGCGGTGCTCGCCAAGCTCACCCAGCGCGTGGACCTCGTACAGATGGCGATTCGCGCGGGCGCCGCCGACGCGCTGCCGCCGGACCTGGACACCGCCGAGCAGCTCCTGATCGTCAACGACTTCCCGCACGGCTTCGACGACCGCGCCGTGACCCAGCTGCGCTACCTCGCGGACGAGGGCCCCGCGGTCGGCGTGCACCTGATGATGGTCGCCGACCGGGAGGACGCCGCCGAGTACGGTCCGCTGCTCGACCCGCTCTGGCGCGCGCTGCTGCGCCTGACGCCGGTGGCCGACGACCACCTCTCCGACCCCTGGGTGGGGCATGCGTGGACGTACGAACCGCCGATGACGCCGCCCGGCAGCCGGGTCCTCCAGCAGGTCCTGAACCAGGTCGCGCACGCCCGGCGCACGGGCGGACGCTGAGACGGTAAAGCGACTTTCGGTCCAGCCCGACCCACTCCGACCTGGCCTTTTGCCTATTGCTTGCCATCTCCTTTACTAAGTCTTGGTGTTTCGCGTACTCTTCTACCAGCGGAGGGGAGTACTCCCGAACGCGACGTACCCGTCAATACGGACCGCCATCGGTCCCGGGGCGTCGGCCCGCGGGGCGGTGAGCCGCCTCGGGTGGAAGAGACCTCCGGCAGCGACGACGCTGATCAGTAGCCGTACGACGCCGGAGGCGCAGTGGACGTTTCAATGACCCTTTGGGTGCTGACCATTCTTGGTCTCAGTGCCCTGATCGCGGCCGACTTCTTCATCGGCCGCAAGCCGCATGACGTGTCGATCAAGGAAGCCGGAATCTGGACGGGCGTTTGGATCGTGCTGGCGGCGCTCTTCGGAGTGGGCCTGCTGATCTGGGGCGACAGTCAGGCCTCCGGCGAGTTCTTCGCGGGCTTCATCACCGAGAAGTCGCTCAGCGTGGACAACCTCTTCGTCTTCATCCTGATCATGGCGAAGTTCTCGGTGCCCAGCCATCTCCAGCAGCGGGTGCTGCTGTTCGGTGTGCTGATAGCGCTCGTCCTGCGAGCGATCTTCATCGCCGCCGGCGCCGCGGTCATCGCCAACTTCTCCTGGGTCTTCTACATCTTCGGCGCGTTCCTCATCTACACCGCCTGGAAGCTCATCCAGGAGGCGCGCTCCAGTGACGAGGAAGAGGAGTGGGAGGAGAACCGCCTCCTGAAGGCCGCCGAGAAGAAGTTCGGCGTCGCCGACCAGTACCACGGCACCAAGCTGTTCATCCAGAAGAACGGCAAGAAGATCATGACGCCGCTCATGATCGTCATGCTCGCCATCGGTACGACCGACGTGCTGTTCGCGATGGACTCGATCCCCGCGATCTTCGGCCTCACCCAGGACCCGTACATCGTCTTCACGGCGAACGCCTTCGCGCTGATGGGTCTGCGCCAGCTGTACTTCCTCATCGGCGGACTGCTCAAGAAGCTGGTCCACCTCAGCTACGGCCTCTCGGTCATCCTGGGCTTCATCGGCGTGAAGCTGGTGCTGCACGCCCTGCACGAGAACGGGGTGCACGTCCCCGAGATCTCCATCCCGGTCTCGCTCGGCGTCATCTGCGGTGTCCTGGTGATCACGACGATCACCAGCCTCTTCGCCTCCAAGAAGCAGGCGGAGAAGGAAGCCGCGGAGAAGGCGGCCGACGAGAGCCCGAAGGACAGCAAGGACAGCATCGAGGCCTGACGGCCGCGGATGCAGGAGTCACCACCACAGGGAGTGGCCCGCGACGAATCGTCGCGGGCCACTCCCTGTGTCGTACGCGTCGCGCCGCACTCATCCCGGTCGCGTGCCCCTTGAGGGCGGTGCAGCATCGAAGGCATGATCACTCGGCTCCGGACGCCCGCCACGCAGTGGACCGCGGTCGTGCCGGTCCTCGCCGTCGTGCTGCTCGCCTTCACCTGGGGACGCGACGTGCCCGGCGCGGTCGTGGCCGTGGTGACGCTCGTGCTCGCCGGGGCCGTGCTCGCCGCCGTGCACCACGCCGAGGTGATCGCGCACCGCGTCGGCGAGCCCTTCGGGTCGCTCGTCCTCGCGGTCGCCGTGACGATCATCGAGGTCGCGCTGATCGTCACGCTCATGGCCGATGGCGGCGACAAGAGTTCCACGCTGGCCCGCGACACGGTGTTCGCCGCCGTGATGATCACCTGCAACGGCATCATCGGCCTCTGCCTGCTTGTGGGCGCCCTGCGCCACCGCGTCGTCAACTTCCAGTCCGAGGGCACCGGCGCCGCACTCGCGACCGTCGCCACGCTCGCCACCCTCAGCCTGGTCCTGCCGACCTTCACCACGACCAAGCCGGGCCCGGAGTTCTCCACGGCGCAGCTCACCTTCGCCGCCGTCGCCTCGCTCATCCTGTACGGCCTGTTCGTGACGACCCAGACCGTGCGCCACCGCGAGTACTTCCTGCCGATCACCCGCAAGGGCGAGGTGATCGACTCCGAGGAGGCGGCGGGGCCCTCCATCCGCACCGCCCTGATCAGCTTGGGGCTGCTCGCCCTCGCCCTGATCGGCGTGGTCGGCCTCGCCAAGGGGGTCTCGCCGACCATCGAGTCCGGCGTGGAGAGCGCGGGCATGCCGCACTCCGTGGTCGGCGTCATCATCGCGCTGCTCGTGCTGCTCCCGGAGACCATCGCGGCCGTGCGCGCCACCCGCCGCGACCGCGTGCAGACCAGCCTCAACCTCGCCCTCGGCTCCGCGATGGCCAGCATCGGCCTGACGATCCCGGCCGTCGCGGTCGCCTCGGTCTGGCTCTCCGGGCCGCTGGTGCTCGGGCTCGGCCCGACCCACATGGTGCTGCTCGCGCTCACCGTGATCGTCGGCACGCTCACGGTCGTGCCCGGGCGCGCCACGCTGCTGCAGGGCGGGGTCCATCTGGTGCTGTTCGCGGCGTACTTGGAGCTCGCGGTCACGCCGTGAGCCCCGCGTACGTTCGTCAGCCGACGCTCACACCGTGACAGGGGCCGGTTCGCGGGCCGGCCGCGTCTCGGGCAGCAGCGCGAAGCAGCCCAGGCTCAGCAGCGCCACGGCCGTCAGATACGCCGCCACACCCCACGGAGTCCCCTCGCCCCGCGCCACCGCCGTCGCCACGATCGGTGTGAGCGCGCCGCCCAGGACCCCGCCCAGGTTGTAGCCCACGGCGGCGCCCGTGCAGCGCACCCGCGGCTCGTACAGCTCGGGCAGATACGCGGCGATCACGGCGAACATCGTGATGAACGCGAGCATCGCCACCAAAAAGCCCAGGAACATCAGCAGCGGCTCGCCGGTCGCGAGCAGCGCGATCATCGGGAACATCCAGAGCGCCGAGAGCGCACACCCCAGCAGGCACAGGGGCCGCCGCCCGTACCGGTCGCCGAGCACCGCGGCCACCGGTGTCATGGCGCCCTTCACCACGACCGCCGCCATGATGCAGGCGAGCATCACCGTACGGCTGACGTCGAGCCGCTCCACCGCGTAGGCCAGGGACCACGTCGTCACGGCGTAGAAGACCGCGTACCCGACGGCGAGGCCGCCCGCCGTCAGCAGCACGAGCCGCCAGTGGTCGCGCACCACTTCGGCGAGCGGCACGCGCGCGTGCTCCCGCAGTTCCAGAAAGCTCGGGCTCTCGGGGAGGGACGTACGCAGGGCCAGCCCGGCCACCGCGAGCAGGCCCGCAGCCCAGAACGGCACCCGCCAACCCCAGGAGGTGAACTGCGCGTCGGTGAGGGTCGCGGAGAGCACCAGCATGATCCCGTTGGCAAGCAGGAACCCGATCGACGGCCCCATCTGCGGGAAACTCGACCACAGCCCGCGCCGCTCGGCCGGCGCGTGCTCGGCGGTCAGCAGCACCGCCCCGCCCCACTCGCCGCCGAGCCCGAGCCCCTGAAGGAAGCGCAGCACGAGGAGCAGCACCGGAGCGGCCGTACCGATCGAGTCGTACGTGGGCACACAGCCGACGGCGACCGTGGCGACGCCCGTCAGGAGCAGCGAGCCGATGAGCACG
The DNA here is from genome assembly GCF_044544025.1 of Streptomyces sp. NPDC055243. Classification (NCBI taxonomy): domain Bacteria; kingdom Bacillati; phylum Actinomycetota; class Actinomycetes; order Kitasatosporales; family Streptomycetaceae; genus Streptomyces; species Streptomyces sp. NPDC055243. The sequence goes on from NZ_JBITWR010000007.1 coordinate 257,963, forward strand.
GGACGCCGCCCGCGCCGGTCACCGATGTGCCCGAAGAGGACGGACCCCAGGGGCCGCGCCACGAAGCCCACTCCGAATGTCGCGAACGCGGCGAGAGTTCCCGCGAGCGGCGAGAACGTCGGGAAGAACAGGGGGCCGAGCACGAGGGCCGCGGCCGTCCCGTAGATGAAGAAGTCGTAGAACTCGATGGCGGTCCCGGCGAGCGAGGCGGCCGCGAGCCGCGGCAGAGAAGGAGTGCCGGAGGCACCAGCGGTACCGGAGGCACCAGCGGTACCGGAGGCACCAGCGGTACCGGAGGCACCAGCGGTACCGGAGGCACCAGCGGTACCGGAAGCACCAGCGGTACCGGCGGGGGAGTGGCTCTTGCGCATGCCGCGTCAACTACCCACCGTGACGGCCGGTTACGGGGGCGTGCGGAGGCGTGGGGAGCGTCCTCAGTACGCTGACGGCATGACGCGCACTCTTGCCAACGCCCCGATCATGATCCTGAACGGCCCCAATCTGAACCTGCTCGGTCAGCGCCAGCCCGAGATCTACGGCTCCGACACCCTCGCCGACGTCGAGGCGCTGTGTGCCAAGGCGGCGGCCGCGCACGGCGGCACCGTGGACCTGAGGCAGAGCAACCACGAGGGTCAGTTGGTGGACTGGATCCACGAGGCACGCGAGCACCACGCGGGCATCGTCATCAACCCGGCGGCCTACTCGCACACGTCAGTCGCGATTCTGGACGCGCTCAACACCTGCGACGGAATGCCGGTGTTGGAGGTCCACATCTCCAACATCCACCAGCGCGAGGCGTTCCGGCACCATTCGTACGTCTCCCAGCGCGCGGACGGTGTCATCGCGGGGTGCGGTGTGCAGGGGTACGCGTTCGCGGTGGAGCGGGTGGCGGCGCTGGTCGGCGGGGCCTGAGCCCTGCCGACGTACGCGGGTCACCAGCCCCGCTGACGCCACTCCGGCAGATGCGGGCGCTCCGTGCCCAGCGTCGTGTCGTTCCCGTGGCCGGGGTAGACCCAGGTCTCGTCGGGCAGCGTGCCGAAGATCTTCGTCTCGACGTCGTTCAGGAGGCTCGCGAAGGCCTGCGGGTCCTGGTGCGTGTTGCCGATGCCGCCCGGGAAGAGGCAGTCGCCGGTGAAGACGTGCGGGTGGCCGTGCGGGTCGTCGTACACGAGGGCGATCGAGCCCGGCGTGTGGCCCACCAGGTGACGCGCGGTGAGGGAGACGTGCCCGACGCTCACGGTGTCGCCGTCCGAGAGCGGGACGTCCGTGGGCACGGGGATGCCGACGGTGTCCTCGCGGCCCGCGTAGGTCCGGGCGCCGGTGGCCTCGACGACCGCGGCCAGTGCCTGCCAGTGGTCGCCGTGCTGATGGGTGGTGACGACGGACGCGATGCCGTCGTCACCGATCAGCGTGAGCAGCGTCTCGGCGTCGTTCGCCGCGTCGATCAGGAGCTGCTCGTCCGTGGCCCGGCAGCGGAGCAGATAGGCGTTGTTGTCCATCGGGCCGACCGCGACCTTCGAGATCATCAGGTCCTGCAGCTCGTGCACGTCCGCGCCGCCGCCGACCTTCACTGCTCCGCTGTACGTCATGTTCCTCAGCCTATAGCGGGGGCAGCGAGGGCAGGAGGCCGCCTTCGGCCGTCAGCGCCGAGCCGTCGCGACGGCCGGAGAGCCAGCCGACCACGTCGGGCGCGGGCCCGGAAACGGTGATCTCGGGCTCGCCGTCCCGGCCGGTTCTCCACGCGTGCGTGCCGTCCGTCACCCGCGTCGGCGGCACGTCGGGGTTCCCCGAGAAACGTGCCGCGAGGAACGCGATCTCCCGCTGCACGAACTCCTCCGGCAGGTCCTCCAGCTCGTACCCGATGCCCAGATCGACATGGTGCAGCTCGGCCTCGACCCACCGCCTGAACGGCACCCGCGAAGCGGAGTCGGTGACTCCGTTGCGCATCTCGATGGTGCGGGACCAGTCGGCCGGGACCGCGGCCTGGGCCTCGAAGCGCTCCGCGGACTCGCGTACGTCCACCAGCTGCTCGGCCAGCGGCCTGGGCGCGTCCCGCTCGATGTCCGCGTCCCGGGCGTCGCCGCTGACGTACATGGGCCGCCCGGCCAGGACGTTCACGAGCGCGTCCGCGTTCCGGGCGATGTGGGCGAGCACATGGCCGCGGGTCCAGCCCGGCAGCCGTGACGGCTCCGCGGTCGAATCGTTGTTCAGTTTCGCGGCTGCTGTGAGCAGCCGGTCGGTCGCGTCACGTACAGACGCCAGGTCGCGCACATGATCAATCATGCGCCCGACGATAGTCGCGCCACACGTTCGGGTGAAGGTGTCTGAGCAGCGCCGCAAATCGAATGCACGTGCTATATGGTCGGGTGCGGCATCGGGCATTCTTGGTGGTCCGGGTTTGTTATCAACCAGGGCATCCGCCCCGGCGTTGTCAGTGGCTCGCCCTAGTCTGTGAATGACGGGGGTCCCGCCCCTGTCACTTCTCTCTAGAAAGGTGCGGACCGGCGTGGCCGACCGTCTCATCGTCCGTGGCGCGCGCGAGCACAATCTCAAGAACGTCTCGCTCGACCTCCCGCGCGACTCCCTCATCGTCTTCACCGGGCTCTCCGGGTCGGGCAAGTCCTCGCTCGCGTTCGACACGATCTTCGCCGAGGGCCAGCGGCGGTATGTGGAGTCGCTCTCCTCGTACGCCCGGCAGTTCCTCGGTCAGATGGACAAGCCGGACGTCGACTTCATCGAGGGCCTCTCGCCCGCGGTCTCCATCGACCAGAAGTCGACCTCGCGCAACCCGCGCTCCACGGTCGGCACCATCACGGAGGTCTACGACTACCTCCGCCTGCTCTTCGCGCGCATCGGCAAGCCGCACTGCCCCGAGTGCGGTCGCCCCATCGCCCGGCAGTCGCCGCAGGCCATCGTCGACAAGGTCCTCGAGCTGCCGGAAGGCAGCCGCTTCCAGGTCCTCTCGCCGCTGGTCCGCGAGCGCAAGGGCGAGTTCGTCGACCTCTTCGCCGACCTCCAGACCAAGGGGTACAGCCGCGCGCGGGTCGACGGCACGACGATCCAGCTCTCCGAGCCGCCCACGCTGAAGAAGCAGGAGAAGCACACCATCGAGGTGGTCATCGACCGCCTCACGGTGAAGGACTCCGCCAAGCGCCGCCTGACCGACTCCGTGGAGACCGCGCTCGGTCTCGCCGGCGGCATGGTCGTCCTCGACTTCGTCGACCTTCCCGAGGACGACCCCGAGCGCGAGCGCATGTACTCGGAGCACCTGTACTGCGCGTACGACGACCTGTCCTTCGAGGAGCTCGAGCCCCGCTCCTTCTCCTTCAACTCGCCCTTCGGCGCCTGCCCGGACTGCTCGGGCATCGGCACGCGCATGGAGGTCGACCCCGAGCTGATCGTCCCGGACGAGGACAAGTCGCTCGACGAGGGCGCCATCCACCCCTGGTCGCACGGCCACACCAAGGACTACTTCGGGCGGCTCGTCGGCGCGCTCGCCGACGCGCTCGGCTTCGCCACGGACATGCCGTGGGCCGGACTCCCGCAGCGCGCCAAGAAGGCCCTCCTGAACGGCCACAAGACGCAGATCGAGGTGCGCTACAGGAACCGGTACGGCCGCGAGCGGGTCTACACCACCGCCTTCGAAGGCGCCGTCCCCTTCGTCAAGCGCCGCCACAGCGAGGCCGAGAGCGACACGAGCCGTGAGCGCTTCGAGGGCTACATGCGCGAGGTGCCCTGCCCCACCTGTGAGGGCACGCGGCTCAAGCCGATCGTCCTTGCCGTCACGGTCAAGGGCCGGTCCATCGCCGAGGTCGCCGCGATGTCCATCAGCGACTGCGCGGACTTCCTCGCCGAGCTGAAGCTGGGCGCCCGCGACAAGAAGATCGCCGAGCGCGTCCTGAAGGAGGTCAACGAACGACTGCGCTTCCTGGTCGACGTCGGCCTGGACTACCTCTCGCTGAACCGCGCGGCGGGCACCCTCTCCGGCGGCGAGGCCCAGCGCATCCGCCTGGCCACGCAGATCGGCTCCGGCCTCGTCGGCGTGCTGTACGTACTGGACGAGCCGTCCATCGGCCTGCACCAGCGCGACAACCACCGCCTGATCGAGACCCTCGTGCGCCTGCGCGACATGGGCAACACGCTCATCGTCGTCGAGCACGACGAGGACACCATCAAGGTCGCCGACTGGGTCGTCGACATCGGCCCCGGCGCGGGCGAGCACGGCGGCAAGGTCGTGCACAGCGGCTCCATGAAGGAGCTGCTCGACAACCCGGACTCGGTGACCGGGCAGTATCTGTCGGGCAAGAGGTCCATCCCGGTGCCGGACATCCGCCGCCCCGCGGACCCCTCCCGTCAGCTGACGGTGCACGGCGCCCGGGAGAACAACCTCCAGGACATCGACGTCTCCTTCCCGCTCGGCGTCCTCACCGCCGTCACGGGTGTCTCGGGCTCCGGCAAGTCGACGCTCGTGAACGACATCCTCTACACGCACCTGGCGCGCGAGCTGAACGGCGCACGCTCCGTCCCCGGGCGGCACACGCGCGTGGACGGCGACGACCTCGTCGACAAGGTCGTGCACGTCGACCAGTCGCCCATCGGCCGCACCCCGCGGTCCAACCCGGCGACGTACACCGGAGTCTTCGACCACGTCCGCAGGCTGTTCGCGGAGACGATGGAGGCGAAGGTCCGCGGCTATCTGCCCGGCCGCTTCTCCTTCAACGTCAAGGGCGGTCGCTGCGAGAACTGCTCCGGTGACGGCACGATCAAGATCGAGATGAACTTCCTGCCGGATGTGTACGTCCCCTGCGAGGTCTGCCACGGGGCGCGCTACAACCGCGAGACGCTGGACGTCCACTACAAGGGCAAGTCCATCGCCGAGGTCCTGGACATGCCGATCGAGGAGGCGCTCGACTTCTTCGAGGCGGTGCCGGCCATCTCCCGCCACCTGCGCACGCTCAACGACGTGGGTCTCGGGTACGTACGGCTCGGCCAGTCCGCGCCGACGCTCTCCGGAGGCGAGGCCCAGCGCGTGAAGCTGGCCTCCGAGCTCCAGAAGCGCTCGACGGGACGGACCGTCTACGTCCTGGACGAGCCGACCACCGGTCTGCACTTCGAGGACATCAGCAAGCTGATCACGGTCCTGTCCGGCCTGGTCGACAAGGGCAACACGGTCATCGTCATCGAGCACAACCTCGACGTCATCAAGACCGCGGACTGGGTCGTCGACATGGGCCCCGAGGGCGGCAACGGCGGCGGTCTGGTCGTCGCCGAGGGCACGCCCGAGGAGGTCGCCGGGGTTCCGACGAGCCATACGGGCAAGTTCCTGCAGAACATCCTTGTTGCGGAGAGCCCTTCGCAGGGGCGTAAGCGGATTGCTGCCGCGGTGAAGAAGCCGGCGGCGGCCAAGGCCACCGCCAAGACCTCCACCGCCAAGAAGGCCACTGCCAAGAAGGCCACTGCCAAGAAGGCTGCCCCTAAGAAGGCGGCCAAGGCTCGTAAGGCCTGATGCAGCTGCGCGTCCGCGCGTCTGTTGTGGCTGGTCGCGCCCCGCGGCGGAGCCGCTCATGTCACAGCCCCGCGCCCCTTCGGGGGCGCCCCCGCGGTGGTGTGAACGGGCCGTCGGACAATGGGTTTCCCCCTTGTCCGGCGGCCCGTCCTCGTGGTCGCCTGGGGCGCATGACCGTACGTACCGAACGTGCAGGCCCCGTCACCACCATCGTGTTGTCCCGGCCCGGCGTGCGCAACGCCGTCGACGGGCCCACCGCCCAGGCCCTCGCCGACGCGTTCCGTGCCTTCGACGCGGACCCCGACGCGTCCGTCGCCGTGCTCTGGGGCGAGGGCGGCACCTTCTGCGCCGGTGCGGACCTCAAGGCCATCGGGACACCGGCGGGGAACGAGGTCACCGAGAAGGGCGACGGGCCCATGGGGCCGACCCGCATGCGCCTTTCCAAGCCCGTCGTCGCGGCCATCTCCGGGCACGCGGTCGCCGGCGGTCTGGAGCTCGCGCTCTGGTGCGACCTGCGCGTCGCCGACGAGGACGCGGTGCTCGGGGTCTTCTGCCGTCGCTGGGGCGTGCCGCTCATCGACGGCGGGACCGTGCGGCTGCCCCGCCTCATCGGCGAGAGCCGGGCCATGGACCTCGTGCTCACCGGCCGCCCCGTCCCCGCCGCCGAGGCGCTGGCGATGGGCCTGGTCAACCGGACCGTACCGCCGGGCACGTCCCGCGCAGCGGCCGAGCGCCTCGCCGCGGAGATCGCCGCGTTCCCCCAGACCTGCCTCCGCAACGACCGGCTCTCCGTACAGGAACAGGGCGGCCTGACCGAGGAGGACGCGATGGCGGGCGAACTGCGCCACGGCCTGCGGTCCCTCGCCGAGGCCGCGGACGGCGCGGCCAGGTTCGCCGCGGGTGCGGGGCGGCACGGAGCCTTCACCGACGGCCCGGGAGAGGCCCGGCACCCCGTCGACTAGCCTTCGGCGGGCGCGGCCGCCGGCTCCAGGAACTGCATGTCCAGCTGGATCTTCACCACGTCACCGAGCATCCCCGCGCCGAAGTCGAGACCGTAGGCCTTGCGGCTGATCTCCCCGGTCGCCTCGAACCCCGCATGGCGTCGGGCGTCGCCCGGGAAGGCCTGGAGCCCGCCGAACTCCACGGCGAGGGCGACCGGCTTCGTCACGTCACCGATGGTCAGTTCGCCCTCCAGGGTCCACTCGTCCTCCTGGCCGACGACCCGCGTCGAGCGGAACGTCATGGTGGGGCGGCGCTCCACGTCCAGCAGGTCCGGCGCGCGGACGTGCGCGTCGCGGTCCTTGTTGCCGGTGTCGATCGACGCCAGCTCGATGGTCGCCGTCACCGACGAGGTCTCCGCGCTCTCGCCCACGACGAGACCGGCGGTCACCTCCGCGAACCGGCCGCGCACCTTCGAGATCCCGAGGTGGCGGATGGTGAAGTTCACGGCGGAGTGCAAGGGGTCGATCTCCCAGCTCCCGGCGGGGAGGGGAAGCGCGGTCGTCGCGGCGGCAGCAGTGGCGGTAGTACGCGTGTCCGAAGTAGTCATGGCGTCCACGATGCGAGGCCGCCCGCACCCGAGGAAGGCCGGGCCGAGGCTGGTAGTGACAGGGCCACGATCCGGTCCCTTCCCGGCTGGTACGTTCGGCCGGTGAGCGACAACGAGCTGGGCAACTTCCTGCGCACCTGCCGTGAAGCGGTCACGCCGGCCCAGGTCGGCCTCCCGACCGGCCCCCGGCGCCGCACGCCGGGCCTGCGCCGCTCCGAGGTCGCCACGCTCGCCGGCGTCAGCGTCGAGTACCTCGCCCGCCTCGAACAGGGCCGGGACCGCCATCCGTCACCGCAGGTGATGGGCGCGCTCGCGGATGCCCTGCGGCTCTCCGTGGAGGAGCGCTTCCACCTGCGCCGCCTGGAGAAGGAGACGAGCGGCGACCCCTGCTGCCCGACGGCGAGCGTGCCCTCCCAGTCGGTGCGCCCCACCGTGCGGGCGCTCATCGACCGCCTGGAGCCCACCCCCGCCGTCCTGTTCAACCGGCTCGGCGACGTCCTCGCGTACACCTCGGGCTATGAGCGGATCGTGGGGCCCATCGGTCTCCTCGACGACGAGCGGCCCAACCTCGTCCGGTTCCTGTTCACCGACGAGCGCGCCCGCGCCGCCTATCCCGAATGGGACCGCGTCGCCGACGAACAGGTCGCATCGTTGCGGGCCGGTTCCATGCTGAGCGACCCCCACGCCGAGGGATTCGCCGACGAGCTGACCGTCATCGCCGGTGCCCCGTTCGCGGACCGCATGGCGGCCGTGCCGCGGCTGCCCCGGCACAGTGGCGTCGAACGCGTGGCGCATCCGGAGGTCGGTGCGGTGCGCCTTTCGTACGAGACGCTGACGCTGCCCGACGCGGACGGCCAGCGCCTGGTCGTCCACCTGCCGGCCGACGAGGCCTCGTCGGCCGCGCTCGACCGCCTCAACGGCCGTCAGCCGGGCGGCCTGCGCGCCGTGACGGGCTGACCGTCGGGGTTACCCCAACTCCCGCGCGTACGGCGGCTCCGCCCCCGCGCGGGACACGGTCACGGCCGCCGCGCGTGCCGCGAAGCGCAGGACCTCGCCCCAGCTGTCCGCGCCGAGCGCGGAGAGGGAATCCGCCGACAGGGCGTCCCGTGCGCAAAGCCCGTGCAGCAGCGCCGCGTTGACCGTGTCGCCCGCGCCGATGGTGTCCACCACGTCGACCCGCTCACCCGGCACGGACCACTCCCCGCCGTCCCGCGTGAAGACCGTGAGCCCGTCGCCGCCCCGCGTCACCACCACCGCGCCGGGCCCGGACGCGAGCCACTCCCGCGGCGTGCCGCCCAGCCAACTCGCGTCGTCCTCCGACAGCTTGAGCAGCGAGACCGACGGCAGCCAGCTCTTGAACCGGGCCCGGTAGGCGTCCGCGTCCGGGATCAGACCCGCCCGGACATTGGGGTCGAGGGCCGTGAAGACGCCCCGCGCCGCCTCCCGGCGCATCAGCTCCTCGTACGCGCTCGCCCCCGGTTCCAGGACGAGCGAGCACGTGCCGAACGAGAGTGCGCGCACGGCGTCGGGCAGCCGCTCCGGGGCCGTGAAGAGCCGGTCCGCCGTGCCCTCGACGTAGAAGGAGTAACCGGCGGAGCCGTCCGCGCCGATCGAGGCCACCGCGAGCGTCGTCGGCTCGGCGCCCCGCTGGACGTACGACACGTCGACACCCGCGGTCCGCAACCCGTCGACCAGGGCGTCGCCGAACGCGTCCGCCGAGATCCGCGAGCAGAAGGCGACGGGGGAGCCGAGACGGCCGAGGGCCACCGCGGTGTTGTACGGACCGCCGCCGAGCCGCGGGGCGAGCGCGGGCAGCCCGGCGTCACCACCGCCGAAAGCGCCGGCGGAATCCTGCGGGACGAGGTCGATCAGGGCCTCTCCGGCGACGACGATCACGGGTGGTTCCTCTCGGCTCTGCGGTGGCTCCGCGGCGGCTCTGCTGTCGTGGTCAGCGCTCGTGCCCCCGGCTTCCGCCACAGGCTAGAGCTTCCCGGCGGGCCGGGCCCGGCACGGGCGCCACTCGGGCACGGCCGTGCCCAACGCGGGCAGGCGGCGCCCCACCGGTATGGTCTGATCCGTCACCGAAGCGCCTGACCTGTGGAGATTCCATGCCCGGCACGCCGCCCCCCGCCCGCCGCACGGTGCTGCGCGCCGCCGCTCTCGTCCCGGCCGCCGGTCTGGGGATCACGGCCTGCTCGTCCGGGGGCGGCGACGGCGGCTCCAACCGTTCGGCGCCGACCGCGCCGACGGACCTCGGTGCGTCCGACGAGGTGAAGGTGGGGGCCTCCAAGCTCTACACCGACGAGAACGTGGTCGTGAGCCGCATCTCGGACGACGAGTACAAGGCGTTCAGCACCATCTGCACGCACGCCAAGTGCCCCATCAACAAGCTCGAGGGGCACAAGCTGACCTGCCCCTGCCACGGCAGCCAGTTCGACGCCACGAACGGCAAGGTGCTGCACGACCCCGCCGTCACGCCGCTCAAGGAGCTGCCGGTGAAGGTGGAGGACGGCAAGATCATCGCGGGTCCCGGAGCCTAAGGCTCACTAGCCGGGAGTGCACGACTCACTCCCAGTCCCACGCGATCCCCAGAATCCCCGCCCGCACCTGCGGCTCCACGAGGTGCACCGACCGGTGGCTGCCGCTCAGCGTGAGTTCCTGGCGCCCGCCGCGCGGCGCGGCCTCCGAATGCTGGGCGAAGCGGTGGCAGCGTACGGGCAGCGCCTCCTCGTCGAACCGCACCTGGAGCGCGTACTGCCCGCCCGCGAAGCTGAAGCCCCGGAAGTACTCGGTGGCCGCCCCCGCCGTGCCGTCCTCGAAGCCGTAGCGGAACAGATGCGTGTCGCCCGCGCGCAGGCGCGCGTCGAACAGCAGCTCGGCGACGAGCACTCCCGTCTCGTGGTGCAGGCGCACGCGCCCCGTGCGGCAGTTCTCCAGGGCGTGGACGCCGATGCGCTCCGGCACGCAGCCGGGGTCGCCGCGGTAGATCGCGAGGTAGCGGTCCACGCCGTCCCGGTGGGCGCGCACCACGTGCTGCGAGTCGCGGCCGAGCAGCTCGCGGCGCCCGCCGATCCGCACCCGCTCGTGGTGGCCCACGGTGTGCAGACCGCCGTCCAGCGGCGAACCGAGGTCGGTGATCAGCTCCTGGAGGACGTCGGACGCCGCCAGGAGCGAGCGGTAGGAGCGGGCGGCGGGGCGTTCGCAGGCGGGGCGGTCGGAGGGCTTGGCCAGGAGCCGGATCAGTGACTCCTCGGGGAGCCCGAGGATCTCCTCCAGGGCGCGCACGGCGCGCAGCGACTCGGTGCGCTGGGGGCGCCTCGCGCCCTGCTGCCAGTAACTCAGGCTCGTCACCCCGACGTTGACGCCCTGGCGCGCGAGATGATGCCGTACGCGTTGCAGGGGAAGGCGCCGTGCGGCGATCGCGGCCCGCAGCGCCACGTGGAAGGGGCCGGTGCGCAGCGCGGCCTCCAGATCCGCAGGCGCGCCGTCCGCGAGCTGTGTGCCGTGCCGCATCGCAAGACCCTTCTGTGAACATTCACATCGGCCGCCCGGGCGTACGCGCCGGTCGGGGCGGGCCACCAGGTGGACGTACGAGGGGTGTTCACATACGTACGCCGCCGTTCACGGCCCAAGTAATCCCGCATTGAACCTTGTTGACCTGCACCCGACAACACTCGATGCTCAATCGCAGCGTCCGGACGCGCTCCTCCACCACCCCACCCCCCGCTTGGGAGGAACGCGATGCGCCATAGAAGCAGCAGGTTCAGCGGACGCAGACGGTTGTCCGCGCTCGCCCTCGTGGCGGCGGCCCTGGTCGCCGCCCCGGCGGCCACGGCCACGGCCGCCCCCGACAGTCCTCCGTCCGCGTCCGTACCTGGCGCCGACACCCCTTCCGTCCTCGCCGCGAAGCGCCTGAACATCACGATGCAGGCCCAGCAGAAGACCAACTGGTGCTGGGCGGCGGCCGGGAACACGATCGCCACCTTCTACGGCAAGAAGTACAGCCAGAACCAGTTCTGCAACGCGGCCTTCGGGCGCAGCCAGAACACCGAGTGCCCCAACTCCCAGGCCACGCTCGGCGACGTGCAGAACGGCCTGGACTGGGCGGGCATCAACGCCGGTTCGTACGTCAACGGCTGGCTGCGCTATCCGACCGTGCAGGCCGAGATCAACGCGGGCCGCCCGGTCGAGACCCGCATCCAGTGGTCGAACGGCGGCGGTCACATGCATGTCATCTACGGGTACGACGACGCGAGCAGCTGGGTCTACTGGGGCGACCCGTGGCCCTCCAGCGACCGCTACAACTGGGCCTCGCACAGCTGGTACGTCAACAACAACACCTTCTCCTGGACCCACTCGCTGTACCGGATAGGGGCGTGAGCGCGATGACCGGTCACCTTCCCCGCCACTTCCTCAGGGCGGCGCTCGCCGGCTCGGCCGCCGCCCTGCTGCTCGGCGTCGCGGCGCCGCACGCCTCCGCGGACTCCGGGCCCTCCGAGGCCTCCCGCGAGGCGGCTCACGACGCCGCGAGCGCGCCCGAGACCCTCGACACGCTCTCCCGCTTCTTCGCACGGGAGGGCGCCGTCAGCAAGGCCGCGGCGGACCCGCGTGTGCGGGGCGACGACGCCGTGCCCGTGCGCTACCTCTCCCCGGAGTTCGTCGCGGGCGAGAAGGGCGCGCCGATCGCCCGCGTGGAGTTCCTCGCCAGCAAGGCGGTCTCGTCCGACGGGCAGGAGGCCTCCTTGTGGACGGTGAAGCAGGGCGGCTCCTGGCAGGTGGTGAACATCGCCACCGGGGACGACGAGACGCACTACGCGCGCGTGGGCGCCGACAAGCTCCCCGGGGGCACCGTGTTCCACGAGCCGCAGATCAACGCCTGGTACGTCCAGGGGCGGGGCCGGGTGCTTCCGCTGGACGCGGACGCGGTGCGGGCCGTGGGCTCGGGCGGGGCCTCGGTCGCCGCCTATCAGAAGCGTGTGCACGATGCGTACGCCGACAAGCTGCCCGGCTCCGAGTACGCGAAGTCCGGCAAGGCGGGGGGCTTCGCCCCGAAGGAGCGGACCGGGGAGCCCCCGGCGGCTGATTCGCCCGCAGCCGAAGCCGCAGCCTCGGGCTCGGCCCCGGCTTCGGCTGACGGCCCCGTCACGGTCGCCTCCTCCGTGGCCGGAGCGGGCGCCGTGCTGGCCCTCGGCCTCTCCGGGGCCGCGGTCCTGCGCCGTCGCGCCCGGCGGCACGGCTGACCAGCCCCGGCCTGCGGCCGGGAGCTTCCCCCACCCACCCGCCCTTCAGGGCGGGTGGGCTCAAGGGCGGGCGATGCGGCGCCGGCTCCCTGCGGCACGTCGCCCGGACGGCAGGGCGGGTTCCTGCCGGTCCCAGGCGCCAGCTTGCCGGTGCGGCAGGGCAGGCTCCTGTCGGTCGCGTGCGTCAGGTTGCCGGTGCGGCACGGGGCAGGCTTCTGCCGGTCCCGGGCGGTACGTCGCCGGTGTGGCAGGGCAGGCTCCTGTCGGTCGCGTGCGTCAGGTTGCCGGTGCGGCACAGGGCGGGCCTCTGCCGGTTCTGCCGGTCCCCTGCGGCACGTCGCCAGGACGGCAGGGGAGGCTTCTGCCGGCCCCGGGCGCCTCGTCGCCGGTGTGGCAGTGCAGGCTCCTGTCGCGGTCCTCTGCGTCAGGTCGCCGGTGCGGCACAGGGCAGGCCTCTGCCGGTTCTGCCGGTCCCCTGCGGCACGTCGCCCGGACGGCAGGGCAGGCTTCTGCCGACCCCCGGGCGCCACGTCGCCGGTGTGGCAGTGCAGGCTCCTGTCGGTCGCGTGCGTCAGGTCGCCGGTGCGGCACAGGGCAGGCCTCTGCCGGTCCCGGGTGGCACCTCGCCGAGGCGGCGGTGCAGGCCCCCTCCGACCCCTGACTGTCAGCCCCCGCCAGTAGGGTGTGGAGCATGGCAGACCCCTCCAGCTACCGCCCCAAGCCGGGACAGATCCCCGACTCGCCGGGGGTCTATCGGTTCCGCGACGAACACCGCCGGGTGATCTACGTCGGCAAGGCGAAAAGCCTGCGCCAGCGCCTGGCCAGTTACTTCCAGGACCTGACGAACCTGCACCCGCGCACCGCCACGATGGTGACGACGGCCGCCTCCGTCGAGTGGACGGTGGTCTCCACCGAGGTCGAGGCGCTCCAGCTCGAATACTCCTGGATCAAGGAGTACGACCCCCGGTTCAACGTCAAGTACCGCGACGACAAGAGCTATCCGTACCTCGCGGTGACGATGAACGAGGAGTTCCCGCGCGTCCAGGTGATGCGCGGCCACAAGAAGAAGGGCGTCCGCTACTTCGGTCCGTACGGCCACGCGTGGGCGATCCGCGACACCGTCGACCTCCTCCTGCGGGTCTTCCCCGTCCGCACCTGCTCGGCCGGGGTCTTCAAGAACGCCGAGCGCACCGGCCGCCCCTGCCTCCTCGGGTACATCGGCAAGTGCGCCGCGCCCTGCGTGGAGCGCGTCTCGCCCCAGGAGCACCGCGAACTCGCCGAGGACTTCTGCGAGTTCATGACGGGCCGCACGGGGGCGTACATCCGCCGCATCGAGCGGCAGATGGCGGAGGCCGCCGAGGACATGGAGTACGAGAAGGCGGCCCGCCTGCGCGACGACGTCGGGGCCCTGAAGAAGGCCATGGAGAAGAGCGCCGTCGTCCTGGCCGACGCCACGGACGCCGACCTCATCGCCCTCGCCGAGGACGAGCTGGAGGCGGCCGTCCAGATCTTCCACGTCCGCGGCGGCCGGGTGCGCGGTCAGCGCGGCTGGGTCACCGACAAGGTCGAGGCGGTCACCAGCGGCGACCTCGTCGAGCACGCCCTCCAGCAGCTCTACGGAGAGGAGAGCGGCGACTCCGTACCGAAGGAAGTCCTCGTCCCCGCGCTGCCCGAGCCGATAGAGCCCGTCCAGGAGTGGCTCACCGAGCGCCGCGGTTCGAACGTCTCGCTGCGCATCCCGCAGCGCGGCGACAAGAAGGCGCTCATGGAGACCGTGGCGCGCAACGCCCAGCAGTCGCTCGTGCTGCACAAGACCAAGCGCGCCTCGGACCTGACCACCCGCTCCCGCGCCCTGGAGGAGATCGCCGAGGCGCTCGAGCTGGACAGCGCCCCGCTGCGCATCGAGTGCTACGACATCTCGCATCTGCAGGGTGACGACGTCGTGGCCTCGATGGTCGTGTTCGAGGACGGCCTCGCACGCAAGAGCGAGTACAGGCGCTTCCAGATCAAGGGCTTCGAGGGCCAGGACGACGTCCGCTCCATGCACGAGGTGCTCACGCGCCGCTTCAGGCGCTATCTCTCCGACAAGGAGAAGGCGGGGGAGTGGGACCCCGACGGCGAGCAGGAGAGCCTGACCGAGGAGGACGGCCGCCCCAAGCGCTTCGCCTACCCGCCCCAGCTCGTCGTCGTGGACGGCGGCCAGCCGCAGGTCGCGGCCGCCCAGCGGGCCCTGGACGAGCTCGGCATCGACGACATCGCGGTGTGCGGCCTGGCCAAGCGCCTCGAAGAGGTCTGGGTGCCGGGCGACGACGACCCGGTGATCCTGCCGCGCACCAGCGAAGGCCTGTACCTTCTCCAGCGGGTGCGCGACGAGGCGCACCGCTTCGCGATCACGTATCAGCGGGCCAAGCGGGCCAAGCGTTTCAAGGCCGGACCCCTGGATGCCGTGCCGGGCCTGGGCGACGCGCGCAAGCAGACGCTGATCAAGCACTTCGGTTCGGTGAAGAAGCTGCGATCCGCGACAATCGACCAGATCTGCGAGGTTCCGGGCATAGGCCGCAAGACGGCCGAGGCGATCGTCGTGGCCCTGGCCGCCGCGGCACCCGTGGCGCCCGCCGTGAACACGGCGACCGGAGAGATCATTGAAGACGAGGAGCCCGCACGCGCGGGATCCTCCAGCGACGGCGAGGAGCCCGTGTCCGCGGGCGCCTCAGAGGAACGACGGGGGCAGGAGACATGACCGAGCACGACGAAGGCGGCGAGCAAGTGAGTACGGGCACGACCATCACGCCGGGCGAGACCGCGGAAGTGGTCCCCGAGCTGGTGATCATCTCCGGCATGTCGGGAGCCGGACGCAGCACCGCGGCGAAGTGTCTGGAGGACCTCGGCTGGTTCGTCGTCGACAACCTGCCGCCCGCGCTGATCCCCACCATGGTGGAGCTCGGCGCCCGCTCGCAGGGGAACGTCGCCCGCATCGCGGTCGTCGTCGACGTCCGCGGCCGCCGCTTCTTCGACAATCTGCGCCAGTCCCTCGCGGATCTGGAGGCCAAGCACGTCACACGGCGGATCGTCTTCCTGGAGTCCTCGGACGACGCACTGGTGCGCCGCTTCGAGTCGGTCCGCCGCCCGCACCCGCTGCAGGGCGACGGCCGCATCGTCGACGGCATCGCGGCCGAGCGCGAGCTCCTGCGCGAGCTGCGCGGCGACGCGGACCTGGTGATCGACACCTCCAGCCTGAACGTGCACGAGCTGCGCGCCAAGATGGACGCCTCGTTCGCGGGCGAGGAGGAGCCCGAGCTGCGGGCCACCGTCATGTCCTTCGGCTTCAAGTACGGCCTGCCGGTCGACGCGGACCTCGTCGTGGACATGCGCTTCCTGCCCAACCCGCACTGGGTGCCGGAGCTGCGTCAGTACACCGGGCTCAACGAAGAGGTGGCGGCGTACGTCTTCAATCAGCCCGGCGCCAAGGAGTTCCTCGACCGGTACGCCGAGCTGCTCCAGCTCATCGCCGCGGGCTACCGCCGCGAGGGCAAGCGTTACGTGACGATCGCGGTCGGCTGTACGGGCGGCAAGCACCGCTCCGTCGCCATGTCGGAGAAGCTCGCGGCGCGCCTCGTGTCCGAGGGCGTCGAGACCGTCCTCGTCCATCGGGACATGGGGCGAGAGTGAAATCCTCCCTGCGGCTGAACCGCCTGGGCCGCAAGCGGGGCGCACAGCCCAAGGTCGTGGCGCTCGGCGGCGGGATGGGCCTGTCCGCGTCCCTGGCGGGGCTGCGCCGCATCACCGGTGACCTCACCGCCGTGGTCACCGTCGCCGACGACGGCGGCTCCAGCGGACGGCTCCGCGACGAGCTGGGCGTCCTGCCGCCCGGCGACCTGCGCAAGGCGCTCGCCGCCCTGTGCGGGGACGACGACTGGGGCCAGACCTGGGCCCGCGTGATCCAGCACCGCTTCCAGTCCAAGGGCGACCTGCACGAGCACGCGGTCGGCAATCTGCTGATCGTCGCCCTGTGGGAGCAGCTCGGCGACCACGTCCAGGCCCTTGACCTGGTCGGCAAGCTGCTGGGCGCGCACGGGCGCGTGCTGCCCATGTCCGCGGTCCCGCTGGAGCTCCAGGCCCTGGTCAGGGGGCACGACCCGGAGCGCCCGGACGACGTGGACACGGTGCGCGGGCAGGCCACGGTGGCACTCACCCCCGGTGAGGTGCAGTCCGTGCACCTGGTCCCGCACGACCCGCCGGCCGTCCCCGAGGCGGTCGCCGCGGTGCTCGACGCGGACTGGGTGGTGCTCGGTCCCGGCTCCTGGTTCTCCTCCGTGATCCCCCATCTGCTGGTCCCCGAACTGCTCGACGCGCTCATCCAGACGAAGGCCCGCAGGGTGCTCTCGCTCAACCTCGCGCCACAACCCGGAGAAACCGATGGGTTCTCTCCGCAGCGTCATTTGGAGGTTTTGGCCCGACACGCCCCTAAACTCGCCCTGGACGTGGTGCTGGCCGACGACGCCGCCGTGCCCGACCGTGAGTCACTCACCGATGCCGCCAAGCGGCTCGGCGCCACGGTCGAGCTGGCGCCGGTGGCCAGGCACGATGGCACTCCGAGGCACGATCCGGAGCTCCTGGCCACCGCGTACGACCGTATTTTTCGGATGCATGGAAGGATCGGCCCATGGCGATGACGGCAGCGGTGAAGGACGAAATCTCCCGGCTTCCCGTCACCCGGACCTGCTGCAGAAAGGCAGAGGTCTCGGCCATCCTGCGCTTCGCGGGCGGCCTTCACCTGGTGAGCGGCCGCATCGTGATCGAGGCGGAGCTGGACACGGCGATGGCCGCGCGGCGGCTGAAGCGGGACATTCTTGAGATTTTCGGGCACAGCTCGGAGCTGATCGTGATGGCTCCCGGCGGGCTGCGGCGCGGCTCGCGCTATGTCGTACGGGTCGTGGCGGGCGGCGATCAGCTGGCCCGGCAGACGGGTCTGGTGGACGGCCGCGGCCGCCCCATCAGAGGACTGCCGCCCCAGGTGGTCTCGGGGGCCACCTGTGACGCCGAGGCGGCCTGGCGCGGGGCGTTCCTCGCGCACGGCTCACTGACCGAGCCGGGCCGCTCGTCCTCCCTGGAGGTCACCTGCCCCGGCCCGGAGGCCGCGCTCGCCCTGGTCGGGGCCGCGCGCAGGCTCCAGATCGCGGCCAAGGCCCGTGAGGTGCGCGGCGTGGACCGCGTGGTCGTCCGGGACGGAGACGCGATCGGCGCCCTGCTCACCCGGCTCGGCGCCCACGAGTCGGTGCTCGCCTGGGAGGAGCGGCGGATGCGCCGCGAGGTGCGCGCCACCGCCAACCGCCTGGCCAACTTCGACGACGCCAACCTGCGCCGCTCGGCCCGCGCGGCCGTCGCCGCCGGCGCCCGCGTGCAGCGCGCCCTGGAGATCCTCGGCGACGAGGTCCCCGAGCACCTCGCGGCGGCCGGACGGCTGCGCATGGAGCACAAGCAGGCCTCCCTGGAGGAGCTGGGCGCGCTCGCCGAGCCGGTGCTCACGAAGGACGCGGTCGCGGGCCGTATCCGACGGCTGCTCGCCATGGCGGACAAGCGGGCGCAGGACATGGGGATTCCGGGTACGGAGTCCAATCTGAGCGAGGAGCTCGCCGACAACATGGCGGTCTGACCACCGTCGTAGGGCACGCAAGCCGCCGGGGCCGCCGAGGCCCCGGCGGCTTCTTTGCGTCCTTTTCGCGTCTGCCCTCACACCATATTGACATGATCATGAAGTGTCACGAGCCTGGCGTTCGCGCACAAATGTGCCGGACAACCGCAAGGGGGGCTCATGAGACGAAGAGCGAGATCCAGAGCCGGTTTCAGATCGGTCGTCGCCGCGGGCGCGCTGCTCGTCGGCGGTCTCGTCGCCGTACCGCACGCCCAGGCCGACAGCGGGACGAAGGCCCCGGCCACCGACGACCCGGCGGCCGTGAAGGTCTACGAGGCCGAGGTCACCAAGAAGCAGATCCCGATCCTCATCGACGCGGGCCAGGACGCCCACGAGCTCGCGGGGCAGGCGCCCGAGCGCGGCACCGCCCGCGTCGAGGTCTATCTCACCGAGGCGCAGGCCAAGGGCGTCGAGCGCGAGGGCGTCGAGCTCACCGAGCAGAAGGTCTCCGCCGCCACGCAGCAGAAGCTCAAGGCCGCGGGGGACGGCGTGTTCCGGCCGTACAGCGGCAAGGGCGGCCTCAAGGAGGAGATCGTCAAGACCGGTCAGGCCCACCCCGGCCTCACCAAGGTCGTCTCCATCGGCAAGTCGCTCAAGGGGCAGGACATCCTCGCGCTCAAGCTCTCCAAGGGTGCCAAGAAGTCCAAGGACGGCTCCAAGCCGTCCACGCTCTACCTGTCCAACCAGCACGCGCGCGAGTGGATCACCCCCGAGATGACCCGCCGCCTGATGCACCACTACCTCGACAACTACGGCAAGGACCAGCGCATCACCAAGCTCGTGGACTCCACCGAGCTGTGGTTCGTGCTCTCCGCCAACCCCGACGGCTACGACTTCACGCACGCCCCCGACGGCAACCGCCAGTGGCGCAAGAACCTCCGCGACATCGATGGCGACGGCAGGATCGCGGCGGGCGACGGCGTCGACCTCAACCGCAACTTCGCCTACAAGTGGGGCTACGACAACGAGGGTTCGTCCCCGGCGCCCTCCTCTGAGACCTACCGCGGCACGGGCCCCATCTCCGAGCCCGAGACCAAGGCGCTGGACCGCTTCCAGAAGCGCATCGGCTTCGAGTACGGGATCAACTACCACTCGGCGGCCGAACTGATCCTCTACGGAGTGGGCTGGCAGGTCGCGACCCCCACCCCCGACGACGTGCTCTACAAGGCGCTCGCGGGCACCCCGGAGAAGCCGGCGATCCCCGGCTACCACCCGCAGGTCGCCTCCGAGCTCTACACCACCAACGGCGAGGCGGACGGCCACGCGGGCAACGTCAACGGCTTCTCGATGTTCACGCCGGAGATGTCCACCTGCCAGACGGTCTCCAACCTCGACCCGAACGACCCCTGGAGGCCCGAGGACTGCGCCTCCATCTTCACCTTCCCGGACGACGAGAAGCTGATCCAGCAGGAGTTCGCCAAGAACGTCCCGTTCGCGCTCGCCGTGGCCGAGACCGCACTCCACCCCGACCAGCCGGTCTCCGTCACCGACATCGAGGCCCCCGACTTCACGCCGGACACCTTCAAGGACTCGTACGCCCGCGGCGGTGACCAGGAAGTCGCCGTCACCGCCCGCAAGTCGGTGCGCGACAAGGAGCTCAACTACCGCATCAACGGCGGCCGTACGCAGGACGAGGACCTCAAGGCCTGGAAGGGCGGCGAGACCTACGGCGGCGAGGACAACATCCACTTCGACCAGTACCGCGCCGAGGTCGAGGACGCGCGCGTTGGCGACAAGGTCGAGGTGTGGTTCACCGGCCGCAACAAGAAGGGCCGCACGGAGAGCCCGCACTTCACGTATACCGTCACCGAGCGGGCCAAGGCGAACACCCTCGTCGTGGCCGAGGAGGGCGCCGCGGCGACGCAGGCCCAGAAGTACGTCGACGCCCTGAAGGCCAACGGGCGTTCCGCCGTGGTCTGGGACGTCGCCAAGCAGGGCACCCCGCACCCGCTCGGCGTCCTGTCGCACTTCTCCGCGGTCGTGCACTACACCGGCGACCCGGTGCCCGGAGCGCCGACCCAACTCGCCCTGCGCGCCTACCTGAACGAGGGCGGCAAGCTGATCGAGTCCGGTGAGCGCACCGGCTCCAACGTGGACCTCGGGGACGCGCTCTCCGACGACTTCGCGCAGTACTACCTGGGGGCGTACGAACGCCTTTCCGCGCCCGGCGCCACCAGCTTCGCCGGCAGCGGCGCGCTCGACGGCGTGAACACGCCGCTGGCCGCGGCCGACACCAACCCCCTGGACAAGGCGGGCCGTTACACCGTCACGTCCGACAGCCTGCCCGCCGACCAGTTCCCGCAGTTCAGGAGCGCGGCGGCAGGCAGCTACCCCGGCCTCAGCAACCCCTACGCGCCCTTCGAGGGCCAGGGCATGGCCTCGGCGACCCACGCCGACCAGGACTGGAAGCGGCTGACCCGCACCATCGACCTGACCGGGGTCACGGCCGCGGACCAGCCGCAGCTGCGGTTCGCGCTCAACTGGAACCTCGAGCCCGGCTACGACCACGGCGTCCTCGAGGCCCACACCACCGGCGCCGACGACTGGACCACGCTGCCGGACACGAACGGCAACTCGTCCCAGGCCGTGCCCGCCGAGTGCGGGGCCGGGTTCTTCATCAACGGCCACCCGTTCCTGCGCCACTACCTGACGCAGTCGGCGACCGGCTGCACGGCGAGCGGCACCAGCGGCGCCTGGAACAGCTTCACCGGATCCTCCGGCGGCTGGAAGCCCGTCACCTTCGACCTGAGCGCCTACGCGGGCAAGACGGTCGAGGTGTCGCTCAGCTCCATCACCGACCCCTCCAGCGGGGGCCGCGGACTGTTTGCCGACAACGCTCAGCTCGTGATAGGGGGCAACGCCACGCAGACCGAGGGATTCGAGTCCTCACTGGGCACCTGGGCGGTCGCTCCGGCGCCCCCCGGCAGCCCCAACATCACGGGTGACTGGGCCCGTACAGGGGAGCTCTACAAGCCCTATGCGGCCGTCACAGCGCGTGACAGTGTGCTGCTCGGCTTCGGGTTCGAGCACGTACCCGGAAATGCCGAACGGGCCGCTCTTATGGGCGCATCCCTTGCACATCTGCGCCGCTGACGCTGCGTAATCAAGACCTGAATACCGGTGGCTCGTGCTCCCTACTGGGGGGTACGAGCCACCGTGCCGCTCGGGCCCCCTGTCGATGTCACCCAAAGGCCCTCAGAGAGGTAGGGTCGGAGGCGGTCGGGGACATCCCATACAACTCGCCGGCGTCTGAAACCGGCGTACCAACGAGGAGATCGGTTCGTGACGATCCGCGTAGGCATCAACGGCTTCGGCCGCATCGGGCGCAACTACTTCCGGGCGCTGCTTGAGCAGGGTGCGGACATCGAGATCGTGGCTGTCAACGACCTGGGTGACACCGCGACTACGGCGCACCTCCTGAAGTACGACACCATCCTGGGCCGTCTCAAGGCCGAGGTGTCGCACACCGAGGACACCATCACGGTCGACGGCCACACCATCAAGGTGCTGTCCGAGCGCAACCCCGCCGACATTCCGTGGGGCGACCTCGGCGTCGACATCGTGATCGAGTCGACCGGCATCTTCACCAAGAAGGCCGATGCCGCCAAGCACATCGCAGGTGGCGCCAAGAAGGTCCTCATCTCGGCTCCGGCCAAGGACGAGGACATCACCATCGTGATGGGCGTCAACCAGGACAAGTACGACGCGGCCAACCACCACGTCATCTCGAACGCGTCCTGCACCACCAACTGTGTGGCGCCGATGGCGAAGGTTCTCGACGAGAACTTCGGCATCGTCAAGGGCCTGATGACGACGGTGCACGCGTACACCAACGACCAGCGCATCCTGGACTTCCCGCACTCGGACCTGCGTCGCGCCCGCGCCGCCGCCGAGAACATCATCCCGACCACGACCGGTGCCGCCAAGGCCACCGCTCTGGTCCTTCCGCAGCTCAAGGGCAAGCTCGACGGCATCGCGATGCGCGTCCCGGTCCCGACCGGTTCCGCCACCGACCTCGTCGTCACGCTGCAGCGCGAGGTCACCAAGGACGAGGTCAACGCCGCGTTCAAGAAGGCCGCCGACGACGGCGACCTCAAGGGCTTCCTCGCCTACACCGAAGACCCGATCGTGTCCTCGGACATCGTCAGCGACCCGGCGTCCTGCACCTTCGACTCGTCCCTGACCATGGTCCAGGACGGCAACTCGGTGAAGATCCTCGGCTGGTACGACAACGAGTGGGGCTACTCCAACCGCCTCGTCGACCTCACGGTCTTCGTCGGCGGTCAGCTCTAAGCATCAGCATCAGAGCAGGCACCTCGATGTGAGCACAGGGTCCGGACCGCGCGATACTGCGTGGTCCGGGCCTTGTCGCACGTCAGCCCTCTTAAGGAGTCCTGGAGTCCAGCCATGAAGACGATTCGTGAACTTCTCGCCGAAGGGGTCGAAGGCAAGCGGGTCTTCGTCCGCGCCGACCTCAACGTGCCGCTCGCCGACGGCACCATCACCGACGACGGCCGCATCCGCGCCGTCCTGCCGACCGTCACCAAGCTCGTCGAGGCGGGCGCCAAGGTGATCGTCGCCTCGCACCTCGGCCGCCCCAAGGGCGCCCCGGACCCGGTGTTCTCGCTGCTGCCCGCCGCCGAGCGCCTCGGTGAACTCCTCGGCAAGCCCGTGGCGTTCGCCCAGGACACCGTCGGCCCCGCCGCGCACGACGCGGTCGACGGCCTCGAGCCCGGCCAGGTCGCCGTCATCGAGAACCTCCGCTTCAACGCGGGCGAGACGTCCAAGGACGACACCGAGCGCGGCGAGTTCGCCGACAAGCTCGCGGCCCTCGCGGACGTCTACGTAGGCGACGGTTTCGGTGCGGTGCACCGCAAGCACGCCTCCGTGTACGACCTTCCGGCGCGCCTGCCGCACTACGCGGGCTACCTCATCGCCACCGAGGTCGGTGTCCTGAAGAAGCTCACCGACGACGTCAAGCGTCCGTACGTCGTCGCGCTGGGCGGCGCCAAGGTCTCCGACAAGCTGGCCGTCATCGACCAGCTGCTCGGCAAGGCCGACCGTCTCCTGATCGGCGGCGGCATGGCGTACACCTTCCTCAAGGCCCAGGGCCACGAGGTCGGCATCTCCCTCCTCCAGGAGGACCAGGTCCCGACCGTCAAGGAGTACATCAAGCGTGCGAAGGAGAGCGGCGTCGAGCTGGTCCTCCCCGTCGACGTGCTGGTCTCCACCGAGTTCCCGGACCTGAAGACCAAGGCCCCGGCCAACCCCACCACGGTCGCCGCGGACGCCATCCCGGCCGACCAGGAGGGTCTCGACATCGGACCCGAGACCCGTAAGCTCTACGCCTCGAAGCTCGCCGACGCGGGCACCGTCTTCTGGAACGGCCCGATGGGCGTCTTCGAGCACCCCGACTACGCCGAGGGCACCAAGGCAATCGCCCAGGCTCTCCTCGACTCCCCGGCCTTCACGGTCGTCGGCGGTGGCGACTCCGCCGCGGCCGTCCGGATCCTGGGCTTCGACGAGAACGCATTCGGCCACATTTCCACCGGCGGCGGCGCCTCCCTCGAATACCTCGAGGGCAAGACGCTCCCCGGCCTCGCCGCACTGGAGAACTGAGACCTGATGACTACCCGTACCCCGCTGATGGCGGGCAACTGGAAGATGAACCTCAACCACCTCGAGGCCATCGCCCACGTCCAGAAGCTCGCCTTCGCCCTGGCCGACAAGGACTACGAGGCCGTCGAGGTCGCCGTCCTGCCCCCCTTCACCGACCTGCGCTCGGTGCAGACCCTGGTCGACGGCGACAAGCTCAAGATCAAGTACGGCGCCCAGGACATCTCGGCGCACGACTCCGGTGCCTACACCGGCGAGATCTCGGGCCCGATGCTCTCCAAGCTGAAGTGCACGTACGTGGCCGTGGGCCACTCCGAGCGCCGTCAGTACCACGACGAGACCGACGAGATCTGCAACGGCAAGGTGAAGGCCGCCTACAAGCACGGCCTGACCCCGATCCTCTGCATCGGCGAGGGCCTGGACATCCGCGAGGCCGGCCAGCAGATCGAGTACACCCTTGCCCAGCTCGACGGCGGTCTCAAGGACGTGCCGGCCGAGCAGGTCGAGTCCATCGTGATCGCGTACGAGCCCGTCTGGGCCATCGGCACCGGCAAGGTCGCGACCCCCGAGGACGCCCAGGAGGTCTGCGGTGCGATCCGCGGCCGCCTCGCCGAGCTGTACTCGCAGGAGCTCGCCGACAAGGTGCGCATCCAGTACGGCGGCTCCGTGAAGTCCGGCAATGTGGCCGCGATCATGGCGCAGCCCGACGTCGACGGCGCCCTGGTGGGCGGCGCGGCGCTGGACACGGACGAGTTCGTCAAGATCGTCCGCTTCCGCGACCAGTGAGTAGGCGGTAGCGCCGATACGTCGTACCCTTGCGGGGGCCGGGCGGCTTCACATCATGAGGCATCCGGCCCCCGTCGTCGATACAGAGTCGATTCAGATCCGAGGAAGTTGGTCCAGCCGTGGTTATGGGGTTCTCGATCGCCCTGATCGTCTTCAGCCTGCTGATGATGCTGCTGGTGCTGATGCACAAGGGCAAGGGCGGCGGTCTGTCCGACATGTTCGGTGGCGGCATGCAGTCCTCCGTCGGCGGCTCGTCGGTCGCCGAGCGCAACCTCGACCGCATCACTGTCGTGGTCGGTCTTCTCTGGTTCGCGTGCATTGTCGTGCTCGGCCTGTTGATGAAGGTGAACAACTGACCGCGAAAGCGGCTTGATTGCTACCTTGCGAAAGCTTCGCTAAAAGCCCCATGTACGGTGCGCGCTCACAAGCGCGGATTATCATGGGGCTTGCGTGTCGGGGTGAGGGTGTAACTCCGAACACTGGACGCGCGTTGGGCCTTACGTAGACTGAGGCGCCCGCAGCAGCACCATCACGCAGGGAGTTACGACCGTGGCAAGTGGCAACGCGATCCGTGGAAGTCGGGTCGGGGCGGGCCCGATGGGCGAGGCCGAGCGCGGTGAGTCCGCGCCGCGACTGCGCATCTCCTTCTGGTGCTCCAACGGACACGAGACGGTGCCCAGCTTCGCCAGCGACGCGCAGGTCCCCGATACTTGGGACTGCCCCCGCTGCGGCTTCCCCGCCGGTCAGGACCGGGACAACCCGCCGGACCCGCCCCGCACCGAGCCGTACAAGACGCACCTGGCGTACGTACGGGAACGGCGCAGCGACGCGGACGGCGAGGCCATTCTCGCGGAGGCGCTCGCCAAACTGCGGGGCGAGATCTAGGACTTGCGATGGGGCCGGACATCAGGGATGTCCGGCCGCTGCGCTTTTCATGGAGTAGTTCGTCTTTCACGCTTTCACGTGAGGTTTACCGGCACGTGTCCGGACAGACAGCTGCAGACATCTCATACCGGGCCCTGATCAATTAGGTTGGAACGTGCAGCGGGGCAAGGTACGTACACAGGTACGAGAGAAGGCTGAAGTCCGAGATGAACGCAGAAAGCCGCGCCAGGCTCAACCAGACGCCCGAATGGGCGGCGCTCAGCAAGCACCGGGAGCAGCTGGGGGAGGTGCAGCTGCGTGAGCTGTTCGCCAAGGATCCGGCGCGCGGCACCGGATACACGCTCCAGGTCGGTGACCTGCACATCGACTACTCCAAGCACCTCGTCACCGACGAGACCCTGACGCTCCTGCGCGATCTTGCCGCGGCCACCGACGTCTTCGGCCTGCGGGACGCCATGTTCCGCGGCGAGAAGATCAACACCACCGAGGACCGCGCCGTCCTGCACACCGCGCTGCGCGCCCCGCGTGACGCGGACGTCCAGGTCGACGGCGAGAACGTGGTGCCGGCCGTGCACGCCGTGCTCGACAAGATGGCCCTCTTCGCGGACAAGGTCCGCTCCGGCGAGTGGACCGGGCACACCGGCAAGCGCATCAAGAACATCGTGAACGTCGGCATCGGCGGCTCGGACCTGGGCCCCGCCATGGCGTACGAGACGCTCCGGTCCTTCACCGACCGTGACCTCACGGTGCGCTTCGTGTCGAACGTCGACGGCGCCGACCTGCACGAGGCCGTGCGGGACCTGGACCCGGCCGAGACGCTCTTCATCATCGCCTCGAAGACGTTCACCACGATCGAGACGATCACGAACGCGACCTCCGCGCGCGACTGGCTCCTGACCGGCCTTCGCGCCGACCAGAGCGCGGTCGCCAAGCACTTCGTGGCCCTGTCGACGAATGCCGAGAAGGTCTCCGACTTCGGCATCGACACGGCCAACATGTTCGAGTTCTGGGACTGGGTCGGCGGCCGTTACTCGTACGACTCGGCGATCGGCCTCTCGCTGATGATCGCGATCGGCCCGGACGCCTTCCGCGAGATGCTCGACGGCTTCCACCTCGTCGACGAGCACTTCCGCACCGCGCCCGCCGAGTCCAACGTGCCGCTGCTCCTTGGCCTGTTGGGCATCTGGTACGGCAACTTCCACGACGCGCAGTCGCACGCCGTCCTGCCGTACTCGCACTACCTCTCCAAGTTCACCGCCTATCTCCAGCAGCTGGACATGGAGTCCAACGGCAAGTCCGTCGGCCGTGACGGCGAGCCGGTCGACTGGCAGACGGGCCCGGTGGTCTGGGGCACGCCGGGCACCAACGGCCAGCACGCGTACTACCAACTCATCCACCAGGGCACGAAGTTGATCCCGGCCGACTTCATCGGCTTCGCCGAGCCCGTCGCCGATCTGCTGCCCGGCCTGGTCGCCCAGCACGACCTCCTGATGGCCAACTTCTTCGCCCAGACGCAGGCGTTGGCCTTCGGCAAGACGCCGGACGAGGTGCGGGCCGAGGGCGCGCCGGAGGAGCTCGTCCCGCACAAGACGTTCCAGGGCAACCACCCGACGACGACGATCCTCGCCAAGGAGCTGACGCCGTCGGTTCTCGGTCAACTCATCGCGCTCTACGAACACAAGGTGTTCGTGCAGGGCGCCGTGTGGAACATCGACTCCTTCGACCAGTGGGGCGTCGAGCTCGGCAAGGTCCTCGCCAAGCGCATCGAGCCCGCCCTGACCGAGGGTACGGACGTGCCGGACCTCGACGGGTCGACGACCGCGCTCGTCGCCAAGTACCGGACCCTGCGCGGCCGTTGAGCCGCTGAAAACAGTGCGGCCCGGTCCACCGTGGAGGTGGACCGGGCCGCACTGCCGTATGAGCCCCTCAGGGAGAAGCCGGCGGATACAGATCGCGCGGCAGCTGCGAGGCCGCGGCGGCGTCGAGCAGCCACAGCGTCCGCGACCTGCCGTACGCGCCCGCGGCGGGCGCCTGTATCTCGCCCGCGCCCGACAGGGCGATCGCCGCGGCGTTCGCCTTGTCCTCGCCGGCCGCGAGCAGCCATACCTCGCGGGCCGACCGGATCGCCGGGAGCGTGAGCGTGATGCGGATGGGCGGCGGCTTGGGCGCGCCGTGCACGCCGACCACCGTCCGCTCCGTCTCACGGACCGCGGGCAACTCCGGGAAGAGCGAGGCGACATGGGTGTCCGGGCCGACGCCCAGCATCAGCACGTCGAACGTCGGCACCGGACCGTGGTCCTCGGGCCCCGCGGCCGCGGTGAGCTCGGCGGCGTACATCCCGGCCGCCGCGTCCACCTCGTACACCCCGTCCGACGCGGGCATCGGATGCACCCGGGCCGGGTTGAGGGGCACCGAGTCGAGCAGTGCCTCCTTGGCCTGGGTGTAGTTGCGCTCCGGGTCGCCGTCCGGCAGGAAGCGCTCGTCGCCCCACCACAGGTCCAGGCGCGACCAGTCGATCGCGTCCTTCGCCGGGGAGGAACTCAGCGCCGCAAGCAGGCCGTTGCCGTTGCGGCCGCCGGTGAGGACCACCGACGCGTAGCCGCGGGCGGCCTGCGCGTCGACGATCTTCGTGATGAGGCGGGCCGCAGCGGCCTGCGCCATCAGCTCCTTGTCGCGGTGCACGACCAGCTGCGGGGCCGCGCTCACTTGGCCGCCGCCTTCTTGGCCGGGGCCTTCTTCGCCGCCGCCTTCTTGGGCTCGGCGGGCTCCTCCCGCGAAGCCGCCTCGGTGGTCGGCGCCGTCTTCTCCTCGATGGACTCGCCCAGGCGGTCCACGCCGAACCGCAGCGCGGACGCGTAGGTGTCGTCCGGGTCGAGACGGCGCAGCTCCTCGGCGATCAGCTCGGCCGTCTCGCGGCGCTTGAGCGCCACAGCGCGGTCGGGCTGCCCCTGCATGGAGAGCGTGGCCAGCGAGCCGTCGGCCCGGCCGAGCACGATGGGACCGCAGTCGGTGTCCATGCGTACGCCGGTGAGGCCCGGGCCCGCGGAGAGCGAGCGCTTGACGGGGACGGAGAGCCGGTCCGCGAGCCACATGGCGAGCAGCTCGCAGCTCGGGTTGAACTCCTCGCCCTCCACCTCGACCGACGTCACCTTGCAGGTGACCTGGTCGAGCGCCGCCGCGAGCATCGAGCGCCACGGGGTGATCCGGGTCCAGGACAGGTCCGTGTCGCCGGGGTGGTAGGCCTCGGCGCGCGCGGTCAGCTCGTGGATCGGCTGCTCGGCGGCGTACGTGTCCGTGACGCGGCGCTGGGCGAGCGCGCCAAGGGGGTCCTTGGCCGGGTTGAGCGGCGCGTTGACCGGCCACCACACGACCACGGGGGCGTCGGGAAGCAGCAGCGGCAGGACGACCGACTGGGCGTGGTTGATGACGTCGCCGTAGAGGCGCAGGATCACCGTCTCGCCGGTTCCGGCGTCCGCGCCGACCCGCACCTCGGCGTCCAGGCGCGACGTCGTGCGGTCGCGGGGCGAGCGCGCGGCCCGCTTGATGACGACCAGGGTGCGCGAAGGGTGCTCGCGGGACGCCTCGTTGGCGGCCTTCAGGGCGTCGTAGGCGTTCTCCTCGTCGGTGACGATGACGAGGGTGAGCACCATGCCGACGGCCGGGGTGCCGATCGCGCGGCGCCCCTTCACGAGCGCCTTGTTGATCTTGCTGGACGTGGTGTCCGTAAGGTCGATCTTCATGGGCGACGCCAGCTCCGTCCGTCTCGTGCGAGCATTTCGTCCGCCTCGGTCGGGCCCCAGGTGCCGGACGAATACTGCGCGGGCTTGCCGTGCTTGTCCCAGTACTCCTCGATCGGGTCGAGGATGTTCCAGGACAGCTCGACCTCCTCCGTGCGCGGGAAGAGGTTGGCGTCGCCGAGCAGGACGTCCAGGATCAGGCGCTCGTACGCCTCCGGGCTGGACTCGGTGAAGGACTCGCCGTACGCGAAGTCCATCGACACGTCGCGGATCTCCATCGAGGTGCCGGGCACCTTCGAGCCGAACCGGACCGTGATGCCCTCGTCGGGCTGGACGCGGATGACGATCGCGTTCTGGCCCAGCTCCTCCGTCGCCGTGTGGTCGAAGGGGGAGTGGGGCGCCCGCTGGAAGACGACCGCGATCTCGGTGACGCGGCGGCCAAGGCGCTTGCCGGTGCGCAGGTAGAAGGGGACGCCCGCCCAGCGGCGGTTGTCCACCTCCAGCTTGATGGCCGCGTAGGTGTCGGTCTTCGACTTGGGGTCGATGCCGTCTTCCTGGAGATAGCCGACGGCCTTCTCGCCGCCCTGCCACCCCGCGGCGTACTGACCGCGGACCGTGCTCTCGCCGAGGTCCTTGGGCAGCCGTACGGCGCCCAGGACCTTCGCCTTCTCGGCGACCAGCGCGTCCGCCTCGAAGGAGGCGGGCTCCTCCATGGCGGTCAGCGCCATCAGCTGGAGCAGGTGGTTCTGGATGACGTCACGGGCGGCGCCGATGCCGTCGTAGTAGCCGGCACGGCCGCCGATGCCGATGTCCTCGGCCATCGTGATCTGGATGTGGTCCACGTACGACCGGTTCCAGATCGGCTCGAACATCTGGTTGGCGAAGCGGAGCGCCAGGATGTTCTGGACGGTCTCCTTGCCGAGGTAGTGGTCGATCCGGAACACCTGGTCCGGGGCGAACACCTCGTGCACGATCGAGTTGAGCTCCTTGGCGGACGTCAGGTCGTGTCCGAAGGGCTTCTCGATGACCGCGCGGCGCCAGGATCCGGGCGGGGCGTCCGCCAGCTCGTGCTTCTTGAGCTGCTGGACGACCTGCGGGAAGAACTTCGGCGGCACGGAGAGGTAGAAGGCGAAGTTGCCGCCCGTGCCCTGTGCCTTGTCGAGCTCCTGGATGGTGGCCTTGAGCTGCTCGAAGGCGTCGTCGTCGTCGAAGTTGCCCTGGACGAAGCGCATGCCCTGGATGAGCTGCTGCCAGACCTCCTCGCGGAAGGGCGTACGCGCGTGCTGCTTGACCGCGTCGTGCACCTCCTGCGCGAAGTCCTCGTCCTGCCACTCGCGGCGGGCGAAACCGATGAGGGAGAAGCCCGGCGGGAGAAGACCTCGGTTGGCGAGGTCGTAGACAGCGGGCATCAGCTTTTTACGGGACAAATCGCCCGTGACGCCAAAGATGACCAGGCCCGACGGCCCCGCGATACGCGGGAGCCGTCGGTCTGCGGCGTCACGCAGCGGATTGCTGCTTGACAAGATGGTCAGCCCTCCGAAGGGGTGAGGCGCTTGAGCTCCGCCTCGGTGGACTTGAGCAGGTCGTTCCAGGACGCCGCGAACTTCTCGACGCCCTCGTCCTCGAGCAGCTGCACCACGTCGTCGTAGCTGATGCCGAGCTTCTCGACGGCCTCGATCTCGCCGCGCGAGGCGTCGTACGTCCCGGCCACGGTGTTGCCCGTGATCTGGCCGTGGTCGGCGGTGGCCTCGAGGGTCGCCTCCGGCATCGTGTTGACCGTGTTCGGCGCGACCAGGTCGTCGACGTACAGGGTGTCCTTGTACGCCGGGTCCTTGACGCCGGTCGAGGCCCACAGCGGACGCTGCTTGTTGCCCTGCGCCTTGTCGAGCGCGGCCCAGCGGTCGGAGGAGAAGACCTCCTCGTACGCCTCGTAGGCCAGGCGGGCGTTGGCCAGCGCGGCCTTGCCCTTGACGGCCTTGGCCTCGTCCGTGCCGAGCGCGTCCAGGCGCTTGTCGATCTCGGTGTCCACGCGGGACACGAAGAAGGACGCCACCGAGTGGATCTTGGAGAGGTCCAGGCCGGCGGCCTT
This sequence comes from Streptomyces sp. NPDC055243, assembly GCF_044544025.1. Classification (NCBI taxonomy): domain Bacteria; kingdom Bacillati; phylum Actinomycetota; class Actinomycetes; order Kitasatosporales; family Streptomycetaceae; genus Streptomyces; species Streptomyces sp. NPDC055243. The sequence goes on from NZ_JBITWR010000007.1 coordinate 289,063, forward strand.
CGCCTTCTCCAGGCCCGCCACGTACGCGTCCATGACCTCGCGGTAGCGCTCGAGCGAGAAGATCAGCGTCACGTTCACGCTGATGCCCTTGCCGATGACCTCGGTGATCGCGGGCAGGCCCGCCTTCGTCGCCGGGATCTTGATGAGCGTGTTCGGACGGTCCACCAGCCACGCGAGCTGCTTGGCCTCGGCGATGGTCGCCTCGGTGTTGTGCGCCAGGCGCGGGTCGACCTCGATCGACACACGGCCGTCCTGGCCGCCCGTCGCGTCGAAGACCGGGCGCAGGATGTCGGCGGCGTCACGGACGTCCGCCGTCGTGATCATGCGGATGGCCTCCTCGACGGTGACCTTGCGGGCGGCGAGGTCGGCGAGCTGCTGCTCGTAACCGTCACCGCTGCTGATCGCCTTCTGGAAGATCGACGGGTTCGTGGTGACACCCACGACGTGGCTCTGGTCGATCAGCTCGGCGAGGTTGCCGGACGTGATCCGCTTGCGCGACAGGTCGTCCAGCCAGATCGCGACGCCTTCGTCGGAGAGGCGCTTGAGTGCGTCTGTCATGAGGATTACATCTCCTACTTGGTCGTATGTCGGCGTCAGCGCTGAGCGGCGTCGATCGATTCCCGGGCGGCCGATGCGACGGCGTCGGCGGTGAACCCGAACTCGCGGAACAGCACCTTGCCGTCGGCCGATGCACCGAAGTGCTCCAGCGAGACGATGCGCCCGGCGTCGCCCACGAAGCGGTGCCAGGTCAGGCCGATGCCCGCCTCGACCGCCACGCGCGCCTTGACGGACGGCGGAAGGACGCTGTCGCGGTACCCCTGGTCCTGCGCCTCGAACCACTCGACGCACGGCATCGAGACGACGCGCGTGGGCACGCCCGCCGCCTGGAGCTGCTCGCGCGCCTCGACGGCGAGCTGCACCTCGGAGCCGGTGCCGATGAGGACGACCTCGGGCTTGCCGCCGTCGGCCTCGAACAGGACGTAACCGCCCTTGACCGCGCCTTCGGTGACCTCGCGGTCGTACGTCGGCACGCCCTGACGGGTCAGCGCGAGGCCGTGCGGGGCGCCCTTGCCGAACTCCTTGGTGTAGCGCTTGAGGATCTCGCGCCACACGATCGCGGTCTCGTTCGCGTCCGCGGGGCGGACCACGTTCAGGCCCGGGATGGCGCGCAGCGAGGCCAGGTGCTCGACCGGCTGGTGCGTGGGGCCGTCCTCGCCGAGACCGATGGAGTCGTGCGTCCACACGTACGTCACCGGAAGGTGCATCAGCGCGGACAGCCGGACGGCGTTGCGCATGTAGTCGGAGAACACCAGGAAGGTGCCGCCGAAGATGCGGGTGTTGCCGTGCAGCGCGATGCCGTTCATCTCCGCGGCCATGGAGTGCTCGCGGATGCCGAAGTGGATCGTTCGGCCGTACGGGTCGGCCTCCGGCAGCGGGTTGCCCACGGGGAGGAACGACGACGTCTTGTCGATCGTGGTGTTGTTCGAGCCCGCGAGGTCGGCGGAGCCGCCCCACAGCTCGGGGATCACCGCGCCGAGCGCCTGGAGGACCTTGCCGGACGCGGCACGCGTCGCGACGCCCTTGCCCGCCTCGAAGACCGGGAGCTTCTCCTCCCAGCCCTGCGGGAGCTCGCCCGCGGCGATGCGGTCGAACTCGGCGGCGCGCTCGGCGTTGGCGGTGCGCCAGGCGGCGAAGCTCTTCTCCCACGCGGCCTTGGCGTCGGTGCCGCGGTCGTGGGCCGCACGGGTGTGCGCGAGGACCTCGTCCGAGACCTCGAAGGTCTGCTCCGGGTCGAAGCCGAGGACGCGCTTGGTGGCCGCGACCTCTTCGTCGCCGAGCGCCGAGCCGTGTGCGGCCTCGGTGTTCTGCGCGTTCGGCGCGGGCCAGGCGATGATCGAGCGCATGGCGATGAAGGAGGGGCGCTCCGTCTCCGCCTTCGCGGCCTGGATCGCCTTGTAGAGGGCGGCCGGGTCGAGGTCGCCGTTCTCCTTGGGCTCCACGCGCTGGACGTGCCAGCCGTAGGCCTCGTACCGCTTCATGGTGTCTTCGGAGACCGCGGTCTCGGTGTCGCCCTCGATGGAGATGTGGTTGTCGTCCCACAGCAGCACGAGGTTGCCGAGCTTCTGGTGCCCGGCCAGCGACGACGCCTCGCCGGAGATGCCCTCCTGGAGACAGCCGTCACCCGCGATCGCGAAGATGTGGTGGTCGAACGGCGACTCGCCGGCGGCGGTCTCCGGGTCGAACAGGCCACGCTCGTAACGGGCGGCCATCGCCATGCCCACGGCGTTCGCGACGCCCTGGCCGAGGGGGCCCGTCGTCGTCTCCACGCCCGTGGTGTGCCCGTACTCCGGGTGGCCGGGGGTCTTCGAGCCCCAGGTGCGGAAGGCCTTCAGGTCATCGAGCTCCAGGCCGAAGCCGGCCAGGTAGAGCTGGATGTAGAGGGTCAGGGACGAGTGGCCCGCGGAAAGAACGAACCGGTCGCGCCCGGTCCACTCGGCGTCCGCGGGGTCGTGCCGCATCACCTTCTGGAAGAGGGTGTACGCGGCAGGCGCGAGGCTCATGGCCGTACCCGGATGGCCGTTGCCGACCTTCTGTACGGAGTCCATGGCCAGGACGCGGGCAGTATCAACAGCCCGCTGGTCCAGTTCGGTCCACTCGAGGTCTGTGGTGGTCGGCTTGGTGCTCACCCTGAGTCAGGGCTCCTCTCCACATGTCGAATGCCGGCGATGTAGATCCCACCGGCCGATGTCGAGCCTACCGCTGTAAAGACGTGCATTTTTTCGAGTCATTCCAGAGTGCCGGGGTGCGCCGGTATCCGCCTCCCGAAAGGGATCCACGGTGTTCACCATGTGATCCGCGGGCCGCTCATCTGGACTCTCAGAACGAGTGCCGGACCGCTCATCTGAACGGGTGTCGGGCCGCGTTTCGGGCGGTCCAACACGCTGCTCAACACGACCCCACCCCCGCGAAGGGCGAGGTATGGGCAACGTCTACAGTGGCGTGGTACGCGCGAGCCTTTACCGGATCTTCATGTCTGAACGTCCGACGCGGCTTGCTGGGAAGTCTCTGTCAGGGGTGTGCGTGACGGCCGTTGAATCCCGTCCAGCGGGAGCAATTGGGACGAGCTCTAGCCCAAGCCACCGGCCGCTCGGGGCCCGTGTCATGGCGTTCGTGGCGCTGACCAAGCCGCGAATCATCGAGCTCCTCCTGATCACCACCGTTCCGGTGATGTTCCTCGCCGAACAGGGGGTGCCCGATCTCTGGCTGGTCTTCGTGACCTGCCTCGGCGGCTACCTGTCGGCGGGTGGCGCCAACGCGCTCAACATGTACATCGACCGGGACATCGACGCGCTGATGGACCGTACGTCCCAGCGGCCGCTGGTCACGGGGATGGTCAGCCCGCGCGAGTGCCTCGTCTTCGGCATCGCGCTCGCGATCGCCTCCACGCTGCTGTTCGGCCTCGTCGTCAACTGGCTGTCCGCCTGGCTCGCTCTGGGCGCCCTGCTCTTCTACGTGGTCGTCTACACGATGATCCTGAAGCGCCGGACCTCGCAGAACATCGTCTGGGGCGGCATCGCGGGCTGCATGCCGGTGCTCATCGGCTGGTCCGCGGTCACCAACTCCATGTCGTGGGCGCCGGTCATCCTCTTCCTCGTCATGTTCTTCTGGACGCCGCCGCACTACTGGCCGCTGTCCATGAAGGTCAAGGACGACTACGCCCGCGTGGGCGTGCCGATGCTGCCGGTCGTCGCGTCGAACAAAGTGGTCGCGCGTCAGATCGTCCTCTACAGCTGGGTGATGGTCGCCGTCTCGCTGCTGCTCCAGCCGCTCGGCTACACCGGCTGGTTCTACACGGTGGTGGCCTTCGTGACCGGCGGCTGGTGGCTGTGGGAGGCGCACGGCCTGCAGAACCGCGCCAAGGCCGAGGTCACGGGCGGCAAGCTCAAGGAGATGCGGCTGTTCCACTGGTCGATCACCTACGTCTCGCTGCTGTTCGTGGCGGTCGCGGTGGATCCCTTCCTCCGCTGAGTCCGCGCGTAGCGGTTCCTGACTCGCCGACGGGCGGGGCACCTGGTGTTGAACGCCACGTGCCCCGCCCGTCGCCAGTTGATCTACCCGTCGGTAGCATCCTGGCTATGGCAGAGACGCAGCAGGTTGAGGACAGCAAGCAGGCCGCCCGCGCGGAGAAGAAGGCGGCCAAGCTGGCCAAGCAGATCGGTTCCTTCGCCCAGGCGCACGGCGGTGCCGAGGCGCAGGTCGCGTACATCGGGCACGAGGGCACCCGCATCGTCCTGGTCGGCGAGGACGGCGGCTGGGGCGACCTGGTGGCGCCCACCTACGCGATCGCGCAGAGCGCCGTCGAGAAGGCCGGGGTCACCGTCCACGAGGACTTCGACGGCGACTTCGCGGCGAAGGTGAAGACCGGCCCCTACGAGTGGTCCCGCATGGCGGGCATTCAGCTCGGCGGCCCGAGCAACGGCTGAGTCCGTCGCGGACGGACTGGCCGAAAGCAACACCTGACGCCCGGGTCACCCGTTAGGACCGTAAGGAGCACGGTCCGCCTACAGGGAGCCCGGATGATCGAAACGCCGTCCCTGGTGGACCAGTACTGCCATGGTGTGCTGCGTATGGAGCTGGGCCTCGGCACCTTCGAGGCCCACCTCGGCCGCGGCGAGGGACCGCCCGCGCCCGGCACCACCTTCTTCGACACCCAGACGGGCTTCGCCGTACGCCGCTGGTGCCCGCCGCTGCTCGGCCTCGAACCGCACTGCCCGCCCGCCCGCTATCTCGCCCGCCGGCGCGAACTGGGCGTCCTTGAGTCGGGGCGGCGGCTGCTGCGGGGGAGCGGCATCACGACGTATCTCGTGGACACAGGGCTGCCCGGCGATCTGACCGGGCCGGGCGAGATGGCCTCCACCGGCGACGCCGACGCGCATGAGATCGTCCGCCTGGAATTACTGGCCGAACAGGTGGCCGACACCTCCGGCACCGTCGACTCGTTCCTCGCCAATCTCGCCGAGTCCGTGCACGCGGCCGCCGCGAACGCCGTCGCCTTCACCTCCGTGGCGGGCGTGCGGCGCAGTCTCGCCCTGGCCCCCGAACCGCCGGGTCCCGGCGAGGTGCGGGGCGCGGCGGACCGCTGGCTCGCCCGGCGGCAGGTGGGCGGGGCGCTCCAGGACCCCGTACTGCTGAGGCATCTGCTGTGGATCGCCGTCGCGTCGGGACGTCCGCTGCAACTGCACGCGGGGGCCGGTGATCCGCAGGGCTACTTCGGCGGTTTCGCGCGGGCGACCGCGGGGCTCGGCACCGATCTGGTCCTGCTGCACGGCTATCCGTACCACCGCAACGCAGCGGACCTCGCGGCCCTCTTCCCGCACGTGTACGCCGATCTGGGGCCCGCCCTGGTGCGCACGGGGGCCCGCGCGGCGGCCGTGCTCGCGGAGATCCTGGAGCTGGCCCCCTTCGGCAAGCTGCTGTTCTCCAGCGGCGCGCACGGGCTTCCCGAGCTGCACGTGGTGGGAGCGCGGCTCTTCGGGGAGGCGCTGGGGCGCGTGCTCGGCGGGTGGGTCACGGAGGGGGCGTGGTCGCTGCCGGACGCGCAGCGGGTGGCCGGGCTCGTCGCGGCGGGCAACGCACGGCGCGTGTACGGCCTTTCGGACGGCTGACGGCTGACGGCTCGCGGCCACGGACCCCGCGGACCGAGCGGACTCCTCAGACGGAGGACAGCTGGGAGCCGCCCGTCTGGGACGGCACTTCGGCGGCGCCGGAGGGGCGTTCGCGCAGCGAGAGCAGGACGCGCATCACGGCGATCCACACCACGCACGAGCCGAACATGTGCAGGCCGACCAGGACCTCGGGCAGGTCCGTGAAGTACTGGACGTAGCCGATCGCGCCCTGGGCGAGCAGGATCAGGAACAGGTCGCGGGTGCGGTGCAGGGGACCCTTGGGGGCGTCGACGGCCTTGAGGACGAACCACAGGGCGAACGTCAGCGTCACCACGATCCAGGCGAGCACGGCGTGCAGCTTGCTCACCGTCTCCCAGTCGAAGCCCATGCGCGGCACCTCGCTGGAGTCGCCGGCGTGCGGCCCGGAGCCCGTCACGACGGTGCCGACCGCGATGAGCAGCACGGACGCCGCGACCAGGAACCACACGAGCTGCGCCACGGCCTTGCCGACCAGCGGGCGAGCGTCGCCGTCGCCCTCGCGGGTGCGCTGCCACATCGTGACGGCGACCGCGATCAGGGCGGTGGAGAGCAGGAAGTGCGCCGCGACCGTGTACGGGTTCAGGCCGACCAGGACCACGATGCCGCCGAGCACGGCGTTGCCCATGACCAGCCAGAACTGGACCCAGCCCAGGCGCGTGAGGCTGCGTCGCATCGGCTTCTGCGAGCGCGCCGTGATGATCGCCCAGCCGACGGCCGCGCACAGGACGTACGTCAGCATGCGGTTGCCGAACTCGATGTACCCGTGGAAACCCATCTCGTGGGTGGCCGTCAGGGACTCGTCGGTGCACTTGGGCCAGGTCGGGCAGCCCAGGCCCGAGCCGGTCAGCCGGACGGCGCCGCCGGTGACCACGATGCACACCGTCATCGCGAGCGAGATGAGGGCGGCGTGCCGGACGGTCCGCTGCTGCGGGGTCCAGCGTTCGGCGATGAAGGCGAGCGGGTTGCGCACGGCGGAGACGGCGTCGGCTCGGGTCACGTTTGGCACGGGGACCATCGTAGGGGTCCGCTTGTGCACGGCTTCACGAGGGGGACGTATCCGCAGCTTCTGTGACGCGCCTTACGCCGCCCCGGTGCCGCGGCTACTCCCAGCGGAAGAACCTGCCCGCCGCCCCGAGCCCCAACACCGCCCAGACCGCCAGGATCGCGAGGTCTCCCCACGGCATCCCCGCGCCGTGCTGGAGCACGTCCCGCAGGCCGTCCGAGAGGGCCGAGATGGGCAGCAGGCCGAGCACCGACTGGGCCGCGTCCGGGAACTTGTCCAGCGGCACGATGACGCCGCCGCCGACCAGCAGGAGCAGGAAGACCAGGTTCGCGGCGGCCAGGGTCGCCTCCGCCTTCAGGGTGCCCGCCATCAGCAGGCCGAGGCCGGAGAAGGCCGCGGTGCCGAGGATCAGGAGGAGCAGTACGGCGAAGGGGTTGCCGTGCGGCGACCAGCCGAGCGCGAAGGCGATCACCGTCAGGAGCGCGATCTGCAGGACCTCGGTGACCAGGACCGACAGCGTCTTCGCGGCCATCAGGGCCCAGCGGGGCAGCGGGGACGCGCCGAGCCGCTTCAGGACTCCGTAGCGGCGCTCGAAGCCCGTGGCGATGGCCTGCCCGGTGAACGCCGTCGACATCACGGCGAGGGCCAGGATGCCGGGCGCGAGGAAGTCGACCGCCTTGCCGTCACCCGTGTCGACGATGTCTACCGCGCTGAACAGGACGAGCAGGAGCGTGGGGATGACGACGGTGAGCAGCAGCTGTTCGCCGTTGCGCAGCAGCATCTTCGTCTCGAGCGCCGCCTGCGCGGCGATCATGCGGGGGAGCGGGGCGGCGCCCGGCTTCGGCGTGTACGTACCGGCGGCGCTCATCCGCGCAGCTCCTTGCCTGTGAGCTCCAGGAAGACGTCTTCCAGGGTGTGGCGTTCGACGGCGATCTTCTCCGGCATCACGCCGTGCTGGGCGCACCAGGAGGTGACCGTGGCGAGCAGCTGCGGGTCGACCGTGCCGCTCACGCGGTAGGCCCCCGGGGTGAGTTCGGCCGCGGCCGAGTCCGGCGGGAGCGCCTTGAGGAGCGAGGCGACGTCGAGTCCGGGGCGGCCGGAGAAGCGCAAGGTGTTCTCGGCGCCGCCGCGGCACAGCTCCTCGGGGGTGCCCTCGGCGATGACCTTGCCCGCGTCGATGATCGCGACCTCGTCGGCGAGCTGCTCGGCCTCGTCCATGTGGTGCGTGGTGAGGATGACGCTGACGCCGTCGGTGCGCAGATCGCGTACGAGATCCCAGGTGGCCCGGCGTGCCTGCGGGTCGAGGCCCGCGGTCGGCTCGTCCAGGAAGACGAGATCGGGCCGTCCGACCACGGCCATCGCGAGGGCCAGGCGCTGCTGCTGGCCGCCGGACAGGCGCCGGTAGGTGGTGCGGCCGCAGCTCTCCAGGCCCAGGCGCTCGATCAGCGCGCCCACGTCCAGCGGGTGCGCGTGCAGCTTGGCCATGTGGCGCAGCATCTCGTCGGCGCGGGCCCCGGAGTAGACGCCGCCGGACTGGAGCATCACGCCGATGCGGGGCCGCAGCGGGCCGGCCTCGCGGACCGGGTCGAGGCCCAGGACGCGGACCGTGCCCGCGTCCGGCCTGCGGTAGCCCTCGCAGGTCTCGATCGTGGTGGTCTTCCCGGCGCCGTTCGGGCCCAGGACCGCGGTGACGGTGCCCGCGCGGACCCGGAGGTCGAGGCCGTCCACCGCGGTCTTCTTGCCGTACCGCTTGACCAGGCCGGTGACCTGGACGACGGACTCATTTCCCATGGCGGGAAGTCTAGAGAGGGGAAACAGGGCCGCGGGCGGGGGGCTGCCGACCGACCCACTCCGCCCGTGAGCGGTGGGTCTCCAGCCACCTCTGCGCGTACGCGACCGCGTCGGCCACCGGGAAGAGCCGGGCCGTCGCCGCGCCCACCGTGCCGCGCACCACGGGGCGGTCCCGCTCGAAGTCCGCGCCGAGCTCGTCGAAGCGCTCCTCGGAGATGGAGGGCTCGCGCACGGTCGTCCAGCGGCGTCCCTCCGGGGTCATGACCGCGAAGGAGTTCGCCACCTCGGGGGCGGGGAGCCGGTACTCGGCCAGGTGGAAGGAGGTGCAGGAGTCGAAGCCCGCGCCGAGCAGCAGCACCCGGGCGCCCGATTCCTCCAGGCGGGCCAGCGGGCTGCGCTCGCCCAGGCGGCAGTCGAGCGCGTGGCCCTCCAGGAGCGCCTGGGCGCGGGGGCCGACCGCGGCGAAGGAGGTCTGGGGGTGCGCGCTGCGCAGGGCGCCGGGCCAGGTCCGTACGGTCTCGGGGATCACGCCCACGCCGCGCGTGGGGGCGGTGCGCGGGTCGTACGCGGGGATGGAGGCGCGGATCTCCGGCCACCAGGACTCGGGCACGGGCGGGTTTCCCCACTCGGCCGGGTCGGAGTTGTCGCTGGACTGCGTGGGGACGACCAGGGTGCCCTTTTGGCCCAGTGCGTCCAGAAGTGCCTGGACGGCGGCGACCGGGCCGCCGCTGACCCAGCCCAGGGCGCTCAGCGAGGAGTGCACGAGGAGGGTCTCACCGGGGCTCACACCGAGCTCGCGGAGGTCGTCGGCGAGGGACGCGCGGGTACACAAAGGGCCGGTGGGAGGGGGTGTAGGCATGGTCAGGGAGTCTCCTCCCGCAGGCCGTCGCGCGCCACCGATTTGATCGATCAGTGATCATTTCCGCAGGTCAGCTTAGGTATGCCTAAGTGATGCAGCGCACCGGACCGTGATCCGGACGCGGGTTGTCAGGCTCTGAGGAATTACGCAACAATGGCGTTGTGAAAAACGTTGGCGAGGCTCCGCAGGAGGAACTCGCGACCGGGGAGCGGTCTACGCGCAACCGGGTCGCGCGCTCCATCCTGGACCACGGCCCCTCCACGGTGGCCGACCTCGCCGCACGCCTCGGTCTGACCCAGGCCGCCGTCCGCCGGCACCTCGACACCCTCGCCCATGAGAACGTCGTCGAGCCCCGCGAGCAGCGGATCTACGGAGCGCGGACGCGCGGCCGCCCCGCCAAGGTCTTCGCGCTCACCGACTGCGGCCGGGACGCCTTCGACCAGTCGTACGACAAACTGGCCGCCGACGCCCTGCGCTGGATCAGCGAGCGGCACGGCGAAGGAGCGGTCGTCGAATTCGCCCGCGAGCGCATGGCCGCCCAGGCCGTGGCCTACCGCAAGGCGATCGACGCGGCGCCCCCCGAGCAGCGCACGGAGGCTCTCGCGAAGGCGTTGACCGCCGACGGGTACGCTGCTACGGCTCGCAGCGCGCCGGTGGGCGAGCAGCTCTGCCAGCACCACTGCCCGGTCGCCCACGTCGCCGAGCAGTACCCACAACTTTGTGAGGCGGAGACGGAGATCTTCTCCGCCCTCCTGGGGACGCACGTCCAGCGGCTCGCCACCATCGCCCACGGCGACGGCGTCTGCACGACCTTCATCCCCCGCAACGCCCCACAGCCCACACAGACCACTGACAACGCATCCGCAAGCACGGCCGGGAGGAACCCCGCATGACGCTCCCCACGGAGACTGCCCACCCCGAACTCGAGGGTCTGGGCACGTACGAATACGGCTGGGCCGACTCCGACGTGGCCGGGGCCTCCGCCAAGCGCGGCATCAACGAGGACGTCGTCAAGGACATCTCGGCGAAGAAGTCCGAGCCCGAGTGGATGACGAAGCTGCGCCTCAAGGGCCTGCGGCTCTTCGGCAAGAAGCCGATGCCCAACTGGGGCTCGGACCTGTCGGGCATCGACTTCGACAACATCAAGTACTTCGTGCGGTCCACGGAGAAGCAGGCGACGTCCTGGGAGGACCTGCCCGAGGACATCAAGAGCACGTACGACAAGCTCGGCATCCCCGAGGCGGAGAAGCAGCGCCTCGTCGCCGGTGTCGCGGCCCAGTACGAGTCCGAGGTCGTCTACCACCAGATCCGTGAGGACCTGGAGGAGCAGGGCGTCATCTTCATGGACACCGACACGGCGCTGAAGGAGCACCCGGAGCTCTTCAAGGAGTACTTCGGCACGGTCATCCCGGTCGGCGACAACAAGTTCGCGTCGCTGAACACCGCCGTGTGGTCCGGTGGCTCGTTCATCTACGTCCCCAAGGGCGTGCAGGTCGAGATCCCGCTCCAGGCCTACTTCCGTATCAACACGGAGAACATGGGCCAGTTCGAGCGCACGCTGATCATCGTCGACGAGGACGCCTACGTTCACTACGTCGAGGGCTGCACGGCGCCGATCTACAAGTCGGACTCCCTGCACTCCGCGGTCGTCGAGATCATCGTGAAGAAGGGCGGCCGCTGCCGCTACACGACGATCCAGAACTGGTCGAACAACGTCTACAACCTGGTCACCAAGCGCGCCGTGGCGTACGAGGGCGCGACCATGGAGTGGATCGACGGCAACATCGGCTCCAAGGTGACGATGAAGTACCCCGCCGTCTACCTGATGGGCGAGCACGCCAAGGGCGAGACGCTGTCCATCGCCTTCGCGGGCGAGGGCCAGCACCAGGACGCCGGTTCCAAGATGGTCCACATGGCGCCCAACACGTCCTCCAACATCGTCTCGAAGTCCGTGGCGCGTGGCGGTGGCCGCACCTCCTACCGCGGTCTCGTCGAGATCGGCGAGGGCGCGGCCGGATCGAAGTCGAACGTGCTCTGCGACGCACTGCTCGTCGACACGATCTCCCGCTCCGACACGTACCCCTACGTGGACGTCCGCGAGGACGACGTGTCCATGGGCCACGAGGCGACCGTCTCCAAGGTCTCGGACGACCAGCTCTTCTACCTGATGAGCCGCGGTCTGACGGAGTTCGAGGCCATGGCGATGATCGTGCGCGGCTTCGTCGAGCCGATCGCCAAGGAGCTCCCCATGGAGTACGCCCTGGAGCTGAACCGGCTGATCGAGCTGCAGATGGAGGGTTCGGTCGGTTAAGACCGGCCGCGTCCCCCGTAGCGAGCAGATTTCTTACGCAGAGAGAGAGCACGACGACAGCCATGGCTGAGGCTCAGAACATCCCCGTGGGGTCCACGACCGCCGGGTCCATCGCGGTGGCCGCCGAGTCCACCGTCGCCACCCGCATGAGCGCGCCCCCGTCCTTCGACGTGGCCGACTTCCCGGTCCCCCAGGGTCGCGAGGAGGAGTGGCGGTTCACGCCGCTGGAGCGCCTGCGCGGGCTGCACGACGGTACGGCAATTCCCGACGGGGGCGCCACCGGCGGCATCCGCGTCGAGGTGACCGCCCCGGCCGGCGTGATCCAGGAGACCGTCGGCCGTGACGACGCGCGCGTCGGCAAGGCGGGCAAGCCCGTCGACCGCGTCGCCGCGCAGGCGTACACGTCCTTCGAGAAGGCCTCGGTCGTGTCCGTGCCCAAGGAGACGGTCCTCACCGAGCCGATCCGGATCGCCGTGCACGGCGAGGGCGGCACCGCCTTCGCGCACCAGGTCATCGAGCTCGGCGCGTTCGCCGAGGCGCTGGTCGTCATCGACCACACCGGTGACGCCGTGCTGGCCGCCAACGTCGACTTCATCGTCGGCGACGGCGCCAAGCTGACCGTCGTCTCGGTCCAGGACTGGGACGAGAAGGCCGTGCACGTGGCCCAGCACAACGCGCTGATCGGCCGGGACGCCACCTTCAAGTCGGTCGTCGTGACCTTCGGCGGCGACCTCGTCCGCCTGCACCCCCGCGTCGAGTACGCGGGCCCGGGCGGCGAGGCCGAGCTCATCGGTCTGTACGTCACGGACGCCGGCCAGCACCAGGAGCACCGCCTCCTGGTCGACCACAACCAGCCGCACTGCAAGTCGAACGTCGTCTACAAGGGCGCGCTCCAGGGCGACGACGCCCACGCGGTGTGGATCGGCGACGTCCTCATCGAGGCCGCCGCCGAGGGCACGGACACGTACGAGATGAACCGCAACCTGGTTCTGACCGACGGCGCCCGCGTCGACTCCGTGCCGAACCTCGAGATCGAGACCGGCGAGATCGTCGGCGCCGGACACGCCTCGGCGACCGGCCGCTTCGACGACGAGCAGCTCTTCTACCTGCAGTCGCGCGGTATCCCGGAGGGCGAGGCGCGCCGCCTGGTCGTCCGCGGGTTCTTCGCGGAGCTGATCCAGCAGATCGGCCTGCCCGACGTCGAAGAGCGCCTCCTCACCAAGATCGAAGAGGAGCTGGAGGCATCGGCGGCATGACATACGTACGCGCCTGTGGCCTGAGCGAGCTGGCGGAGGACACCCCGAAGCGGGTGGAACTCGACGGCACGCCGGTCTCGGTCGTCAACACCGAGGGCGAGGTGTTCGCGATCCACGACATCTGCTCGCACGCGAACGTCTCCCTCTCCGAGGGAGAGGTGGAGGACTGTCAGATCGAGTGCTGGCTGCACGGTTCCAGCTTCGACCTGCGCACCGGCAAGCCGTCCGGCCTCCCCGCGACGCGCCCCGTCCCCGTATACCCCGTAAAGATCGAAGGGGACGATGTGCTCGTCTCCGTCACCCAGGAGTCCTGAGGCACATGGCAACGCTTGAAATCCACGACCTGCACGTCACCGTCGAGGTCGAGAACGGCACCAAGGAAATCCTCAAGGGTGTCGATCTCACCGTGAAGCAGGGCGAGACGCACGCCATCATGGGCCCGAACGGCTCCGGCAAGTCGACTCTCGCCTACTCCATCGCGGGTCACCCCAAGTACACGATCACGCAGGGCACCGTCACCCTCGACGGCGAGGACGTCCTGGAGATGTCCGTCGACGAGCGCGCCCGCGCCGGCATGTTCCTGGCCATGCAGTACCCGGTCGAGGTCCCCGGCGTCTCGGTCTCCAACTTCCTGCGTACGTCGGCGACGGCGATCCGCGGCGAGGCCCCCAAGCTGCGCACCTGGGTGAAGGAGGTCAAGTCCGCGATGGAGACGCTCCAGATGGACCCGGCCTTCGCCGAGCGCAACGTGAACGAGGGCTTCTCCGGCGGTGAGAAGAAGCGCCACGAGATCCTCCAGATGGAGCTCCTCAAGCCGAAGATCGCGATCCTCGACGAGACGGACTCCGGCCTGGACGTCGACGCCCTGCGCCAGGTCTCGGACGGCGTCAACCGCGTCCGCGAGACCGGTGAGGTCGGCACCCTGCTGATCACGCACTACACGCGCATCCTGCGCTACATCAAGCCCGACTTCGTGCACGTCTTCGCGAACGGCCGCATCGCCGAGTCCGGCGGCGCCGAGCTCGCCGACAAGCTCGAGGCCGAGGGCTACGAGGCATACACGAAGGGTGGCGTATCCGCGTGACAGTGGCCCACCAGGGGCTCACCGGCCTCCTCGACACCGAGGCGATCCGCAAGGACTTCCCGATCCTGGATCGCACGATCCACGACGGCAAGAAGCTGGTCTACCTGGACAACGCGGCCACGTCGCAGACGCCGCGCCAGGTGCTCGACGTACTCAACGAGTACTACGAGAAGCACAACGCCAACGTCCACCGCGGAGTGCACGTCCTCGCGGAGGAGGCCACGGAGCTCTACGAGGGCGCCCGTGACAAGGTCGCCGCGTTCATCAACGCGCCGAGCCGCGACGAGGTGATCTTCACGAAGAACGCCTCGGAGTCGCTCAACCTCGTGGCCAACATGCTCGGCTGGGCGGACGAGCCCTACCGCGTGGACCACGAGACCGAGATCGTCATCACGGAGATGGAGCACCACTCCAACATCGTGCCGTGGCAGCTGCTCTCGCAGCGCACGGGCGCGAAGCTGAAGTGGTTCGGTCTCACCGACGACGGCCGGCTCGACCTGTCCAACATCAACGAGATCATCACGGAGAAGACGAAGATCGTCTCCTTCGTCCTGGTCTCGAACATCCTGGGCACGGTCAACCCCGTCGAGGCGATCGTCCGCCGTGCGCAGGAGGTCGGTGCGCTCGTCCTCATCGACGCCTCGCAGGCCGCCCCGCACATGGTGCTCGACGTTCAGGCGCTGCAGGCCGACTTCGTGGCCTTCACCGGCCACAAGATGCTGGCCACGACGGGCATCGGCGTGCTGTGGGGACGGCAGGAGCTCCTGGAGGACCTGCCGCCGTTCCTCGGTGGCGGCGAGATGATCGAGACCGTGTCGATGAGCTCGTCGACCTACGCTCCCGCGCCGCACAAGTTCGAGGCGGGCACGCCCCCGGTCTCCCAGGCCGTCGGCCTGGGCGCGGCCGTGGACTACCTCTCCGCGATCGGCATGGACAAGATCGCCGCTCATGAGCACGCGATCACCGAGTACGCGGTCAAGCGCCTCTTGGAGGTCCCCGACCTCCGGATCATCGGTCCGGCCTCGGCCGAGGACCGCGGCGCCGCGATCTCCTTCACGCTCGGCGACATCCACCCGCACGACGTCGGCCAGGTCCTGGACGAGGAAGGCATCGCGGTCCGCGTGGGTCACCACTGCGCCCGCCCCGTCTGCCTCCGTTACGGAATTCCTGCGACGACGCGAGCGTCGTTCTATCTGTACTCCACGCCCGGCGAGATCGACGCGCTGATCGACGGCCTGGAGCACGTACGGAACTTCTTCGGCTGAGGGGCTGGCTGGGAACGTGAAGCTGGATTCGATGTACCAGGAAGTCATCCTGGACCACTACAAGCACCCTCACGGGCGCGGTCTGCGCGACGGCGACGCCGAGGTGCACCACGTCAACCCGACGTGCGGCGACGAGATCACGCTGCGCGTGAAGTACGACGGGTCGACGATCGCCGACGTTTCGTACGAGGGCCAGGGCTGCTCCATCAGCCAGGCCAGCGCATCCGTCCTGAACGACCTGCTGGTCGGCAAGGAGCTCGCGGACGCGCAGAAGATCCAGGCGGTGTTCCTGGAGCTGATGCAGTCCAAGGGCAAGCTGGAGCCGGACGACGCGATGGAGGAGGTCCTGGAGGACGCCGTCGCGTTCGCCGGGGTCTCGAAGTACCCGGCGCGTGTGAAGTGTGCTCTGCTGAGCTGGATGGCGTGGAAGGACGCGACGGCACAGGCACTCGGTACCGACGACGTCGCTGAGAGGAAGACCGCATGAGCGAGAACGAGACCCTGACCAAGCCGGCCTCCGAAGAAGAGGTCCGCGAGGCGCTGTACGACGTGGTCGACCCCGAGCTGGGCATCGACGTCGTCAACCTCGGCCTGATCTACGGCATTCACGTCGACGACGCGAACATCGCCACGATCGACATGACGCTCACGTCGGCGGCCTGCCCGCTGACGGACGTCATCGAGGACCAGGCGAAGTCCGCCACCGACGGCATCGTCAACGAGCTCCGGATCAACTGGGTCTGGATGCCGCCGTGGGGCCCGGACAAGATCACGGACGACGGCCGCGAGCAGCTTCGCGCGCTCGGGTTCAACGTCTGAGGCGACCACTGATTCGGCCCCCCGCGCTCACCGCGCGGGGGGCCGAACTGTTTTCACGGGCTCTGCGGGCTCTACGGGGGTCTTACGGGGCGTACGGCTGAACCGGCGCGGCCTGCGCCAGCGTGTGCGCCAGGCCCTCCTTGCGGATGCGTCGGTCGATGTAGAGCACGGCGGTCACCAGGGGCAGGAACACGCTGGCGGCCAGCTGCGTGATGAGCGTGCCGACCAGGCCGAGCAGGGCGTACAGGCCGACCTGGGAGCTCAGTTGGTCCAGCAGGACCGTGGAGGTGGAGCTGTCCGGGTCCACCGGGGGCGGGTCCGGCATGGCGAACTGCAGGGGGAGGCGCACCGCCATGGACGCGACGGCCACGATGACCCCGGCGAGCAGCGAGATGCCGAACGTGCGCCACCAGGCGCCGCGGACCAGGCGTACGGAGCGGCGCAGCGCCTGGAGCGGGCCCGCCGTCTCCAGGGACGCGATCGCCGGGGCGAAGGCGAACAGGACGTACAGCCAGGCCGCGAGCGGGGTCACGACGAGGGTCAGCAGGAAGATCATGCCGAGCGGTACGGCCCACCCGCTCAGGATCATGACGAAGAGGCCCACGACGAGCAGGACGCACGCGCCGAGCGGCAGCAGCAGGATGAAGGACAGGAGCACGGTCACCGCCATCACGGACGGCGTCCGCGACCACGCCCTGCGCCAGACCGCCGCGAACGTCGCGGGGCGGCCGAGCACCGCCTCGTGCAGCGTGGCCGCGCACGAGGCCTGGATGAACGAGTTGACCGCCAGCGTGCCCAGGAGGCCCACCAGCCACAGCGCCCCGAAGGCGACGAGCACCGGCATGCCGTGGTCCCAGGAGAACGCCGAGCCGGGCTCGGACACCGCCCGGACGTGCTCGCGTACGGAGAGGTAGGCGAGGGCGGCGGCCACGGCCATGACGACGGCGAGCGCGCCGTACGCCGCGGCCCCGGTGCCGAACAGCGGCTTCGCGTACCGCCGCATCGTGGCGAACGCGCCGCCCAGGACATGGTCGACGCCCAGCGGGGCGAGGGGTATGACGCCCGGCTTGGGCGGCGGGGGCGGAGGCGTCCAGCCGCCGTGCCGGCCCCAGCCCTGTGGTCCCCACCCCGATGTGTCCGACATCGCTCTTGTGCTCCCGTGGTGTCTTGCCGTGCGCGGCGCGTGTTCGCTGTGGCCCCCCACAGTGATCGCGTCACCTTAGCCGTTCGGGCGACCGGCGTTATGTACGCCCGTACGCACCGTTGTGTACACTCGTACGCATGGGATACGGACTGCTGGCCGCGGCCATCGCGGCGGAGGTGGCCGGGACGACGGCCATGAAGTACAGCGAGGGGTTCAGCAGGCTCTGGCCCTCGCTGATCACCGTCGCCGGCTATCTGATCGCCTTCACGCTGCTCGCGCAGACCCTGAAGACGCTGTCCGTCGGCACCGCCTACGCGATCTGGGCGGGGGCGGGAACCGCCGCGGTCGCCGCCATCGGGATGCTCTTCATGGGGGAATCCACCGGACTGGTCAAGATCACGGGGATCGCCCTGGTGATCGCGGGCGTCGTCCTGCTCAACCTCGGCGGAGCCCATTGATGGCCCGGCGCTACGACCCCGAGCGGCGTCAGCGGATCATCGACGCCGCGATCCGCGTGGTGGGGGAGAAGGGGATCGGGGGGCTCAGCCACCGGTCCGTCGCCGCGGAGGCCGACGTGCCGCTCGGGTCCACCACCTACCACTTCAAGACACTCGACGAGCTGATGGTGGCCGCCATGCGGCAGGCCAACGAGGGGTTCGCCAAGGCGGTCACCGCGAGCGGCGCGTTCGAGGACGCGCGGGCCGACCTCGCCGGTGAGCTCGCCGGGCTGCTCGGACGGTGGCTCGCGGGAGACCGTACCGAGCTGGAGCTGGAGTACGAGCTCTATCTGGCCGCCCTGCGCAAGCCGGCGCTGCAGCCCGTGGCCGCCGAGTGCGGGGAGGTGCTCGCCGAGGTCCTGCGGCGCCGCACCGACCCCGTCACCGCGCAGGCGCTCGTCGCGCTCGTGGACGGGATCTGTCTGCAGGTGCTGCTCACGGGCGTGCCGTACGACGAGGCGTACGCGCGCGAGGTGTTCAACCGGCTCGTCCCGGCGGATACGGCGTCCACGGCGGTCAAGGCGTCCGTGGCGTCCACGGCGTCCACGGCGTCCACGGCGGACGGTGTCGCGCCGGAAGCCGGTCGCTGAGAGCCGTCGCCGAGCCCGGTCGCCGAGCCCGGTCACTGAGACCGGTTCGCCCGCGCGGCGCACCGCCGGTTAGGTTTTCCCCATGACCGACACGAACGCTTCCCGCACCACCGGCGCCGTCGCCGCAGGCCTCGCCACCATCACCGCCGACGGCACCGTTCTCGACACCTGGTTCCCCGCGCCCGAGCTCGCCGCCGAAGCGGGCCCCGCAGGCACCGAGCGGCTCACCGCCGAGCGTGCCGTGCAGCTGCTCGGCGAGGGCGCCGCCAAGGCCATCGGCCCGGACGCGCGCCGTGGCGTGGAGATCGTCGCCGTACGTACGGTCATCGCGTCCCTGGACGAGAAGCCGCTGGACACCCACGACGTGTACCTGCGTCTGCACCTGCTCAGCCACCGCCTGGTCAAGCCGCACGGCCAGAACCTGGACGGCCAGTTCGGCCTGCTCGCCAACGTCGCCTGGACCTCGCTCGGCCCGGTCGCCGTCGACGACGTCGAGAAGGTCCGGCTCAACGCCCGCGCCGAGGGCCTGCACCTCGCGGTGACCTCCATCGACAAGTTCCCGCGCATGACGGACTACGTCGCGCCGAAGGGCGTCCGCATCGCCGACGCCGACCGGGTGCGCCTGGGCGCGCACCTCGCCGAGGGCACGACCGTCATGCACGAGGGCTTCGTGAACTTCAACGCGGGCACGCTCGGCACCTCCATGGTCGAGGGCCGCATCTCCGCCGGTGTCGTCGTCGGCGACGGCTCCGACATCGGTGGCGGCGCCTCCACCATGGGCACCCTCTCCGGCGGCGGCAACGTCCGCATCGTCATCGGCGAGCGCTGCCTGATCGGCGCCGAGGCGGGCGTGGGCATCGCGCTCGGCGACGAGTGCGTCGTGGAGGCCGGTCTCTACGTCACCGCAGGGTCCCGCGTGACCATGCCCGACGGGCAGATCGTCAAGGCCCGCGAGCTGTCCGGCGCCTCGAACATCCTCTTCCGCCGCAACTCGGTCAGCGGCGCCGTCGAGGCCCGCCCGAACAACGCGGTGTGGGGCGGCCTGAACGACGTGCTGCACAGCAACAACTGAGCATCGCCGCCCAAGAGAGCGCCTTTCGGTCTTCCGGAGGGCGCTCTTCGCGTGGTGCCGTGCGTAAGCTGCCCTGTCATGCGTGCGGTGCGGATGCCGCACGGGACGGCCGGGGCGAACCGGGACGACTGGGACGACAGGAGAGCGACATGCGCCGAACGGGGATCAGGGCCCTTGCCCTGAGCGGAGTGGCGGTGTTCGGTCTGGTGGCCGGGTGCGGTGAGAGCGCCGGGCAGAGCCAGGACGTCGGCGGCGGTGGCGCGCAGGAAGTGACCCGGACCTCCGTCGGCACCGGCGACCACAGCTATCCGCTGGAGAAGAGCGACATCCACTGGAGCGGCAGCCCGAGCCCGTTCAACGCCCAGGTCAAGCTCGCCGACGGGCGGCGCGTGGCGATGCACTACATGAAGGGCAAGGGGCTCCTCGTGCAGGACTACAGCCCCAGGGCCAAGGGCTGGTCCAAGTCGGCCCTCGTGTACAAGACGAAGACCGACGCCTGCCAGGGGATCACGCTCAAGGCCAAGGACGGCACCGTCGCGGCCTTCGGGGACTTCGGCGTGTACTGCGCCGACGGCGAGCCGCCGACCGAGTCGGTCGCCGCGGTCGCCACGGGCCCGCTGACGAAGTGGGCCACGCACCTCACGAAGAACTTCGACGGCTGGGAGAAGATCGCCGTCGCCACCGGTGGCAAGAAGGTCACGTTCAGCCGGGGCAGTGACACGCTCAACTGGACCAAGGCCGGGGGCTTCCCCGCCGCGGGCTGATCTTGACGCGGCGGCTACGCCGACTGCCGCAGTGCCTCGTACGCGGCAAGCAGCCCGTCGGTCGCCTCGCGGCCGGCGGGCCGCAGCGGTGCGCGGACGGGACCGCCGGGCAGACCGAGCGCGCCGAGCAGCGCCTTGGAGGTGACCGTGCCGGGGAGGCCCGCGCCCATCATCAACTCGATGAGCTCCATGGCCTGTTGCTGATGCCGTCGCGCCTCCGCCGTGTCACCGGCGTCGAACGCGTCGAGGATCGAACGGAGTTGGCGCGGTGCCACGTTGGCCACCGTGCTGATGTAGCCGACGCCGCCCACCGCGTACAGGGCGAGGATGAACTCGTCGCATCCCGTGTAGTAGGCCAAGTCGGTCCGGGAAAGGACCTTCTGGGTGCCCATCAGGTCGTACGCGCAGTCCTTCACGGCCACGATCCGCGGATGCTCCGCGAGCCGCAGCATCGTCTCCGGCTCGATGCGGGTCCCGGTGCGCCCCGGGATGTCGTACAGCGCCAGCGGCAGCCCCGACGCGTCGGCGACCTCCAGGAAGTGCGCCTCGACGGCGTCCTGGGGCGGCTTGCTGTAGTAGGGCGTGACCACCAACAGGGCGTCCGCGCCCGCCTTTTCGGCCTGGAGGGCGATCTCCACGGTGTGCCGCGTGGCGAAGCTGCCGACGCCCGCGACGACCGAGGCCCGGTCGCCGACCGCCTCGGCGACGGCGCGTACGAGCGCGGCCTTCTCGCTGTCGGAGGTGGTGGGCGACTCGCCGGTGGTGCCGGAGAGCACGAGACCGTCGCAGCCGTCGGCCACCAGGCGCTCGGCCAGCAGTTGGGCGCCGTCGAGGTCGAGCAGGCCGTCGTCCGTGAAGGGCGTGACCATCGCGCAGAGGGCGCGGCCGAAGGGAGGAGGCGCTGTGGAGGGAGAGGTCATAGGGGCAGTGTCGGTTCAGCGAAGCTGAAGCTCCACTTAATTCTGCTACGAGATATACGACAGGAATGCTACGAGGTGGCCGCGGGCGGGCCGGGCCCTAGTGCCAACTCGCCCCCGTATGGGCCACCATGGGCCGGACGGTAGTCGACGGACGGCCGCAGGGCCGCCGGCCACAGGAGGCGTCATGAGGCTGGGCAAAGCACTCGCCACCGGGATCGCCGAGGAAGACCCGCAGGAGCGGCTGCGGCCGGAAGGTCTTGAGCAGCACGCGGAGCCGCATCCCGAACCGGCGGTGCCGGCCGAGAAGCCGGCGGTCGAGGTCCCCGCGGTCCGATGAGGCTGCGGCTCCCCGAGGAACGCCCGACGGAGCCGCCGACCGGATACAAGATCGCCCGCCTGGTGCTGTCCCACGACGGCGCCAGGGCCGGGTTCACCGGCGTCTCCCTGGGCGCGGCCCTGCCCTACGGCACGCTGGACGCGGCCCACTGCGTCTACGGCCGACGGCACGCGGCCCCGCACCGCCGCTGCGACTGCGGCTTCCACTGCGTCCACGAACGCGCCGACGCGGAGGCGCTCCTGTGCACCGGCGATCACCGTGGGGCCGCGCTGCTCGAGGTGACGGTGCTCGGCGCGTACATCCGCTTCGAGCGGGGCTTCCGGTACGCGCGGCAGCGGGTGCGCACGGTGACGGTGCGGCCGTGCGGCTGCGGGGCGCGGGCCGCGGTCCTCGCCGACGCGGGGTGGGGCAGGCCGGGGTGGCGGGTGGTCGAGGGGGTGTGCGGGGCCTGCGTGGGCAGCCGTACGTCGCTGCGGCTCGCGGAGTTCGCCCGCCTCGCCGGGGACGGCGTCACGGTCGCCGAGTCCCTGCCGGGGGCACCTTCCGAGGGTATGGGGGTGCCGGAGCTGGTCGCGGAGGCGGCGCTGCTACAGGCCCGACTCGACGTTTTCCAGGGCGAGTTGGCGCGTCTGGCGAGGGAGGAGGGGGGTTAGCGTGCCGACCTCTGCGGATGCCGGCCAGAGGGCCTGGTCGAACCCGCCGTGGCTGCGCGCGAACCCCAGCGGGCCCATCAGCGGGGCGTAGGAGTGGTGCGCGTCCGTGTGCCGCTGGTGAGCCGGTGAGCTAAATCAGGGCGCAGCCACGCGCGCACCCCCCACCCGCACGGCTGCGACGCGGGCGCGCGGGGTCGCGGAGCGCGGGGTGCGGGGCGGGCGTGGGCCGGCGTGGGGCACGTCGGTCACCGTCGCGTTGACGGGTCCTGACTCCGGAGGGAGGCTCTGGCCATGACGACGCATGCGTACGCGCGCTATGTCGCGATCGGCGACAGCCAGACCGAAGGGGTCGGCGACGGCGACGAGGCCCACGGCTACCGCGGCTGGGCCGACCGCCTCGCCGAGATCCTGGCCGAACGGAACCCGGAGTTCGAGTACGCGAACCTCGCGGTGCGCGGCAGGCTGACGGCGCGCATCAAGGCGGAGCAACTCGCCCCGGCCCTGGCGCTGCGGCCGGACCTGGTCACGGTCATGGCGGGCATGAACGACCTGGTGCGCCCCGGCTTCGACGCGGCCCAGGTGGCCCGCGACATCGAGGACATGTTCACCGAGCTGACCGCGGCGGGCGCGCGCGTGGCCACGGTGACGTTCCCGGACCTCGGCCGGATCTCGCCGCTCGCGCGCAGGGCGCTGCCCCGCGTCCTCGACCTGAACGCCCGCATCCGCGCGGCGGCGGACCGCCACGGAGTCGTCGTCCTCGACACCTTCCCGCACCGGGTCACCACGGACCCCCGCCTGTGGAGCGCCGACCGCCTGCACGCGAGCCCCGTGGGTCATGCGCGGATCGCCTCGGGCATGGCGGACGCACTGGGCATCCCCGGCCACGAGGACTGGGTGCGGCCGCTGCTGCCACCGCCGCCGCCGGTGTCCACGCTGCGGACGATGGCGGCGGAGGCGAAGTGGTTCGCGGGGTTCATGGGCCCGTGGCTGTGGCGACGCGTCAGGGGGCGCTCGTCGGGCGACGGGCGCGAGGCGAAGCGGCCGGACCTCGGTCCGGTGGCCTCTCCCGAACGGGCTTGACCTCAAGCAAAGTTGAGGTCGCAGTGTGTGCGAGACGGGCACAGCGCCCCGTACACACTGAAGGAGCAGGCCATGAAGACACGCATCAGCGCCACCACCCTCCCCGACCCGGCCCGCGCGGACGGCGGGCTCGTCTTCCTCAGTACGTGGAGCACGGGCACTCCGGAGCGGCAGCGGGCGGCGGCCGAGGCGATCGCCGCGGCCTGGGGGAGTCGCCCGTGGCCGCACGAGGGCCTGCTCTCGTACACCGTGTACGCCGGTGCGGACGGCTCGACGCTGGCGCACCGCTCGCACTGGCGTGACGAGGAGGCGTACCAGGAGTTCTTCGCCCGCCACAGGGACGAGCGGAACGCCGACATCGACAGGGCCGTGCCGGGCATCGAACGGCTGGGGCTGCACAGGACGCGGCTGCGGGGCGGAGTGGCACGGGCGGCCGGTGACGAGCGGGTGGCCGGGGCGATCGTGATCACCGAGGGGGACACGGGGCTGCCGGAGGCGGCGCCGGGGCTGATCGGCGTCCACTTCCACGTGACGACGGACGGCGAGCGGGTGATCCGCCACGAGGAGTGGGAGAGCGGCGACGGGCTGCCCGTGGAGGGCAGGTATCGCCTGGCGTACGGCTTCGAACCGGTGCGCTGAACATCCGGGGCGCCGGGCGCCCGGCCGTCCCCTGGACGAAAATATTGGCCGGTGGGACGGTGGAATCCCCGCGCGGGGCGGGCGTTTTCCGTACCTCGGCCCCGGCGGCCCGCGCGAGGGGGCGTGCGAGCTTAAGGAGCCACCATGACCACCGGCAAGGAGTTCGAGATCGAGCGGGAATTCGAGGTCGATGCCTCTCCTGCCGAGGTCTGGGACGCGTTCACCACCGGCACCGGCGGCTGGCTGTGGCCCCTGGCGGAGTACGAACCCCGCGAAGGCGGCGCCGCCCCCTTCGGCGGTGTCGTCACCCACTGGGAGCCACCGCACCGCCTCACGGACCGTGCCGACAACCCCGAAGGCCTCCCACCGGGCCAGACCCTCAACCAGCTCGACCGCACCATCGAGCCCCGCGACGGCGGCCGCCGCTCATGGGTCCGCTACGTACACAGCGGCATCCTCACCGGTGACTGGGACAACCAGTACGACGGGGCCAGCAAGCACACCGACTTCTACCTGCACACCCTGCGCCAGTACCTCACGCACTTCACGGGCCTCCCCGTCACCTTCACCACCCTCGACGGCCCCGCCCCCTCCACGGCCCCGGACGCCTTCACGAAGCTGGGCCGCCGCCTGGCCCTGCCCGACGACGCGTCCGAAGGCGCCCGCGTGCGCGTGGACGCCCCCGGCGAATCCCTCGACGCGATGGTCGACTTCCGCAGCCGGCACTTCATCGGCCTGCGCACCGACACCGCGCTCTACCGCTTCTTCGGCCGCAACCACTTCGGTGCCCCGGTGGGCATCAGCATCCACGACTTCGCGCCGCAGGCCGATGCCAAGGGCACCGAAATGGCCTGGCGGGACTGGCTGCTCAGGCTCTACGCGTAGCGCCCGAGCAGCAGCCCCGGGAGTCCTGCGCGTCCTACGGGCGGAACCGCAGCACCTGCGGGTCGTGGTCGCTGTTCTGCTCCGCGAACTCCGCGTTGATGTGCACGCTGTCGTACGCGAAGCCGCTGCCGACCCCGGGACTCGTCAGGATCTGGTCAAGGACCTGGGAGTTCCCCTGGTACACGTACGAGTAACGCTCGGACCGGGGAAGGGACTTGACGGCGGACTTCAGTGCGCCGCCCGCCTCCAGCGCCGTCGTCGTCGCCGAGAACTCGAAGTCGTTCACGTCGCCGACGACCACCACGTCCGCGCCCTTCTGGACCTTCCGCACGTCCCGCACGAAGGCGTTCACCGACTGGGCCTGCCGCAGCCGCTTCGCCTCCGACGAGCGCACCGGCGGCTGATGCCGCGACGTGAGGCCCTCGTCGCCGCCCTTCGACCCGAAGTGGTTGGCGACCACGATCACACTGCGCCCACGGAAGCCGAACTCACCGGCCAGCGGCTTGCGGCTGTCCGCCCACGCGGTGTTCGCGGGGTCGACGCGCCCGGGGGAGAGCGTCAGCGCGGCGCGCCCGCCGGAGGACCGCACGACACCCGTGCCCGTCGTCGCGTCCCCGGCGCCCCGGTCCGTGAAGGAGACCCGCTCGGGGTTGAAGAGGAACACCTGGCGGATGTTGCCGCCCGGCTCCCCGCCGTCCTTGTTGTTCTCCGGGTCGATGGACCGCCACTCGTAGCGGGGCCCGCCCGCCGCGACGATCGCGTCCGTGAACTTCTTCAGGGTCGCCTCCGCCGAGACGGTCCCGTCGTTCTTCGCGCCGTTGTCGTCCTGGATCTCCTCCAGGGCGAGGATGTCGGGCGACGCGAGGTTCGAGACGACGGCCCCGGCCAGCGCGTCGAACTTCGTCTGCGGATCGCCCGGGTCGAGGTTCTCGACGTTGTACGTCGCGACGGCGAGCTCACCCTTGGCCTGGCGCCGCGTCTTCTCCGGGACGAGACCCTTGTCCGTGACCTTGCCGAGCGTCCGCGCGACCAGCGTGTAACCGCCGAACTGGTTGAAGTCCAGGGGCCCTTCGGCGCCGCCGGACAGCGCGTCGCCGACGTTCGCCTTCGGGAAGGGCTGCTCGGAGACCGGGGCCAGCTGCTGGATCTGCAGGCGGCCGGTGTTCTGGTCGTCGTAGGACTTGTACACCGTGCCGCCGCGCCGGTTCGGGTTCTCGTGCGGCTTCACGGTGATCCACAGCTCCGAGTACGGATCCGTGGCGCCGACCACGCGCGAGGTGCCGACGCGTACGTTCATGCCCTCCAGGGACTCGTACAGGTCCAGGGCGTACGAGCGGGGCTCCAGCCGGAGCCCGTTGACGCTGCCCCCGTCCGCCGGGTCGCCGTCGGGCGCGTACGCGGAGGGCACCGACTTGGCGTGCACCGTGACCGGCGCGGGCAGCGCGTTGCCGGACGACTCGACCGTCACCGTCGGCTTGGTGAGCTGGGTCAGGGACTGGTTGCCGGAGGCCTCGCCGCCGGGGACGTACTCGCTGACGGTCCCCGAGACGCGGACCGCGTCACCGGCCTTCACCGTCAGCGCCGCCGACCCCGTGTAGACGAAGACGCCCTCGCTGGTCGCGGGGTCGGTGTCGGCCTTCGGGTCCTGGAGCCAGAAGCCCTTCGAGCCGTACGAGCGGACGCCGGTCACGATGCCCGTCACGTCCGTGACCTGCTGCCCCGCGAGGGGCGAGAGGCGGGTGGTGCCCTGGATGTCGTGGACGCGGACCTCGGCGGCGGACGCGGACGAGGAGCTCACGGCGAGCAGACCGGCCGCGAGGGCGGTGGCCACGACGGTGGAGACGGCCGCGGATCTCACGGTGGGCCGGGTGGCGCGGGATATGTACGGCATGGAGAGACTCCGGATGAGGGTGAGTACGTATATGAGGGGTGAGCACGTAAGGAGCGAGCGAGGTGGACCGGCGGACGCCCACCACGTTCTACGCGCGTCAATCTCTTGTGTGGCCAGGGGAGTTGTCAAGGTTCGGCGGGTGTTCTCACCGTGTATGTCTTCTGACAGGGACATGAACCGGGCGGCATGGGTCCAAATCCGTCTAGGCTTCAGCCCAGCCGACCCTTCCCCAGGCTCCCGACTTCGCTCGAGCAGGGGAGGCCCCATCCTTCGGAGGAGAACCAGCCGATGTCCGTAAGTCCCGCCACCCTGCCGCCGGTGCTGCTGCACTCCGAAGCGGAACTCGCGCGGGCCGCGCTCGCCACGCCGCTGCTCTCCCGCGCCGCGCGGCTCGCCCGCTGGGCGGGCCCCCAGACGCGCGTCGGTGCGGGCGGTGAACTCATCGAGGAGCAGCTGCCCGCCGCCGCCGCCGAGCTTGGCCTCGCGGCGGACGACCCGGACGCCGCCGCGCACGCGAGCGAGGCCTGGCGCGTGGCCGTCGACACGGGCCTGGTGGACGTCACGGACGGCGACGAGGAGGAGGGCCCCGACGGAGCGGACGCGCAGGGCACGGTGACCCCGGGCGAGGACCTCGCCGCGCTCACCTCCGGCAGCCCGCAGGACATCCTCGCCGTCTGGCTCGGCGCCCTGGACACCGTGTACGGGGACGCGACCGTGCCCGACATGGACAACCTCCTGGACGTCCTTGAGGAGAACGGCGAGATCGACTTCGAGGAGCTCGGCTGGGACCCCCAGGCGGAGGCGGACTTCCTGGACGGCGTGCTCGGCAACCTGTACCTGCTCACCGCCGGGGACGCCGGGGCGGGCGATGGCCCGGTGCCGCTGCCCGCGCTCGCCGCGTCGATGATCGTGCCCGACGACATGGGCGAGCCGACGGACGACATCCTGGAGCAGGTGTCGGACGCGATGATGAAGCTCGACGACCAGTTCCGGCTCTTCGAGCCGCTGGGGGTCGTCGAGTACCAGCCGGTCGACGAGGCCCTCATGGTCGACATCGACGAGGCCGAGGCCCCGCTGCCGGACGACGACGAGGACGTCACGCGGTACGGCATGGTCCGCCTCACCCCGCTCGGCGTGTACGGCATCAGGGCGCGGATGCTGGAGGCGGGCGTGGACGCGCCCGCCGTCGGTGATCTCGCGGACAAGGGCGCCGACGCGCTGCTCGAAGGGACGGCCGGTTTCCCGCAGGCCGCCGCGCAGGCCGAGATCGAGCTGTGGCTCGCCCGGCACGAACCGCTGGACGCGGCACGGGAGTTGCTGGCCGCCGCGCGGGGCGGCGACGAGGGTGCGCCGCTGCGGCGGCTCCGGTGCCAGCAGGCGCTTTCGCTGGTGGGCCGTGAGGCGGAGCCCGCCCTGCGCGAGGTGCTCGACGACGCCGAGCTCGGTGGGCTCGCCCGGGTCTGGCTGGCCGAGCACGGGGCCGCGGACGTGCCCGCGCCGCCCGAGGCGATGGTCTTCTGGCTGACGATCGACACGATCGCGGCGCAGCTCGCCGCCGAGGGCAACTCGGACGAGCTGCAGGGCCTCGTGGAGGGGCTCTCCCGGCAGCACAGCGGGTTCTTCGCCGCGGCCTGGCGGGTCGAGCACCCCGCCACCGCGGACGTACTGGAGGCGATGGGGCGGCTGCACCCCGACAAGAAGGTGGCCAAGGAAGCCCGCAAGGCGGCGTTCAAGGCGCGGTCGCAGCAAGGCATGTGATGCGATACCGGCCGGGCTGGAATTCCAGCCCGGCCGGTACTCGACGCACCGAGCGGTCAGCTCAGCACTGGTACAGCGTCGTGTGCTTGAACGACGACGTCGCGCCGTCGAAGCCGTACGTCCCCCGGTACGCCGGAGGGTTCTGGTACTCGCCGACGATCGTGATCGTGTTGGCGCAGGACCCCTGGCCCGTGCGCTTGGCGTCCAGGCGGATCGTGTCGCCGATGAAGCCGCCCGTGATGTCCCACGGAGCGCCGCAGATGCCGGAGGTGATCTGGCCGCCCGTCACCACGTGCGGGTAGGTGTTCGGGTTGAACTTCACCTCCATGGCGAAGGTGATCGCGCCGTTGTGCAGCTCCAGCTTGGACGTGGTGGCGACCGCCTCGGCGGACACCTCCTGGGGCGCGGCGAACGCCTCGTCGCGCGTCTTGACCTCGGCGCCCTGCGGATTGTGGAAGCGGTGCTCCGCGCGGGCCTGGCCCTTCTGCTTGCGTGCCTGAGTGGTCATGAAAGCCCTCCTCTCGTGGTGCGACCGGTCAGGCCAGCTGTTCGGAGACCTCGACCCGCAGCAGCGCGCGGACGTTCTCGAAGTGGTTGAGCACGGTGACGGTCGAGGAACCGGCGAACAGCAGGCCGAGCGCGACGTTGTCGAGCGAGGTCACCAGGGACCCCGAGTCGCCGCCCGCCGAGATGTTCGTCGTCAGGATCTGGTCCTTGAAGCGGGCGGTGCCCGCCGTGCCGTAGTTGACGTCGATGGTCGCGTCGACGGCGATGATCCGGCCGAAGGAGATGTTGGTCGTACGGCCGGTCTTCTTCACCAGGTCGCCGACCGCGACGTTCGCCTTGCGGCGCCAGGCGCGCGGCGCACCGCTGAAGTACGTCTCGCGGGTCGCGTCCTGGAAGTCGACGGTGCCGAGCGCGGCGTCGACGACGTTGTTGTGCCGCTCCAGCGGAATCTGCGGGGCGAACTGGATCGTGATGAAGCGCTCCAGGGTCGCGATGCGGTCGGCCGGGTCCTGGCCGCCGTCGAAGACACCCGGCTGCACGATCGCGCTGCCCAGCTGGGCGCGGTTGGAGTCGGCGAGCACGTGGTTGTTGGAGAGGATGTAGAACTTCGCCGGTACGCCGAGGCCGGAGCCCGGCGGGTCGACGGAGGCGCCGGGCAGGAAGTCGTAGACCACGCTGCCGAGCGTGCCGGCCGTCACGCGTACGTTGCCGACCGAGGCGCCGGAGGGGCATGGGCGCATCCGGCGCTTGAGGAGCTGCGGCTCGAACGAGCCGAGCCCGCCGAGCTCTTCCAGCATGGGCTGCGAGATGCCCGAGAGCTGCTCGCTCACGCCGCCGTCGGGTCCGTACGTCACCGAGCGGTCGTCGGTGCGGCCGGCCTTGCGCTGCTGGCGCTGTGCGGCGATGTGGCCGACGGCCACGACGTCGGTGGGGGTGCCGTCGTCCATCTGGGCGGGGATGACGTCCCGCTCCGGGAGCATGGACTCCGAGACCTTCTGGGTCACGAACACGATGACCGCGGGTTCGCCCGTGGGCTCGCCATCGGTCCACTTCACGCCGTGGCCGAAGCCGACGACGTTGGCCAGGGACGTCTGGGGGCCCAGGAAGTCCCCTGTCGCCTGCTGGCGCGAGCTGTCGCTGAGCTGACCGCCGGTGGGTCCGCGCATCAATTCGGGCTGGCTCACCACGCCAGACCACCTCTTCCCCTTGGTTGAAGGGTGGAGTTCCGGTCCGCTCGCGCAGGCCGTCCTACTGCGCCGCGGGCTCGCCGATGGCGAGTACGCGCACGGGGACGCCTTCGAGCACTTCCGGAACCACGTCTTCTTCCCGGAGCCGGTCACGGGGCACTTTGCGGGTGACGAACACGACGATGACGTCCGCCCCCGAGTGCTCGTCCCTCCCGATGCCGACGCCGGTGACATTGGCCAGCTTCATCAGCCGGTCCTCATGGAGGCTGCGTGCCTGCGAAGCGTCCACGCGGCTCGCCTCCCCCAACGGGTGATGCAGGTAGGGGATGTCTATTGCCGTGTGGATGGCGGGTCAAGGCGTTCTGCACGAAATCTTGGCTTTGCGGGTGATTCACGCCTGTTGACCTTGTTTACGAAGTCTCTTCCGCCCTCTCGTTCAGGTGCGCAGATGTGAAGCGCCGTTGAGGTCCAGGACGGTGCCCGACGC
Organism: Streptomyces sp. NPDC055243; assembly: GCF_044544025.1. Classification (NCBI taxonomy): domain Bacteria; kingdom Bacillati; phylum Actinomycetota; class Actinomycetes; order Kitasatosporales; family Streptomycetaceae; genus Streptomyces; species Streptomyces sp. NPDC055243. The sequence goes on from NZ_JBITWR010000007.1 coordinate 319,567, forward strand.
CCACTCCGCGACCGGCGACGCGAGCCACAGCACCGCCGCGGCGATCTCCTCCGCCGTGCCCGCACGCCCGAACGGGCTCTGCGCGCGGATCGCCGCGCCCTCGTCGCCGCTCAGCCGGTGGGCGACCCGCTCCGTCTCGAAGAAGCCGGGCGCGACCGACGCCACCGCGATCCCGTACGGCGCCAGCGACACCGCGAGGGACTGGCCGAGCGCGTGGACGGCCGCCTTGGTCGCCCCGTACGCCGGGTGGTCGGGCTCCCCGCGGAACGCGCCGCGCGAGCCGATGTTCACGATCCGGCCCCCCGTGCCCTGGTCGATCATCCGGCGGGCCGCCAGATGGCTGAGATTCGCGGTGGCCAGGAGGTTCACCGCCACGTGCCGCTGCCAGAGGTCCGCCCAGTCCTCGTACGAGGTGTCGGCGAGGGGGTGCGGCAGATTCACGGCGGCGTTGTTGACCAGTACGTCGAGGCCTCCGAGCCCCCCGGCCACGGCGGCGGCCCGCTCGGCGACGTCCGCCGCGCCCGCCGGATCCGACAGGTCCCCGCCCACCAGCACGTGGCCGTCGCCCGCCAGGGACGCGAGGGTCGCGCGCGCGTCCTCCTCGCGCGAGCCGTAGTGCACCGCGACACGGTCACCGTTCTCCGCGAAGGCCTGTGCGAGGGCTCTGCCCAGTCCTCGGGAGGCTCCGCTGATCAGGACACGGCGGCCGGTGGCAGGCAGATTCATGGAAGGAGGCCCCTCGACGTCGGACGGCGTTCAACCGCCGTTTATACGTGAGCGGGAACGTGACGCCGACAGCAGCCCGGCCGAAACGGGAAGCACACCTCGACGTACGCAGGCCGAGCGTCGCAGCACGTACACAGTCAGCCCGCAGCCCGCTCGTACGCGCCTCAGGAGACATCATGCCGCTCACCCGCAGGGACTTCGCCAGACGCTCCGCGATCACCGGTGCGGGGGTCGCGCTGGCCGGCAGCGTCGGCGCGCTCGCCACCGCGCCCGGCGCGCTCGCCGCCGAGGACACGGCGGACGACGGGGCCGACCTGCTCGGCGGCGCCCCCGGCTACGGCCCCCTCGTCCCCGACCCGAAGGGCCTGCTCGCGCTGCCCGCCGGATTCTCGTACCGCGTGCTCACCCACAGTGGGAAGACGAAGCTGGAGACCGGCGAGTTCACGCCGTCCAACCACGACGGCACGGCCGCCTTCGAGGGCCCGCGCGGCGTGACGCTGCTCGTCAACAACCACGAGCTGAGCGGCCCCCGCTCCAAGTGGCCGCACCCGGTCCCGCTGACCGAGGGCCTCGTCTACGACCCGGCCGCGTCCGGCGGCTGCACCGTCGTCGAGGTCCGCCGCGACGGACACGTCGCCGAGTGGGTCGGCATCGCGGGCACCGCCACCAACTGCGCGGGCGGCAGCACTCCTTGGGGCACCTGGCTCACCTGCGAGGAGACCGAGGACAAGGCCGGCCAGAACGGCATGACCAAGGACCACGGCTACGTCTTCGAGGTCGACCCCTACGACCGGCGTGCCAACCGCGCCCCCAAGCCCGTCAAGGCGCTGGGCCGCTACGCCCACGAGGCCGTCGTCGTCGACCCCAAGCGCGGTCACCTTTACCTCACCGAGGACGCCGACGAGCCCAACGGCCTGTTTTACCGCTGGACCCCGCCCCACGGCTTCAAGCACGGCCGCGGCAAGCTGCGCACCCTCTCCGACGACGCGGGCGTACTGAAGGCGCCCAAGTGCTACGACTCCGGCGGCCGCTTCGTGGACGACCTGTCCCGCGCCACCAAGATCGGCACCGTCTACGGAGTGGACTGGGTCGAGGTGCCCGACCGCGACGCCCGCACGGTCCCGGTGCGCGAGCAGTTCGACGACGGCGACATCACGCGCGCCCGCAAGCTCGAAGGCATGTGGTGGGGCGACGGCGGCGCCTACATCGTCGCCTCGTTCGCCCGCGACGAGAGCCCCGTCCAGCACGACGGACAGGTGTGGTTCTACCACCCGGCGCGCCGCACCCTCACCCTCAAGGTCCTGCTCGGCGTCAACCCGGACCCCGCCAAGGACGGCGCCTACGACGGCCCGGACAACATCACCGTCTCGCCGTACGGCGGCCTCGTCATCGCCGAGGACGGCGACGGCATCCAGCACCTCTTCGGGGCGACCGAGCGCGGCCGCACGTACCCGATCGCACGCAACGAACTCAACGCGGGCACCCCCGAGAAGCCCTCCTACAGCGAATTCACCGGCGTCACGTTCTCACCCGACGGCAAGACGCTCTACGCCAACATCCAGACGCCCGGCATCATGCTGGCGATCACGGGGCCGTGGCGGCGCCAGCGCCACTGACGGCTCGGGCGGCGTTGACGGCGCGCACGGAGCCGCCGTCGATCCGCGCGTACCACCCGGAGGCGTCGGCGGCGAGATCGGTGATGTCGCCGTCCACCGGCCACTCCTCGATCACCTTGCCGCCACGCAGGGTCAGGGCCCTGCAGACGCGGCCCGCGGTGGCGTAGACGGTGCCGTCCGCGACGGCCGGGGGGAGCTGGGCGGTCGCGCCGAACGTCTCCAGCCACCGGCTCTTGCCGCTGGTGAGGTCGATGGCCTGCAGGGTCTTCTCGTCGGCCCAGTGCAGCAGGACGCCGTCGGCGGTGACGGGGCCGTGCCCGCCGCCGGGCAGCCGGCGCCAGCTGGCGGCGAGCCCGGCCGTGGGGAAGGCCCATCGGATCTCTCCGTCCATCGGATCGAAGCCGATGAGCCGCCCCGCCCCGCCGGCGAGGAGGAGGCCGGTGCCGGGGCGCCCGCCGGTGCCGGGGACGTGGCCGAGGGCGGTGCTGCCGCGACCTGCGGAGACCTTCATGTCCCTGCGGTGCAGCCGACGGCCGTCGCGCACGTCGACGACGTGCAGCGCGCTGTCCTCGGTGAGCAGCGCGAACCGGCCGGCGGCCGGCGTGACGGGGGCGGTGAGGACCTGGTCATCGTCCGCGAGTCCCTCGTACGTCCAGAGTGCGCGCCGGGTCGTGGCGTCCAGGCAGAGCGGCTTGCCGCCGACCGGCGACGGCGTCGGCGCGAGGAACAGTGCCGAACCGGAGACCGCGGGCTTCTGCCAGTCCACGACGCCGTCGTCCAGGGCCCAGGGGGATCCGCCCCCGGGCAGCGCGCGGGAGCGCAGGGTCAGTTCGGTGGTGCTGTTCTTCTTGTTCCCCAGGGCGACCAGGCGCCGACCGGCGACGGCGAACCACCGGGTGCCCGGTGACCAGGCGCCTTCCGGACTCCACGGCTCGCCGGTGGTCAAGTCCCTTACCTCGTCGGTGAGTTCGGGCGTGATCAGTATGCCATCGGCCACGCCCCACATCGTCGGCGCCTTGACGGTGGCCTCGAACGACTGCCAGCGCCGGGCGCCGGTGCGGGTGTCGGCGGCGCGGACCAGGCCCTCGGTGCTGCTGTAGGGCTTGGTCCCGTGCACGAGCAGGGTGGACCCGCCGAGCAGGGCGGCGTCGATGGTGCCGCCGTCGGTGCGCAGCGTCCACCGGACCTTGCCGGGGCGCCGCGAACCCTTCTCGACGCGCAGCCCGGCGTCCTCGTCGTCCCCGCCCTCGTCCGGCGACGAGTGCGAGATCCCGTACCCCAGGAGCCCGGCGAAGCCCGCGCCGGTGGCGGTCAGGAGGGAGCGCCGGGTGAGGGTCCCGCGGCGCTCGGAACGGACGGCGGCGGCGATGGCGGCGGCACGGTCGACGGGTTCGGGCCGGGTGGGTTCCTTGCCCGGCCCGGGGGGTTCCGTGCCCGCCCCGGGGGGTTCCGTGCCCGACCCGGCGGGTTCCGTGTCCGGTCCGGTGGCGCGCGGGCGGCCGGGGGATATCAGGGACCGCAGTGGCTCCTCACGCCACCACAGGTGGGCGGCGGGATCGGCGGCCCGCGCCAGGACGTCGGCCACGGACGGCCGCAGTGCCGGGTCCTTGCGCAGGCACTCCGCGACGAGCCCGCGCAGCCCGCCCTGCTCCGGTACGCCGGTGAGGTCGGGCTCCTCGTGCGTGGCGCGGTAGAGCAGCACCGCCACGGGCCCGGAGCCGAAGGGATGCTCTGCGGACGCGGCGAAGGTGAGGACGGCGCCGAGCGCGAACACGTCGGCGGGCGGACCGACGGGAGCCCCGTCGATCTGCTCCGGGGCCATGAACCCCGGAGTGCCGATCATCGAGCCCGCCTCGGTGAGCACCCGGTCGCCCGCGGCGCGCGCGATGCCGAAGTCGATGACGCGGGGCCCCTCGGCGGTGAGCAGGACGTTCGACGGCTTGAGGTCACGGTGCACGATGCCCGCCGCGTGAATGGCGGCCAGGGCCTCGGCGAGATGTGCCCCGAGCGACCGGGTGACGCCCGCCCCGAAGGGCGCACCGGCGGCCACGGCCTGACGCAGGGTCAGCCCCGGGAGAAAGGCCGTGGCGAGCCACGGCACCGCGGAGTCCGGATCGGCGTCGAGCACGGCAGCGGTATGCGCCCCGGTCACGGCCCGCGCGGCGGTGGCCTCCCGACGGAACCGCTCCCTGAAGTGCGGATCGGCGGCGAGGTGCTCGTGCACGGTCTTCACGGCGACGAGCCGCCCACCGGGGCTCCGCCCCAGGTAGACCTGCCCCATCCCCCCGGCCCCGAGCCGCCGCACGATGCGATGCCCACCGAGACGGATCGGGTCACCGGGCAGGAGCGGGGTTCCGGGCAGGGCGGGGTGCGTCTCGCCGTGGGGTGCTGTCGTCATGGACGCTCCGGGTTGCCGGGCACGGGCGGGTGGCGGGTGGGGCGGTCAGCCGTCATGGCCGGTCCGGGCCGGTGATCGCGTACAGGGTGCCGTCCGCGCACAGGTGGACGAGGCCCGTGCCGGCGGTGGCGACGTCGACGGAGCTGACGGCGTCCAGGGCGAGTCCCCACCGCGGATCGCCCGTCGCCGCGTCCAGGGCGTACAGGCCCCAGACCGGCCGGCCCGAGCCGCCGGGTTCCGGACCGGCGACGTACACCAGGCCGTCCGCGACGAGCGGCGTCCCGTCCAGTACGCGATAGCCCGTGCGGGTCCAGCGGACCGCGCCCGACGTAGCGTCGTACGCGCGGACGCCGTCCGGCGAGGGAGCGTGCACCAGGCCGTTCGCGGCGGTCGGGGTGACGTCCGGCGCGGTGTCCGCGGCGCGGGTCCAGCGGGTGCGGCCGGTGGACAGGTCGACGGCCCGGATCTTCCCGCGCTGCCCGTAGTAGCGCGTCCCCTTGGCTCCGGGGTGGACGTGCGGGTACACCGCGCCGCCCCCGATCTCCTTCTCCACCGTGCCGCGCGCGGCCCGCAGGACGATCAGCGGATCGCCCTGCGCGTACACGTCCGTGCCGGGCATGCCGGGGTTCGCCGAGACGGCCAGGGCGATGCGTCCGCCCGCCTGGTCGGAGCTGATCACCTCACCCGCGCCGCCGCCGTGGAACCAGAGAGGCTCTCCCGTACGGGCGTCGAAGCCGTACGCCCGCCACTTCCGGCCCCAGGCGGTGCGCCGCGCCTGGATGGTGCCGTACGCGGCGTAGGTGAGCAGACAGACCACGTCGCCCGCCACGATCAACTGGCCCTTGTTCCCCTCCTGTTCGCCGGGCTTCCCGAACACGGGCCGGGGGCGGTGGGGGTTGCGGGAGAGCAGGCCCGAGTCCCAGGCCTTGCGGCCCGTGGCCCTGTGCAGGGCGAGGAGTTCGGGTTCGAAGAGCGGGTCGTGCAGGACGTAGACCAGATCGCCGCGGACGTCCACGCCCCGCAGGTTCTTTGCCGGATACTCCCAGCGTACGGTGCTGGTCGCCGCGTCCACCCGGGTGACGGCCGCGTCGTCGACGACGTACAGATCGTCCCCCTTGCGCAACAGCGATCCCCCGTAGGTGATTTCACCGATCCCGGTCTTCCACCGCACCCGTCCCTTCGGCAGCCGTGCGCCGGGCGCACCCGGTTTCCCGGCCGAGCCGCCGCCTTCGCCGCCCTGGCTGAGCGCGACGGCGGTGGCGGTGGCGACGCCCGCGGTGGCGATGGCCGCGCCGGTCCAGGCGAAGAGGCGCCGGCGTGACGGGGACGCGAGCCGAGGAGCGGCGGACGGGACGCGGTCCCGCGCGAGGTCCCGGGGCGGGGTTCCCGCGGGCCGCGGCTCCTCCAGGCGCCCGACCAGCTCCGCTGTCTCGTCCTCGTGGCGGCGGACCAGGCCCGCGATCGGCTCCCGCTCCCACCACGGTGCCGCGTCCGAGCGCGCCGCGCACCAGGCGAGGACCTCGCCGACCGTCGGTCTGTCCGCCGGGGCGCGGGCCAGGCAGCGGCCCAGGAACGTGTGCCAGGGAGCGCCCGGCACGCCCTCCAGGTCCGGCTCGTCGTGCAGCGTGCGGTACAGGACCGCGGGGGCGCCGCCGGTGCCGAACGGGGCGCGGCCCGTGGCGGCGAGCGTGAGGACCGCGCCGAGGGCGAACACGTCGGCCGCGGGGCCGGGCCTGCCGTCACGGGCCAGCTGCTCGGGGGCGATGAAGCCGGGCGAGCCGATCGCCTCGTCGGCGGCGGTCAGGCTCTCGTCGGCCGCGCTCTTGGCGATGCCGAAGTCGAGGACCTTCGGGCCGTCGCGGCCGATGACGATGTTCGACGGTTTCAGGTCGCGGTGCGTGAGTCCCGCCGCGTGCACCCCGGCCAGCGCCTCCGCGAGGGCCGCGCCCAGCGCGGCGAGATCGGCGGCGCCGAGGGGGCCGTGCGCGGCGATGGCCGCCGTCAGACCGGGGCCCGCGCAGAACTCCGTGGCCAGCCACGGCTGCGCCGCGTCCGGATCGGCGGCGAGCACCGCCGCGGTGAAGGGCCCGACGACGGCGCGCGCGGCCACGGTCTCCCTGCGGAAACGCTCCCTGAACTCCGGGTCCGCCGCCAGGTGTTCGTGCACCGTCTTGACCGCCGCGAGCCGCCCGGACGCGGAACGGGCGAGCCGCACCCGCCCCATCCCGCCCTCGCCGATCGGCGCGACGATCCGGAACCCGCCGAACTCGACCGGCTCATCCCTCGCCGTCCGTGCCATGCCCCGGCATCCCCCTCCGCCTCGACCGCACCCAACGGACGATCTGTGCGACGCCTGTGAGCCATCGTACGGTTGCAGCGGAAAAGCATTGGTGCCCCGCCAGTTCGCTCTCCTAATGTGAATCCGGTCCGGGTGCGAGGGCAGGACTTACTCCCACTCGCTCTGGGCACCCAGGACTTTTTCATGTCACGCACCTCCCGGTGCGCCGGAAGCGGCTCCTTCCTTCAAAGAATCCACGCCGCGGCCACTTTGATCTCGGGAGGCTCAGCCCTTCTGCTGTGCTGCCTCCCCCAGTAATTCTGAATTCGGGGGAATTCACATGGCACGCTTCAACACCAAGTCCGCGAAGGCACTCGTCACTTCCGTCGTGAAGTCGAATGGACGCACCGCGCCGACCCACCAGGGCGGCCGAGGTCACCTGCGTGACCCGCGCTCCGAGCTCTTTCTGCTCGCGGTGGCGAATTTCGTCTCCCAGCAGACCTTTTACGAGAACGGCGCCGACCGCGACGACCGGTTCTCCGCGCTCGTGCGACGCCTCGCCGTAGAGGACCCGGAGTGGACCGCGGGCCTGCTCGGCTGGCTGCGCGGCGACGGCAACATGCGCACGGCCTCGATCGTCGGCGCCGCCGAGTACGTGAAGGCGCGCCTCGACGCGGGCGCCACCGAAGGGCCCGCCAACCGCCGGGTCGTCGACTCCGTGCTGCGCCGCCCGGACGAGCCCGGCGAGCTGCTCGGGTACTGGACGGCGACGTACGGCCGGAACGTCCCCAAGCCCGTCAAGCGCGGCATCGCCGACGCGGTGCGCCGGCTGTACGGCGAGAAGGCCCTGCTCAAGTACGACACGGCCGCCAAGGGTTACCGCATCGGCGACATCCTCAACCTCGTGCACGCCGCGCCCGACCCGGACAAGCCGTGGCAGGGCGACCTCTTCCGGTACGCGCTCGACCGCCGCCACCACCCCGACACCGCCGTCCCGCCCGCCGCCGCCCGCATCCTGGCCGCACACCGCGAGCTGATGGCCCTGCCGGTCGCCGAGCGGCGTGCGGTGGTCACCGGCGCGGGCGGCGCCGAGCGGCTCGCGGTGGCGGGCATGACCTGGGAGGCGCTGGCGGGCTGGCTGCAGGGTCCGATGGACAAGGCGGCCTGGGAAGCGGTCATTCCGTCCATGGGCGCGATGGCGCTCGTGCGCAACCTGCGCAACTTCGACGAGGCAGGCGTCTCGGACGAGGTCGCGGGCGTCGTCGCGGCGAAGCTCGCGGACCCGGCGGAGGTCGCGCGCTCGCGGCAGTTCCCCTTCCGCTACCTCGCCGCGTACCGGCACGCGCCGTCGCTGCGCTGGGCGTACCCGCTGGAGCGGGCGCTCGGCCACTCGCTGGCCAACGTGCCCGCGCTGCCCGGCCGTTCGCTGATCCTGGTCGACCGCTCCGGCTCGATGTGGTCGCCGCTCTCGGCCCGCTCGCAGCTCAACCGCGCGGACGCGGCGGCGGTCTTCGGCACGGCGCTCGCACTGCGGGCGGCGGACGCGGACCTGGTCGAGTTCGGCACGGGCAGCGCCCGGGTGAAGTACCGCAAGGGCGAGTCCGTCCTGAAGGTGCTCGGGCGCTTCGGCGACCTCGGCGGCACGAACACCACCGAGGCGGTGCGCCGCTTCTACAAGAACCACGACCGCGTCCTGATCGTCACCGACGAGCAGGTGACGTACGACTGCCACGGCGACCCGACCGAGCAGGTCCCGGCGCACATCCCGGTCTACACCTGGAACCTCGCGGGCTACCGGGTGGGCCACGGCAAGTCCGGCACGGGCAACCGCCATGTGTTCGGGGGGCTTTCGGACGCGGCCTTCCGGATGGTGCAGCTGCTCGAAGCGGGCTCGTCGAGCGACTGGCCGTGGGTGCGGAAGTGAGGCAAGGCTCTTGTCCGTCACGGGAATTGGTATCTAACATTTCAGTTCATGGGAGCCATGCAACCGGTGCGCCGCACCCTCCTGAGGGACCAGGCGTACGCATCGATCCGTGACGCGATCGTCGGCGGGGACATCCCGCCGGGCAGCGTCGTGCGGGACGCCGACCTGGCCGCCTCGCTCGGCCTGTCCCGCGCGCCCGTCCGCGAGGCGTTCTCACGGCTCGTCGACGAGGGACTCCTGGAGACCAAACCGCAGAGCCACACCCGGGTGACACCGCTGGACGCGGCCGGCGTCAGGGACGCGGCGGCCGTCGTCCGCGCCATGCACGAACTCGTGGCCCGCGCCGCGGTGCCCCGCCTGGCGCCAACGGACCTCTACGCGATGCGGGAAGCCAACCGCGGGTTCGCGGCGGCCGTCGCGTCCGGCGACGTGGAGGGCGCCCTGCGGGCCGACGACGACCTGCACGGCGTCCTCGTCGCGGCCTGCGGCAACAGCGCGGCGGCGGCCACCATCACGCGCTACACCCCCCTCATCCGCCGTCTGGCGCGGCAGCGCTTCGCCGAGGGCGTGACCTGCGGCTCCGCCGAACTGCACGAGCGGCTCATCGAAGCCTGCGCGGACGGCGACCCGGACGCGGCGGCGGCCGTCACCACGGAGATCTGGCGCGTCCTGGAAGAGCTCGCCCACCCCTGAACCTCCCGGAGGCCCCGTGTCCGCGCTCCTCGACTCCTACGCCCGCTACCCCCTCCTCTTCGGCCCCTCACCCGTGCACCCCCTGGACCGCCTCACCCACCACATCGGCGGCGCCGCGCTCTGGGCCAAGCGGGAGGACTGCAACTCCGGCATCGCGTACGGCGGCAACAAGACGCGCAAGCTGGAGTATCTGGTCGCCGACGCGCTCGCGCAGGGCTGCGACACCCTCGTGTCGATCGGCGGCGTCCAGTCCAACCACACCCGCCAGGTCGCGGCGGTCGCCGCCCGCGCCGGGCTCAAGTGCGTGCTGATCCAGGAGAGTTGGGTCGACTGGCCCGACTCCGTGTACGACAAGGTCGGCAACATCCTCATCAGCAGGCTCGCGGGCGCCGACGTGCGCCTCGTGCGCGCCGGATTCGGCATCGGCGTCAAGGAGAGCTGGGAGCGGGCGGTGCGCGAGGTCGAGGAGGCGGGCGGCAGGCCGTACGCGATCCCGGCGGGCTGTTCCGAGCACCGGCTGGGCGGCCTGGGCTTCGCCCGCTGGGCATACGAAGTGTCCGAGCAGGAGGCGGAGTTGGGGGTCTTCTTCGACACCGTCGTGGTCTGCTCGGTGACCGGGTCCACGCAGGCGGGCATGGTCGCCGGATTCGCCGCGCTCGCGGAGGAGGGCGAGCGCCCCCGCCGTGTCCTGGGCATCGACGCCTCCGCCGATCCCGACCGCACCCGCGAGCAGATCGCCAGGATCACGCGCGGGACGGCCGAACTCATCGGCGTGCAGGCAGAGGTCAAGGACTCCGACATCGAGCTGGACGCGCGCTATCACGCGGGCACCTACGGCCTCCCGGACGCGGCGACCCTCGACGCGATGCGGCTCGCCGCCCGCACGGAGGGCATGGTGACCGACCCGGTGTACGAGGGGAAATCGATGGCCGGGATGATCGATCTGGTGGACAGGGGAGAGATCGCGCGCGACGCGACCGTCCTGTACGCCCACCTCGGCGGGCAACCCGCGCTGAACGCCTACAGCGCCCTGTTCTGATCCTCCTGAGGGGCAGGGGTTGACGGGGACCCGTGGGGCACACATGTGCGCGCGGTGCCACGGAGCAACTACGTACCGCTACGAGGAACCCGCGGTTGTGTGTCGGTTTGATGCCGATGTGAGGACCGTGTGAGCTCGGAGCATGGTGCGTCGGGGTCCGGAGGGCGCATACTCGGAACATGACGAGGCCCCCCGGTACCCGACGCCACCTGCCGAACAGCCCTTTTAACGTTCCGCCGCCGCCCGCACCGCCCATCGAGCAGTTCGCCGTGGGCGATCGGGTCTCTCACGACCAGTACGGACTCGGACGGATCGTCGGAGTCGAAGGCGAGGATGCGGTGGTCATCGACTTCGCAGGCCGCCAGGGAAGGTTCCTGAGCCCCTACGCGAAGCTGGCCAAGCTCTGACCTGACGTACGCCTGCGGGCGCGTCTGCAAGCACGACAAGGGGCGGTCGGCGGGAAGGTCCAACCCTTCCCCACCGACCGCCCCTGCATGTCCCCACGCGCTGCGCGCGGGCCCCGAGGGCGCCCGCGCGGCGGCTACAGCGCCTGCGCCGCGGGCTTCACCATGCCGCGCACGGTCCGTGACTTCACGAAGTCACCCATGCCGGTCATTTCCCACTCTCCGGTGAACTGCTTGATCAGCTTGGCCATCATCACGCCCGTCTGCGCCTCGGCGTTCGTGAGGTCGAAGCGGACCAGCTCCTCGCCCGTCGCCGCGTCCAGCAGGCGGCAATAAGCCTTGGCGACGGCCGTGAACTTCTGGCCCGAGAACGAGTTCACCGTGAAGACCAGGCCCGTGACCTCCTGCGGCAGACGGCCCAGGTCCACGACGATCACCTCGTCGTCACCGCCGCCCTCGCCCGTGAGGTTGTCGCCGGAGTGCTTGATCGCGCCGTTCACGATCGACAGCTTGCCGAAGTAGCAGCTGTCCACGTGGTTGCGCTGCGGGCCGTACGCGATGACGGAGGCGTCCAGGTCGATGTCCTTGCCGCCGTACGCCGGCTCCCAGCCGAGGCCCATCTTGACCTGCGAGAGCAGCGGCTTGCCGCCCTTGACCAGGGACACGGTCTGGTTCTTCTGGAGGCTGACCCGGCCCTTGTCCAGGTTGATCTTCCCGGCGCCGAGCACGGGGGCCGGGGGCGCCGGGGGAGCGGCGGGCGCCGCCGGGGCGGCGAGACGGGGGTCGGCGGCCGGGGGCGCCATCGGGGCGGCAGGGGCCGGGGCTGCGGGCGCGGCGGCGGCCGGAGCGGCCGGAGCGGCCGGGGCGGCGGGCTCCTCGACCGAGACACCGAAGTCCGTCGCGATGCCGGCCAGGCCGTTCGAGTACCCCTGGCCGACGGCGCGGGCCTTCCACGCGCCGTTGCGCAGATAGACCTCGACGATCACCAGGGCGGTCTCGCCGCCGAGCTGCGGGGGCGTGAACGTGGCGAGCACGGAACCGTCGTCCGCGTTGCGGATGGTGGCGGTGGGCTCGACGCCCTGGAAGGTCTGGCCCGCCGCGTCCGGGCTTGCGGTGACGACGATCTTCTCGATGCCTGCGGGCACGGCGGTGGTGTCCACCGTGATCTTGTCGGGGGTCGTGCCGCCACCCGACGTGTAGGTCACGCCGGGGCCCGCGGGCTGGTTGAAGAAGATGAAGTCGTCGTCGGAGCGCACCTTGCCGTCGGCGGTGAGCAGCAGGCCCGATACGTCGAGCCGCACCGGTGCGGCGACGTCCACCGCCACGCGGGTGGCGGTGAGGGGGATGTTCGAGCCGGGTGTCATAGCGGTCATGTCCGGGGTAACGAACGTCCCGGCTTTGCCGTTCCCTTACCTGCGGAAGTTTTCACTCCCGCGCTCCCGGAACGCCGGACGGGCCGCCTCCCGGCCGGTCCGGCGTCCGGAACTGCTGCTACGGAACCACCACGATCTTGCGGCCCATACCGGAGGCGAACCGCTCCAGCGCCTGCGGGTAGGAGTCCAGCGGCATCCGGTCGCTGATGAACACATCGGGGTCCAGCACGCCCGCGGCGAACAGCTCCGCCGCCCGCTCGTAGCTGTGCAGCACCGCCATCGACCCGGTGATGGTGATCTCCTGGTTGTAGATGCGGTACGGGTCGATGCTGACCCGTGTCGCGTAGTCGGCCACCCCGAACTGAAGGAACGTCCCGGCCTTGGCGACCCGCCCGAGGCCGTCCTGGATCGCGTTCGCGTTGCCGGTGGCGTCGACCACGATGTCCCAGCCCTGCGGCCGGTCCAGTTCGTCGGCGCCCGCGGCCGAGCCCGATACGCCCAGCTGCCGCGCCGTGGCGAGGCGGTCCGGGTTGAGGTCCACGACGTCCACGCTCGCCGCGCCCGTCCGCTTGGCGAGCTCCAGCATCATCAGGCCCATCGTCCCGGAGCCGTAGATCAGGACATGGGCGCCCAGCCGGGCCCGGAGCACGTCGTAGCCGCGCACCGCGCACGACAGCGGCTCGATGAGGGCCGCGTCCTGGGTGCGTACGTTCTCGGGGAGCCGCACACAGTTGGCGACGGGCGCGACGGCGTACTGGGCGGCTCCGCCCGCGGTGGTGACGCCGATCGCGGCCCAGCGCTCGCAGAGGTTGTTGTGGCCGGTGCGACAGTAGCGACACTCGTAGCAGTAGAGCGAGGGGTCGACGGCGACCCGGTCGCCGACCGCGAGCTCCGTGACCTCGCGGCCGAGCCCCACCACCTCCCCGGCGAACTCGTGCCCCGGCACCACCGGCAGCGTGGGCGCGAACTCGCCCTGCAGGATGTGCAGATCGGTCCCGCACAGTCCGCACGCGGCGACCTCGACGACGACGTCGCGCGGCCCCGGGGCGGGGTCGGGCACCTCGCCGACGACGGCCTTGCCGACGGACTCGATGATGGCGGCCTTCACTTGACGGCTCCCAACGACAGGCCCTGGACCAGCTTGTCCTGGGCGGCGAACCCCGCGGCGAGCACCGGCAGGGAGATCACGAGGGACGCGGCGCACACCTTCGCCAGGAACAGGCCCTGGCTGGTGATGAAGCCGGTCAGGAACACGGGCGCGGTCTGGGCGACGACGCCCGTGAGCACCCGCGCGAAGAGGAGCTCGTTCCAGCTGAAGATGAAGCAGATCAGGGACGTCGCCGCGATCCCCGGCAGCGCGATGGGGGCCACCACGCGCGTGAGGATGGTGGGCAGGCGCGCCCCGTCGATCTGCGCGGCCTCGATGATCGCGACCGGCACCTCGGCGAGGAAGGACTGCATCATCCACACCGCGATCGGCAGGTTCATCGACGTGTAGAGGATGACGAGCAGCCAGATGTTGTCGAGCATCTCGGTGTTCTTGGCGAAGAGATAGATCGGCAGCAGGCCCGCCACGACCGGCAGCATCTTCGTCGACAGGAAGAAGAACAGGACGTCCGTCCACTTCTTCACCGGCCTGATGGACAGGGCGTACGCGGCGGGCAGCGCGAGGAGCAGCACAAGGAGCGTCGACGCGACCGACGCCACGGTCGAGTTGATGAGCGAGGGCCAGGGGCTCGCGCCGCCGCCCGAGCCGAAGAAGTCGCGGTAGCCGTCCAGGGTGAGCGAGGCGGCGAGCGAGGGCGGATTGGTGGCCGCGTCCTCCTCCGAGTGGAAGGAGGTCAGCGTCATCCAGGCGATGGGCAGGAAGAACAGGATTCCGGCCAGCCAGGCGGCCAGGCCGAGGCCCGCGGAACCCCGGATGCGAAAGCGGCTCCCGGGCTGTGTACCTACACGCGTCACGGCAGTGATCATGCGCGGGACGCCTCCTCACGGAACAGGGACGAGACGACCCGCAGCGCGAAGGTCGCGATGATGATGGAACCGATGACGACGAGGACGCCGGCGGCGGAGGCCAGGCCGTTCTCGTGCGCCTGATAGAAGCTCTGGTAGACGGTGTAGGGCAGGTTGGCGGTGCCCAGGCCGCCCGAGGTGATCGTGAAGACGGCGTCGAAGTTCTGCACGATGTAGATCGAGCCGAGCAGTGCGCCCAGCTCCAGGTAGCGGCGCAGATGCGGCAGCGTGAGGTAGCGGAACACCTGCCAGTTGCCCGCGCCGTCCATGCGGGCCGCCTCGATGAGTTCGCTGTCGCGGCTCTGCAGCCCGGCGAGCAGGATCAGCATCATGAAGGGCGTCCACTGCCAGATCAGGGAGGCCTCGATGGCGATCAGCGGGGTGTTGGAGACCCAGTCGGGCTGGGCGGCGCCGTCACCGCCCACCCAGTGCAGCAGCCCGTTGAACAGGCCGTACTCGGGGTTGTAGAGCACGTGCTTCCACAGTAGGGCCGCGGCCACCGGGACCAGCAGGAACGGCGCGATGAGCAACGTGCGCACCATGCCCCGGCCCCGGAACCTCCGGTCCAGGAGCAGGGCGAGCCCGAGGCCGATGACAAGGCTCGCGATCACCACGGTGGCCGTGAGCACGATGGTCGTCAGGACGGACTTGCGCAGGTCCGCGTCGGTCAGGACCTCGGAGTAGTTGTCGAACCCGGCGAAGCTGCGGGCGTCGGGGTAGAGGGCGTTCCAGTCGAAGAAGGAGATCACCAGCGTGGCCACGAACGGCAGCTGGGTCACCACGACCATGAAGATCAGGGCGGGCAGGAGCGGGGCCCTGGTGGCCCAGGCGCGCAGCCGTCCCGGTGTCCGTGCTCCGGGCACGCGCGCGGGAGCGGGCGCGACGGTGGGGGTACTCGCGGTGGCGGTCATCGTCCCTCGTACTCCTCGGCGATCTTGTCGGCGAGCTTCTGCGACTTCTTGAGGGCCGACTCGACGGACTGACGCCCGGCGATGGCCGCGCTGATCTCCTGGGAGACCCTCGTGCCGAGATCGGTGAACTCGGGTATGCCGACGAACTGGATGCCGGGCGCGGGCCGGGGCTGCACGCCCGGGTCGCGCGGCCGTGCGCCCTCGATGGCGTCGTGGGTGACGTCCTGGAAGGCGGCGGCCTCCTTGCGGTACGCCGGGTTGTCGTACGTCGACGCGCGCTTGCCCGCGGGGACGTTGGACCAGCCGATCTTCTCGCCGACCAGCTGCTCGTACTCCTTGCTGGACGCCCAGGAGACGAACTTCCAGGCCTTGTCCGGGTTGCGCGAGGCCTTCTGAAGGCCCCAGGCCCAGGTGTAGAGCCACCCGGAGCTCTCGGTCTTCTCCACGGGCGCCGGTACGTAGCCGATCTTGCCCTTGACCGGCGACTTGGCGGACTCCAGCGAACCGGCGGCGGCCGTGGCGTCGTACCACATGGCGGTCTTGCCCTGGGTGAGGTTGTTCAGGCACTCGGCATAGCCGGACTGGGCGGCTCCGGACTCGCCGTGCTTGCGAACGAGGTCTACGTAGAAGCGAGTTGCCTTCTCGAACTCGGGGGAGTCGAGGCGGGCCTTCCACCCCTTGTCGAACCACGTCCCTCCGAAGGTGTTCACCACGGTCGTCAGGGGCGCGATCAACTCGCCCCAGCCCGGCAGGCCGCGCAGGCAGATGCCCTTCATCCCGGGCTCGGCGCCGTCCACGTCGGCCGCGAGCCTGGCCACCTGCTGCCAGGTGGGGTGCTCGGGCATGGTGAGACCGGCCTTCTTGAACACGTCCTTCCGGTACATCAGGAAGGACGACTCTCCGTAGAAGGGCTGTCCGTAGAGCTTGCCGTCGTCGCCGGTGAGCGACTGGCGCATGGAGGGCAGGATGTCCTTCTCGTCGTACGCCTTGTCCTTGCGGGTGTACGAGCCGAGCTCGTGCAGCCAGTCGTTCTTGGCGTAGATCGGGATCTCGTAGTTGCTGAGCGTGGCGACGTCGTACTGGCCCGCCTGGTTGGCGAAGTCCTGGCTGATCTTGTCGCGGACGTCGTTCTCGGGCAGCACGGTGAAGTTCACCTTGATGCCCGTCTCCTTGGTGAAGTGGGCGGCGGTGAGCTTCTGCAGCTCGACCATCTGCGGGTTGTTCACCATCAGTACGTTGATGGAGTCGCCGCCTGAGCCGGCCCCGCCCGCCCCGGCCCAGCAGCCGGAGAGCAGCGGGGCAAGCAGCGTCCCTGCGGCTGCCGCGGCGAGTGCGCGCGGCCTCCGTCGGCTCTGGGTTCGCATGAATGCTCCTGGACGTATGGGGACCAAAGGGAGGTGTGGGGGTGCGTCGAGGGTGAATTCGGGCGTGCGGGATCACGGGAGGTGCCGAGCGGGTGATGAGGGGTGATGAGGGATGAGGTGAGGGGTGAGCGGGGGAGGACGGGTCAGGGAGGGCGAGCGAGGGTGTCAGACGCGGATGACCTGCGGGCCCTGGAGCGAGTAGCGGTGTGCCTCGGACGCGGGCAGCTGTGTGCTGGTGACGATCGCCTCCAGCTCGCCGACATGCCCGAACCGGCAGAAGCTGGTCGCCCCGAACTTGGTGTGCACGCCCGTGAACACGGTGCGCCGTGACGCGCGGATGGCCTGCGCCTTCACCTCGCTGACCGCGGGGTCGGGCGTGGTCAGGCCGTGCTCGCGGGAGATGCCGTTGGCCCCGATGTAGGCGAGGTCGATCACGAAGCCGGCCAGCATGCGCGTGGTCCAGTGGTCGACGGTCGCCAGGGTGCCGGGGCGGACGCGGCCGCCGAGGAGGAGGACGGACATGTTGTCGGCCTCGGCGAGGGCGCCGGCGGTGGCCAGGGACGCGGTGACGACGGTCAGGGGGCGGCCCTTGGCCGCTTCGGGCAGGGCCTCGGCGATGAGCTGCGGGGTGAAGCCCTCGTCGACGAAGACCGTTTCGGCGTCGCCGAGGAGATCGGCGGCGGCGGTGGCGATCCTTCGCTTCTCCGGGACGTGCATGGTGGTGCGGAACGCGAGGGTCGTCTCGAAGCCCGCGCTCTCCACGGGGTAGGCGCCGCCGTGGGTGCGGCGGACCAGGCCGTGGTCCTCCAGGGCGCGCAGGTCACGGCGGACGGTTTCCTTGGCGACGCCCAGTTGGCTGGCGAGTGCGGTGACGTCCACGGAGCCGGATGTCCGCGCTGCCCGGACGATTTCCCGCTGGCGTTCCTCCGCGGTCATGACCGCCCCTTCCCTCGCTGTGCCCGTTCGGGCCCTGGGGAAAAGTTCTACAGCGGGGGGCGGTGTGTGAACAGGCTCGAAACCGGGGCGATGATGCCCGCATCTGCCCGGTTGGCAGGGCTACGGCCTGTGCGGCGGGCGAGGGCGGTGCCCGTTCGGGGGCAAGGGCTGCCCGTTCGGTGCCCGTATGCGGACCGGGGCGGCTCGGCGCACCCCGCCGGACGGCTGGATTCAGCCCGTCCGGCCGGTCGGGGGCGTCCTCAGTACGGCCACACCGGGGGGTTGGTGCAGAAGTGGCCCCCGATGTTCGCGTGGTCCGGGTTGGCGGGGTCCAGTTCTCCCTGGTCCGCGACCAGCTTCTCCGCGTACTGCTCGGAGTCGTCCTGCGGCTCGTACCCGAGCGCGCGCGCCGACGAGAGGTCCCACCACAGCCGGGTGTTCGCGGACGAGCCGTAGACCACCGCGTGCCCCACCTCGGGAGCGGTCAGCGCCGCGTGGAAGAGCCGGGCGCCGTCCCCGGGGCTCATCCAGACCGACAGCATCCGCACGCTCGACGGCTCGAGGAAGCACGAGCCGATCCGCACCGAGACCGTCTCGATCCCGTGCTTGTCCCAGTAGAGCTGGGCGAGGTCCTCGCCGAAGGACTTCGACAGGCCGTAGAACGTGTCGGGGCGGCGCGGGGTGTTCACCGGGATCAGCGGATCGTCGCCGACGGGCCGCGGCGTGAACCCCACGGCGTGGTTGGACGACGCGAAGACGATCCGGCCGATGCCCTCCT
Organism: Streptomyces sp. NPDC055243; assembly: GCF_044544025.1. Lineage (NCBI taxonomy): Bacteria > Bacillati > Actinomycetota > Actinomycetes > Kitasatosporales > Streptomycetaceae > Streptomyces > Streptomyces sp. NPDC055243. The sequence goes on from NZ_JBITWR010000007.1 coordinate 338,020, forward strand.
CGCGCGCCGCCTCGTAGAGGTTGTACGTCCCCTCGATGTTGGCCCGCAGGATCTTGTCGAAGGTGGACTCCAGGGAGATGCCCGCGAGATGGATGACCGCGTCGACGCCCCGCACGGCCTCCCGCAGCGCCTTCTTGTCGGCGAGGTCCGCCGTGATCGCGTCCGGCTCGCCCTCGATGGGCCGTACGTCGAGCAGCCGCAGTTCGTAGCCGTAGGCCGGAAGCAGCCCGCGCATCAAGGTGCCGAGGCCGCCTGCGGCGCCGGTGAGCAGGACGGTGCGGGGAGCGGGCATGAGGGGGTCTCCTCGGATCAGGGGCTGCTCAGCGGCTGCGTTCGCGTGTACGCGCATCCGTATGTACGCGCATTCGCGTGTACGTACAGCATTCACATCTGTGGACACGCTAAGGAGCAGTGCCTCGTCGCGTCAAGTGTCGTACGGAGGCGGGGAATCCGCTCCTGAAATCACGGTTCTCTTGGCGACCTTGCTGCTTGACCAGGGCTCAGGAGGCGGATTAGCGTGGGTGCGTTCAGAAATATGGACGTGGATCAGAAACGTGCACGCTAAGGGAGAGCCCGTGACGTCAGCACCCCTCGCCGCTCGACTCGACATCCCCAGCGGGCCACTGTTCTTCCCGGTCACCGCCTACGGCCCGGACGGCTCCATCGACCTCGACGTCTTCCGCGCGCACGTGCGCGCGGGCGTCGACGCGGGCGCGGCGGCCGTCTTCGCCTGCTGCGGCACCGGTGAGTTCCACGCCCTGACGCCCGAGGAGTTCGGGGTGTGCGTACGCGCCGCCGTCGAGGAGTCGGCCGGGCGGGTGCCGGTGGTCGCGGGCGCCGGGTACGGCACCGCGCTCGCCGTGCGGTACGCGCGGATCGCCGAGGAGGCGGGCGCCGACGGGCTGCTCGCGATGCCGCCCTACCTCGTCGTCGCAGGGCAGGAGGGGCTGCTCGGGCACTACGCCGAACTGGCCGCGGCGACCTCGCTGGACGTCATCGTCTACCAGCGCGACAACGCCGTGTTCACCCCGGAGACGGTGGTCGAACTCGCCCGCACCGAGGGGATCATCGGCTTCAAGGACGGCCTCGGCGACATGGACCTGATGCAGCGCGTCGTCAGCGCCGTGCGCGCCGAGGTCCCGGAGGAGTTCCTCTACTTCAACGGCCTGCCCACCGCCGAGCTGACCGGGCTCGCCTACCGCGGCATCGGCGTGACGCTCTACTCGTCGGCGGTCTTCTGCTTCGCGCCCGACATCGCGCTCGCCTTCCACCGCGCCTTCAATGCTGGGACCGCCGAGGGTGACGCCACCGTGAACCGGCTCATCGACGGGTTCTATCGCCCCTTCGTGGAGCTGCGCAGCGAGGGCCGGGGGTACGCGGTCTCCCTCGTCAAGGCGGGCGTACGCCTGGCCGGGCTCGACGTCGGCGGGGTGCGGACGCCGCTGCACGAACCCGCCGACGAACACATCAAGCGCCTGGCCGAGCTGACCGAGCGCGGGCGCGCCCTGCTGCGGGAGGAGAGCGCGTGAGGACCTCCGCCTTCCTGTACCCCTGGGACGTCGTCGGCGACCCCGGGGCGCCCGCCCGCATCGCCGGCCTCGGCGTCCAGCAGGTCACCCTCGCCTCCGCCTACCACTCCACGCGCGCGCTGACCCCCCGCCACCCCCGCCACCGCATCGTCACCGCCGAGCACGCGGCGGTCCTGTACGAGCCCGGTGACCGGTGGAAGGGGCGCGAGCTGCGGCCGTACGCGGCAGGCGGCTGGGCCCCGGGCGACGCCTACGGAGAGGCCGCCGCCGCGCTGGCGGGCGCCGGGCTCGACGTGCACACCTGGGTGGTCCTCGCGCACAACTCCCGTATGGGCGCCGAGCATCCGGACACCTCCGTCGTCAACGCCTACGGAGACCGCTACCCCTGGGCGCCCTGCATCGCGCGGCCCGCCACGCGCGCGTACCTCGTCGACCTCGCGGCGGAGGCCGCCGTGCGCCCCGGCGCAGGCGGCACCGAACTGGAGTCCCTCGGCTGGTACGGCCTCGCGCATCTGCACGCCCACGACAAGATCGCGGGAGTGCCGCTCGGGGAGGCCGGGCAGTACCTGATGTCGCTGTGCTTCTGCGCGGACTGCCGGGCGGGGTACGCCCAACAGGGGCTCGCCCCCGATGAGTTGGCGGCCGGAGTCCGCCGCGCCCTGGAGCCCGTGTGGCGCGGCGCCGAGCCCTCCGGCGGCTGGGAAGCGGTGGAGAAGCTCCTGGGCGCCGAGACGGCGGCCGCCACGCGCGCGTGGCGCGAGGAAACCGCCCGCACCCTCCAGGAGGCGGCGATCACGGCGGTACGCGCCGCGGCCCCGGACGGCTTCCAGGTGCTGCTGCACGCCGACCCGGTGGCCTATCACTGCGGGGCGAACGCGGGCGTCGACCCGGCACACATCCTCTCCGTGGCGGACGGCGTGGTCGTGCCCTGCACGGGCGGCGCCCAGGCCCTGACGCCCTTCGCCGCGCACCGCGCACCCCGCACCACCCTGGCCGCGAACCTCACCGTCGTCTCCGGCATGGGCGGCAGCCCGGCCACCCTCGCGGCCGACGCCGCGCACGCGGCCACGCTGGGCGCGAACGAACTGCGGCTCTACCACGCCGGGCTGGCGTCCGACACGGATCTCGCACACGTGACCAAGGCCCTGACGTACCTCGAATAGCCCCGCGCGCCCCTCGAACAGCCCCTCGCGCACCCTGAACATCCCCTGTCGCAGCCCAAGTGGAAGCGGTTACCATCCGCGCACCACGCAACGCGACGACGAGGAGACAAGGTGCGCAACAAGGGGATATCCGCGCTGCTCTGTGCCGGATTCATGGCAGGCGCGGCCGTGCTCGGCGGGGCCGTACCCGCGGCCGCGCAGGGTGACGAGAGACCGGCGGCGGACGCCAAGGCCGACATCCGGGCGCAGTTGGAGAAGATCCCCGGCATGAAGGTCGTCTCCGTGGCCGACCGGGAGGGCCACCCCTTCTACACGCTCACCTACGCCCAGCCCGTCGACCACGACAACCCCGGCGCCGGCACGTTCACCCAGCGCGCCACGCTCTGGCACAAGGCCACGGACAAGCCGACCGTCCTCTACACCGGCGGCTACACCCTGGCGTCCAACACCACCGCCCTCACCAAACTCATCGACGCCAACCAAGTGAGCGTCGAACACCGCTACTTCGAGCAGTCGCGCCCCTTCGGCCCCGCGGCAGCGGACTGGTCCAAGCTCACCGTCCAGCAGGAGGCCGCCGACGAGCACCGCCTCACCCAGGCGCTTCGCGGCATCGAGCAGGGCAAGTGGCTGGGCACGGGCGCCAGCAAGGGCGGCATGACGGCGACGTACCACGAGCGGTTCTACCCCGGCGACCTGGACGCGGTCGTCGCGTTCGTGGCCCCGAACGACGCGAACAACAAGGACGACAGCGGCTACGAGCGGTTCTTCAGGACGGTCGGCACGGCCGAGTGCCGCACCGCGCTCGACGCCGTGCAGCGCGAGATGCTGCTGCGCCGCGAGACGCTGCTCCCCAAGTTCGAGGCGGACGCCAAGGCCGCCGGTGACACCTTCGAGGAGACGCTCGGCACCACCGACCGCGCCTACGAGTTCGCCGTGCTCGACCAGGTGTGGAACTTCTGGCAGAGCGGCACCGCCGACGACTGCCCGACCGTGCCCGACGCCAAGAAGGCAGGCGACGACGAGCTGTACTCCTGGTCGAAGAAGCACGGCCTCAGCGTCTACCAGGACGAGACCCTCGGCACGAACGGCACGGGCCCCTACTACCGGCAGGCCGCGACCCAACTCGGCTGGGCCGACCTCAAGTTCAAGCATCTCAGGGACGTCCGCAACTACCCCGACATCTATCAGCCCAACTCGGTCCTTCCCGAGGCGATGCGCGGCTCGTACGACAACAGGACCATCGCCGACGTCGACCGCTGGGTGAAGACCCGCGGCCAGCGGATGATGTTCATCTACGGCGAGAACGACCCGTGGAGCGCGGAGAAGTTCACCCCGAGCCGCCATGACTCCCACCGCTACGAGGTCCCCGGCTCGAACCACGGCGCCTCCATCGCCAAACTGCCCGCGGCCCAGCAGGCGGAGGCCGTCGCGACCATCAAGCGCTGGGCCGACGTGAAGTAGCCGCCGTCAGAGGGGCCTTGAGCAGGGGTGCGGCGATCAGCAGTCGTGCCCCCGCGAGGGCCGGCAGCAGGACGCGGTGGTCGACCGTCTCCACGAGGGCCGCGCCCAGGGCGATGCCCAGCGCCGTCGGGGTGTACATCAGGGTGTTCGCGGTCGCCGCCGCGCGGCCCAGCAGGGCCCGCGGTGTCGCGCGCTGCACCGCCGTCATGGCCGCGATCAGCACGCAGGGCAGCCCCAGGCCGTTGGCGAGGCTGCCCGCGAGGGCCGTCGCGTCGTACGGCAGCGCGTGCAGGGCCGCGGCGAGTGCGGTGAGCGCGATGCCCGCCCCGCCGAACCCGCGCCCTCCGAAGCGCCGCATCAGCGCACCCGAAGCGACGCCGACCGCGACCGATCCGGCGCCCTGCGCGACGTACAGCACGCCTGTGTAGGTGGGCGAGTGGCCCAGGCCCTCCACGACCGCGTAGACGGCCGCCCCGCTGATCCCCGAGGTCAGCATGGTCAGACCGCCCGCGAGGACGAGAGGGCGCAGCTCGGGGTGGCGCCACAAGCAGCGGGCTCCTTCGGCGGTTTGGGCGCGCCAGCCCGACGTGCCGCGCACGGGAGTGTTCTCGTGCACCCGCAGGAGCGTGAACATTCCGGCCGCGAGTACGAAGGTGGCGGCGTCCAGGAGCGCCACCTGGGCGCCCCCGTACGCGGCGAAGAGGCCCGCTCCGGCGAGCGGCGCGACGAGCTTCACGCCCTCGTTCGCCGACATCCGCAGGCCGTTGAAGTCCCCCGTCAGGTCCTTGCCGACGGCCGCCGTCACCAGAGCCGCCTCCGCCGCGTCGGTGACGGCGCCGCACGCCCCGTACAGGAGGAGCACCGCGTAGAGGATCCACAGGGTGCCCGTGGAGTCGACGAACAGGAGGGTGGTCAGCAGGGCGCCCAGCGTGAGGTTCGTGCCGATGAGCAGGGGTCTGCGGCGGGTGCGGTCGGCGAGCGTGCCCAGGAGGGGGCCGATCAGCGCGGGGGCCCAGAGGGCGAAGGCGCAGAGGGCGGCCAGGCCGTCCGAGCCGGTCAGTTCCTTCACCCAGATCCCGCAGACCAGCCACATCGCGGAGCTCCCGAAGCCGGACACCACCACCGCGCCCAGACAGAGGCTCGCGTCGCGGTTGCGCAGGATCCGCGTGATCGTCGATGTCATGGCAGGTGATGGTGGTTCTAAGGCCCCCGGGCAGGCATAGGTCGAGTGCGGTAGATCCGCGATGACTTTCGGGCGTCGGGGTGGTCTACAGGGCAGGAGTGCGGTCCCGGGGGCAGGGCCGCCGCCGAGATTCGGGAGGATTCATGACGGACATGATCGACTTCGCGCCGCAGGCCCGGCTCGTGGCGCGCGTCGCCGAGGGCGTCACCGACGAGCAGCTCTCGGGGCCCACGCCCTGTCCGGAGTACCGGGTGCGCCATCTGCTGGGTCACCTGGCCGGTCTGAGCGCCGCGTTCCGGGACGCCGCGCGCAAGGATCTCGGGCCGCACCTCGACCGGAACCCGGGGGACACCGTGCCGGACGTGGGTCCCGAGTGGCGGGCCGCTCTGCCGAAGCTGCTCGACGAGCTGGTGGAGGCGTGGCGCGACCCGGCCGCGTGGGAGGGCATGACCCGGGCGGGCGGCATCGACCTGCCGGGGGCCGTCGCGGGAGCCGTCGCCATGGACGAACTCGTCGTGCACGGCTGGGACTTGGCGCGGGCGACCGGGCAGGCGTACGCACCTGACGGGGCGAGCCTCGAAGTGGCCGAGGCGCTGCTCACGCCCGAGGAGGACGGCGCGTCCGGGGACAGCCTGTTCGGAGCCGTGGTCCCGGTGCCGGGCGACGCCCCGCTCCTCGACCGCGTGATCGGACTCAGCGGCAGGGACCCGGGCTGGACGCCGGGCGCGTCAGCCTAAGGACGGCCGCGGTACCAGGCTTTCCCCGGATCAGGTATCGATCGGGCAAAGAGTCTCGCCGATCGCTGTGTGATGCGCGTAGACAGTGCGCGTAGACAGGTGTTGACCTGCTCGAACTCATGGCCCTGCACAGACTCTGATCGATCCGGAGAAATCGACTTATGCACAAGTCCCTACGGGTGGCGGGCATCGCCACCGCCTGTGCCGTCGCCGGCGCCGCACTGTACGGCACCGGCGCCGCCACCGCCGACAACGCCTCGGCGCGGCACACCGCCGAGCCCCAGAACATCGGCGTGCTCGTCGGCGAGATAGACGACTACTACGGCGCGTACCAGGACGCCGACGGCGTCTGGCGCTCCTCGCCCGACAGCCCGTACGCCAAGGACCTGGCGCGCATCCAGGCGAAGGCGAAGAAGGACATCAGGAACGCCGCGGCGCATGGCGCGAAGGGGAGTGCTCACGGCAAGAAGCCCGCGATCGTCCTCGACGTGGACGACACCTCGCTGCTCAGCTTCGACTACGAGAAGACCACCAACTACACGTACAACAGCGCCACCTGGGACGCGTACGTGAAGGCGGCCAAGCGCCCCGCCGTCTTCGGCATGCCCGAACTCGTCACGTACGCCAAGAGCAAGGGCGTCGAGGTCTTCTTCCTGACCGGCCTGAGCGAGTCGCAGCGCGAGGGCGCGGTCACCAACCTCGCCAGGGCCGGGTACGACACGCAGCTCGATACCAAGCACGTGTTCACCAAGAACAAGACCGCCCCGCCCGCCTACCTGAGCAACTGCGCCACGCCCGCCAAGTGGGAGTGCACCACCGTGCAGTTCAAGGAAGGCACCCGCAAGCACATCGAGTCGACCGGCTACGACATCGTCGGCAGCTTCGGCGACCAGGTCTCCGACCTCGCGGGCGGTTACGCGGACAAGACGTACAAGCTGCCGAACCCGACGTACTTCGTCGAGTAGGCCGCTGCCGCGGGGCCCGGCCCGACGGTCGAGTCGACATCGCGAGATAGGTTGCAATCCTGACTAGGTCGCCTTACGGTCTAGGTAGCTCACATGCTCATGGGGCCGCGTGCGGCACGTCCGCCGCGGCCCCTTCGGGAAGGGGGACTCCCACATGACCATCTCGCCCGACTTCTCGGCCGCTTCCACGGCCGTCACGGCCGTGCTCGGGGCCTATCTGCTGCTCGGTGAACCCTGGCTCGGGCGCCGCGTCTACGGCTCGCTCGCGCGCCGCCGCGACACCGAACCGCGCGCTCTCGTCGGCTACTTCACCTTCGTGCTCGTCTTCTGGTGGGCCCTCGCCGCGCTCGCCCTGGTGGTCCTGCTGCTCTCGCCGGCCATGGCCGCCGCCGACCTCGGCATCGCGGCACCCGAATCGCCGGTCACCACGGCCGTCATCGTCGTCCTGGTGGGAGCGGTCTCGGTGGTGTCCGGGCGCAAGATGCGCGCCCTCGCCGAAGGCGGCAAGAACGTGCCGGGGCTCGCCTCCATCCGGGCGATGCTGCCGCGCACACCCCAGGAGCGGCGCCTCGCCGTCGCCGTCGCCGTGACCGACGGCATCTGCGCCGAACTCGTCTACCGCGGGCTCCTGATCGCCTTCGGCGTCGGCGTGCTCGGCCTCAACCTCTATGCCGCGGCGGCCCTTTCGGTGCTCGCGTACGCCGTCGCAGGCATCTACCAGGGCCGCAGCGGCGTCATCGCCTTCGGCGTCGTCGGGGTGCTGCTCGCCGGGCTCTATGTGTCGAGCGGGAGCCTGCTGCTGCCCATCGCCGTCCACATCGCCCTCACCGTGCGGGACCTGACGCTCCCCGTGCCGGAGCCGATCGGCTCCGTGCCCGCGTACGCACCCATCCCGAAGGGCAGCTGACGATGACCCCATCCGCGTCGTCCGGAGGCGCGAAGACCGACCGCCGGGCCAGCTGGTTCAAGGGCGTGCTCGATCTGCTCGTGCTCGCCAGCCTCACCGACGGCGAGAGCTACGGCTACGAGATCGCCAAGCTGCTCGGCGCCGCAGGCTTCGGCCAGATCAAGGGCGGCACGCTCTATCCCGTGCTGAACCGGCTGGAGGAAGCGGGCCTGGTCGCCGCCGAGTTCCGGGCCACGGAGAAGGGGCCCGGCCGGCGCTACTACTCCCTGACGGACGCCGGGCGCGCCACCCTCGGCGAGCAGGGCGGGCTGTGGCTCGCCTTCGACGGCTCCGTACGTGAGGTGCTTGCGAAGGCGGGTGTGCGATGAACGAGGACTATGCGCGGGACGGGTATCTCCTCGCCCTCGCCGACCACCTCCGCGAGCACGGGCTGCCCGCCGACCGCGTCGAGGCGACCGTCGTCGACCTCGGGGCGCACCTGGAGGAGTCCGGGGCCGATCCGGAGGCCGAGTTCGGGCCGGTGGAGGAGTTCGCCCGCGAGCTGGCGCCCGCCGGGGAGGGGCCGGGGCCCGAGGCTCCCGGCACCCACGTCGAGACGTGGCGGTGGACCGCCGACACGTACGTCGACGAGGAGCTCCTGAACCGCTTCGGCGGCGAGGGGTGGGAGGTCGAGCGGGTCGACGCGCTCGGGCGCTTCGTCAGCCACCGGGACCTCGACCGGCCGCAGCGGTGGGAGTACCGGCGTGAGCTGGTCACGCGGGGGCGTGAGGGGCTGGACGAGCGGCTCGCTCCCGAGGGCTGGGAGGCCTGCGGGAACTGGATCGTCTATGCGTGGTTCAAGCGGCCGGTGGCCGCGAGCCTCGGTCCCGGGGCGGAGATCTCGGCGCCCCCGGAGATGCCTGGCCGGTGGCGCTTCTTCAGCCGGCGGTTCTATGCGCTGGTGGCTGTCGCGGCGGTGGTCCTCGTCCTGGCCGGTGTCGCGGTCGCCGTCGACGACGGTGATGCCGGGAGCGGGCTCGGCTTCGCCGGGGGGCTCGTGGCCGGAGCTCTGGTGCCGGTCGCCGCCCTGTGGGGCCGGCAGGTGTGGAGAGCGCGCCGTTGACCTCCGCGGGGTGCCGTCTCTCTTGATCGGCACCCCGCGGCTTCGGGCTGTGCCCACAGCGGGAGAGCGGCTAGCGCTTCAGGGCCGCCGACATCATCGCCTTGGCGATCGGGGCCGCCAGGCCGTTGCCGCTGACCTCCGACCTCGCCGCGCTGGAGGACTCGACGATGACTGCCACCGCGACCTCCTTGCCGTCGCTGCCCTTGGCGTACGAGGTGAACCAGGCGTACGGCGTCTTGCTGTTGTTCTCGCCGTGCTGGGCCGTGCCCGTCTTGCCGCCCACGTCCGCGCCGCTGATCCGCGCGTTCGTGCCCGTGCCCTCCTCGACGACCGTCTCCATCGCCGACTGGAGCTGAGCGGCCGTCTCCTGGCTCATCACACGCTCGGAGTCGGCGTCGTCGTACGAATCGAGGACGTTGCCGTCCGAGTCGGTGATCTGGGAGACCATGTGCGGCGACACCAGCTCGCCCCCGTTGGCGATCGCGCCCGAGACCATCGACATCTGCAGCGGCGTCGCCGTCACGTCGAACTGGCCGATGCCGGTCAGTGCCGTCTGCGCCTTGTCCATGTCCGAGGGATAGACGCTCTCGGACGCGCGCACCGGCACGTCCAGCTTGTCGGTGTTGAAGCCCATCTTCTCGGCCATCGACTTGACCTTGTCCTGGCCCAGGTCGACGGCCATCTTCGCGAAGACGTTGTTGCACGAGTACTGCAGCGCCGTACGGATCGTGGCGTCCTCGCAGGGCGCGCTCGCGCTCTCGTTCTTCAGGACGGTGGTCGTGCCGGGCAGCGTGTACGGATTGGGGCTGTCGGTCCTGGTGTCCGCCGAGCCGTACAGCCCGTCCTCCAGGGCCGCCGCCGCGACGACCAGCTTGAACGTCGAACCGGGCGGAAGCGGCTGCCGCAGCGCGCGGTTGACCAGCGGCTTGTCCTCGTCCTTCAGCAGCGAGCTCCACTCCTTGGAGTCCGTGGAGCCGCTGATGTCCGAAGGGTCGTACGAGGGAGTCGACACCATGCCGAGGATCTTGCCCGTCTTCGGGTCGACGGCGACCGCCGCGCCCTTCTTGTCGCCGAGCGACTTGTACGCGGCCTTCTGCACCGCCGGGTCGATCGTCGTGATCACGTCACCCGGGTCGGCGCGCTTGTTCGTGAGCGTGTCCAGCGGGTTCTTCAGCCGGTTGTCGGTGCCGTCGAGGACGTCCTTGTAGATGCCCTCGAGCTGCGTCGCTCCGTACACCTGCGAGCTGTAGCCCGTGACGGACGAGTACAGGTCGCCGTCCTTGTAGGTGCGCTTGTACTTGAGGTCGCCGCCCTTCGTCCGCTCGGAGCCGGTGACGGCGTCACCGCCCACGATGATGTCGCCCAGCGGGTTCGCGTACTGCTCGATCGCGTTGCGCCGGTTCAGCTTGTCGTCCGCGAGTGCCTTCGAGTCGTAGAACTGCACCCACGTCGCCCGCACCAGCAGAGCGACCACGAGCAGCAGCGTGAAGACCGAGGCGTGCCTGATCGTCTTGTTCATCCCACAAAAGGACGAGCGGCGCGGATCTATTCGTTCCGTTCTGCCGGGTTTCTTAGAGATTCCTCATACTGCGGCTTCCGGCTCAGTCGGCGTTCATGAAGCCCGCCTCGTACGCCGCGATCACCGCCTGCGTACGGTCCCGCGCCCCCGTCTTGGCAAGCACGGCGGCCACGTGCGTCTTCACCGTCGCCGGACCCACGCCCATCCGGCCCGCGATCTCCGCGTTGGTCAGGCCCGCCGCCATCAGCCGCAGCACCTCGCTCTCGCGCCCCGTCAGACGGGCCACCCAGGCCGGGGCCGCGGGCTTCGCGCGCCCGTGCTCGGCGGCCAGGGCGCGCACCGCCGCCGGGAAGAGCAGTGAGTCGCTGCGCGCGACGAGCCGCACCGCCTGGACGAGCGAGTCCGCGTCGGCCCGCTTGAGCAGGAACCCGGAGGCACCGGCGCGCAGCGCCTCGTACACGTAGGAGTCGTTCTCGAAGGTCGTCACGACCACGATGCGCGGCGGGTCGGGATGCGTCCGCAGGATCTGCTCGGTGGCCCGGATGCCGTCGACCTCCGGCATGCGTACGTCCATGAGCACCACGTCGGGCGTCAGCTCGCGCACGACGGACACCGCCTCCGCGCCGCTCGCCGCCTCGCCGACGACCTCCAGGTCGGGTTCGGCGGAGAGGATCACGCGCAGGGCGGTGCGCACCATGCGCTCGTCGTCGGCGAGCACGATGCGGATGGGGGCGGCTGTGCCGGTGGGTTCGGTCATGGGTGTGCGGGGCCCTTCGGGTCGGTCGTCCTGCGGGCCCCTTCGACGGGACCCTTCAGGGGGAGTCGTACGTCCACGCGCCACACCCCGTCGGCGGGGCCCGTGCGGACCGTGCCGCCGAGGAGCCTGGCCCGGTCGGTGATGCCGCGCAGGCCGTGGCCGCCGCCGGGGCGGGGTGCGGGGGTGGCGTGGGGCAGCGGGTTCTCCGCGAGGATCTCCAGGTCGGCGCCGTCCAGGGCGATCCGCAGGGTCACCGGGGCGTCGGGGCCCGCGTGCCGCAGGGCGTTGCTCAGGCTCTCCTGGACGATGCGGTAGGCCTCGCGGGACACCATCGGGGGCAGCGCGTCCGGGCCGTCGGGGCCGAGCTCCACCGCGGCTCTCACCCGCAGGCCGCCCGCGCGGGTGTGCTTGAGGAGCCCGTCGAGATCGGCGGAGAGGGTGGGGGCGGGCGCGGCCGGACTCGCCCGGTCGTCGCCGCCCTCCCGCAACACCCCAAGGACCGCGTCGAGTTCGCCCACCGTGCGCCGGGTCGTCTCCTCGATGGCGGCAAGCGCCTCGCGGACGAACTCCGGGTCGCGGTCGAGGACCCTGCGGGCGGCGCTCGCCTGGAGCGTGACCGCGCTCAAGGCGTGGCCCACCGAGTCGTGCAGCTCCCGCGCGAGCCGGTTGCGCACGGCGAGGTCCGCGGCGCGCTGCTCGGCCGCCGCGAGCCGGTCGGCGGGCGACGGCCCCAGGAGATCGGGCGCCCAGCGCGCGAGCAGGCTCCCGGCCGCCGCGGCGCACCCCGCGAGCGCGACCAGCGAGAGGACGCCGATGACCGGGGAGAGCGCCAGCATCCAGTTCTCGTCGAAGACTTCGGGCATCCCGATGCGGCTGTCCCGCAGGGCGGAGACCACCGGCAGCGCGATGAGCACCGCCGCGAACGGCGGCAGCGCGAGGGACATTCCGCTGATGACCCCGCCGAACCCGAGGTGCAGCGTGAACCACGCGGCCGTGCGCCCGCGCGCCTGCCGGGACCGCGCGGGCCCCTCGGCGAGCGCCTCGCCCGGCACGTCGCACAGCGCGCGCACGGCGGCCACCGACATGGGCCGTGTGAGCGGGAAGAGCGCGGTGATCGCGGCGAGCGGCAACCCCACGGCGAACGCGCTGAGTTGGGCGGTGAGCGAGCCTAGGACGTTGTCCTCGCCGAGCAGCGGCCCGACGACGACGGAGCCGACGAAGACGTACGGCATGGCGAGCGCGCCACCGAGGATGAGGTGGATCCACCGGCGCCGGGCCCGCCGTCCGAAGAGCGTGGTCAGGGTCGCCGCGAAAGCTTTCACGCGGGGCGCCCCGCCGCCGTGGTGACCGCGCCCGACCGCTCCCTGAGGAAGCGTGCTCCGACGGCGGCCACGAGCGTCCCGACGATCATCTGCACAGAGTAGGTCAGGAGCATTCCCGCCGTGGGCCGCCTGGCGATGTCGTCCACGCCGACGACCGTGGCGAACAGCAGCCAGCCGCCCCAGCAGGCGATCGCGCCCGAGCCGATCCAGGCGAGGGCGAGCGGCACCTTGACGGGCAGGGCGGGAGCCCACCGGAACGCGATGAGCAGCCCGCCGGCCACGGCGGAGCCGAGGTAGACCAGGTCCAGGGCTTCGAGGACGTAGAAGTCGGTCGTACGCTCCTCGGTCCGCGCCTCGTTGAGGCCGAGGGTGGAGCCGGTGGCCCAGAGGATGTGCAGGGCGGCGGGGACGACGGCCAGGAGGGCGGCGGTGACGGCGGTGCCCCGCTGGAAGTGGCCGCGGTCCGCCGGGGTGAGGACCCGGCCCCGCCAGACGTGACCCCAGCGGGCCCGTGCGTAGCGGACGAACAGGGCGCCGAGGGCCAGGCCCTGGAGGATGAACCCGCCGTAGACGACGCGTCGAGGAAGGCGCCGTCGCTGCCCTTTGACGAAGGCTGGTCGACGCTGCCGCCCAGCGCCTTGACCAGGAGCTGGAGCGGGAACCCGGCCATGATCGGCGTGAGCAGCCCGGTGGCGGCCCACATGGGGAACGCGAGCAGCCAGGCGGGGGTCCGCAGGCCCCAGGGGCGGGTCAGGAGCAGCGCGAGGACGATGACGCTCGCGTCCATCAGCAGGGTGAGGCCGTTGGCGAAGATCATGGTGGTGCGGTGCTGGAGGAGGCTGCTGCCCTCGGGAATGCCGATGTGGCTGCCGGCGATCCAGGCGATCTTGAGGGCGAGGTAGGGGAGGGCGGCGAGGATCGCGACGGCGCGGAGGGCTTTCATGCCCTCTACGCTCCCGTCGCCGGGTGCGGCGCACGTCCTGCGCGACGATGATCCGGGTCCGCCGTGCGGGGGAGGGGCGCGGGGGACGGGTGCCGGGGGTGGGGGCCCTGCGGGGCTCTCCCTGATCCCGCGCCTTCCCGGAACCCTGGGGCTCCGCCGCCGGGCGGGCCCTACTCCAGCACCAGCACCGCCTCGTCGATCTCCTCGCCCCGCGCATGCGCGAAGCCCCGCTCGGCGGCGGTGACCCGGAACCCGCACTTCTCGAGGACCCGCAGCGACCCCGCGTTGTCCGCCGCCGCCCGTGCGTGGAGCGGACGCTCCGGCACCTCCGCGAGGAGCGCCCGCAACGCGGCCGTGGCCAGGCCCCGGCCCCAGTAGTAGCGGTCGATCCAGTACGTGACCTCCCGCTCGCCCGGCTCCCCGTACACCGCCACGCTGCCCACCACGTCGCCGTCCGCGAGGACCGTGCGTGCGTCGACGTCGGGCGACTCCCTCAGCCTCTTCCAGTGGGCCTCGAACAGCGTCCAGTCGGAAGTCTTCGGCGAGGTGAAGGCGGCGACGCGGGTCGCCTCGGGATCGTTCATCTGCCGGTAGAAGACCGGGAGATCACTGTCGTGCACCGGCCGCAGACCGACATCCATGCTCGTCATGCTCAGAGCCTACGAGTCGCCAGTGTCAGCCTGTCCCGCGCGTCGAACAACGCGTCCTTCACCATCTGTTCGTGCGCGGGCGTCAGCCGCGCCACCGGCACGGAGCAGCTGATCGCGTCCCGCGCGGGCGTGCGGTAGGGGATCGCGACGCCGAAGCAGCGCAGGCCCAGCGTGTTCTCCTCGCGGTCCACCGCGAAGCCCTGCTCACGGACCGTGCGCAGCTCCTCGATCAGCTTCTCGCGGTCGGTGATCGTGTGCTCGGTCAGGGCGGGCAGCGTCTCCGGGAGCATCTTGCGCACCTGCTCGTCGGTGTGGGTGGCGAGCAGGGCCTTGCCCAGGGACGTCGAGTGCGCGGGGAGGCGGCGGCCCACCCGGGTGAAGGGGCGCAGGTAGTGCTGCGACTGGCGCGTGGCGAGGTAGACGACGTTCGTGCCGTCCAGGCGCGCCAGGTGGATCGTCTCCGTGGTGTCGTCCGAGAGGCGGTCGAGCGTCGGCCGGGCCGCCGCCACCACTTCGTCGCCGTCGATGTACGAGGTGCCGACCAGCAGGGCCCGCACCCCGATGCCGTACCGCGTGCCCGTCGCGTCCGTCTCCACCCAGCCCAGCTCCACCAGCGTACGAAGGAGCATGTAGAGGCTGGACTTGGGGTATCCGACGGCTTCCTGGACGGCGGCCAAAGAGTGCATTCCGGGGCGTCCCGCGAAGTATTCGAGCAACTCCACCGTCCGCACCGCGGACTTGACCTGTGCCCCGCCAGTCTCGCCAGCCGACATCGCCCTTGACCCCTTAGTTCGACGAGAAATAGTCTCCGAAGTCTCCGCTATTCATCATCGGAGACAGCGTTCAGCATATCGAACAGCCCAGGTGGGTGGCAGCACATCTGTGGCATCACCTCTGGAGGAGCCCGCGGTGGCAGCAGCACCAGTCTGGAGTGTCGACCCCCGAACCGGGAAGCAGCGCGAGCAGGTTGCGGTCGAAGCCACGGCCCAAGAGGTGGACCAGGCGGTACGCGCCGCGCTGGCCGCCCAGGACGCCCTCGCCGACCGCACCGTACGCGCGGCGTTCCTGCGCTCCGCGGCCGAACTGCTCGACGGAGCGAAGGACCACCTGGTGGAGGCCGCGGACGCGGAGACCGCGCTCGGTCCCGTCCGGCTCACCGGTGAACTCGCCCGCACCTGCTTCCAGCTGCGGGCCTTCGCGGACGTGGTGGACGAGGGCGGCTTCCTCGGCGTCGTCATCGACCACCCCGACAGCAGCGCGACCCCGCCCATCCCGGACCTGCGGCGCTACAAGATCCCGCTGGGCGTCGTGGCCGTCTACTCCGCGTCCAACTTCCCCTTCGCCTTCTCCGTCCCCGGCGGCGACACCGCGAGCGCGCTCGCCGCGGGCTGCCCGGTGGTCGTCAAGGCGCACCCGGACCACCCGGCGACCTCCGAGCTGGTGGCGGCGACGCTGCGGCGGGCCGCGGCCCTGCACGGCATCCCGGAGGGCGTCGTCGGCCTCGTGCACGGCTTCGAGGCGGGCGTCGAGCTGGTCAAGCACCCGCTCGTCTCCGGCGCCGGGTTCACGGGCTCGATCCGTGGCGGCCGCGCCCTCTTCGACGCGGCGGCGGCCCGTCCCGTGCCGATCCCCTTCCACGGCGAGCTCGGCTCCCTCAACCCGGTCGTCGTGACCGAGGCGGCGGCGGCCGAGCGCGCGGAGGAGATCGGAGCGGGCCTCGCGGGCTCGATGACGCTCGGCGTCGGCCAGTTCTGCGTCAAGCCGGGCCTGGTCTTCGCGCCGGCGGGCGCGGGCGGCGACCGTTTCGTCAAGTCCCTGACGGAGGCGGTCAGCGACACCGAGGCCGGGGTGCTCCTGGACCACCGGATGCGGGACAACTTCGTGGCGGGCGTGCGCGAGCGCGGCGAACTGCCGGACGTGGACGCGCCGGTGACGCCGGGCGCGGGCGGCGAGCACACGGTGAGCGCGGGCTTCCTGACGGTTCCCGCGGCGAAGCTCGCCACCGAGGGCGAGCACGACCTGCTCCTGGAAGAGTGCTTCGGCCCGGTGACGGTCGTCGCGCGCTACGAGAGCGAGGCGGAGATCACCGACGTGCTCACCCGCCTCCCCGGCAACCTCACGGCCACGGTGCAGCTGTCCGCCGAGGAGGCCGCGGGCGAGGGCGGCGGCGCCGCGCTGATCGCCGAACTGACGCCGCTGGCCGGGCGCGTGCTGGTCAACGGATGGCCGACCGGGGTCGCGGTGGCGCCCGCGCAGCACCACGGCGGTCCGTACCCGGCGACGACGTCCACCTCGACCTCCGTGGGCGGTACGGCGATCGAGCGCTGGCTGCGTCCTGTGGCGTACCAGAACACGCCCGCCGCGCTGCTCCCGCCGGAGCTGCGTGACGAGAACCCGCTGGGGCTGCCGCGTCGCTACGACGGGCGCCTGGAACACTGACGCCCATGGACGTCAATATCCCCGAACTGCCCTTCTCCCTGCGCACGTACGGCCCCGACGGGAACTGGTCGTACGACGAGGGGGTGCTCACCGGCTGGGCGGGCGCCCGGCAGGACCGCTTCGTCCCCCCGACGGGCGAGGCCCTGGACCCGGCAGCGGACGCACCCCGCCTCTTGGGCGCCCCCGAGGGGGATTTCCAGCTGATCGCCCGGGTGACGGTCGGTTTCGCGGCGGCGTTCGACGCGGGGGTGCTGTACCTGCACGTGGGCGACCGGGAGTGGGCCAAGCTCTGCCTGGAGCGGTCGCCGGACGAGGCGACGGTCTGCACGGTCGTCACCCGGGGCCGCTCCGACGACGCGAACGCGTTCGTGGTGGACGGCAGCAGCGTCTGGCTCCGCATCAGCCGCACGGGCAACGCGTTCGCCTTCCACGCCTCCCAGGACGGCAAGCACTGGACGTTCGTCCGGATCTTCTCCCTGGGCGAGGAGAAGACGGCGGGCGCGGCCCTGGTGGGCTTCATGGCGCAGTCGCCGGTGGGGGAGGGGTGCGTGGTGACGTACGACGGACTCGAGTTCCGCCCGAACTGGCCCCAGGGCCTCAGGGACGGGTCCTAGTACCCCGCGGGGTGGGCGCCGTTCTCGGGGCTCCGCCCCGGACCCCGGACAAGATGTCCTCGAACGCCGGACGGGCTGGAATTTTCAGCCCGTCCGGCGTCGGGAAGGGGCGGGGTTGGGGAGAAATTCAGCGCCCGCGCCGCAGCCCCAGCGTCGCCACCCCAGAAGCCGTCAGCAGCGCCGCAGCGATCAGCAGGCTCACCCGCATCCCGGGTATGAAGTCACCCGCCACCAGCCCCCCGAAGGCCGCGATCCCCAGGCCCCCGGCCACCTGCCGGGCCGAGTTGAGCACTCCCGCGGCAAGACCGGCCCGGTCAGCAGGCACCGCCTCCATCATGGCCGCGGTCAGCGGCGGAATGGTCAGGGCGCAGCCCAGAGCCAGCGGGACCATGAGGAACGCCAGGCCGAGCGCGGGCGTCTCCGCGTCGGCGAAGAGGAGGGCGAGCAGGCCGAGCACCGCCAGTGACTGGCCCGCCAGCATCGGGGTCCGTGGGCCCACCCTCGCCGACAGTTTTCCCGCGAAGACGTTCGTCACCGCGATCAGGCCCGTCATCGGCAGGAACATCAGCCCGGCCCACAGCGCCGAACGCCCCTGCACCTCCTGGAAGAAGAGGCTGAAGACGAAGACGAGGCCGTAGAAGGCGACGCTGCACGCGGCACCCGCCGCCACCGTGATCGCGACCGTCCGGTCGCGGAAGAGCGTCAACGGCACCACCGGGTGCGGCTGGCGCGCCTCCGTCCGCCAGAAGGCCGCACCCGCCGCCACCGCGATCACCAGGGCGATCAGACCCGTCGTACCGCCCTCGATGACCGCGAAGGTCACGGCCGTGAGGGTCAGGACCGCGAGCAGCTGACCCGGCACGTCCAGGGGCGCGGGCCTGCGCTCCGAGCGCGGTGCCCGGAGCAGGAGCACCAAGGCCACCGCGCCCAGCGGGACGTTGATGAAGAAGATGCCGCTCCAGTTCCACGCCGTGGTCAGCGCGCCGCCCGCGACCGGGCCGAGCGCCACCGCCACCGAGCCGCCCGCCGCCCACATCGCCACCGCGCGGGCCCGCCTGGCCGGGTCCGCGTAGGCCTGGCGCACGAGGGAGAGCGAGGCGGGCAGGACCACCGCGGCCGCCACGCCCTGCACCACCCGCGCGCCGATCAGCACGGGCAGCGACGGCGCGAGCCCGCACGCCACCGAGGCGGCCGTGAACACCGTGATGCCGATCGCGTACGCCCGGGTCGCGCCGATCCGGTCGGAGAGCGCGCCGGTGGAGAGCATCAGGGCGGCGAAGGCGAGGGTGTAGGCGTCCACGACCCACTGGAGCCCGGACATGCCGCCGCCCAGGGAGTCGCCGATCGCGGGCAGTGCCACGTTCACCACGGAGGCGTCGAGCGTGATCAGGGCGAAGCCGAGCATGGCGGCGGTGAGCGTGAGGCCGGGGGACGGGGAGGAGGGACGGCCGCGCTTGCCGGGCGCCGTCGGCGGGGGAGCCGGGGTGCCGGGAGCCCCAGCGGGAGCCCGGCCGCCAGGTGGCCCGGCGGGAGCCGCGTCCGTCAAATGCCGCGTCGCGTGCGGGCCTTCGGTGAGGTCGTTCGTTGCCATGTCCATGAGTCTGCTGACGGCGGCGCGGTTACAGTAGTGGCCTGAATGCCATACCTCCGGAGGTTCTGGCCATGCCCCGCCCGAAGCCCGCCCGCCGGCCGCACCGCCCCCACCGCGTCGCCGTCATCGCGCCCTCACCCGTGTCGATGTTCAACCTCGCGGTCCCCGAGATGCTCTTCGACAAGGTCGAGGTGGCGGGCGGACCCGGCTACGAGGTGGTCGTCTGCACCCCGCAGCCCGGCACCATCGCCACCACCGGCGGGCTCAGCCTCCAGGTGGAGCACGGGCTCGACGCCGTGCGCGAGGCCGACACCCTCCTCGTCGCGGGCACCGGGCACCGCTACGCACCCGACCCGCGGACCGTCGCCGCCGTCCGCGAGGCCGCCGACGCGGGCCGCCGCATCGCCTCCATCTGCAGCGGCGCCTTCGTGCTCGCCGAGGCGGGACTCCTCGACGGGCGCAGCGCCACCACGTACTGGCAGCTCGCCGAAGAGCTGCGCGGCCGCTATCCGGCGCTCGACCTCAAGGGAGACGTCCTCTACGTGGAGGACGGACAGGTCATGACGTCCTCCGGGTACGCCGCCGGGATCGACCTGTGCCTGCACATCATCCGCACCGACTACGGAGCGGCCGTCGCCAACCAGGTGGCCAGAGCCGCCCTCGTCGCCCCCGTCCGGCCCGGCGGCCAGACCCAGTTCACCCAGACCCCGCTCCCGCCCGAGCGCGGCAACGCCTGCGCCGACACCCGGGGCTGGGCCATGCGCCACCTCGACGAGCCGCTCACGCTCACCGACCTCGCCCGGCAGGCGGGCGTCAGCGTGCGCACCCTCACCCGGCGCTTCCACGCCGAGAGCGGGGTCAGCCCGCTCCAGTGGCTCCTCCACCAGCGCATCGAGCGGGCCAAGGAGCTCCTGGAGACGACCTCGCTCCCCATGGACCAGGTGGCGCAGGCCTGCGGGCTCGGCACCGCCGACTCGCTCCGCGGCCATCTGGTGCGCCGCACCGGGCTCACGCCGAGCGCCTACCGCGCCCAGTTCAGCCGCCTCGGAACTCAAGACCCCCGGAACACGTCTATCGCAGCGTGATCCACTCAGCACCCCCCACGACGACGCGGACCGTGATGCCGACCGTCATACGCACCGCCCTCACCGCCGACGCCCCGGCCCTGGCGGCCCTGCACGCCCGCGCCCGCGCCACGTACTACCCCGAGGGGCTCCCGGACGAAGGCGTCGACGGGACGGCGATGTGGCGGGGAGCCGTCGAGCGCCGGAACGGGCACGTGCTGTGCGCGGTCCGCGACGGCCGCATTGTGGGCGTCGCGTCCTTCCGTACGCCCGACGGCGAGGCGGCGGACACCGTGGCGCTCTTCCAGTTCCACGTCGACCCCGACCACTGGCGCGCGGGGGTCGGGGCGGCCCTGCACGCCGCGTGCGTGGAGGAATGGCTGGCCGACGGCGTCCGGACGGCCACCCTGGACGTCCACCGCGAGAACCGGCGCGCCCAGGCCTTCTACGTACGCCACGGCTGGCAGCCGGCGGAGCAGGGCGAGGGCGCGGGCACCCACCTGCGGATGCGGCTGACCGTCACCGCCGGGGAATGAGCGGGTCGGTTCGTACGGGAAGCCGGTTCGTACGGGAATGAGCGGGCCAGGTCGTACGTTCTTCAACTGACCGGAGGGACCCTCCGTACTACCGTCCGACCTGAAGAGAGCTAGTCACATGCGCGTCGAGATCTGGTCCGATATCGCCTGTCCCTGGTGTTATGTCGGCAAGGCCCGCTTCGAAAAGGCACTCGCCGCCTTCCCGCACCGCGACGACGTCGAGGTGGTGCACCGCTCCTTCGAGCTCGACCCCTCGCGCGCCAAGGGCGACAGCGGGCTCGTGATCCCGATGCTCGCCAAGAAGTACGGCATGAGCGAGGAGCAGGCCCAGGAGGCCGAGCGGAACCTCGGTGTGAACGCCTCGTCCGAAGGCCTCGACTACCTCACCGAGGGCCGCGACCACGGCAGCACCTTCGACATGCACCGCCTCCTGCACCTCGCCAAGGAGCAGGGCAGGCAGGACGAGCTGATCGGACTCCTCTACCGGGCCAACTTCGCCGAGGAGCGCTCCGTCTTCGACGACGACGAGCGCCTCGTGGAGCTCGCGGTCGAGGCCGGTCTCGACGCGGACGAGGCCCGCGCGGTCCTCGCGGACCCCTCCCGGTACGCCGACGACGTACGCACCGACGAGCGCGAGGCCGCCGAGCTCGGCGCGAACGGCGTGCCGTTCTTCGTCCTGGACCGTAAGTTCGGCGTCTCCGGGGCCCAGCCCGCCGACGTCTTCGCGCAGGCCCTGGAGCAGGCGTGGGGCAGCCGCTCGCCGCTCACCACCCTCGCGGAGGGCGACGCGTGCGGTCCCGACGGCTGCGAGGTCCCGCAGCCGGGCGCCAAGGACGCGTAGGCGCCCGCTGACCGGCCGGTTCCGGACATCGGCGATGGACGTGGGCGGGAACGGGCGCGAGAGTTGATCCCATGGGGATCATCAACGGCGCCGAGTTCGCGCCCACGTCGACGTATCTGAACACCGCGAGCTGCGGCCTGCTGCCCGCCCGGGCCGTCGCGGCCGTCCAGGGCCTCGCGGCCGAGAACGGCGCGGGCAGACGCGGCGGGGCGGGGGACTTCGGGGTCGTGCAGGCCGCCCGCGAGTCCTTCGCGCGGATCGTCGGCGTGCCGCACGCGCGCGTGGCCACCGGCGGCTCGGTCGCCGTGCACGCGGGGCTGATCGCCGCGTCCCAGCGGCCCGGCTCCGAAGTCCTCTTCCCCGAGGGCGACTTCAGCTCGATCATCAACCCCTTCGTGGTGCGCGGCGACCTCAAGATCCGCTATGCGCCCCTGGAGGGCCTCGCCGAGGCGATCCGCCCCACCACGGCCCTCGTCGTGTACTCCGCCGTGCAGTCGGCCGACGGCCGTCTCGCCGACGACACGGCGGTGCGCGAGGCCGCCGCCGCCCACGGCGCCCGCACCCTCAACGACGCCACGCAGGCCGCGGGCTGGCTGCCCTTCGACGCGAGTCTGTACGACTACACCGTCACCGGCGCCTTCAAGTGGCTGCTCTGCCCGCGCGGCACCTCCTTCCTGACGGTGAGCGAGGAGGCGCAGGAGTCCCTCGTGCCGCTGCACGGCGGCTGGCTCGCGTCGGCGGACTCCTGGAACTCCACGTACGGCCCGCTCTCGGAACTGGCCCCAGGCGCCCGCCGTTTCGACGAACCCCCCGCCTTCCTCGCCTACCACGGGGCGGCACAGGGCCTGGCGTACCTGGAAGAGGCCGGCATCGAGGCGGTGCACGCCCACGACACGGCATTGGCGGCCCGCTACCGCTCGGGCCTGGCGGAGCTGGGCCACGAGCCGGTGCCCGGCGCGTCCCCCATCGTCTCGGTCCCCGGACTCGCCGACAGGGAGCCGGAGTTGAGCCGCGCCGGGATCATCGCGTCCGCACGGGCGGGACACCTGCGAGCCTCGTTCCATCTGTACAACACAGAGGCGGACGTGGACCGAATCCTCGACGTGCTCTCCGGCTGAACCCTGGCGCGCCGGGCGGCGGGGCGCTAGGAAGGCATGACGGGGTGGCCTCACGAGGCGGTGGTGTCAGTGGCTCAGCAGCCTTATCGGGAAGCCGACCTGCACCAGCGCCTGGTGTACGGCGACGAGACGGCTCTCGCCGAGGCCTACGACGAGTACGGCACCCTCGTCCACCGCATCGCGGGACGCGTCACCCGCAGCCCCGCCGCGGCGGAGGACGTCGCCCAGGAGGTCTTCGCCCATCTCTGGTCGAGGCCCTACGCGTTCGACGCGCGGCGGGGGAGCCTGCGCACCTGGCTGTGCATGCTCGCGCATCGGCGGGCGGTGGACTGGGTACGCGGCGAGGAGCGCCACCGCAAGGCGGCCCACGCCGACGACGCGACCCTGCACACCATCCCCACCCCGGACCCGCCCCCGGAAGACGTGGTCATGGCACGAGAACGCTCCCTGCTCCTGCATTCCGCACTGGCGAGACTGCCGCTCCCGCAGCGCCAGGTGGTGCACCTGGCGTACTTCGCGGGCTGCACGTACCGCCAGGCGGCGGTGGAGCTGGGCATTCCGGAGGGCACGGCGAAGACGCGCCTGCGCACGGCGCTGCGCAGACTGGCAGAAGCCCTGGCGGACCCACCCGATCCACCCGACCCATCCGACCCATCGGCACTTGCCGACGCACCAGGCGAAAGAGGCGCGTGATGACCACGGATCACGAAGCCGTACGTGAACTTCTCGGGGCCTGGGCCGTCGGCGCGCTCATGCCGGGCGACGAGCGGACGGTGGCTCCGCACATCGCCGACTGCGACCCGTGCGCGGCGGAGGCGACGCGGCTGCGGGCGGTGGTACGGGACCTGGACGGCCCGCCCCTCACTGCAGGGGCCGCCCCCGCCGACCGGGGCCTCGCCCTGGCCCTGCGCACCCGCCCCCCGGCTTCCCGTGCGGCTGCGCACGCGGCGCCGTACGCCGCTGCCGTGTCCGGACTCCAGGCGCTGCTGGGGGAGTTGGCGCAGGACGGGCCCTGGGGGACGCCTGTCGTGCACGACTGGGACGTCCACGACACGGTCGCGCACCTGCTGGCGGCGGACGAGCCGCTGGCCGTGTGCCTGGGCCTGCGGGCGCCTTCGGTGTGGGACGGCGTGGACGGGACGCCCTGGCGGGTCACGTGGGCGGCGCGTACGGAGGAGTCCCTGGCCCGGGAGCGGCTCCGTGCCCCGGTGGAGACGATCGCCTCCTGGCGGAGCCAGGCGACGGCCCTGCTCTCCAGCCCCGAGGCGCACGACGCGGAACTGGCGGGCCGGGCAACGACCTTGATGGGCGCCAGGCTGCCGCTGTCGGACCACTTCCTGGTGCGGGCCTTCGAGGCGTGGGTGCACACGGAGGACATCGGCCGGGCCCTGGACATGCCGGTCCCGCCGCCGTTGACGCCGCACCTCTGGCAACTGGTGCGCCTGGCGGTACGCATCCTGGACCGGGCCCTGGGCACGAAGGCACCGGCCGTCGCGCTGACCGTCGCGGGGGAGGGCGGCGAGGTGTCGTGGATCCTGGGCAGCGGGGCGGAGCCGGTGAGCGCGGAGCTGGTCCTGGACCCGGTGGACTTCTGCCTGCTCATGGGCGGCAGGGTGGACCCCGCGGAGGTCCCGAGGGGAATCTCGGGCAACGAGCCGGCCGCGCAACAGGTCCTGACCCGAGCGGCTTCCCTGGCCTGGCTCTAACCTCCCCCCGCCAACTACCCCGAACCGAACAAACCCCTCCCACCCACCCGCCCGATCACCCCGCATCCGTCCCTGAACGAACAAGCCTTTCCCGCCCACCCACCCGATTGCCCCGCAGCGGCCAGCGACTACCCGCAGTCGGGAGCGCTCGGGAGGGGACGTGCCGGTATGTCCGCCCGGAGCACGGTTCGCGGCGCTCCGGGACCGCAGCGGCCGGGCGGCCACCGGACGATGGCGAGGACGGACATACCGGCGCGGCCCCGCCCCCAGGGCGGACCGAGGCCCGCACCCCGCACCCCGTCCAGGCGGCCACCGGACGCTGGCGAGGACGGACATACCGGCGCGGCACCGTACCCACACGGAGCGGCCCCGCACCCCGCACCCCGCCCCTCCCGGGGCCTACGCCCCCTCGCAGTCCGCCGTCTCCGTGCACAAGTTCGCCGCCACCCGCCCCAACAGCCGCGCCAGCTCCGCCCGGTCCTCCCCGCTCAGGCCCGCCAGCGTGTACTCCTCCAGTTCCCCCCACGCCAGCTCCACCTCCGCCAGCAGCCCGCAGCTCGAAGGCGTCGCCTCGACCAGGACCGCGCGGCGGTCCGCCGGGTCCGGGCGGCGCTGGACGTGGCCGGACTGCTCCAGGCGCTGCAGCATCTTCGTGACCGTCGACGGGTCGAGGTCGACCGCCTTGATCAGGTCCGACTGACGTACGGGCCCGGCCTCCCAGAGGTGCATCATCACGAACTCCTGGCCGGGATAGAGCCCGAGCCGCTTCAGCACCTTGCCCGCCGCGATCCGGTGCAGCCGGGCCACCCGGCTCACGGTGTGGCTGACGGGCCCCCGCCGCGCCGCGGCGGGGGGCTCGGTACAGGCGGGGTCGGCCGAACCCTTCATCGGGACTCCTCGGTCCTCGTCGGAAAGCGTGCTCCTCCAAATTAGCTTGGTCGGCCAAGGAATAAGTTGCAGTGGCGCCCGGTTGGGTTACTTGGCCGACCAATAAAGCAAGCCGCACCGTTCCTCTGGGAGTACGTGATGACCACCGCGTTCGACTCGCTCGACCTCTCCGGCGCCCTGCTCGGCAACCGCATCGCCATGGCCCCCATGACCCGCAACCGCGCGGGCGCCGGCGCCACCGCCACGGAGCTCACCACCGAGTACTACGCCCAGCGCGCCTCCGCCGGCCTGATCATCACGGAGGGCATCCAGCCCTCCGCCATAGGCCAGGGCTATCCGGACACCCCGGGCCTGCACTCCGCCGAGCAGGTCGAGTCCTGGCGCAAGGTCACGACCGCCGTCCACGCCGCTGGCGGCAAGATCTTCGCCCAGATCATGCACACCGGCCGCATCGGCCACCCCGTACTGCTCCCCGACGGCCAGGTGAACGTGGCCCCATCGGCCGTCGCCGCCCAGGGGCAGGTCTACACCGCCGAGGGCCTGAAGGACTTCGTCACGCCCCGGGAGCTGACCGGCGACGAAGTCCGCGCCACCATCGGCGACTTCGTGACCGCGGCCCGCAACGCGATCGACGCGGGCTTCGACGGAGTCGAACTCCACGGCGCCAACGGCTACTTGATCCACCAGTTCCTGGCCCCCGGCTCCAACCGGCGCACCGACGAATGGGGCGGCACCCCCGAGAACCGCATCCGTTTCGCGGTCGAGACCGCGCGGGCCGTCGCCGCCGAGATCGGCGCCGCCCGCACCGGCCTGCGCCTCTCCCCGGGCAACCCCTTCAACGACATCTCCGAGCCGCAGGCCGAGCTGGAGGCGACGTACACCGCCCTGGTGAAGGAGCTGAGCGCCCTGGACCTGGCGTACCTGCACGTCATGGAGGTGGGCCCGATCCGCGACCTGGTGACCACCCTGCGCGCGAGCTTCAACGGGCCCTTCATCCTGAACCCGGATACCGAGGGTCCCACGGGCGCCGACGCGCTCGCCCTCGTCGAGGACGGCACCGCGGACATCGTGTCGTTCGGCGCGCTGTTCCTGGCCAACCCCGACCTGCCGGCCCGCCTCAAGGCCGAAGGCCCGTACAACACGCCTGACACGTCGACGTTCTACGGCGGCACGGAGAAGGGCTACACGGACTACCCGGCGCTGTAACCCCGCAGCGAGCACGCGGCACCGGCCCGAACCCAAGCGCGGCCCGACCTCAAGCATGGCCCGAACCCAAGCATGGCCCGGCACCCCCAGGTGCCGGGCCAACTCTCTTACAAGATCGCTTACTTCACCGGAGTGAAGTCCCGAGCCCCAATGTAATCCGGCCGCCGGACCGGCGCCGAGAACGGCTCCACCGCGGTGTTCTCCACACTGTTGAACACGATGAAGACGTTGCTGCGCGGGAACGGCGTGATGTTGTCCCCCGAACCGTGCATGGCATTGCAGTCGAACCAGGTCGCGGAGCCGGCCTCACCGGTGAAGAGCCGGATGCCGTGGTCCGAGGCGAGGCTGGTCAGCGTCTCGTTCGACGGAATGCCCGCGTCCTGCATCTGCAGGGACCGCTTGTAGTTGTCCTTCGGCGTCGCGCCTTCACAGCCGAGGAACGTCTTGTGCGACCCCGGCATGATCATGAGGCCGCCGTTGGTGTCGTGATTCTTGGTGAGCGCGATGGAGACGGAGACGGTCCGCATGTTCGCGAGCCCGTCCTCGGCGTGCCAGGTCTCGAAGTCCGAGTGCCAGTAGAACCCCGTGGCTCCGAAGCCCGGCTTGACGTTGATCCGGGACTGGTGGATGTAGACGTCGGAACCCAGGATCTGCCGGGCCCTGCCCACCACCCGCGGGTCGGCTGCGAGCTTGGCGAACAGCTCGCTGATCTTGTGCACCTCAAAGATCGTGCGGATTTCCTGGGAACGCGGCTCCACGATGGACCGGTCGTCCGCCCGCATCGTGGGGTCATCGATCAACCGCGCGAGCTCGGCGTGGTAGACGCTCACCTCGTCCGGGGTGATGAGCTGGTCGATCGCCAGGAAACCGTCCCGTTCGAACCCCGCCAGTTCATCGGCCTCGATCGGCCCCGGCGTACCCGGCTCGGACCACACGACGGGGTCCTTGCGCTCGATGAGGACCTCTTCGGTGCCTCGTGTCGGGTACAGATCGGCGGTGCGTTCGGGTGCGGTGGTCATGGTGTTGCCTGCCTCTCCTCTCGTACGGCCCTTTCCGGGATGTATACCCCCGCCGCCCAGAGGAAGTGGGCGGCGGGGGAGATTCAGGGGGCGTGCCTCAGCTCTGCGTGCGGAGCCGGAGCTCAAGCCCGACTTCCGTACTCAGGCCGTTTCCGGCTCCGTGAGCAGCGGGTACACGCCGTTCTCGTCGTGGTCCTCACGACCCGTGACGGGCGGGTTGAAGACACAGATGCAGTGGAAGTCCTCCTTGATCCGCATCGTGTGCTTCTCGTGCCCGTCGAGCAGGTACATGGTCCCCGGAGTGATCGTGTACTTCTCGCCGGTCGTGTCGTCGGTCAGCTCGGCCTCACCCTTGGTGCACACGACGGCCTCGATGTGGTTGGCGTACCACATGGACGTCTCCGTACCCGCGTACAGGATGGTCTCGTGGACCGAGAAGCCCACCCGCTCCTTGGCGAGGACGATGCGCTTGCTCTCCCAGGTGCCCGAGGCGGACTTGACGTGCCGGTCGGTGCCTTCAATGTCCTTGAACGAACGGACGATCACGGTGACTTGGTTCCTTTTCTCTTACGGGGGTGAAGACGCGGCCCGAGAGCCGCCCGGGCGGTGCGCGCACGCACCGCCCGGGCAGCTACCCGCACCGATCAGGCGGTCTCGCGCACCGCACGGGCGAGCGTGCGCAGTCCCTCGTCCAGCTCGTCGGCGGTGATCGTCAGCGCCGGAAGGAGCTTGACGACCTCGCTCTCGGGGCCGGAGGTCTCGATGAGCAGGCCGAGTTCGAAGGCCCGCTTGGCGATGGCGCCGGCGCGCGACTTGTCCAGGAACTCCATGCCCCAGACCAGGCCGCGGCCGCGGTACTCCTTGATGGCGCCGGGGTTCTCGTCGACGATCGCCTTGAACGCCTCCTCGACCTGCTCGCCGCGGGCCCGGGTCTGCTTCTCCATGGCCGGGCCGTCGGACCAGTAGGTCTCCAGGGCGGCGGCGGCCGTGACGAACGCCGGGTTGTTGCCGCGGAAGGTGCCGTTGTGCTCGCCCGGCTCCCAGATGTCCAGCTCGGGCTTGAACAGGGTCAGCGCCATCGGCATGCCGTAGCCGCTGATGGACTTGGACACCGTCACGATGTCCGGCGTGATGCCCGCCTCCTCGAAGGAGAAGAACGCGCCGGTACGGCCGCAGCCCATCTGGATGTCGTCGACGATGAGGAGCATGTCCCAGCGCTCGCACACGTCGGCGAGCTTGCGCAGCCACTCGGCACGGGCGACGTTGATGCCGCCCTCGCCCTGGACCGTCTCGACGATCACGGCGGCGGGCTGGTTGAGGCCGGAACCCTGGTCCTCGAGCAGACGCTCGAACCAGACGAAGTCGGGGGTGGTGCCCTCGAGGTAGCGGTCGAAGGGCATCGGCGTGCCGTGCACCAGCGGGATGCCGGCGCCGGCGCGCTTGAACGCGTTGCCGGTCACCGCTAGCGAGCCGAGCGACATGCCGTGGAAGGCGTTCGTGAACGACACGATCGACTCGCGGCCCTTGACCTTGCGGGCCAGCTTCAGCGCGGACTCGACGGCGTTGGTGCCCGTCGGGCCCGGGAACATGACCTTGTACGGCAGGTCGCGCGGGCGCAGGATGATGTTCTGGAACGACTCCAGGAACGCGCGCTTGGCGGTCGTCGACATGTCGAGACCGTGGACGACGCTGTCGCGCTCCAGGTAGTCGATCAGGGCGCGTTTGAGGACCGGGTTGTTGTGGCCGTAGTTGAGCGAGCCGGCCCCGGCGAAGAAGTCGAGGTACGAGTGGCCGTCCTCGTCGAACATGCGGCTGCCCTGCGCACGGTCGAAGACAGTGGGCCAACCGCGGCAGTAGCTGCGCACCTCCGACTCCAGGGTCTCGAAGACGCTCAGGTCGGGCTGGGTGATGGTCACAGCAGATCTCCTGGGAGATGGAAAGACTTGGGAGGTGGGGGGTGACGGGTGGTGCGTGGGGGGAACGGCGGAACTCAGCCGACCGGCTCGACCGGTTCGATCTGCGCGACTTTCCCGGTCTGTGCGATCGGCTCGATCAGGAACAGGACCTCGGGCTCGTGCCCCTCCTCGGGGAAGAGTCCGGCGTCGAAGAGCACCGTGCGCTCGACAGACGCTCCGTGGCGCTGTGCGTATGAGGTGAAGAGCCGCTCGGACGGGGTGTTGTCCGGCGTGATGGTCGTCTCGACCGAGACCAGCTCCCGGTCGGCGGCGACCTTGGCGGTCAGACCGTCGAGCAGCGCACCGGCGAGGCCGCGGCCTCGGTGCGCCTGGTCGACGGCCACCTGCCAGACCACCAGGGTGCGCGGCCGCTCGGGCCGGATGTAGCCGGTGATGAACCCCGCGGGCTCACCCTCGGCGTCCCTGGCCACCACGGAGGTCGCCGCGAAGTCGCGGCACCACAGCAGGTAGCTGTACGAGGAGTTGAGGTCCAACACCTTCGAGTCGCGGGCGATCCGCCAGATCGCGGCGCCGTCGGCGACGTCGGGGGTGTCGAGGCGCAACCCCTCGGGCATTTCCAGGGAATTCGCTAGCAGGTCGGTCGGTAGATCGGCTTGTGCAGCGGTCATGCGGATTGAATTTACCGAGCAATTTCTTTAATTGCATCGCCGGGAGGGGTTACGTCGAAGCGGCTCTTGTGTTATCACGCGGGGGTGCGCGCCCGCAGGAATCCCTGGCAGTTTGGCCTGATTTGATGGGGTCATACGGCATATACCGGGCGTGATGTGGAGTACGTCACAGAACCGTAACTCCCACGAAGCCTGTCCGAATTGTGAGACTTGGTGCTGTCGAAACCTTAGTGTTTAGGTCTCCGGAAAGCGGGCAGAAGAATACGGGAAGCTGTGCTGATAAAGTGGATAAAGAAGCGGTGAGAATGCGTCCGTGAATTTACGTAGCGTATTTACGGCCCCGTCACTCCGTCGATTCCCTCCCTGAGGAGATCGGCGTGACCGTTGTGCCGTGCGTACTCCTCGACGAGGTGGACCAGGATCCAGCGCAGGCTGACCTCGGCGCCGCCCGCCACGGCCGCCTCCCGCTCGCTCAGCCGCCCGACGTCGTCCAGCGACCGTCCCGCGCAGAGTTCCCTGCTCACCGCCACCTCGCGCCGCCACACGGCCAGGGCCTGGTCGCACGTCCGCTCCGGGTCCAGGGCGAAGCCTCCGGCAGCGTCTCCGTACACCGGCGGCACGTCCCGCCCGGCGAGTACCCGCTGGAACCAGTTCCGCTCCACCTCGGCCAGATGCTGCACGAGACCGAGCAGGGTGAGCGACGACGACGGGACCGAAGCGATACGGGTCTGTGCGTCGTCGAGCCCTTCGCACTTCACCGCGAGGGTCCCGCGATGGAAATCGAGCCAGCCCGCCGGCATCGCCGGCTCGCCGTCGGTGAGCCCGGGAACGGGGCGGCCGTCCGGAAGCGTGGTCATGGCGGTCACGCTGCCACGCCGCCCGCTTCGGACGGCCGCTGTTCGCTGTGAGCTTGGGGACGGGCCAGGGGTGGACCGCCCAGGGAGGGCAGGGTAGACGCGGACGGGCCAGGGACGGCCAGGGGCGGAGGGGCGCCTACTGCCAGGCGGCCGTCACCGCGCGCCGCGCCGCTTCGAGGTCGACCGCGAGCCCGGCCTCGCCCATCGCGGCGCCCAGGGCGGCCAGCGATGCGTGCACGACGCCACGGGTCGCGTCCGGACCGTAGTGGTTCACCCGGATCATCTCCTTGGCCAGCGCGCCACCACCGGCGACCAGCGGAAGCACCGGATCCGCCGCGATCGCCTTGGCGACGAGCTGGGAGGCGTCCACCCCGGCCGGGGCCCGCAGCGTCGTGGCGACCGGAGCGGCGTCCCGCGCCTCATGGACGTACGGCACCAGGCCGCCGCCCAGGGCGATCGCGCCCGCACGGGTCGCGGCGGCGGCGGTGGCGTGCCGCGCCATCAGCGCGTCCAGGCCCTCCGCCTCGATGCGCTCCACGCACGCTTCCAGGGCGAGCATCTCCAGCTGGGCCGGGGCGTGCAGCAGGGCCTTGCGCCCGCCGTCGATCCAGCGCTCCTTCCAGTCCAGGAGGGAGAGGTAGGAGCGGCGCGGCGCCTGCGGGTTGGCGGCGAGGCGCGACCAGGCCCGCTCGCTCACGGAGACGGCCGAGACGCCCGCGGGGCCGCCCATCGCCTTCTGCGCGCCGATCACACACAGGTCCACGCCCCACGCGTCCGGAAGCAGCGGCTCCGCAGCCACCGACGCGACGGCGTCCAGCATGAAGAGGGCGCCGTGCTCGCGTACGACCTCACCGATCTCGGCGACGGGATTGGTGTTGCCCGTCGCGGCCTCGGCATGGACGAGCGAGACGAAGTCGATCTCGGGGTGCGCGGCGAGCGCCTCGCGGACCTGCTCGGCCGTCACGGCGGTGTGGAAGGGGACGGCGAGATCGACGACCGTCGCACCGCAGTCCCGCAGCCAGTTCCCGAAGGTCTGCCCGTAAGGGCCCGTGATGACGTTCAGGGCGGTCGTGCCGGGCTGCGCCGCACCCCGGATACAGCCCTCCAGGGGAAGCAGCGCCTCGCCCTGCATGATCACGACGTCCTGGTCGGTGGAGAGCAGCCCGGCGACGCGCTCCTCGATGGAGGCGAAGTGCTGGGCACTCAGGGGTGCCAGGTCAAGGAAGGGGTGCGTCACGGTGCTGCTCACTTCGCTCACGAGTTCGTTCGGGCTGCCGGTCCGAGCGTACCGACAGGCTCCTAAGCTGCTGTACATGAGCGATCACACGGTGCTGCACGTGAAGGGGCGGGTGCTCGTCGGCCCGGACGAGGTCCGGGACGAATTGTGGGTGGTCGGGGGCCGGGTGACGTACGACCGCCCGTCGGCGGCGCCGGACGTCACGATCCAGGGCTGGACGCTCCCCGGCCTGGTCGACGCGCACTGCCACGTGGGCCTGGACACGCACGGACCGGTCGAGGCGGACGTCGCGGAGAAGCAGGCGCTGACCGACCGCGAGATCGGCACCCTCCTGATCCGCGACGCGGGCTCCCCGTCCGACACCTGCTGGATCGACGACCGCGAGGACCTCCCGAAGATCATCCGGGCGGGCCGCCACATCGCGCGCACGCGCCGCTACATCCGCAACTACGCCCATGAGATCGAGCCTTCCGACCTCGTCGCGTACGTCGCCCAGGAGGCCGGGCGCGGCGACGGCTGGGTCAAGCTGGTCGGCGACTGGATCGACCGCGAGGCGGGCGACCTGACGGCGTGCTGGCCCAGGCCCGAGGTGGAGGCGGCGATCGCCGAGGCGCACCGGCTGGGCGCGCGGGTGACGGCGCACTGCTTCGCCGAGGATTCCCTGCGGGACCTTGTAGAGGCGGGCATCGACTGCATCGAGCACGCCACGGGCCTCACCGAGGAGACCATTCCGCTCTTCGCCGAGCGGGGCGTCGCGATCGTGCCGACGCTGGTGAACATCGCGACGTTCCCCGCTCTCGCGGACGGCGGCGAGTCGAAGTTCCCGAAGTGGTCGCGGCACATGCGGCGGCTGTACGAGCGGCGCTACGACACGGTGCGGGCCGCGTACGACGCGGGCGTGCCGGTGTACGCGGGCACGGACGCGGGCGGTTCGCTGGCCCACGGCCTCGTCGCCGCCGAGGTGGCGGAGCTGCGGCTCGCCGGTATCCCGGCGGTGGACGCCCTGTCGGCGACGACGTGGGGGGCGAGGTCCTGGCTGGGGCGGCCGGGCCTGGTGGAGGGGGCGCCTGCGGACCTGGTGGTGTACGAGGCCGATCCCCGGGAGGACGTGGGGGTGTTGGCGGCGCCGCGGAGGGTCGTGCTGAACGGGAGGGTCGTGGGGTAGCTGGCGCGCCAGTTCCTACGGTGTGTGAGGGGCGGGGGGCTGATGGTGGAACCCCGTTTCAGGACGGGGCAGGGCTGGGGGAGCTGGGGAGCTGAGTCAGTTCGGGGAGTTGGGGGAGTTCGGGGGGTTCGGGGTGTCGGGGGAGAAGAAGCCCTCGGCCGCCAAGACCGGCACCCTCTCCGAAGCTCCCGACTCCACGGCCACCGCGACATCCTCCGCGAAGCCGGAGGCCCGCAGCTCCCGCCCCGACGCGCAGTCGGCGACCGCCGACGCGACATCCGCACAGGACGCGTACGAGGCGGCCGCCACGGCGGCCTCCGGCGAGACCCGGGCTCCGTTCACGGCGGAGCCGGCGGTGGCGGCGGCAGCGGCGGTGACCGCAGGGGCGACGGCGGAGGCGACCGCGGAGATGATCGCCCCCGCCCCCAGCAGATCCTCCAGGGCGGGGCGCAGGCTCCCCTCGGCCCACCGCTCACCCGCGGCGACCACGGCAACCGGCCGCTCAGGCCCCCCGTACCCCTGACCCGCGAGCCAACTCCCCACCGCCGCGGCGTTCCTGAGGCACCCCGCGACCACCGTGCCGGACGTACCTGCCGCGGCGGCGATCGCCGACCCGTTGGGCGAGGGCAGCACCAGGCGGGGCGTGAAGGGTGCCAGGCGCAGGGCGGCGGGGGAGAGGGACCACGGCGATGCGGCGGTCACCGCCCGCCGCCCCACCGCCAGTTCGGCGTCCCGCTCGGCGGCGAAGGCGACGGCGCTCTCGTCCCTCCACGCGTACGGGAAGACCTTCGTCCCGGCGTCCACGGCGACGGACACCGCCGTCGTGAACGACAGCACGTCGACGACGACCAGGCACGCCACGTCACCGGCCGCCATGAGCCGCCGGGCCCCCTCGGGTCCCCACTCGAACCGCACCCCGTACTCGCCCTGCGCGGACCATTCCTCGCCGCTCGCCCGTTGCGTCTGCTGCATCTTCCCCATGTGCCTCATATTGACGGAGCGTTACGCGCGAGGCCCTTGGTTCGTTGCACATGATTCGGCCACGATCCAGCTGTCGACCGATGTGTTCGAGCCAGGGAGTTGCTCAGGTGGCTGGAGGGAACGTCCGTGCCGAAAGATTCGAAAGCAGGGGCGGAAACCTCCCTTTGGAGTGAACTCACGCTTGGTCGCTGGCTATTCACTCTCAGTGCGTAAAGATTCCCCCTGTCGATGTTGCCGGTGTCGCGCTCAAGCGATGTCCCCATCCAGCGAAGCGCGAGGCTTCCGGCGACTCCGTAACTCTTGTGGGGGTTCCACCACCTTGAACAGCAATGCCTTCCGCCTGCCCGCACGCCGTCTCGGCGTGATCGCCACCGCCACGGCCCTCGTCGCGGGACCCATGGCGCTCGCCACCGCGGGCATCGCCTCGGCGACGGGCGGCGACAAGGGCCGGGCGAACGCCGTCGTGCTGCGCACCGGGCTCGACGTGTCCTTGCTCAACAAGACCCTGAACGTCCCGCTCAGGGTCTCGCTCAACGACGTACAGGCGCCGGCCAGCGCCGAGAAGACCGCGCTCACCGCCGAGCTGGACGGGATCGACGGCGGTCGGCCGTTCAGCGTGCTGCGGGCGGACGTCGCCACCGCGAAGGCGACCGTCGAGAAGGGGAAGGCGGAGGGGTACAGCAACATCGCGCGGGCCAAGGTGCATGTGCCGGGTCTGCCGCTGCTGTCCCTGATCGAGGTCGAGCAGGTGACGTCCAAGGCGGTCTGCGCGGCGGGCAAGCGGCCCGTCGCCGAGTCGAACCTGCTGGGCGGCGTGACGGTGCTCGGCAAGAAGGTCACGCTGTCGGCGGGCGGCACGACCCAGGTGACGGTGCCGGGGGTCGGGGAGGTGCGGCTCGACCTGTCGAAGACGCACACGACTTCGCGTACCGCGGCGGCGACCGCGCTGGAGCTGAAGGTGTCCGTGAACCCCCTGAAGCTGAACGTCGCGGAGGTGGAGGGCACGGTGACGCTGGCGGGCGCGTCGTGCGAGACACCGGCGGCAGCCGCGAAGCCGGAGCCTTCGGCGCCGGTGAAGCCGCAGGGCGGAGCGGAGGAGAAGCCGGTCGTCGCGAAGCCGGAGAAGCCGGCCGAGGCGAACCTCGCCGAGACCGGCGGCAACTCGTCCACGCCGTACCTGGTGGGCGGCGGAGCGGCACTGCTGGCCGCGGGCGGCGGAGCACTGGCACTGGCCCGCCGGGCGCGGAAGGGCTGAGGCGGGGTCCCCTGCGGGGCGTTCTGGGGCTCCGCCCCAGACGCCGGGGGCTGACGGCTCGGGGGCTGAACCGTGGGCGGACGCCCGCTGGCAACAGACCGGGGGTCTCCTGCCCCCCAAGCCCCCGGTCTTCAAGTGCCGGAGGGGCTGAACGGCGCGGGGGCAAGATCGTTGGTGGGTGCCCGTCTGCAACAGGCCCGGGGTCTCCTGCCTTCAGGTCCCCGCTTTTCAAGCGCCGGAGGGGCTGCAATGCGGCGCGGGGGCAAGATCCTTGGTGGGTGCCCGTCTGCAACAGGCCCGGGGGCTCCTGCCCTCAGATCCCCGCTCCTCAAGTGCTGGAGGGGCTGCAATGCGGCGCGGGGGCAGAGCGTGGGTGGGCGGCCGTCTGCAACAGATCGGGGGGCTCCTGCCCCCAGGCCCTCGCTCTTCAAAGGCCGCAGGGCTGCAATGCGGCGCGGGGGCCGCAAGATCGTTGGTGGGTGGCCGTCTGCG
Organism: Streptomyces sp. NPDC055243; assembly: GCF_044544025.1. Classification (NCBI taxonomy): domain Bacteria; kingdom Bacillati; phylum Actinomycetota; class Actinomycetes; order Kitasatosporales; family Streptomycetaceae; genus Streptomyces; species Streptomyces sp. NPDC055243. The sequence goes on from NZ_JBITWR010000007.1 coordinate 373,851, forward strand.
ACGGGCCTGGGGGCTTCGTCCCCAGGCTGCCGCTCCTCCAGTGCCGGAGGGGGTGAACCACTCCGGCCCGGGGCTGGATGGTTCCAGCCCGTCCGGCGTTTGAGGACGAACTCGGCGGAGCCGGTGATCGACGGCAACCAAGGCCCCTGCGCCGAGCGGGTTTTCGGGAAGGGGCGGGGTTGGGGAGAGGAAAGAGCCCTAGCTCCCCAACACCTCCCTCAAGACCCCAAGAAGCCGATCCGTGGTCCCCCGGTCCCGCACCGCCACCCGAAGCCACTCATCCCCGAGCCCCGGAAACGTATCGCCACGCCGCAAGGCGAACCCCCGCTCCCGCAGGCGTGAGCGGAGGGCCGGGGCCTCGGGCGCCCGGAGCAGGATGAAGGGCCCCTCGGCGTCCTCCAGGGCCCGCACCCCCAAGGGGACGAACTCCCGGAGCCCGCCCAGGAGATAGGCCCGGTCGGCGGCGATCTGCAGAGCCGCGGCGGAAGCCTCCCGAAGCGCCGCAGGCGCCACGCACGCCTCCGCCGCCACAAGCGCGGGAGAGGAAACCGGCCACAAGGGCTGCGCCGCCGCCAGCGCCGCAACCGTCTCCGGCTCCGCCAGGACGTAGCCGATCCGCAGCCCCGCAAGCCCCCACGTCTTGGTGAGGCTCCGCAGCACCACCAGACCCGGTACGTCCGTACGGCCCGCCAGCGCCTCCCGCTCACCCGGCACCGCGTCCATGAACGCCTCGTCCACCACCAACACCCGTCCGGGCCGGGCAAGTTCGGCGATCGACTCGGCCGGGTGGAGCACCGACGTCGGGTTCGTCGGATTGCCGATCACGACCAGATCGGCGCCCTCCGGGACCACCGCCCCCGAGAGGCGGAACCCGTCCTCCTCACGCAGCAGAACCCGCCCCACCACATGCCCCGCGTCCCGCAGCGCCGCCTCGGGCTCGGTGAACTGCGGGTGCACCACCACCGGCTGACGCACCTTCAGGGCGCGGGTGAGCAGTACGAACGCCTCCGCCGCGCCCGAGGTGAGCAGCACCCGGTCCGGCGTCACGCCGTGCCGGGCGGCCACCGCCGCCCGCGCCGCCCGGCCGTCCGGGTAGGCGGCAAGACCGTCGAGCGAGGCGGCGAGGCGCTGCTTCAGCCAGGCGGGCGGGGTGTTCGCGCGGACGTTCACCGCGAGGTCGGTGAGGTCGCCGGCGCCCCGGACCTCGGCATCGCCGTGGTGCCGCAGGTCCGGTCCGGCCTCGTGTTCGGGTTCAGTGGGAGTGCGCATGAGATCCGTCTTGGTGAAGGTGTCCGTGGTCGTGTCCCTGGCCGTCGTGTCCCTGGCCGTCGTGCCCGCGGCTGAGGCTGTGCCCGCGACCAAGGCTGTGCCCGCAGTCAAGGCCGTGCCCGAGGCCAAGTGGCCCATCATCGGCGCCCGCCGCCTCCCGATAGCGCTCCATGACGAGGTCGAGCAGCTCCTCCTCGGGGCCGATCACCTCCGCCGAGCGCACCTCGATCTCCGGATGCGCCGCCGCCCAGCCCTCCGTCTGCTGGAGGAGCCGCTCCGGCAGGGCGCCGGTGAACAGGAAGTAGGGCAGGACCACGATCCGCTTCGCGCCCAGGAGTACGCAGCGGTCGAGGCCCCACGGCACGTCCGGCGCCGCGAGCGACACGAACGCCGTCTCCACACCCGCGTATCCGCGCCCCTCCCACAGCAGCCGGGCCGCCCGGTGGACCTCGGCGTTGGCGTCCGGGCCGGTCGAACCGGGACCCACGAGCAGGACCGTGACGTCGGCGCGGTCCTGGGGCGTGCGGGCGGCGCCGCCGAGCGCCTCGTCCAGGCGGCGGCCGAGGACCTTCAGGAGCGAGGGGTGCGGGCCGAGCGGGCGGCCGCAGGTGTAGGAGATGCCGGGGTGGCGCTCCTGCTCGCGGGTGAGCGCCGCGGGGATCTCGCCCTCGGCGCGCGCGGTGGGCGCCAGCGTCAGCGGTACGGCCGCGAAACGTTTCACGCCCCGCTCGACGAGGCCGGTGACCGCGTCCCCCAGCGGTGGGGGCGATGGTTCGACGAAGCCCCCGGCGACCGGGAGTTCGGGGTTGCGGCGGGCGAGCTCCTGCACGAAGTCCCGGAAGGCGGCCGCCCCGGCCTCGTCCCTGGTGCCGTGGCCGGCGATGAGCAGTGCGGGCGGGGTGGTCACTCGGCGGACTCCTTGATTGCTTTGCTTGTTTCGTTCAGCTGCGACGCGGACGCGGACGCGGACGCCGGATGCGGTGTGGACGCGTACGCCGCATGAGGCGCGGACACGAACGGCGCCTCGCATGCGACACGGATCTCGCGGGCCGCTGTGGCGCGCGCCGCAGTGTCCCGGGCCGCAGTAGCACCGACCGTCGTCACAACCGCCTCGGTCATCACCATCGCCTCGACCGTCCCGCCCACCTCACCCGCCCCGCCCACCATCATGCCGACCCGCCCCGGACCGAGCCTCGCACGACCGCGCAGGTCGCCATGGACGCACGCCCTTCCGGCGCCGACTTCCGCTTGGGCACGAGGAGTTCGCCGCCGCCGCACAGCGCGGCGGCCTCCGCCACGGAAGGCGTGCCCACGGCGGCGAGCGGCGCGGCGGAGGGGTTCGGCACGGCGACGCCGGCCAGCTCATCGGCCGAGTACGCCACGACCGGCACCCCGAGCCGCGCCGCCGCCCCGACGACACCGGGTTCCGCGGCCTTCGTGTCGACGGTCGCCAACGCGGTGACCGAGGCCGGGGAGAGCCCCGCGTCCCGGAGGGCGTCCCGGACGAGTCCGGCGACTTCCTCGGCGGGCACCCCCTTGCTCGCGCCGACGCCCACCACGAGGCCGCTCACCGAACGGCCCCCTCGGGCGCGGACGACGAGGGGCGCGTGCCCCACAGCAGGAAGACCGGATTGGCCGCCGCGAGCCGCGAGACCTCACCGGGCAGCGGCGCGAGCCGCGACGACTGGAGCATGACGCCGTCGCACTCGTACCCGGCACCGCTCAGCGCGGCCCGCACCACGGGCACCCGGTCGATCGCAGCCATGGCGACCACGACGGTCCGCCGCGCCCGCCGTGCGCACGCCGTCACTATGGCGGGCAGCTCACGGCCGCCGCCGCCGATGAACACCGCGTCCGGGTCCGAGAGGTCGGAGAGGACCGTGGGCGCCGCCCCGTGCACGGCACGGACGTCGACACCGTGCAGGGCCGCGTTGGCGCGGACGCGCTCCACGCCGTCGAGGGTCTTCTCCACGGCGACGACGGCCGCGCCGAACCGCGCGCACTCCACGGCGACCGAACCCGATCCCGCGCCGATGTCCCACACCAGGTCACCCGTGCGCGGCCCGAGCCGGGCCAGGGCGAGCGCCCGCACCTCGAACTTGGTGATCATCGAGTCGCGGTGGGCGAACTCGTCCTCGTGCAGGGCCCACCGGGTGGGGGAGAGGCGGGGCCCGGCGATGGCGTGCGCGGGCGCGATGGCCCGTTCCTCGTCCAGGCAGAGGACGACGTCCACTCCGGAGCCCCAGTCGCGGCCCGCGGCCTCGGCGGGCGTGACCCGCTCGACGCGCTCGCGCCCCGGGTCGCCGAGGGCGGAGGCGACGACGAGGGTCCGGGAGTCGGTGCGGCGCGTCAGCTCGGCGCCGAGTTCGGCGGGACCGCTGCCGGGGCCGGTCAGGACGGCCACCTTGGGGTGCGCGCGGCAGACGTTCACGGCGGTGCGCAGATCACGCCCGTGCGCGCTCACCACCACCGCGTCGTCCCACGGCAGCCCGATCCGCGCGAAGGCCCCGGCGACGGACGGGACGCCGGGCCGGATGTCGAGCTCGGCGGGCCCGAACCGTTCGGCGAGCGCCCGCACGATCCCGAAGAACCCGGGGTCCCCGGCGGCGAGCACGACGACACCGCCGCCCTCCGTCGCCCCGTCCGCCTTCGCCAGGTGCTCCTCGACGGCGTCGAGCGCTGGGTCCAGCGGCCCGAGCACCACCCGGGCCGTCCCCGGCGGCAGCCGGACGGCGTCGATGTGACGCCGGGCCCCCACGACGAGCCCCGCGGCGCGCACCGCCTCGTGGGCCGCATCGAGGGCCGACGCGTCGAGCGGCGCACCCGTCCCCGTACCGACGACAGTGATCATGAGGCGGCCTTGAACCCTTCGGCGGCGGCCCGCTCGTGGACGGTGTCGGCCATGGGTGGGGATTCCTCTCGTACGAGTGAAGAACGGGCGGTGTCTGCGTCACCGGTGGGCGTGGATGTGCGGGGCAGGGGGTGAATCGGCTAGCAAGGGCGCATGGCGGTGTTCGTGGCGCTCGGCGCCTTTGTGATGACCCTGGTGGGCGGCTGGACGGCCCAGCGGGTCACTGACCGGCGCCACCTCGTGCTGGGGCTCGCGGGCGGCCTGATGCTCGGCGTGGTCGGCCTCGACCTGCTGCCGGAGGCGCTGGAGGCCGCGGGCGGCCCGGTCTTCGGCGTCCCCGCGGCGCTGCTCCTGTTCGTCGCCGGCTTCCTCACCGCGCACCTGGTGGAACATCTCCTCGCGGGCCGCCACGCGGCCCACGGGGCGGACGAGCACGAGAACGGCCGGGTCCCCCAGGTGGGCCTCACGGCCGCCGCCGCGATGGTCGGCCACAGCGCCATGGACGGCGTCGCGATCGGCGCCGCGTTCCAGGTGGGCGGCGGCATGGGCGTGGCGGTGGCCGTCGCGGTGATCGCCCACGACTTCGCGGACGGCTTCAACACGTACACGCTCACCAGCCTGTACGGGAACGCACGGCGCAAGGCCCTCGCGATGCTCTTCGCGGACGCGGTGGCCCCGGTGGCGGGCGCCGCGTCGACGCTCCTGTTCACCATTCCGGAGCAGCTGCTCGGCGGCTATCTCGGCTTCTTCGGCGGCGCGCTGCTCTACCTGGCCGCCGCGGAGATCCTGCCGGAGGCGCACCACGAGCACCCGGCGCGCTCGACGCTGCTGTGCACGGTGGCGGGAGCGGGCTTCATCTGGCTGGTGGTGGGCATCGCGGAGTGAGGCCGCGGCGCGGACCGAGGTCACGGCGCCCCGCCCCGCACCCCGTCCCCCGCCGGCCGGCCGCTCATGCCCCGCACCTCTCCACGAACCGTCGGGCCACACCGGGTTCGGCGGCCCAGTGCGTGTGCAGATAACTCGCGTGCACACCCTGTTGTACGAAACCCTCGACGCGCCGTTCAGGGGAGTGCATGCCCCAGGCGGGAGCCGCCCCGGCGCCCGGCTCGACGACGGTGCGGTGGAACTCGTGCCCGCGCATCCGGGTCCCGACGGCCGCGAGCGGGCTGTCGGACACGGCGACGGCCTCGCGGTAGCCGAGCGTGAGCCGCTCGGACATCCGGGAGCGGGCGTCGAGCACGCCGCACATCGGCTTTCCGTCCAGCTCCCGGGTCAGGTAGAGCAGCCCGGCGCATTCGGCGGCGACGGGCGCCCCGCTCAGCGCGAGCTCGGCCACGGCTTTCCGCAGCGGCTCGTTGGCGGAGAGCTCGGGCGCGTACACCTCGGGGAACCCGCCGCCGATGATCAGCCCCGCGGTGCCGGGCGGCAGTTCCTCGTCGTGCAGCGGGTCGAAGGCCACGACGTCGGCGCCCGCGGCGGTGAGCAGCTCGGCGTGCTCGGTGTAGGAGAAGGAGAACGCGGCCCCGCCGGCGACGGCGACGACCGGCCGACGGGCGGCGGCCCGCGGCCCGTCCAGCGCCGGTGGCGCCGCCGCACCCGGGTCCCACGTCTCGCCGGTCATCGCGGGCGCACTGCGCGCCAGCGCGAGGATCGCCTCCAGGTCGCAGCCCTCCCGCACCCGGGAGGCCAGCGCGGCCACCGACCCGACGGCCTCGGCCTGCCGCTCGGCCACCGGGACGAGCCCCAGATGCCGCGAGGGCGTCCTGGCCTGCTGCACCCGTCCCAGGGCGCCGAGGACGGGCACCCCGGACTCGCCCAGGGCCTCCCGCAGCAGCGTCTCGTGCCGTGCGGAGCCCACCTTGTTGAGGATCACGCCCCCGATCCGCACCTCGGGGTCCCAGGACGCGAAGCCGTGCACCAGCGCGGCGACGGAACGGGACTGCGACGACGCGTCGACGACGAGCACCACGGGCGCCCGGAGCAGCTTCGACACGTGCGCGGTGGAGGCGAGTTCACCCTGTCCGGACGCCCCGTCGTACATCCCCATGACGCCCTCGACCACGGCGAGGTCGCTGCCGCGGGCCCCGTGGTTGAACAGCGGCGCCACCATCCCCGGACCGCACATGTAGGCGTCGAGGTTGCGCCCGGGGCGCCCCGTGGCCAGCGCGTGATACCCGGGATCGATGTAGTCGGGCCCCACCTTGTGCGGGGACACGGCGAGCCCGGCCTCCGTGAAGGCGGCCATCAGACCCGTGGCCACGGTCGTCTTGCCGCACCCGGAAGACGGCGCGGCAACGACAAGCCGAGCTACCACTCGATGCCCCTCTGGCCCTTCTGACCGGCGTCCATCGGGTGCTTGACCTTGGACATGTCGGTGACGAGGTCGGCGAACTCGACCAGGGCCTCCGGTGCGTAGCGTCCGGTGATGACGACGTGCTGATGCCCGGGACGGTCCCGGAGGACCTCGATCACCTCGTCCACGTCGATCCAGCCCCAGTGCAGGAGATAGGCGAACTCGTCGAGGACGTACAGCTGGTAGGTCTCGGCGGCGAGGTCGCGCTTGACCTGCTCCCACCCCTCGCGGGCCTTGTCCTCATGGCTGGGCTCGCCCTCGGCGGGCGCGCGCTGGATCCACGACCAGCCCTCGCCCATCTTGTGCCAGTCGACGGGGCCGCCCTCGTCGCTCGCGCCGAGGACCTTGAGGGCGTTCTCCTCGCCGACCTTCCACTTCGCCGACTTCACGAACTGGAAGACCCCGATGGGCCACCCCTGATTCCACGCTCGCAGCGCCATCCCGAAAGCGGCGGTGGACTTTCCCTTGCCGACCCCGGTGTGCACCATCACCAGCGGCCGGTTGCGCCGCTGACGCGTGGTCAGCCCGTCGTCCGGCACCACGTTCGGCTGTCCCTGAGGCATCAGGCCACGCTCCTCATCCGAGTTCCAGTTACGTCCTTGACGAGCCCGGCGATGGACTCCGCCCGCAGTTCGTCCAGCGTCACGACGGTGCCGCCGAGCTCGCCCGCCAGCTGCCCCGCGAGCCCGAGCCGCACGTGCCCCGACTCGCAGTCGACGACCACGGAGGCGATCCCCGCGTCCGCGAACAGCCGTGCGGCACGGCCAGCCCTGGCCACCGGCTCCACGCCTCCGGTGGCCCTGCCGTCCGTGACGACCACGACCAGGGGGCGCCGTGCCGGGTCCCGCAGCCGCTCCACGCGCAGCACGTCGTGCGCCTTGAGCAGCCCGGCGGCGACGGGGGTGCGCCCGCCCGTGGGCAGCGTCTCCAGGCGCGCGGCGGCCGCGTCGACGGAAGAGGTGGGCGGCAGCGCCACCTCGGCGTCAGAACCGCGGAAGGTGACGAGCCCGACCTTGTCCCGCCGCTGGTAGGCGTCCAGCAGCAGCGAGAGCACCGCGCCCTTCACGGCGCTCATCCGCTGCCGCGCCGCCATGGACCCGGAGGCGTCCACGACGAAGAGCACGAGGTTGCCCTCACGCCCCTCCCGCGTCGCCTGCCGCAGATCGTCACGGCGCACGACGAGCCCACGCCCCGAGCGACCGCGCGCCCGCTGATGCGGGGCCGCGGCCTGCACGGTGGCCGCCAAGTGCAGTTTGGTGAGCGCCCCTTGCGGGCGCCGGGCCCCGGTGGTCCGCCCGTGCTCGGTCCGCGCCCGGGAGCGCCGGCCCGCCGCGCCCTCGCCCAGGCCGGGCACGCTCAGCATCTTCGTACGGAACGGCTCGGAGGCGCGCACGGCCTGCTGCTCACCGCCGCCGGTACCGGCAGCGGGTGCCTGCGCGGGGGAGGAGTCTTCGTCCTGCCCGCTCCCGGCGTCGTCGGCGGCCGGTGCGTCATGGGCGTCACGCTGGTCGGGCACGTCAGGGGTGTCGGGCCCGCCCTGCGGTGGCTGCCCGCCCCCGCCGGGGCCGTCGCCGTCGGGGTCGTCGTCGCCGTCGTCCCCTCGGTCACTGCCGTCGTCGGCCTGCTCCAGCGTGTCGTCGAGCTTGTCCTCGTCGAGCCCGGGGGCGTCGAAGGGGTTGCGCCGACGCCGGTGCGGAAGCGCGAGGAGAGCGGCCTGCCGCACATCCTCGGCGAGCACGTCGTCGCGCCCCGCCCAGGCGGCAAGCGCCGTCGCGGTGCGCGCCATCACGATGTCGGCCCGCATCCCGTCGACCTCGAAGGCCGCGCAGGTGGCGGCGATCTGCCGCAACGCCTTGTCGCCGAGCCGCACGTGAGGAAGCAGCGCCCGCGCGGCGACGATCCGCTCCCGCAGCTCGGACTCGTCGTCGTGCCACCGCGCGGCGAAGCCTTCCGCGTCGTCGTCGTACGCGAGCCTGCGCCGCACGACCTCGACCCGCTGATCGGTCTCGCGCGACGCGGCGACCTCGACGGTGAGCCCGAACCGGTCGAGCAACTGCGGGCGCAGTTCGCCCTCTTCGGGGTTCATGGTGCCCACGAGCAGGAACCGTGCGGCATGCCGCACGGACACGCCCTCGCGCTCCACGTACGAGGCGCCCATGGCGGCGGCGTCCAGGAGCAGGTCGACCAAGTGGTCGTGCAGCAGGTTGACTTCGTCGACGTAGAGGATGCCGCGGTGGGCGTCGGCGAGCAGGCCGGGCTCGAAGGCCTTCACGCCCTCGGAGAGCGCCCGCTCGATGTCGAGCGCCCCGACCAGACGGTCCTCGGAGGCTCCGACGGGCAGCTCGACCATCCGTGCGTCCCGCACCGACGCGCCACCGGCGTCGTGCGGACCGTCGGGGCAGGCGGGGTCGGGGGCGGCCGGATCGCAGGAGAAGCGGCAGCCGGCGACGACGGGCACCTGCGGCAGCAGGGCCGAAAGGGCGCGCACGGCGGTGGACTTGGCGGTGCCCTTCTCGCCGCGTACGAGCACGCCGCCGACGGCGGGCGACACGGCGTTGAGCAGCAGGGCGAGCCGCAGGTCGTCCTGCCCGACGAGAGCGGTGAACGGATAGGGGGTACTCACAAGGCCTCCATGGCGTGGTTCGGGGCGGGGCAGGGGACAGCGGGTCTCACCGGTCCCCCTCCGCGGTCATGAGGGTGCCCCCGGTGCGATGAAGGGGAGGCCGGACGGGGGGCCGTTCTCGATCAGGCCGAGCAGCGCGTCGGTGTCCGCGTGCTCCTCGATCAGATCGCCGAGCAGATCGAGCTGCTCCTCGCGCAGGGCGCCGAAGCTGGTGTCGGGCGCGGGCACGAAGCGGCGTCCGGCGGCGCGGGCGACCTCGGTCAGGAAGCGGCGCCGGAACGCGTCGCTCTCCAGGGAGCCGTGCCAGTGCGTGCCCCACACCTCGCCGACGCGGCAGCCGTCCAGGAAGGGCTCTCCGCCCAGGACTTCGGCGACGCCGTGATGGATCTCGTACCCCTCGACGGGTTCGCCCAACGCCTCGCCGACCGGCCGCGCGAGGGTCTTCTCGCGCTCGAACCGCACGCGCACGGGCAGCAGCCCGAGCCCGTCCACGGCCCCCGCCCGCGACTCGACGTCGTCCTCGATGTGCTCGCCGAGCACCTGGAAGCCGCCGCAGATCCCGAGCACGGGCCGCCCCTCGGCGGCGCGCCGCGCGATGGCGTCCGCGAGACCGCGCTCGCGCAGCCACTCCAGGGCGCGCACGGTGCCGCGCGTGCCCGGCACGACCACGAGATCGGCGTCGACGAGCTCGTCGGCCCGGTCCACGAACCGCACCACGACGCCGGGTTCGGCGGCCAGGGCGTCCACGTCCGTGAAGTTCGACATCAGCGGCACGGCACAGACGGCGACCCGCAGCACGTCCTCACCGACCGGCGGGGTGACGGCGGACTCGCGCACGGCGCCCCGCAGGGACACCCGCAGGCCGTCCTCCTCGTCGATGCCGAGGCCGTGCTGGAAGGGCAGCACACCGAACGTGCGCCGCCCGGTGAGCCCGAGCAGCATGTCGAGCCCGGGTTCCAGCAGCGAGACGTCGCCCCGGAACTTGTTGACGAGATACCCGGCGACCAGTTCCTGGTCCTGTGCGCTGAGCAGCGCCGTCGTCCCGAAGAAGGAGGCGAAGACGCCACCGCGGTCGATGTCGCCGACGACGAGGACGGGGAAGCGGGCGGCCCGCGCGATCCCCATGTTCACGATGTCCGTGCGCCGCAGATTGATCTCGGCGGGGCTGCCCGCGCCTTCGCAGATCACGGCGTCATAGCTGCCCCGCAGTTCCTCCAGGCATCCCACGACGGTGGAGAGCAGCGCTTCCTGCCGTCCACCGTGGTAGCCGCGTGCGCTCATCTCGCCCACGGCCTTGCCCATCAGGACGACCTGGCTGCTGCGGTCGCTGCCGGGCTTGAGCAGCACGGGGTTCATCAGCGCGCTCGGCTCGACCCGGGCGGCCTGCGCCTGCATGGCCTGGGCCCGTCCGATCTCGGCGCCTTCGCGCGTGACGAAGGAGTTGAGGGACATGTTCTGCGCCTTGAAGGGCGCGACGGAGACCCCCTTGCGGGCCAGCCACCGGCAGATGCCCGCGGTGACGACGCTCTTCCCCGCGTCCGATGTGGTCCCGGCCACGAGCAGTCCACCACTCACGAGGCGCCGCCTTTCCGCATAGTGCTCACCACTGCCGCGACCCCCAGGGCCAGCAGTCCGACCCGCCGCGACAACCGCACGGCCCGCTCGATGTCCGTCACGTCGACGGCCCGCCCGCTCGTGTTCAGGACGGGCCGGTGCTCGACCCGGCCTCCGTACGAGAGGCTCCCCCCGAGCCGTACCCCCAACGCCCCGGCGAAGGCGGACTCCACGGGCCCCGCGTTGGGGCTCGGATGCTTGGCCGCGTCCGCGCGCCAGGCGCGCAGGGCTCCCTTCGGAGCGTCCCCGGCGACGGCGGCCAGCACCGCGGTGAGCCGGGCGCCCGGCCAGCCCAGAACGTCGTCGAGCCGCGCGGAGGCCCACCCGTAGCGCCGGTACCTCACGGACTTGTGCCCGACCATGGCGTCGAGCGTGTTGACGGCACGGAAGGCGACCAGCCCCGGCACCCCGCCGACGGCGCCCCACACGAGCGCACCGACCACCGCGTCGGAGGTGTTCTCGGCGACGGACTCGACCACGGCCCGCGCGATGCCGTCGGCGTCCAGAGCCTGCGGATCGCGCCCGCACAGATGCGGCAGCCGCTCCCGCGCCACCTCGACGTCCCCGGCGGCGAGCGCCCCGCCGATGGCCCGCGCCTCACGCCCCAGCGAGGTCCCGCCGACCACGGCCCAGGTCGTGGCGGCGGTCAGCGCGACGGACGCGGCGCGTGAGTCACGTACGAGAGAAGAGGCCAGGGCGGCGGCACCGGCCGCGCCCCCGGCGCACACCACGGCGTGCAGGGCGCCCCACCCGCGGTGGTCACGCCACAGCACACGCTCGACGGCGCCCGCGGCCCGGCCGAACGCGGCGACCGGGTGCCCGCGGCGAGGATCGCCGAGCAGCAGGTCACCGAGGAGGCCGGCGGCGGCGCCGTACGCGAAGTCGCGGTCGGCACGCACGGGTTCAGCCGACCGGAAGGAGGAGAGGAGCGAGGGGCCCGGCCTGGAAGGGCAGGGGCACAGAGACCGGCAACGGGCGGCCGCGCATGGCGATATGTCCTCACTCAGGGTGTCCGCGCCCTGGTTCGACGTGACCGGCGGCGAGAGTTCCTGGCTTCCGAGGAGGGGGCTCCCCGATGACAGTGGCGGGACCGCGCCGGATTCGCACCGGCTTCCTCTCCTGCCGCCGTAATGGCTCCGGCAGTCCACCACGCCCGCGAACGCCCGTCAACTTGCCGTTGACCTGGTACGGGAGAGTGTGCCGAGGCCCACATGGGGCCGGTTTCCCGGCGTCGGCGTGCGTCGGCGCGGGCCGGGCACGGCGGACACGCGAAAGCCGGGTGGGACGCACTCGTCGAGGCGTGTCCCACCCGGCTCCCGTGAGGCCGAAGTGCCGTCAGGCGACGATCAGGTAGATCCCGTACGCCACGGCCGCCAGGCAGAGCGCGAAGCACGCGTACGCGCCCGTGCGTGCCGCCACGGGGACGGTGCCGGCGGTGGTGCCGGCGGTGGTGGAAGAGGCGCCGGACGTGGCCGCCTCGCGCTTGGAGAGGCCGACGATGCCGAGGGTGAACAGGCCCACCAGGGCCACCGTCACCCCGAGGCTGACTCCGAACACGGAGCCGAGAGCTGCCCAGTCGATGTTCATGGTGAGTTGTCCTTACACCGTGGCGGGCCGGGCGGGATCCGCCACGGTGCCGGTCGGGGCCGGGATGGTGGCCTTGACGAAGTCGACGTCGGCGCTTGCCACGGCCGACCCGGTGGGCGGCGGCGAGACGGCGGCCATCGCGGTGGTCACGACACCGGCGGGCTCGGCGCCGGAGGGGCCGCCGATCTCGTCGTCGGCGACGTTCGTGTGGTCGACGGCGTTGCGCCGGGAGAGCACCCAGATCACGGCCGAGCCACCGATGAGCAGCGCGGCGGTCGCCGCGACGCCCCAGGGGCCCTGCTTGGTGAGGAACTCCGCGCCCGCGCCGACCAGACCGGCGGCCGGGAGCGTGAGGCCCCAGGCGACGAACATGCGGGTCGCCGTGGACCAGCGGACCACACCGCCCTTGCGGCCGAGGCCCGCGCCCATCACGGCGCCCGAGCAGACCTGGGTGGTGGAGAGCGAGAAGCCGATGTGCGAGGAGGCGAGGATCGCGGTCGCGGCGCTGGTCTGGGCGGCGAAGCCCTGCTGCGGCGCGAGGTCCGTCAGGCCCTTGCCCATGGTGCGGATGATGCGCCAGCCGCCGAGGTAGGTGCCCAGCGCGATGGCGACACCGGCCGAGACGATGACCCACATCGGGGGGTTGGCACCCGGGTTCAGGACGCCGCCGGTGATCAGGGCGAGCGTGATGATGCCCATCGTCTTCTGCGCGTCGTTCGTGCCGTGCGCCAGCGAGACGAGGCCCGCGGAGGCGATCTGGCCGGTGCGGTAGCCCTTGGCGGTCGCCTTGGTGTCGGTGTTGCGCCCGATGCGGTACGTCAGGCGCGTGGCCAGCGTCGCGGCGATGCCGGCGACGAGGGGCGCGGCGATCGCGGGGATCAGGATCTTCGTGACGACGGTGCCGCCGTCGATCGACGACCAGCCCATCGACATGACCGCGGCACCGATGAGGCCGCCGAAGAGTGCGTGGGAGGAGCTGGAGGGCAGGCCCACCAGCCAGGTCAACAGATTCCAGAGGATCGCGCCCACCAGGGCCGCGAAGATCACCTCTGTCTTCAGTCCGTCCTCGTTGACGATCCCGCCGGAGATCGTCTTGGCGACCTCCACCGACAGGAAGGCGCCGACGAGATTCAGCACGGCGGACATGGCCACCGCCGTCTTGGGCTTGAGGGCGCCGGTCGAGATGGTGGTGGCCATCGCGTTGGCTGTGTCGTGGAAACCGTTCGTGAAGTCGAACACGAGAGCGGTAACGATCACGATCCCGAGGAGAAGCGTGATGTGTTCCATTTACCCAGGCTTCTGTTGGACGTCAGTGGCAAGTGGAACGTAGGCAACCTGGGTGAACGGAAAGTGAACTGGGCCGGGCCGTGCGGTGACCCAATTCGGGGCACCGTCACTCCGGTTCCGCCGGGGTCCTGCCGGGGATCGGCCGGAGTGGCGGTGCGAGGCCCGGAATCCGGGCTTCCGAGGGTGTCTGGGCTACCCCCGGGCGAACCTCTTCAACTGGTTCGGCGAGCCGTTGAAGAGATTCTGGTCACCCGGCAGTCTGCCGCCGTTGTCGTACTGCCAGATGGTCAGGTGCGACCAGCCCTTGGGCAGCGCTCCCGACGTCGACGACCAGCGTGCCAGCCACAGCGGGTGATGCGCGCCGTAGGCCCGGCTGCCGCCCGTGCAGGTGTTCCACCACTTGGTGGTCGTGTAGATCACGGGGCGCCGCCCCGTCCGCCGCTTCACCTCGTCGCTGAAGGACTTGATCCAGTTGACCATGCCGGTCCTGCTCATGCCGTAGCACTTCCGGCGGCTGTACGGATTGTGCTCGATGGCCAGGGCCGGCGGCAGTGTCATGCCGTCCGCCCGCCACCGTCCACCGTGCCTCATGAAGTACGCGGTTGCCCGACTTCTTGCCCGACGACTTGCTCGGCACGGCGAAGTGACGAAGCGTGCGCCCTTGCTCTTCGCCTTCCGCCAGTCGACGTTCTTCTGGTGCGACGAGACGTCGTGCCCTCTCGCCTTGCCCGCCGCCGAAACCGGAATCTCGGCGAGGGCGGTCCCCCCGAGGGCCAGAGTCGCCACCGAGGCCGCGATGACGCGGGCGCGGTGGCGGGACGGTTTGTGGTCACGAGCCATATTTCCCCCCGGATGACGACGTATGGGACAAAACCCCCAGATGGTATTGGAAGATCATTCAATGTCGGTCGACCACCGGCCAAGCCAATCAGTGGCAAAGGGTGTTTTGTGCCGATGCGTGCTCTTACGGACTTCTGGGCTCCGCACTACGGTGGCGCGGCCCGGCGGCTGGCAGGATCACGGCATGACGGAGCAGCAGGGCGACGACCGGCAGGACGCGATGGAGCGGGCGTGGGACGAGCTGGTGGCGGCGGCCCGCAGAACGGTGGCGGACGGCCTGGTGGTCGGCACGTCGGGCAACGTCTCGGTGCGCGTCGGCGGCACGATCCTGGTCACCCCCAGCGGCGTGCCGTACGACCGGCTGGGGCCGCGGGACGCGGTCGGTGTCGACGTGGACGGCAACCAGCTCTTCGGCGATCTCGCCCCCACCAGCGAACTGCCCATGCACCTGGCGGTCTACCGCACCACGTACGCCAAAGCCGTGGTCCACACCCACGCGGTGCACGCCACCGCCGTCTCCACCCTCGTCCCCGAGCTCCCGCCCATCCACTACATGGCGGCCGCCCTCGGCGGCCCGGCCCGGGTCGCCCGGTATGCGCCCTACGGCTCCGAGGAGTTGGCCGAGAACATGCTCCGGGCGCTCAGGGACCGCACGGGCTGCCTGCTCCAGAACCACGGAACCATCACCTACGGAGACACCCTGGACCAGGCGTACGACCGCACGGCGCAGCTGGAGTGGATGTCCCGCCTGTGGCTGACGGCCAGCGCGATCCCGGGGCACGCCCCGACGCTCCTGTCCGCGGGCCAGCTGAGGGAAGCGGAGGACAGACTGCGGGGCTACGGGCAGCGCTGAGGGCGCGCGCGTCCGGCGGCCGACATCACTCCGCATCACTCCGGGAGCCCCGCCCACTGGCCCTGGCACCCCCCGGGCCGGACACTGGGCAGGTGCGCCCAGCCAAAGCGACGGCAACGGCCGTCACCGCCGTCACCACCGCCCTCCTGGGCGGCGCAGCCGCCGTCGCCGCGGGCCGGTTCGCCAGCAACGCCGCCCTGAAGGCACCCGCGGGCCGCCCGCTGCCCACCGAGCCGCGCCTCACGGTCCACTCCACGGCCGCCGGCCAGATCACCCTGACCCGCGCCCTCGCCAGCCTGCGCCCCGGCACGTACGGCCTCAGCGGCAACGGCAGCCACGCGGTGATCGGCCCCGTCCTGGACACCGCCCCGCACGCGGCGGACACCGTCGTACGCCGCCTGGAGCGCGTCACGCACGGCTCCCTGGACCCCGGCGACAAGGTCTGGCTCACCCCGCAGGTCCACATCGGCGACCCGCACGCCGCACTGGGCATCGACCACGCGGACATCGACGTCCCCGGCGAACTCGGCGGCCTGCCCGCCTGGTTCGTGCCGGGCGTCCGCGACACCTGGGTGATCACCGTGCACGGCCTCGGCACGACCCGCGAGCACCCCATGGTCGTCATGGACTTCCTGCACCGCCAGCAGTTCCCGGTCCTCGACCTCGCCTACCGCGGCGACGTCGGCGCGCCCCGCTCCCCGGACGGCCTGGGCCACCTCGGCGAGACCGAGTGGCGCGACCTGGACGCCGCCATCCGCTACGCCGTGCGCTACGGCGCCGAGAACGTGATCCTGCACGGCTGGTCCACCGGCGCCGCCATGGCCCTGCACGCCGCCGCGTACTCGGCCCTGCGCGACCGGATCAGCGGACTCGTCCTCGATTCCCCGGTGCTCAACTGGGAGACCACCCTGCGCGCGCTCGCCGCGGCCCGGCGCACGCCGGGCCCGCTCCTGCCGCTCGCGGTGCGCGCCGCCCAGGGCCGCACGGGCCTGCGCGGCGACCGCATCCTGGAGGCCGCCCACCCCGAGGTGCTCAAGGTCCCCACGCTCCTCTTCCACGGCCCCGACGACGTGATCGCGCCCTGGGCGCTCTCCCGTCAACTGGCCGCGCGGCGCCCGGAACTGGTCACTCTGCACACCGTTCCGGATGCGCCCCACGGAGCCATGTGGAACGCCGACCCGACGGGCTACGAAGAGGCCCTGCGGCGCTTCCTCACGCCTCTGATGTAGCGAGCGCAACCCCCTCGACCGAGCGTTGCGGAGCGTCACCAAGGCATTCCGTTTGGGTTTTCGGACCGTCAACAGGAAGACTGCTCCCGTGACGTCCCGTATCCCGCGCGACTCAAGGCTCCGACTCGTCCGCGCTCAGTCCCCCAGGGCCGAGAGGCGAGCGGGGGCGGAGCGCGGCACAGCGCGACCCCTGACCGCCCCCGGCGCAGTGACACAAGCGCGCTCACGCCGCCCCGCGCCCCGGCCCCCCGAGGGCACACCCGCCCCCGGCGAACTCGCCCGGATGGCGCGCAAAGGCCTGGCCGACGCCGTACGAGTGGCCCGCTGGGCCGACACCACCCTGCGCCCCGGGCGCGGCCGCAAGGGAGCGCCCGACGGCCCGGCGGCCAAAGGGGCGGCCGACGCAGCCGGCGGCACCCAGGGCACCCTCTCCGCCGCCACCGCCGAACGGGCCGCCGCGGAACTCGGACTGACCCCGGATCAGGTCCGCGCCGACTGGGACACCGCACGCCTGGCCGGCCTCATCGAGGTGCACGGCGACATCGCGCGCCCCGGCTGGCGGCTGCGCGCCTGGGACCGTGACGACGCCGCCGTCCTGCGCGGCTGGGTCGCGCTCTTCGACGCCTGGTCGCTCACGCACGCGGCATCGCGCGAACTGGCCCCCGCCACCGTGGCCGAGACCGTCGAGGCCATGCCGCAGCTCCTCACCCTGCTGCAGCTCTCCGCGGGCCCCGTCCCCGTGCCCCAGCTCCTGGACCTCCTCGACCAGCGCGTCACCGAACTGCGCACGGAACGCTGCGAGATCCCCTACGGCCCGCAGCCCGAACCGGTCGACCCCGCCGACACCCCGGCCCTGCCCACCCTCCTCGACTGGGCGCTGCGCGGCCTCGCCGCCGTCGGCGCGCTGACGTACGCGGACGGACAGGCCACCCTCACGCCGCTCGGCTCCTGGGCGGTCTGGGTCAAGCTCGAGCAGATCTGCGTCGCCGCGCAGAGCCCGGCGGGCAACATCGAGCAGTCCGCCGAGGACATGCTCCGCGGCTGCGCGCGCCTGCGCCCGAACGCCGCCCGCTCCGAGTACCGCGCCTGGCTCGCCGCCCGCCCCGTCGGCAGCGCCGTCACCGAGCTCCTGGACGCCGCCCGCGGCGAGGACGCCCTCCTGCGCGGCCTCGCCTTCGAGGCCCTGCGGGTGGTCGGCTCCCCGGCCGAGGCCGAGGTGCGGTCCGTCGTGGACGAGACCTCGCTGCGGCCCTACGCCCTCATCTGGCTGGCCGAGCAGGAGGGCGCGGACCCCGAGGACGTCCACCTGGTCCTGACGCGGGACGAGTCGACGTGGCTGTGGGTCGACACCGCCGCGGCCGTCGCCGACCACGGGGAGATCCACCTCCTCGTACGGCACCTGGAGTCCGCGGTGCAGCCCACGGTGCCCGCGCTCCTGGACGAGATCCGCCGCATCGGCCACCCCCGCACCGTCCAGGTCCTGGTCGCCCTCGCGGCGGCCCACCCGGACCCGGCGCTGGCCAAGGCCGTGCGGCGGGCGGCCTTCCAGGTGCACACGGGCGGCGTCTGAGTCACCCGGGCGCGCGGCTCACCGGAAGGTGTTGCACTGCCCCATGTCGCCGGTGCGGTAGCCCTGGTAGAACCACTGCTGGCGCTGCTCGGCCGAGCCGTGCGTCCAGGACTCGGGGGTGACCCGGCCCTGGAACTTCTCCTGGATGCGGTCGTCGCCCACCGCGGCCGCCGCGTCCAGGCCCTCGCGGATGTCCGCGTCGTTCAGGCTGGTGATCAGCGGCTTGCCCGTCTTGTCGTCGGGGGTGCGGGTCGCGTGCCGCGCCCACACGCCCGCGTAGCAGTCGGCCTGCAGCTCGACCTTCACGGCGTTGCTGTTCTGCCCCGTACGCCCGTCCTGGGAGCGCTCCAGCGTCCCCATCAGGTTCTGCACGTGGTGCCCGTACTCGTGCGCCACCACGTACGCCTGCGCGAAGGGGCCGCCGCTGGAGCCGAACTTCGTCCGCAGCTCCTCGAAGAAGCCCAGGTCCAGATAGACCTTCCGGTCACCGGGGCAGTAGAACGGGCCGACCGCCGACGTCGCGGCGCCGCACGCCGTGCCCACCCGGTTGGTGAACAGGACCGTCGACGCGGGGGAGTAGCTCGCCTGCCTGCGCCGGAACTCCGCGCGCCAGTAGTCCTGCACGCTGTTGACCACCGCCACGATGCGGCAGTCCTCCTTGGTGTTCGCGTCCTGCCCCGTACGGCAGGTCTGCTGCACCTGCGCCAGGGACGAGGAGGTGGCGGCGGGCTCCTCGTCGCCCGACGAGAGGCCGAGCTGGTCCGGGCCGACCCCGAAGAACAGCCCCAGAAGCAGCGCGATCAGCCCCGCGACGCCGCCGCCGATCGTCGCCTTGCCGCCGGGAACCCGGCTGCCCCGCACATCCTGCACCTCGGACGTGTCCAGATCGGCGTCGTCGTCGAACTGCATGGGCGCACCACCCTCTGCCTCGCGTCCGGGGCGGCGTCGCACCGCCCTGTGCCGAGATGTCGGCGCCTTCATCCTGGTATGCCCCATCCCGCGCGGCGCCGGACGGGGGTCCGAACGGGGGGCCCCGCCGAACGGCGCCTCGTGTCGCGGCCGCCGCCCGGGGCCGCGGGCCGACGCCGCCGCTACGCTCTGCGCCTGTTCCGTGGGCAGAGGTACCGGCAGAGATGCCGCAGAGGGGGCGTCGTGTCCGTAGTGCCGTTCGAGGTGACCGCAGCCGGGCCCGTGAGACGGGCGCCCGCCCGCCGCCGCTCCCGGCTCGCGCTCCCGGTGGTCATCGGCCTCCTCGCCCTGCCGCTCGTCACCGCCGCCCACCACTCGCGACCGGCCCCCTACGGAGACCACGTCACCGTCCACGCGCGCGTGGCCGACGGCGCGGTGGCCCCCGAGCTGCGGACCACGGGCCGCGCGGTCGAGGCGTACGACCCGGCGACAGGCCGCCCGCGCTGGACCTACAGCCGCGAGGGAGCCCGTCCGCTCGCCGTGCTGCCCGCCCCCGGGCACGCCGTCGCGCTCTGGAGCGACGGTCTGGTCACCGACACCGCACGCGCGGACGGCAGCGCCGTCCGCTGGCACCGCGCCATCCCCGGCGGCGCCCCCTGGCTGCGCTCTCCCGCCGCCCGCGGCGCCGCCGGAGTCCTCCAGCCGCTCGACCCCCGCGGCCGCATGCTCGCCGTCGTCACGCCGCACCGCGTGGCCGCCTACCGCACCGCCGACGGCGACCTGCGCTGGGTGCTGCCGGCCCGCCCCGGCTGCGCCTTCGAGCCCGCCCGTTCCGTGCGCCGGGGCACCGCCCTGATGATCGCCCAGCCCTGCCGCGACGCCGCGACGTCCTGGACCGCGCAGCTGATCGCGGTGGACGACCTCGGCCGGATCGTGCCCGGGCGAACACCCCTGGGCAACGAGCTGCCGGGCGGCGCCGCCGACGGCGTACCACCCCGGGCAGAAAATGAGGTTGCACGGCCCCGTTAGAATTGGCCGCATGGCCATTCTCCTCGTGCATTAGACGGCGTGATCGCCCGCCCGCCAGCCCGCCACCGCCCTTGCAACGGCGCGCTGCGCGCGGCACCACCTTGTTGTCCTTCCGCCGTCCATACCCACCCTTGCCCAGGAGTCTGTCCGTGATCACCGCTTCCGGCATCGAGCTGCGCGCCGGCGCCCGCATCCTCATCGAGAACGCTTCCTTCCGTATCGCCAAGGGCGACCGCATCGGCCTGGTGGGCCGCAACGGAGCGGGCAAGACCACGCTCACCAAGTGCCTCGCCGGTGAGGGCATCCCGGCCGGCGGCACCATCAGCCGCTCCGGGGAGGTCGGCTACCTCCCGCAGGACCCGCGCACCGGCGACCTGGACGTGCTCGCCCGCGACCGCATCCTCTCCGCCCGCGGGCTCGACACCCTGATCCGCAAGATGCGCGAGAACGAACAGCGCATCGCCAACGGCTCGGGCGGCACCCGCGACAAGGCGATGAAGCAGTACGAGCGCCAGGAGACGGAGTTCCTCACCAAGGGCGGGTACGCCGCCGAGGCCGAGGCCTCCACCATCGCCGCCGCGCTCAGCCTCCCCGACCGCGTGCTCGGCCAGCCCCTGCACACGCTCTCCGGTGGCCAGCGCCGCCGCGTCGAGCTGGCCCGCATCCTCTTCTCGGACGCCGACACCCTGCTCCTCGACGAGCCGACCAACCACCTCGACGCCGACTCCATCGTCTGGCTCAGGGACTACCTCAAGTCCTACCGCGGCGGCTTCATCGTGATCTCCCACGACGTCGAACTGGTCGAGACGGTCGTCAACAAGGTCTTCTACCTGGACGCCAACCGCGCCCAGATCGACGTCTACAACATGGGCTGGCGGCTCTACCAGCAGCAGCGCGAGTCCGACGAGAAGCGCCGCAAGCGCGAGCGCCAGAACGCCGAGAAGAAGGCCAGCCAGCTCCACTCGCAGGCCGACAAGATGCGCGCCAAGGCCACCAAGACGGTCGCCGCGCAGAACATGGCCAAGCGGGCCGACAAGCTCCTCGCGGGCCTCGACGAGGTACGCCAGAGCGACAAGGTCGCCAAGCTGCGCTTCCCGGACCCCTCGCCCTGCGGCAAGACCCCGCTGATGGCCGAGGGACTCTCGAAGTCGTACGGCTCCCTCGAGATCTTCACGGACGTCGACCTCGCCATCGACAAGGGCTCACGCGTGGTCATCCTGGGCCTCAACGGCGCGGGCAAGACCACGCTCCTGCGGCTCCTCGGCGGCGCCGAGAAGCCCGACACCGGGCAGGTCATCGAGGGCCACGGCCTCAAGCTCGGCTACTACGCCCAGGAGCACGAGACCCTCGACCCGGAGCGCACGGTCCTGGAGAACATGCGCTCGGCCGCCCCCGACCTCGACCTGGTGGCGGTGCGCAAGACGCTCGGTTCGTTCCTCTTCTCCGGAGACGACGTCGACAAGCCGGCGGGCGTCCTGTCCGGCGGCGAGAAGACCCGTCTGGCCCTGGCCACCCTGGTGGTCTCCTCCGCCAACGTGCTGCTCCTCGACGAGCCCACGAACAACCTCGACCCGGCGAGCCGCGAGGAGATCCTCGGCGCCCTTCGCACCTACAAGGGCGCGGTCGTCCTCGTCACGCACGACGAGGGCGCGGTGGAGGCGCTCCAGCCGGAGCGGATCATCCTGCTGCCCGACGGCGTCGAGGACCTGTGGGGCCAGGACTACGCGGATCTGGTCGCGCTCGCCTGATCCGGGTTTCCGGGGTGTCCACCTTGGTTGATCGAATAACTGATCCACTGCGTATGGATCATTCGGCCGATCCGTGATCCTTCATCTGTGTGAGGTCTCCTCGTACCGAAGTGTGGGATACACGGATTTCCCAGGTCGCAGGGGTGTCCTCCGGGGCTCTCCCTCTGCACCGCGCTGACCTGGCACTTCGGCCCACAACCCATTCGGCCGTACGGAATTCGATGCGCGGAATCGTTAATTCCGCTCGTGGTTCCGCCGTCCCCGACGGGAAAGCTCGTCGTACCGACCTTGCCGAATGGGTGGCCAGGAAGCCCGGGAGGGGTGATCATGAGAAGTCCAGAGCGCACTTCCCATGAGGAGGCACGGGTGGCCGAGACTCTGAAGAAGGGCAGCCGGGTAACCGGCGCCGCGCGCGACAAGCTCGCGGCAGACCTGAAGAAGAAGTACGACGGCGGTGCGAGCATCCGGGCGTTGGCCGAGGAGACCGGCCGTTCGTACGGCTTTGTGCACCGGATGCTCAGTGAGTCCGGAGTCACGCTGCGGGGACGCGGCGGGGCGACGCGAGGCAAGAAGGCCGCAGCCGGCTGACGGCTGCGGGCGGTTCACCGGCTCCGACGGTGGCCACCCGGTCGATCGACTGATCGACCGGGTGGTTACTGTGCAGTCACTTACGGACGCGAACGTGCGTCCGGACCGACCGCACACCACCATCGGAGGCCCCCATGGTTTCGCCCGGCAGTGAACTCGGCGGATCCGCACCGGTACTCGACAAGGACGGCGTACGCCTGACTGTCGACGAGGCCGTCGCCACGGTGACGCTGGCCAACCCGGCCAAGCGCAACGCCCAATCTCCCGCGCTGTGGAGGGCGTTGGCCGAGGCAGGCCAGATGTTGCCGGGCAGTGTCCGTGTCGTCGTGCTCCGCGGTGAGGGTAAGTCCTTCTCCGCGGGCCTCGACCGCCAGGCGTTCACGCCCGAGGGCTTCGACGGTGAGCCGTCATTCATCGATCTGGCGCGCGGTGACGACGGCGTCCTCGACGCGACGATCGCCGAGTACCAGGAGGCTTTCACCTGGTGGCGGCGCAGCGACATCGTGTCCGTCGCCGCCGTGCAGGGGCATGCCATCGGTGCGGGCTTCCAGCTCGCGCTCGCCTGTGACCTGCGGATCGTCGCCGACGACGTGCAGTTCGCCATGCGCGAGACCAGCCTGGGCCTCGTACCCGATCTCACCGGCACGCACCCCCTCGTGGGACTTGTC
The DNA here is from genome assembly GCF_044544025.1 of Streptomyces sp. NPDC055243. Taxonomy (NCBI): domain Bacteria; kingdom Bacillati; phylum Actinomycetota; class Actinomycetes; order Kitasatosporales; family Streptomycetaceae; genus Streptomyces; species Streptomyces sp. NPDC055243. The sequence continues at coordinate 396,869 of NZ_JBITWR010000007.1, forward strand.
GGCTACGCCCGCGCGCTGGAGATCTGCGCCACCGGGCGGTTCGTCCACGCGCCCGAGGCCGAGCGGGTGGGCCTGGCCAACCTCGTCGTGCCCGCGGACCAGCTCGACGCGTCCGTGAACGACCTGACCGCCGCGCTCCTGGCCGCGCCGCGCGACGCGGTCATCGAGACCAAGGCACTGCTCCAGGGCGTCGTCGGCCGTACGTACGAGGAGCAGCGCACCGCCGAGCGCGCCGCGCAGGGGCGACGCCTGCGGGACCTGGCGGGGCTCGGCGACTGACGCCCTCACTCCACCCCGGTGACCAGGACGGCAACCGTTGGGTGGTCCGCCAGAGCGTCACCGACCGCCGTGCGGACCGCGAGCGCCACGTCCAGGGCGCGGTGCTCGCGGTCCGTCGCCAGCTCCACGCGCGCGTGGCGCCGCGGCAGGGCGGTGCCCGTCGTCGGCAGCTCGTCGAGGTGAACGGCCCGGCCGAAGCCGCCAAGGGCGCCCGTCAGCCGCCGTACGCCCGGCACCTCCAGGGCGGCGCTCGCCGCGCGGGCCTCGTCCCCGCTGCCCGGCGCCGCCTGCGCCCCGTCCTGCAGCGCCTCCTTGTCCACCGGGTCCACGGGCACCTCGCCGGGAGGCTGCCCCGCGTCCAGCAGCGTCGTCACGCTGAGATCCACCTCCTCGACCACCAGGCCGAGCCGCTCGCCGGCCGCCGCGAACAGCGCCGCCCGGAGCCGGGCCGCCGCCGCGGGAAGCGGCTCGGTGGGCTCGGCGGCGAACTCCGCCGTGATCCGCAGCGGGCCCGGCGGCAGCGCGCTCGGCGGTGACGGCACGGAGGACGCGTACGCCTTCGACGGATCGGCCAGCGCCACCCGCAGGCCGCCGAGCCGTACGCCGCTCACCCGTTCCGCCGCATGGCGCAGTACTTCGTTCGCACACGCCTCCGTCAGCCAGGAGCCGTCACCCGGGCCTCCCAGGGGGAGAACCCGGCCCAGGCCGAGCTGTCGCCGTACCGCCTCAGTCCATCCGTCACCGGTCATTGCCCCAGCCTGCCGCATCCCTGGCGCGCGCGGACGGAACCGCACTTAGTGTGGGCGAAGGAGTAGATCCCCTTTCGAAAGGGACACACGGCGATGACCGACACCGGACAGCGGAACCGGCCTCAGGAGACCCTCGCGAAGGAGTCCCCGGACGAGGCGCTGGGGAAGAGCAGTACGACCAAGAGGGGCGGCGGCGACCCCGCCACCCGGGGGCGCACCACCATCGCGGACGGCGTGGTCGAGAAGATCGCGGGGCTCGCGGCCCGCGACGTCGACGGCGTGCACGCGATGGGCGGCGGGCTCGCCAGGACCTTCGGGGCCGTACGCGACCGGGTGCCGGGCGGATCCGGCTCCAAGTCCGTGTCGCGCGGCGTGAAGGCCGAGGTCGGCGAGGTGCAGACGGCACTCGACCTGGAGATCGTCGTCGAGTACGGCGTCTCGATCGCCGACGTCACGCGCGACGTGCGCGAGAACGTCATCGGTGCGGTCGAGCGCATGACCGGGCTCGAAGTCGTCGAGGTCAACATCGCGGTCAGCGATGTGAAGCTCCCGGACGAGGAAGACGATGAGCCGCAAGGCCGCCTGCAGTAACCCTGTCGCTGGGAGCGCGAACTCAAGGAGCGCACGATGAGCATGGCCGTGATCGGCATGGTGGCCGGAATGGCACTCGGCTTCGCCGGGTACTTCGGCGGGTTCGGAGCGTTTCTGCTGGTGGCAGCCCTCGGCGCCATAGGGTTTGTCGCGGGCCGGTTCCTCGAGGGGGACCTGGAGCTCGGCGACTTCTTCCGTACCCGTGGCGACGACCGGCGGCGGTGAGCCGTGGCGGCAGAGGTCGCACCCGGGGAGCGCGGTGCGACCCGGATCGCCGATCGGGTCGTCGCGAAGATCGCGGCCCAGGCGGCACGTGAGGCGCTGACGGCGGTGCCCGCGGACGGCTCGCCGCCGCACGCGACCGTCACCGTGCGCCACGACGTCGCCCGCGTGCGGATCAGCGTCGAGCTGGACTACCCCTCGGACATCGGCGCGCAGTGCGGTGCGGTGCGTCGCCAAGTCGCCCAGCGGGTAAAGGCGTTGGCGGGGATGGAAGTGCCCGAGGTCGCCGTCCAGGTGGAGCGGCTGCACTCGGCACACAGGCACGCCGCGGCGCAGGGGAGGACGCGATGAGCGAGGCTCAAGGGCCCCCGGGCGCGGGAGGCGGTGGCGGCACACAGCCGCTGCCCGTCGTCGAACGCACCGGGAGCGAACTCGACCAGTCGGCCTCCGCGGCGGCCTACGACCCGCCGCCCACGCTGGCCGACGAGACCAAAGCGACCCGCTTCTGGTCGGCGCGGCGCGTGCCCGCCGCCGTCCTCTCGCTGCTGCTCCTCGGCGGCGCGGGGCTTCTTCTGTACGACATCGCCGCCGTGCGGGCCGGGCACTCGGCCATGGGCTGGCGGCGCGACCTCGCCCGCGAACTCGCCGAGCGGCCCCTGGACGACACGGCGGTCCTCGTCGGCGCCGGGGTGGCGGCGGCCGCCGGGATCTGGCTGCTCGTGCTCGCCGTGACGCCCGGCCTCCGGGCGATCCTCGCGATGCGCCGCGGGGACGCGGACGTACGGGCGGGGCTGCACCGGGGCGCCGCCGCGATGGTGCTGCGGGACCGGGCGATGGACGTGTCCGGCGTGCAGTCGGTGCGGGTCCGCATGACGCGCTCCAAGGTGGACGTCCACGCGGTCTCGCACTTCCGTGAACTCGACGACGTACGAAGCGACTTGGACGCCACGCTGGCCGACGGCATCAGGGACCTGGGCCTGGCCCGCGGCCCCGGGCTCTCCGTCCGGGTGGCACGGCCTGGCAGGAAGGGCTGAGCGGCGATGCTGAAGACGGTCAACCGTGTGGTGCTCGGCCTCATCGGCCTGGTGCTGGTGCTCGGGGGCGGCTCGGTCCTCGCGGTCGGGCTCGGGGCGTCGCCGCCGTCGTGGTGGGTCCACGACGGGAAGCGTGACGTCCTGCTGAGCGACGCGGACCGCTCGCGCTGGCGCGACGAGGGCTGGTTCTGGCCCACCGTGATCGCCGTGCTCGCGGTCTGTCTGCTGCTCGCCCTGTGGTGGCTGGTGGCGCAGCTGCGGCGGCGGAGGCTGGCCGAGGTGCTCGTGGAGACCGGGGACGGCGAGGGCGCGCTGTTGCGCGGACGGGCCCTGGAGAGCGTGCTCGTGGGGGAGGCGGAGTCGCTGGAGGGCGTACAGCGGGCCGCGGTCGCCCTGACGGGCCGCCGCAACGCTCCGGACGCGCGGGTGTCCCTGCTCCTGGAGCCCCACGCGATGCCCGACGAGGCGCTGCACCGGCTCTCCGCGGAGGCGCTGGCGCACGCGCGGGACTCGGCGGGGCTCGCCCGGCTGCCCGCCGTGGTGCAGCTGCGGGCCGTGAAGCATCGGGCCGAGCGGGTCAGTTGAGGGCTCCGGTACGGGGCCGCGTAAGGCCCCGTACCGGTCGGAGACCCCGCGGCTAGAACCCGTGCCGCGCCCCGCCGTCCACCGGCAGCATGATCCCCGTCAGGTACGAAGCCGCGGGCGAGAGCAGGAAGGCCGCCGTCCGCCCGAACTCCTCCGGGGTCCCGTACCGCCGCAGCGGAATCCGCGACTCGTGGCCCGCGCGGGTCGCCTCGGGGTCCGCGGAGAGCCCGTCCAGCTGCCGCACGCGGTCGGTGTCGATACGGGACGGAAGCAGCCCCACCACGCGGATGCCCCGGGGGCCGAGCTCGTCGGAGAGCGACTTCGCGAAGCCCGCGAGGCCGGGCCGCAGCCCGTTGGAGATGGTCAGGCCCGGAATCGGCTCGTGCACGGAGGCGGACAGCACGAAGCCGATGACACCCGCCTCGCCGAGCTCCGCCGCCGCGGTGCGCGCGAGCCGCACCGCACCGAGGAAGACGGACTCGAAGGCCGACTCCCACTGCTCGTCCGTGTTGTCGGCGACGAAACCGGGCGCCGGGCCACCGACGCTGATCAGCACGCCGTCGAAGCGGCCGAAGTGCTCACGCGCGGCGGCGATCAGCCGGCCCGCGACGGCCGGATCGGCGTTGTCCGCCGCGAGGCCACGGGCGTTGTCGCCGAGCTCGGCCGCCGCCTCGGCGACCGTCTTCTCGTCCCGGCCGGTGATCAGTACCTTCGCGCCGTCCGCGACCAGCGAGCGCGCGGCGGCGTTGCCCAGGCCACGGGTGGCGCCGGTGATGACGTAGACGCGGTCCTTCAGTCCAAGATCCATGGCCCTATTTTGCCGCCTCGCGCCGACGGTGTCTTAGGCGAGGGGGGTACCGCTACACACCGGCGGGAGTGGCCTCCGGCGCCGGAGCCTGCGCGGCGGCCCTGCGGTCCCGCACCTCCCGGCGCACCAGGACCACCCAGCCGATGGGGACGCCCGTGCAGAACAGCCACCACTGGACCGCGTACGCCATGTGCGGGCCGATGTCGCCGTGCTCGGGCTCGCCGATCAGCTGGGGGGAGCCCCCGTCCCCGGAGGGCTCGGGCGAGGTCAGCTCGACGTAGCCGCCGAGCACCTCCTTGCCGAGGCTGTGGGCCTGCTGCCCGCTGCTGATCAGCATGATCTGACGGTCCGGCAGCCCCTGGACGTCCTTGATGCCGCTCTGCGCGGACGTCTCGTCGGCCATCAGGCGGCCGGTGACGGTGATCTCGCCCTTGGGCGCCGCGGGGATCTTCGGGAAGGCGGTCTGCGGTCCGTTCGCCGGGATCCAGCCCCGGTTGACCAGCAGGACCTTGCCGTCGTCGAGGACGAACGGGGTCAGGACGTGGAAGCCGATCTCCTCGTCGGAGTTCGTGCGGCGCCGCACGACGACCTCGTGCTCGGTGTCGAACGTCCCGTGCGCGCTCACCCGGCGGTAGCGCTCGGAGGGCTTCACGGAGTGGCCGGGCGAGGTCAGCCGCTCGGCCGGCACCGGATCGGCGTCCAGCGCCTCGGCGATCTCCGCGTTCTGCGCGACGCGGTGCTCGTGGCGGTGCAATTGCCAGAAGCCCAGCTCGATCATCGTGGGGATGAGGACGAGGCCGATGAGGGTGAGGATCACCCACTGCCGGGACAACAGGAAGCGGTACACGCCTTCGACGTTACCCGGCGCATATCGGCCCCCGGCGGGAGGGGTCCCGTCGGGGGCCGGCCCCGGTGCGGCGGGGAGCACACAGCCGACTTGTACCGCCGGGGGGTGTACCGCGGATCATCCCCGCACGGGCGGGGAAAACGGACGGCCGCGGTGCCCCGCACAACGATCGCCTGAATGCCCGGTCACGTGTCGGGTCACACCCTGTCGACGATGCCCACCTGCCCCTCCGCCCGGGAGCAGTGCGCACCGCAGTACCACTTGCCCTCGGCCTCCACGCCCTGGCCGATGATCCGGCAGCGGCAGTGCTCACAGATGGGCGCCATGCGGTGAATGGCGCAGGAGAAGCAGTCGAAGACGTGCACCGCGCCTTGCGCGTGCACCTCGAACGACATGCCGTAGTCGTTTCCGCAGACCTCGCAACGTGCCATGCGCCACAGGGTGGGACGCGCGGCGCCCGCATGCGAGCAAGCAGGCGGGCGCCGGTCCGACAATCACCCGTCTGCCGTCCGCCGGGCGGCTCAGCCCTCCGCCGCCGGAGCGACGTCCTGGAGGAGCTGGCCGAAGGCCGCCTCGTCGATGACGGGCGTGCCGAAGGAGCGCGCCTTGACGGTCTTGGAGGTGCCCGAGTCCGGATCGTTCGTGACGAGCAGGCTGGTCAGGCGCGACACGCTCGTCGCGATGTGCAGCCCCGCCTCGACCGCGCGGTCCTCGAGCAGCTCGCGCTCGATGGAGGTGTCTCCGGAGAACGCGACGCGCATGCCCTGCTGGAGCGGTTTGCCCGTTTCGTACCGCCCCGGGTTGGGGTACGGGCAGGCGGGCCGCTTGCGTGAGGGGCGCCAACTCCCCGGTCCGTACGACGAGTACGAGGAGGCGGCGGAGCCCGGTCCCGTGGGCTGGCGGACGATGCGGGCCGCGCCGTCGGACCACTCGGTGAGCGGGCGGCACTCCAGGAGCGGCAGGCGCACCCCGCCGCTCGCGGCGGCCTTGAGGCTGGGCCGGAAGGCCTCGGCGAGCACGCGTGCGTCGTCGAGGGCGTTGTGCGCCTGGCGCTGCTCGACCCCGAAGTGCGCGGCGAGCGACTCCAGCTTGTGGTTGGGCAGCGGGAGCTGAAGCTCCTTGGAGAGGGCGATGGTGCACAGGCGCTGGCGCACGGGGGCGGTGAGTTCCGCGCGTGCGTACTCCCTGGCGATCATCGACCAGTCGAAGACGGCGTTGTGCGCGACCAGGACGCGGTCGGCGAGGCGCGCGGCGAACTCGTCGGCGATGTCCTTGAAGAGCGGGGCGTCGGCGAGGAGGTCGCTGGTGAGGCCGTGGATCCAGACGGGTCCGGGGTCGCGCTGGGGGTTGACCAGCGTGTACCAGTGGTCCTCCACCTCGCCCTGGGCGTCCACCCGGTAGACGGCAGCCGACACTATGCGGTCGTCGCGGGCGAGACCCGTGGTCTCGACGTCGACGACCGCGTACCCCGTTGGGTACGCGGCCGGCCAGGTGGCTGCGGACGCTGCGGTCGTCTGGTCTTCGAGCATGGTCCATGAGGATACGGGCCGCGACTGACAGTCAGGTCCCCGGTCCGGATCCCGTGTGCAGGAGTCCGGACACCAACGCCCTCACCGACAGGGTGAACAGGGCTTCCGGGTCGACCGGGCGGGCGAGCGCACGGGCGAGTGCCGGGTCCTCCTCCGCCGTCTGCGCGCCCCACAGCTCCTCCTCGCCGGGCCGTTGCACCGGCGCGCGCTCGCGGTTGCGTTCGACGAGGACGTGACCCACGACATGGACCTGGACGGCGCGTACGGCGTCGGCGGCGCGGGCGCCGCGCAGGCCCGCCGCGTGCACTTCGTGGACGAGGACCTGCTGGGCGGGCAGGAACATCCGCTCGGTGAGGCCGCGTTCGTGCACCATCGCGACGAGGTGCGGGTGGTCGCGCAGCTGCCGGCGCAGGGCGCGGGCCACGGAGACGATGCGCCGGGCGGGGGTCGTTCCGGAGGGGCGGATCTCGCGGAGGTCGGCGACGGTGCGTTCGACGAGCGCGTCCAGGAGCGACTCGCGGTTGCCCACGTGCCAGTAGATCGAGGTGACGGCGGTGCCGAGCTCGGCGGCCAGCTTGCGCATCGTCAGGCCCTGCGGGCCGTGCTGCTTCACGAGCCCGGCGGCGGCGACGAGCACCTGCTCCCGGTTCAGATGCGTACGCGTCTCTTCACTCTTCACGCCTCCTGTTGTAACTGTGTTACAGAACCGCCCGCAAGACCTCTTGTAGTCCTGACGAAGGGTGGTACGACATGGCACGCGTACGTTACGGAGCGCGCACCGAGGCGGAGATCGCCGCGGCGCGCACCGCGAGTTCGAAGCTGCCCGACATCTGGTCCACCGGTGTGGTGGCCGTCTGGGAGAGCGATCCGGACGCGGTGGCGGCCGTCCTGCCGCCCCCGCTCAAGCCCACGGACCGGCCCCTGGTGCGGGCCAACATCAGCAAGGTCGACCTGCCCGGCTATCCGCTCGGCGCGGGCTCGGTGGCCGTCGCCGCCGAGCACGCCGGGGTGCGGGGGTGGTATCCGCTGGTCATGCCGATGACCCATGAGCGGGCGCTGATCGGCGGGCGTGAGGTCTTCGGCGAGCCGAAGAAGCTGGGCGAGGTCGAGGTGGAGCGCGACGGCCTGGTGATCCGCGCGTGGCTGGCCCGGCACGGCATCGCGTTCGTGGAGGTGCGCGGCGCGGTCAGTGGCGCGCTGCCGCTTCCGGAGCCGGTCCAGAAGACGGACTTCTACTTCAAGTTCCTTCCCGCGGTGGACGGTTCGGGCTTCGACGCCGATCCGGTGCTCGTGCACTGCGTGCGCAACGAGAAGGTCCGCAAGCTGGAGGGCATCACCGGGGACGTCGTCCTGCGCGAGTCGATGTACGACCCGGTCGCGGACCTCCCCGTACGCGCGGTGGTCGAGATCACCATCGGCGAGAAGACCACCGACCAGAAGGGCCGGGTGGCCGAGCGGGTCAGCGCGCAGGCGCTGCTGCCCTACATCCACCAGCGCTACGACGACCCGCAGCAGATCCTCGACGGCCCGCCCGAGGGGAGCGCCTGAGATGGAGCTGCGGGAGGGGCAGGTCGCCGTCGTCACGGGCGCGGCGAGCGGCATCGGCCTCGCCATGGCGCGGCGGTTCGCGGCGGGCGGCCTGAAGGTGGTGCTGGCGGACGTCGAGGAGGGCGCCCTGGAGAAGGCGGCGGCCGGGCTGCGCGAGGACGGGGCGAGCGTGCACGCGCGCGTGGTCGACGTCGGCTCGCGCGAGCAGGTCTTCGCGCTCGCCGAAGCGGCGTACGAGAAGTTCGGCGCCGTCCATGTGCTGTGCAACAACGCGGGGGTCGGCTCGGGCGCCGAGGGGCGCATGTGGGAGCACGAGCCGAACGACTGGAAGTGGGCCTTCGAGGTCAATGTGTGGGGTGTCTTCCACGGCATCCAGGCCTTCGTGCCCCGGATGATCGCGGGCGGCGAGCCGGGCCATGTCGTCAACACGTCCTCCGGTGACGGCGGCATCGCACCGCTGCCGACGGCGTCCGTGTACGCGGTCACGAAGGCGGCCGTCGTGACGATGACGGAGTCGCTGTACGCGCATCTCAAGGCGGAGCACGCGCGCGTGGGCGCTTCCGTGCTCTTTCCGGGTCCGCACATGCTGCGTACGGGGCTGTGGGAGTCGCACCGCAACCGGCCCGACCGGTATGCCAAGGCCCGGCCCCGCAAGACGCCTTACCGCAGCCTCGACCAGTGGGAGTCGGCGATGAAGGACGCCGGTCACGCGGTGGAGTTCACGCCGGTCGAGCAGGTCGCGGACTTCGTGGCGGAGGGGATCGCGGCCGACCGGTTCTGGCTGCTTCCGGAGAGCGAGCACAGCGACCGGCAGATCAAGGCCAGGTCGCGGTCGATGCTCGACCGCGCCAACCCGGCGTACTTGGAGAGCTTCATTCTGGACTGAAGGGCACGTTGATGACCGACCAGGATCCCTACCTGATCATTTCCTCCGACTGCCATGCCGGGCTGCCCACCGAGGAGTACCGGCCCTATCTCGACAGCCGCTTCCACCGGGACTTCGACCAGTTCCTGGGGGAGCGCGACGCCCGCCGCGCGGAGGCGACCCGGCTCGGCATCCGCAACGACGCGTTCGCCGCCAAGTGGTTCCAGGACAACGAGGAGGGGCTGCGCGGCGGTTGGGAGACCTCGCAGCGCCTCAAGGAGCTGGACGGCGACGGGGTGGCCGCCGAGGTCGTCTTTCCCGACGCGGACGCCGTGGACAGCCAGACGGCCGCGCCCTTCGGGGTGGGCCTCGGTCTCTCCGGGGACCAGGACCCGGACCTCGGCATGGCGGGCGCGCAGGCGCACAACCGCTGGCTCGCCGAGTTCGTGTCCGAGCATCCCGAACGGCACTGCGGTGTGGCCCTGCTGCCCATCACCGGGGAGGTCGACCGTGTCGTGGCCGAGGTGCACCGGGCCAAGGAGTCCGGGCTCGGCGCGCTGATGATCCCCTCCATGTGGGTCGACAAGGCGCCCTACCACGACCGGCGTTACGACCCCGTGTGGGCGGCGGCGGCCGAGTGCGCGATGCCCGTGGTGACCCACTCCGGGGCGGCGCCCCGCCACGAGTACGGCGACCACTTGGGGATCTATGTCTCCGAGGTGACCTGGTGGCCCGCGCGCCCGCTGTGGTTCATGCTCTGGTCGGGCGTCTTCGAGCGCCATCCGGGGCTGAAGTTCGGTGTCGCGGAGTCCGGCTGCTGGTGGCTGCCGAACCTCCTGTGGTTCATGGACCGCCTCTACCTGGGTGCGCACGGCGGCAAGAAGCTCTCCCCGTTCGCGGAGCTCAAGCGGCCGCCGCACGAGTACCTGGACCGGCAGATCTTCATCTGCGCCACCAACACCAAGCGCCGTGAACTGGCCCAGCGCTACGAGATCGGCGTCGACAACATCCTGTGGGGCAGCGATTTCCCGCACCCCGAAGGCACCTGGCCAGACACGCGCGCGTGGCTGAAGAAGACCTTCCACGACATCCCGGTGGGGGAGTCCCGCCGGATGCTGGGCCTTGCGGCGGCGGAGGTGTTCGGCTTCGACACCGAGAAGCTGGCGCCGCTGGCCCGCCGGATCGGCCCGACACCGGCCGAACTCGGCCAGGACTCCGACCAGTCGGCCGTCGAGGCGTCCTGGGCGCGCTCGCGCGAGGTGGGCCGCCACTGGCTGACGGACCACGACTTCCCGGTACTGGGGGCGGACGCATGAGTGCACGACGCATGACCGAAGAGCGCTACACCGTCATCTCGGCGGACTGCCACGCGGGCGCCGATCTCCTGGACTACAAGCCCTACTTGGAGTCGCGCCACCACGACGCGTTCGACGCCTGGGCGGCCACCTACGTCAATCCGTACGAGGACCTGCTCGCCGACACCGCCGACCGCAACTGGAACTCGGACCGCCGCCTCGCCGAGCTCGAACAGGACGGCATCGTCGCCGAGGTCGTCTTCCCGAACACCATCCCGCCCTTCTTCCCGACCGCCTCCCTGATGGCGCCCGCGCCCACACGGGAGGAGTTCGAGCAGCGCTGGGCCGGTCTGCGCGCCCACAACCGCTGGCTCGCCGACTTCTGCGCCGCGGCCGACGGCCGCAGGGCGGGCGTCTTCCAGATCCTCCTGAACGACGTGGACGAGGCCGTCAAGGAGATCCACTGGGCGGCCGACGCGGGCCTCAAGGGCGGCCTGCTGCTGCCCGGCACACCGCCGGGCAGCGGGCTGGCGGAGCTCTACTCGGCGACGTACGACCCGATCTGGGCGGCCTGCGCCGAGCGCGGGGTGCCGGTCAACCACCATGCGGGGTCGGCGTCGCCGCCCCTTGGCGAGGAACCGGCCGCGCGGGCCGTGTTCATGGTGGAGACGACGTGGTTCTCGCACCGGGCGCTGTGGCACCTGGTGTTCGGCGGTGCCTTCCGCCGCCACCCGGAGCTGCGGCTCGTGCTCACCGAGCAGGGATCGGGCTGGATCCCGGGCGTGCTCGACATGCTGGACTACTACCACGGGCGCCTGGTCGCCGCGGCATCGAGGGCGGACACCGCCGAGTCGAAGTTCGGGGCGGGGCTCGCCGATTCGATGGGCAAGGGACCGTCCGAGGTGTGGCGCGAGAACTGCTTCGTCGGCGCGAGCTTCATGCGCCCGCACGAGGCGCGGATGCGGGACCGGATCGGCCTCGACAAGATCATGTGGGGGAGCGACTACCCGCACGACGAAGGCACGCACCCGTACTCGCGCGAAGGCCTGCGCATCGCCTACGCGGGACTGCCGAAGGACGAGATAGCGGCCATGGTCGGCGGCAACGCGGCCCGCGTCTACGGCTTCGACCTGGAGCGGCTCGACGCGGTCGCCGCGCGCGTGGGACCGACGGTCCAGGAACTGGACGAACCCCTCAAGGAGACGCCGGTCGGCGCGACGAGCCCGGTGTTCGCTCCGGGAGGGTCGGTACGCGTCTGGTGAGAGCGTGCCCCTGCCGACGGTGACGGCGTGCCCCTGCCGGAGTCGCTCACCCGGGGGTGAGACCCTCCCCGGGTGAGTGATCAGGCAAGCGATCAGGTGGCCGAACACGACGAGGCGCACGGCGGCGCGCTCGCCTCCCGTCTCAACTGGCTGCGGGCGGCCGTGCTGGGGGCCAACGACGGCATCGTCTCCACGGCGGGTCTCGTGGTCGGCGTGGCGGGCGCCACGGGCGACCGCAGCACGCTGCTCACGGCCGGTTTTGCTGGACTGCTCGCCGGGTCGATGTCGATGGCGGCGGGCGAGTACGTCTCCGTGTCCACCCAGCGCGACTCCGAGAAGGCGGCACTCGCCATGGAGAAGCGCGAGCTGCGGGAGCAGCCCGAGGCCGAGCTGGCCGAGCTGACGGACCTCCTCCAGGACCGCGGGCTGAGCCGCGAAGTGGCCCGGGAGGCGGCCGAGCAGCTCACCGAGCGGGACGCGCTGCGGGCGCACGCGCGCGTGGAGCTCGGTATCGACCCCGACGAGCTCACCAACCCGTGGCACGCCGCCTGGGCCAGCTTCGTGGCCTTCACGGTGGGCGCGCTGCTTCCGCTCCTCGCGATCGTCCTGCCGCCCTCTGACTGGCGCCTGGCGGTCACGGTCGTCTCGGTCCTGGGCGCGCTCGCCCTCACGGGCTGGAGCAGCGCGCGGCTGGGCTCCGCGGCCGTGCGGCCCGCCGTGCTGCGCAACATGGGGGGAGGGGCGCTCGCGATGGCGGTGACGTACGGGGCGGGGGTGCTGCTCGGGGCGGTGGGGGTCTGAGGGGCTGCGGTTGGCCGAACGGCCTCAGCTGTCCGCGGGTCGGCAGCTGTCCGGGCGCCGGTGGTTGTCCGAGCGCCGGCAGTTGTCCGAGCGCCGCTAGTTGTTTGAGCGTCCGCTTTTGGCGGAGATCACCAACATCTACCTTCTTACCGCTGGTAATACTTGTCGGTAACTACGTCTAGCGGGGGCCGACCAGGGGCCTTTACGGTGCACGCATGCCGCCGAACCTGCCCGATGTCGTGCTGTGGTCCATCCCCGCCTTCGTGCTGCTCACCGTCGTGGAGATCGTGAGCCACCGGATCCATCCCGACGAGGACGAAGCCGGGTACGAGACGAAGGACGCCGCCACCTCCATCACCATGGGGCTCGGCAGTCTCGTCTTCGACCTCCTGTGGAAGATCCCGATCGTCGCGATCTACACGGCGATCTACGCGCTGACGCCGCTGCACATCCCGGTCCTGTGGTGGACGATCCCGCTGATGCTGCTCGCGCAGGACTTCTTCTACTACTGGTCGCACCGCGGGCACCACGTCATCCGCATCCTGTGGGCCTGCCACGTGGTGCACCACTCCAGCCGCAAGTTCAACCTCACGACGGCGCTGCGCCAGCCCTGGACGAGCCTGACGGTCTGGCCGTTCTACGTCCCGCTGATCGCCCTCGGCGTGCATCCGGCGGCCCTCGCGTTCTGCTCGTCGGCAAACCTCGTCTACCAGTTCTGGATCCACACCGAACGCATCGGGAAGCTCCCGCGCCCCTTCGAGTTCGTGTTCAACACGCCCTCCCACCACCGCGTCCACCACGCGTCGCAGGGCGGCTACCTGGACCGCAACTTCGGCGGCATCCTGATCATCTGGGACCGCCTGTTCGGCTCCTGGGTCGCGGAGACGGACCGCCCGGTCTACGGCCTCACGAAGAACATCACCACGTACAACCCGCTGCGGGTGGCCACGCACGAGTACGCGGCGATAGCCAAGGACCTCAGGAAGGCGACCAGCTGGCGCGAGCGGGGCGGACGGCTGTTCCGGGGCCCGGGCTGGCAGCCACAGCCACCGGCGGCACCACAGAAGGCACCAGAGCCGGTGACGGAGGGCGCGGCGTGAGTCCTCCAGCCCCTGTCGCGGGCGGGCGGCTTCCGCTGCCGCGCACCGAAGAAGCGGCGTCCCCCAGGGCAAAGGCGCTCCTGGCCGCGTTCGCCCTGGCGGCAGCAGGCGACCTCGTGGCCCTGCTGGCGGGATCGGACGCGGCCCACACCGTCTTCAAGCCCCTCCTCATGCCGCTCCTGGCGGCGTACGTGCTCACGGTCAGAGGCCCGCGCCTCCTGACCGCCGCGCTCCTCTTCGGCTGGGGAGGCGACACCCTGCTCCTCTTCGACGCCGATCCCGCGTTCCTCGCGGGCATGGGCTCCTTCGCCGCGGGGCACGTCTGCTACCTCGCCCTCTTCAGGCGCTACGGCAGGGCACGCGCGCGTGGCGCCTGGCTGGTGGCCGCGTACGCCGTCGCCCTCGTCGCCACGGTCGCCCTCCTCTGGCCGGACCTCCCCGCGGACATGCGCGGCCCGGTGGCGGGCTACAGCCTCCTGCTCACCGCGATGGCGTTCGCCGCCACGAGGCTGGGCCTCACCGCGGCGGTCGGCGGCGCGCTCTTCCTCCTGTCGGACACCCTCATCGCGACCGGTGTCGCCGAGTGGCCGCAGGCCCCGCGTCCCGACTTCTGGATCATGCTCACCTACATCGCCGCACAGTTCCTGCTGGTCAGCGGCGTACTGGCAGCGCAGCCCCCAAGACACCACCAGCCCGCCCCGCTCACCAACGAATAGGCAGCGGCAACGCGGTCAGCAGCGCCGACACCGCCACGACGACCCCGAGCACGACGACCTCCGCCCGCGCGGGGGAGTACGCGGAGACCCGGTCCGCGGCCCTGCGCAGCCGGCGCCGTGCCAGCAGCGCGAGGACGGCCACGGCCACCACCAGGAGCACCTTGGCCAGCAGTGTGCGCCCGTACGCCGTCTCCGTCAGCTGCTCGGCGACCGTGCTCGCCGGCATCCGGCGCAGCGTGCTGCACACCCCCGTCACCGTGATCGCGGCGAACAGGACGGCAGCCACGCGCGCGTAGAGCCCCAGTACCGCCGCGCCCGCCTCCGGAGCCGACGTCCGCCACAGCCGCAGCATGCGCAGGACCTGGAGCAGGCCGCCCGCCCACAGCACCCCGCAGGTCAGATGCACCAGTGTCAGACCGGTGCCGATGAGCGGGGTGTCCTCCACCGGAGGGTGCGCGCGCAGCGCCTCGGCCACGATCACCGCGGCCAGCGGCAGCGCGGCACCGGACGGGCGGCGCGAGCGCGCGCACAGCAGCGCCACGATGAAGGCGTTGACCTCCAGGAGGGCGAGCCTGCCGTCCCGCGACTGGTAGAGGCCGCCGATGTCCATGTCGGAGAGCTGCCGGGGCACGAGGTTGCCGGTGGCCACCACCGAAGCCAGGCCGAGCGCGGCGACGATGCCCGCGCCCGCCGCGTACGCCGCCCAGCTGCGCGGCGCACGGTCGAGGGGCGCGCCCGGCACCCGGCGGGCCAGACGCGTCGCGTACACCTCGCCCAACTGCACGCAGAGCGCGGCGAACATGACCGTCCGCAGGAACGTGATCCCGGCCGTGCCCGGCGCCTCGGCCTCCCCGGTGCCGCTCAGCGCCGCCGACGGGCCGAGCAGCGGGACGAGCGCGGCGACGGCCACCAGGACGAGCACGGCGACGGCATGACCCGTCGAGGGGCGGCGGCGCGGTGCGCGATGCGCGGCGAGGGGCGCGGCGTGGGGCGTGGCGGCGCCCGCGTCCGCCGTGGCCTCGCCGCCGGGGTCGGCGGACGGTTGTATGGAACTCACCACAAGATCTTCACCAGGTGCCCCCTTGACGGGCAAGTCCTGGCGAACAACTGGCGGAATCCCCTTCCGCCCGGCGGGTCCCTCTCAGCGCCATTCGGGCGTATCGGCGCCCCAACGGCCGGGCGGACGCGCCCAGTTCACCGGCCCGTCCGCGAAGCTCACCGCCGGCAGCGCGTACCGCAGCGGCCCCTGCGGGCTGTCCATCCCGGTCAGCCAGGCGGCGGGACCGTCGTACGAGGCGTCGACGGCGACCGCGCTGACCGGCCCTTCCCCACAGTCCCCTTCCGCACCATCCACCTCCGCACCATCCACCTCCGCACCGCCCATCTCCGCACCGTCCATCTCCGCACAGTCCCCTTTCGGCAGCCGCCCCTCCAGCAGCCACCCCGCCGTCCGCGCCAGAGCGAGCCGCACGCACCGGGCCCCGCCGTCGCCCGCCGCCTGCTCGGCGAGCGAGCGCAGGACGGCCGCCGCCAGCAGGTAGCCCGTGCCGTGGTCCAGGGCCTGGGCGGGCAGCGCGCCGGGCCGCTCCCGTGACCCCTCGACGGCCGCGATCCCGGTGGCGACCTGCACCAGGCTGTCGAACCCGCGCCGCCCCGCCCACGGCCCGTACCCGCCCCACGCCGACAGCTGCGCCACCACGACCCCGGGCCTGCGCTCGGCCAGTGACTCCGGTGCGAGCCCGAAGCGGTCGAGGGCGCCGGGCCGGTAGCCGGTGACGACCACGTCGGCCCGTGCGAGCAGCTCGTCGAACGTACGCCGGTCGGCGCGTGCCGCCAGGTCGAGCGTCGCGGACCGCTTCCCGAAGCCCGTGTCGGTGTGCTGGTCGGGGAGTTCGGGCGGCCGGGGCGGGTCGACGCGCAGCACGTCCGCGCCGAGCAGCGCGAGCGTGCGGGTCGCGACGGGGCCCGCGATGACCCGGGTGAGGTCCAGGACACGGAGTCCCGCGGCGGGCAGTGCGGGGGAGCCCGTGAGCCCGGGGAGGGCCCGTGCGGGCGCGTCACCGATCCGCTCGCGGCTCAGCAGCGGCCGCCGCGCCACCGCGGCGCCCTGCGGGTGCGCGGCCCACTCCTGGGGCGTACGCAGCGCCACGGCGAGGCCCCCGACGGCGTACACGGCGTCTTCGACGTCCAGGGCGGAGCGCTCCGCGAGCCGTGCGGCCACCGTCTCCACGGAGGGCGCCGCGAGGCCAAGGGCGGCCAGCAGCGCTTCTTGGTGGTGGGGGTAATTGGCGTGGGTCCGCACCCAGCCGTCCGCGGTGCGCCAGAAGCGGGACAGCGGCGCGAAGGTGACGGGCGCACGCCCGGCCACGAGGAGGTGGCGCTCACTGGTGAACGCCGTGGCCACCGCCCCGTCGTCGACCCGCACCCCCGGCACCGCCTGCCCGGTACGGGCCGCGGTCAGCTCGGCGGCGGCCAGCGCGCAGGCCCCGACGCAGCCGCGGGCCAGTTCGCGCACGGGGAGCTTCGCGGGGAGCGCGCCGTCCCGGACGACGGGCGTGACGCGGGGGAGGAGAGCGGGGTCGCCGCCGAGCGCGGCCCACGCCGTCCGCGTACCGGCCATGGGTGTGTCCGTCATGTATGTACTGTGCAGCCTCCGCTACTGCGGCGTGCCCCTGCCCGCCTCGGTACCCGACGCCGCCGACCACCACAGCCTGACCGACTTCTCCGGCTCCGAAGGCCGCGGCTCCCACCCCTGGGCGGTCGCGGTCCTGACGACGTAACCGCCGCCCACACCGCGGTAGTTGCGCCACGGGATCTCGCACTCGACGGGCGGGTTCGGCTTCTTGGGCTCCCGGGGCGCGGACGCCTGGGCCGTCCAGCGGCCGACGATCTTGTCCACCCGGGCGCGGTAGTAGTCCGCGTCTCCTTCATGGCGCAGCTCCGGCCAGGTCACGCACCAGTCGGGCAGCCGCAGGCGCTCCAGCATGCGGTCCGACAGACCGTCCAGCTTCTTCTCGGTCGAGGAACTGATCACCTCGACGATCTCCGCCACGAACAGGACGACCAGGACCCCGGCCACGACCACCACGGCGAACACGCACCACAGCGGCAGGTAGGCGAGCAGGGCGAGGAAACCGAGCACCACCTGCCACCGGGGACGGACGGGCCAGGCCACCCAGTCGTCCGTGCCGGCGGGGACGAACGCGGCGTCGCGATACTCATACATGGAACGAGATCCTCTCGCGAAGGGCCGGGCGGCACGCGGCCGCCCGGCCCCACTCGCTTCACGAACCTGCCGGCTCGCCCTGTGACCTGCTACTTCCGCACGGCGTCGAGCGCGTCGATCATGCCCACGCCGTAGAAGCCGTTCTTGTTCTTGCCGCCCGCGCAGACCGCGTCGACCTTGCCGTCACCGTCGATGTCGTACGGATCGGTGCACTTCATGGCGTCGGCCTCGCCGTAGAGCAGCGCCTTCACCTTCGCCGACGACGCGTGCGGGTGGGCCGACTTGATGAGCGCGGCCACGCCCGCGGCGTGCGGTGACGCCATCGACGTACCCGCCTTGTAGCCGAACTTGCCGCCCGGCAGGGTCGACAGGATGCGGCCGTCCGTGGCCGGTGCGTCCGGCTTCTGGAACCGGGTGGAGTCGCCGCCCGGCGCCGCGATGTCGATGACGCCCTTGCCGTAGTTCGAGTACGAGGACTTGATGCCCTTCGCGCCCGTGGCGGAGACGGTCACGACACCCGGAAGCTGCGACGGAAGGTCGAGGCAGTCCGCGGTCTTGATGACCCGCTCCGTGGGCGTCGTGTCGTCCGGGCTCGAGTCGTCGACGATCTCGTCCTGCGCGAGGTCCGTCTCGGCGTTGCCGGCCGCCGCGACGTTCACCGCGCCCTTGCGCTCCGCGTACCGGGTGGCCCGCCCGACGGCGTCGACCAAGGCCTTCTGGTCGGCGTCCGTCTTGCAGTTGAACAGCCACGGGTCGGTGTAGTAGCTGGAGTTGGTGACGTCGACGCCGTGATCGGCCGCCCACATGAAGCCGCAGACCACGGCCTCCGTGTAGTACATGCCGGTCGCCGGCTCGGCCACCTTCAGGCTCGCCACCTTCACGCCCGGAGCGACACCGGTGACGCCGGTGCCGTTCTTCGCGGCGGCGATCGTGCCCGCCACGTGCATCCCGTGGTCGCTCTCCCCGGACACCGGACGCCACGCGCCGTCCTTCTGCACGGGCACGCCGCCCAGACAGCTCGCGGACGCCTTCGCGTCGAAGTTCGGCGCGATGTCCGGGTGCGTGTCGTCCACGCCGGAGTCCAGGACGCCGACGGTGACCCTGGAGCTGCCGAGCGACTCCTTGTGGGCCTTGTCCGCCTTGATGGCGGGCAGGTCCCACTGGAGCGGCTCGAGCTCGTCCTGGCCCGCGCCCGCCTGCCCGGCCGCCTGCTGCGCCTCTGCGGCGGTCAGCGGCCGGTCGGCCTCAAGGGCGTCGTCGGACTGCGCGGACAGCGGCGCCGTGCGGGTCGCCCCCGCGGAAGCCACTCCGCGCGCCTTGCGGATCTCCTTGGCGAAGTCCGCGTTCGACGAGTGGACGACGATCACGCCGATCCTGTCGTACGCGATGACGACCTTGCCGCCCGCCCTGGCGATGGCCTTCTTCACGTACGCCGACGTCTTGGCGGACGGTGAACCGGCGTGCCCGGAGCGGACGTTGACGACGTAGCTCATCGACGTGCCGTCCGAGAGCGACGCGCCGAGAGCCGACACGGCCGACGACACCGGGGTGCCGGGACGTGCCGCGGCGTCGGGCTGGGCCGACGCCGTGCCCGGCAGGAAGGCGACGGCCGAGGCCACCGCCATGCCGAGCGGGAGTGCGAGCACGCGGCGGGAGCGCGTGAAGGGTGCGGTCATGGTGTGCGAGCCCCTCACTTCTTCACGGCGTCGAGCGCGTCGACGATCCCGCTGCCGTAGAAGCCGTTCTTGTTCTTGCCGCCCTCGCAGACGGCGTCGACCTTGCCGTCACCGTCCGGGTCGTACGGAGTCGTCGGGCAGCCCGGGTTGTCGGCCTGCTTCTTGAGCAGCCGCTGGAGCTCGGCGGGGCTCGCCTTGGGGTGCGTCGACTTCAGGAGCGCGGCCACGCCCGAGGCGTGCGGCGACGCCATCGAGGTGCCCTGGAGCCAGCCGTACTCGTTGCCCGGCATCGTGGAGAGGATGCGGCCGTTCTTCGACGGGGTGTCGGCCGGGATCTGGTACTTGTCGCCGCCGGGGGCCGCGATGTCGATCACGCCGTTGCCGTACGTGGAGTAGTACGACTTGAGGTTCTGCACGCCCGTCGCGCTGACCGTGACCACGCCCGGCAGCTGCGTCGGCAGGTCGAAGCACTCGGACGGGTCGATGGTGCGCGGCACCGGCGTCGAGTCGTCCGGGCTGGAGTCGTCCAGGATCTCGTCGGCGGCGAGGTCGTGGTTGGAGTTGCCCGCGGACGCCAGGTTCAGGGTGCCCTTCTTCTGGGCGTACAGCTGGGCGCGGTTGACCGCGTCGACGATGGCCCGCTGGTCCGGGTCGTCCATGCAGTTGTAGAGCCACGGGTCCACGTAGTAGCTGTTGTTCGTGATCTCGATGCCCTTGTCGGCGGCGAACACGAACGCACAGACGACGCTCTCCGGGTAGAACAGCTCGCTGACCGGGTCGGCGACCTTGATGCCCGCGACCTTCACGCCGGGTGCGACGCCCGCGACGCCCACGCCGTTGCGGGCGGCGGCTATCTCGCCGGCCACGTGCGTGCCGTGGTAGTGGTCGGGCTTCTCCGGGCGCCAGGCGCCGGCGGAGGTGTCCGCCTTGCCGCCGACACAGCTCGCCGACTGCGAGGCCGAGAAGTTGGGCGCGAGGTCCGGGTGCGTGTCGTCGACTCCGGTGTCGATGACGCCGACGGTGACCTTCTTGCTGCCCGGATTGATCTTGGCCGCCTTGTCGGCGCCTATCGCGCGCAGATCCCACTGGTCGGCCTCGAGCGGCTCGGCGGCCGAACCCGCCTGCGCCTTGGCCGCCTTGGCGTCGGCCTTCGACAGGAGGGTCGGTGCGCCCTCCTCCGTGGTGCCCGCCGCCGTCAGGGGCGAGGTGCGGGTCGCGCCCGCGGAGTGGACCCCCTTGACCTTGCGCAGCTGCTTGCCGAAGTCGGGGTTGGCCGAGTGCGCGACGATCACGCCGATCTTCGGGTAGGCGACGACGACGGTGCCGTCAGCCTTGGCGATCGCCCTCTTGACGTACGCGATCGTCTTGGAGTCCGTGCGGGTGTTGACGACGTACGCGAGCTTCGGTGACTCGGCCTTCGCCGACGCGGTGGCGGGGGCGTCGGGGGCCGCTGTCGCGACGCCCGGTGCGAAGCCGACCGACGCCGCGAGCGCGATGCCGAGCGGCACGGTGAGCGCGATGCGACGTCTGGAACGCAGATGAGCCATGGGATCTCCACATCATCCGGATACGTGAACTGCCCGAACACAACTTGTGATCGGGCAGGTACATGACGGGTCGTTCAGGGTGAAGCTATCCCCCGAACTCCCAGGCCAGCAATGGATTCCGGAAGAAAGCACCGCGTCGCACCGCGCCGGACGTGCCGCCATGACGTTGAACAGGTAACGGAACCAACATCGACCCCTGTCGGATCACGTCCCGTGGCCTTAGCATCGCCATCCGTGGCTCACGTGATCCGCATCACTGCCGGACCAGAGAGAGCCAATGGATCAGCTGTCCGTCCCCACCGCACCCGCACCACGAGGAGAAGACTCCGTGGCCCCCGATGCCTCCCCACCGTCCAAGGACGGAGTAGCCCCCGCTCCCCATGCGCCGACCACGGAAGAATTCCTCCAGGAGCAAGCGAGCCCGGAGTTCGGTGAACTCCGCAAGGCGCACCGCTCGTTCGCCTTCCCGCTGACCGTCGCCTTCATCGTCTGGTACCTCGCGTACGTCCTGCTCTCGAACTACGCGGGCGACTTCATGGGCACCAAGCTGTTCGGCAACATCAATGTCGCCCTGATCCTCGGCCTCGCCCAGTTCCTGACCACGTTCCTCATCGCCTGGTTCTACTCGCGCCACGCCAACACGAAGCTCGACCCCAAGGCCGAGGCGATCAAGTCCCGTATGGAGGGCGGCGCATGAGCCCCGCGCTGAGCACCACAGTCCTGGCAGCGACATCCGACGCCTCCGAGCACCGGGCGCTGATCATCAGCCTCTTCGCGGCCTTCGTCGTCGCGACCCTCTTCATCACCGTCTGGGCGGGGCGCCAGACCAAGAGCGCCGCCGACTTCTACGCGGGCGGCCGCCAGTTCACCGGCTTCCAGAACGGTCTGGCGATCTCCGGCGACTACATGTCCGCCGCGTCCTTCCTCGGCATCGCGGGCGCCATCGCGCTCTTCGGGTACGACGGCTTCCTCTACTCCATCGGCTTCCTGGTCGCCTGGCTGGTGGCGCTCCTCCTGGTCGCCGAGCCGCTGCGCAACTCCGGCCGCTACACGATGGGCGACGTGCTGGCCTATCGCATGCGCCAGCGTCCGGTGCGCACCGCCGCGGGCACCTCCACGATCGTCGTCTCGATCTTCTACCTGCTCGCGCAGATGGCGGGCGCGGGCGTCCTGGTCTCGCTGCTGCTCGGCATCACCAGCGACGCGGGCAAGATCCTGATCGTCGCCCTCGTCGGCGTCCTGATGATCGTCTACGTCACCATCGGCGGCATGAAGGGCACCACCTGGGTGCAGATGGTCAAGGCGGTGCTGCTCATCGCGGGCACCGTGCTGATCACCTTCCTGATCCTGCTGAAGTTCAACTTCAACGTCTCCGACCTGCTCGGCACCGCCGCCTCCAACAGCGGCAAGGGCTCGGCCTTCCTGGAGCCCGGTCTCAAGTACGGCGCGAGCGGCACCTCGAAGCTGGACTTCCTCTCGCTCGGCATCGCCCTCGTACTCGGCACCGCGGGACTGCCGCACATCCTGATCCGCTTCTACACGGTGCCTACCTCCAAGGCCGCGCGTAAGTCCGTGAACTGGGCCATCGGCATCATCGGCGCCTTCTACCTGATGACGATCGTCCTCGGCTTCGGCGCCGCCGCCCTGCTCAAGCCGGGCGACATCATCGCCTCGAACAAGGCGGGCAACACCGCGGCGCCGCTCGCCGCCCTGGAGATCGGCGGCGGTGGCGACTCCACCGGCGGCGCGCTCCTGCTCGCCGTGATCTCCGCGGTCGCCTTCGCCACGATCCTCGCGGTCGTCGCCGGTCTGACCCTCGCCTCGTCCTCGTCGTTCGCGCACGACATCTACGCCAACGTCATCAAGAAGGGCAAGGCAACCGAGAAGGAGGAGATGAAGGCCGCTCGCTGGTCGACCGTCTTCATCGGCCTCGTCTCCATCGCCCTGGGCGCCCTGGCCCGCGATCTCAACGTGGCGGGCCTGGTCGCCCTGGCCTTCGCCGTCGCGGCCTCCGCGAACCTGCCGACGATCCTCTACAGCCTCTTCTGGAAGCGGTTCACCACGCAGGGCGCGCTCTGGTCCATCTACGGCGGACTGGTGGCCGCGGTCGGCCTGGTGCTGTTCTCGCCGGTCGTCTCCGGCAAGCCCACCTCGATGTTCCCCAGCGCGAACTTCGACTTCTTCCCGCTGGAGAACCCGGGTCTGATCTCCATCCCGCTGGGCTTCCTGCTCGGCTGGCTCGGCACGATGCTCTCGAAGGAGGAGCCGGACAAGGGCAAGTACGCGGAGCTGGAGGTACGGTCCCTCACGGGCACCGGCGCTCACTGAGCGGCTGAAAGCGCACGTCAGCGGCCGCGTCGTAGATCATTGGTAGATCTCTACGACGCGGCCGCACCGCTCCTCGTGGGATCGGGCCCCGCTCGATGTCACTCCCGTCACGTAGGCTCGTGGTATCTGAACCGGACCGGCTGAATCAGGATCAGGGAGGGGGCCCACGTGCTCATCGACACTTACGGCCGAGTGGCCACCGATCTGCGGGTTTCGCTGACGGACAAGTGCAATCTGCGGTGCACGTACTGCATGCCCGAAGAAGGCCTTCAGTGGCTGTCCAAGTCGGAGCTGCTCAGCGACGACGAGATCGTCCGCCTCATCCGGATCGCCGTGACCCAGCTGGGCATCACCGAGGTCCGCTTCACCGGCGGCGAGCCGCTGCTGCGCCCCGGCCTCGTCGGCATCGTCGAGCGCTGCGCCCAGCTGGAGCCGCGCCCCAGGATGTCCCTGACGACGAACGGCATCGGCCTCAAGCGCACCGCCGCCGCCCTCAAGGCCGCGGGCCTCGACCGGGTCAACGTCTCCCTGGACACGCTGCGCCCCGACGTCTTCAAGACCCTCACCCGCCGCGACCGCCACAAGGACGTCCTGGAGGGCCTTGAAGCGGCCCGTGAGGCGGGCCTGACCCCGGTCAAGGTGAACACGGTCCTGATGCCGGGCCTGAACGACGACGAGGCCCCCGACCTGCTCGCCTGGGCCGTCGAGAACGACTACGAACTGCGGTTCATCGAGCAGATGCCGCTGGACGCCCAGCACGGCTGGAAGCGCGACGGCATGATCACCGCCGGTGACATCCTGCAGTCGCTGCGTACGCGCTTCGAGCTCACCGAAGAGGGCTCCGGCGAGCGCGGCTCCGCGCCGGCCGAGCGCTGGGTCGTGGACGGCGGACCGCATCGTGTCGGCGTCATCGCCTCCGTCACCCGCCCGTTCTGCTCGGCCTGCGACCGCACCCGCCTGACGGCCGACGGCCAGGTCCGCACCTGCCTGTTCGCCACCGAGGAGACCGACCTCAGGGCGGCCCTGCGGGCGAACGGCGAAGACAGCGAGGACGGCTCGGACGAGGCCATCGCGCGCATCTGGAAGCTCGCGATGTGGGGCAAGAAGGCGGGCTCGGGCCTCGACGACCCGGCGTTCCTCCAGCCCGACCGCCCGATGTCGGCGATCGGCGGCTAGTCGCCGCGCGCCTCCCAGTCGGCCAGCGGCACGACGTCCTTCAACATGGCGCGCACGCCCAGGAATTGAGAGAGGTGCTCGCGGTGTTCATCACAGGCGAGCCACGTCTTGCGGCGCTCCGGAGTGTGGATCTTCGGGTTGTTCCACGCGAGCACCCACACGGCGGCGGCGCGGCAGCCCTTGGCGGAACAGATCGGTGTCTCGTCGCTCACAGGTAACGTCCA
Organism: Streptomyces sp. NPDC055243; assembly: GCF_044544025.1. Classification (NCBI taxonomy): domain Bacteria; kingdom Bacillati; phylum Actinomycetota; class Actinomycetes; order Kitasatosporales; family Streptomycetaceae; genus Streptomyces; species Streptomyces sp. NPDC055243. Next base: position 421,277 of record NZ_JBITWR010000007.1, read on the forward strand.
AGTGCGTTCAAAACAAGGCGACGCCGAGCAGCCACGGGGGGAGCTGCCCGGCGTCGGTCTGTCGCTCCGACGGGGGATGCGGAGCGCGTACGAAGTATGTCATGGGGGACCCGCTGCCTGGCACCGGAACTACATGATTGATCTGAGCTTTTCTTGAGCTTGGCGCAACGTCGACGGTCAGTTCTGGCGGCCGGAGGGGGCGCTGGGCTCGTCCGGCGCGGGCCCCGTACCGGCTTCCGGGAAGGGTTCCGCGGACTCGCCGTGCGCCGTCGGTGGCGCGATCATTGGCCGGGATGGTGCGGGTACGAAGGTCGACGGCAGCGAAGGGACGCTCTCCCGGCCCGCGTTGGCGATCACCACGGAGATGTACGGCAGGAGGATGCCGAGCACCAGAGCGACGAGGGCGACATGCCGCTCGACGTTCCACAGCACCGCCGCGGCAATGACCGAAAGAGTACGGATCGACATCGAGATCACGTACCGGCGCTGCCTGCCGCGCACGTCGTCCGCGAGGCCCTGCCGGGCCCCTGTGATCCGGAAGACCTGGGCGCCGCTCTGCTTCCGCATCACATTCCACCGCCTGCTCACAAGAAGCCGGGCACTCCCCGGCCCGGACCCGCTCCACGTTACGCCGTGGCTGCGCAGCCTTCGAGACCGGGGCCGCCCCCTTCCCGGTGTCCTGACTGCGTCATGCCACGTATGGGGGCGCCCGACATGCGCCGTATGGAGGATCGGTCGAGACTGACCGTAATGCTCATGTTGAGCCGGATGAGGAGGCAGCTATGAGCTGGTTGTGGGCCATCGTCGTGGGATTCGTGCTGGGGCTGATCGCCAAGGCGATCCTGCCCGGAAAGCAGCACAGTCCGCTCTGGCTGACCACGATCTTCGGCATCATCGGCGCGATCATCGGCAACTCGCTTGCCTCTGGGTTCGGCATCGATGACACCAAGGGCATCGACTGGGGTCGACACGCGCTTCAGCTGGTGGCGGCCCTCGTCGTCGTGGGCGTCGGAGACATGGCGTACAAGATGATCAGGGGCAACAAACAGCGGGCCTGACCTGCGCGTAAGCGGCATGCGAGAGGGGCCGGTCCTGGTGGGCCGGCCCCTCTCGCGCGCGTACGGGAAGCGGGTCAGCCCGCGGTGACCTCGACCGCCGCCAGGTTCTTCTTGCCCCGGCGCAGCACGAGCCAGCGCCCGTGCAGCAGCTCGTCGCGGGACGGTACGGCGTCCTCGGACGCGACCTTCGCGTTGTTCACGTAGGCCCCGCCCTCCTTGACCGTGCGCCGGGCCGCGGACTTGCTCGCCACCAGGCCGACCTCCGCGAGGAGGTCCACCACCGGGCCGAGCTCGGTGACCTGGACGCGCGGCAGCTCGGAGAGGGCCGCGCTCAGCGTCGCCTCGTCGAGGTCGCCGAGCTCGCCCTGGCCGAACAGCGCCTTGGACGCGGCGATGACCGCGGCGCACTGGTCGGCGCCGTGCACCAGCGTCGTCAGCTCCTCGGCGAGCGCGCGCTGGGCCGCACGGGCCTGCGGGCGCTCCTCGGTGAGCTTCTCGATCTCCTCGAGCTCCTCGCGGGACTTGAAGCTGAGGATGCGCATGTACGTCGAGACGTCCCGGTCGTCCACGTTCAGCCAGAACTGGTAGAACGCGTACGGCGTGGTCATCTCCGGGTCGAGCCAGACGGCGCCGCTCTCGGACTTGCCGAACTTGGTGCCGTCCGCCTTGACCATCAGCGGCGTGCCGACGGCGTGCACCGCGGCGTCCGGCTCCAGGCGGTGGATCAGGTCGATGCCCGCCGTGAGGTTGCCCCACTGGTCGGATCCGCCGGACTGCAGCGTGCAGCCGTAGCGCCGGTAGAGCTCCAGGAAGTCCATGCCCTGCAGCAGCTGGTAGCTGAACTCCGTGTAGGAGATGCCCTCCTGCGACTCCAGGCGCCGGGCCACGGAGTCCTTGGTCAGCATCTTGTTCACGCGGAAGTGCTTGCCGATGTCCCGCAGGAACTCGATCGCGGACATTCCCGCGGTCCAGTCCAGGTTGTTGACCATCACCGCGGCGTTCTCGCCCTCGAAGGACAGGAACGGCTCGATCTGCGAGCGCAGCCGGGCCACCCAGTTCGCGACCGTCTCGGGGTCGTTCAGGGTGCGCTCGGCGGTCGGCCGCGGGTCACCGATCTGGCCCGTGGCGCCGCCCACCAGGGCGAGCGGCCGGTGCCCGGCCTGCTGGAGCCGGCGCACCGTGAGGACCTGCACCAAGTGGCCGACGTGCAGGCTGGCCGCGGTGGGGTCGAAGCCGCAATAGAACGTGACGGGGCCGTCCGCGAGCGCCTTGCGCAGTGCATCTTCGTCCGTGGACAGGGCGAAAAGCCCGCGCCACTTCAGCTCGTCGACGATGTCCGTCACGGTCTTGTGTCTCCTTGAAAGGCTGCTGGGAAAAGCTCTGGCCGGTACCAACCGGTACCGGCCAGTCTATGGGCGTCACACGCCTTGGCTGACCGAGCTCATGTTGAAGTCGGGGATGCGCAGGGCGGGCATCGCGGCCCTGGTGAACCAGTCGCCCCACTCCCGGGGCAGCGTCTTCTCCGTGCGCCCGGCCTCGGCGGCCCGCGAGAGCACGTCGACCGGCGACTCGTTGAAACGGAAGTTGTTCACCTCGCCCACCACCTCGCCGTTCTCCACGAGGTAGACGCCGTCCCGGGTGAGCCCGGTGAGCAGCAGCGTGGCCGGGTCCACCTCGCGGATGTACCAGAGGCAGGTCAACAGCAGCCCGCGCTCCGTGCTCGCGACCATCTCCTCCAGGGAGCGGTCGGTGCCGCCGTCCAGGATGAGGTTGTCGATGGCCGGGGCCACCGGCAGGCCGGTCAGGGCCGCGCTGTGCCGGGTGCTGGTCAGATGCGCGAGCTCGCCGGCCCGCACCCAGTCGGTGGGGGCGAGCGGAAGTCCGTTGTCGAAGACGGACGAGTCACCGCCCGAGGCGTGCGCGAGCACGAACGGCGCGGACTCCAGGCCCGGCTCGTTCGGGTCGCTGCGCAGCGTCAGGGGCAGCTCGGCGAGCCGGTCGCCGACGCGGGTGCCGCCGCCCGGCTTGGAGAACACCGTCCGGCCCTCGGCCGCGTCCCGGGCCGACGCCGACCACAGCTGGTAGATCAGCAGGTCCGCGACGGCGGTCGGCGGCAGGATCGTCTCGTACCGCCCGGCCGGCAGGTCGACGCGCCGCCGCGCCCAGCCCAGACGCTTGGCCAGCTCAGCGTCGAGCGCCGCCGGGTCGACGTCCCCGAAGTCCCGGGTCGCGCGCCCCGCCCACGCCGACTTCGTACGGTCCGGGGACTTGGCATTCAGCTCCAGGGTGCCGTTGGGCTGGTCGTGCCGCAGGCGCAGCCCCGTCGACGTACCGAGATAGCTCGACACCAGCTCGTGGTTGGCGAAGCCGTACAGCTCACGCCCGCCCGCGCGGGCCGTGGCGAACGCCTCGCCGAGCGCGGGGGCGAAGTCCGCGAAGACGGCGGAGGACGTCTCGGCGGGCGCCTCCCTGAAGTCCGCGGACTCCTTGCCCCCGGCGACCAGCGGCTGCGCGTCCTCGGCGGGGCCCGCCCCGCGCGCGGCGTGCTCGGCGGCGCGGACCAGGGGCTCCAGCTCGTCCTTGGTGACGGCCGAGCGCGAGACGACGCCGGAAGCGGTGCCCTCCTTGCCGTCGACGGTCGCGACGACGGTGAGGGTGCGGCCGCGGGTGACGCCGTTCGTGGTCAGGGCGTTGCCCGCCCAGCGCAGGTTCGCGGTCGAGTGCTCGTCGGCGATGACGACGCAGCCGTCGGCGGTGGACAGCTCCAGGGCGCGCTCGACGATCTCGTGCGGCTTGTTGGTGCGGTTCGAACCGTTCGTACGAGAGCTCATCGACCCGCCTCCTGCGTCGTGTTGAGGATGTTGACGCCTCGGAACAGGGCCGAGGGGCAGCCGTGCGAGACCGCCGCGACCTGGCCCGGCTGGGCCTTGCCGCAGTTGAAGGCGCCGCCGAGCACGTACGTCTGCGGGCCGCCGACCGCGGCCATCGACCCCCAGAAATCGGTGGTCGTCGCCTGGTACGCGACATCGCGCAGCTGGCCGGTGATGCGGCCGTTCTCGATGCGGTAGAAGCGCTGTCCGGTGAACTGGAAGTTGTACCGCTGCATGTCGATCGACCAGGACCGGTCGCCCACCACGTAGATGCCGCGGTCGACGCCCCCGATCAGATCCTCCGTGGCGAGCCCGCCGGGGTCCGGCGCGAGCGACACGTTCGCCATGCGCTGCACCGGCACATGGCCGGGGGAGTCCGCGTACGCGCAGCCGTTGGAGCGCTCGAAACCGGTGAGCCTCGCGATGCGCCGGTCCAGCTGATAGCCGACCAGGGTGCCGTCCTTCACCAGGTCCCAGGACTGCGCGGCCACGCCCTCGTCGTCGTACCCGATGGTGGAGAGCCCGTGCTCGGCGGTCCTGTCGCCCGTCACATTCATGATCGACGAGCCGTACGCGAGCTTGCCGAGCTGGTCGAAGGTGGCGAACGACGTCCCCGCGTACGCCGCCTCGTAGCCGAGCGCGCGGTCGAGCTCGGTGGCGTGGCCGATGGACTCGTGGATGGTCAGCCAGAGGTTCGAGGGGTCCACGACCAGGTCGTACGTGCCTGCCTCCACGCTCGGCGCCCGCATCTTCTCGGCGAGGTGCTCGGGGATGCGGTCCAGCTCGGCGTCCCAGTCCCAGCCGGTCCCGGTGAGGTACTCCCAGCCGCGCCCGACCGGCGGCGCGATGGTCCGCATCGAGTCGAACTCGCCGCTCGTCTCGTCCACCGCGACCGCGGTGAGCTGCGGGTGCAGGCGGACCCGCTGCTGCGTGGTCACCGTCCCCGCCGTGTCCGCGTAGAACTTGTTCTCGTGCACGGTGAGCAGCGAGGCGTCGACGTGCGAGACGCCGTCGGCGGCGAGGAGCCGGGAGCTCCACTCGGCGAGCAGCCCGCTCTTGTCCTCGTCCGGCACGGAGAACGGGTCGATCTCGTACGAGGAGATCCAGGTCTTCTCCGCGTGCACCGGCTCGGCGGCCAGCTCCACGCGCTCGTCCGAACCCGCAGCCTTGATGACCTTCGCCGAGAGCTTGGCCATCGCCACGGCCTGGGACGCGACCTTCGCCGCCGCGCCCATCGTCAGATCCACACCCGAGGCGAACCCCCAGGTCCCGCCGTGCACGACACGGACCGCGTAGCCGAGGTCCGTGGTGTCCGACGTGCCGGACGGCTTGGCGTCCCGCAGCCGCCAGGAGGCGCTGCGCACCCGCTCGAGGCGGAAGTCCGCGTGGTCCGCGCCCAGCGCACGCGCGCGGGCGAGCGCGGCGTCGGCGAGAGCCCTGAGCGGCAGTGCCGTGAAGGCTTCATCGATGGAATGAGGCACGGATGTCTCCCTGCTGTCGGCACGGGTCGGTATCAGATCATGTCGCGCGTGGAGGCCCGGCGGCCAGAGTTTTCTGTAGGGACCCGACAGTGAGTCCGGTACGCCACTGTCGGTCGTCGATTCTCCGTATGGAGCACCGTACCGATAGGTTTTCGAGGTACCAGACCGCTATCGAAAGGGTGATCCGTTGAGCCGCTCGGTTCTCGTCACCGGAGGAAACCGGGGCATCGGCCTCGCCATCGCCCGCGTCTTCGCCGACGCCGGCGACAAGGTCGCGATCACCTACCGCTCGGGTGAACCGCCCCAGGCCCTCACCGAGCTCGGAGTCCTCGCCGTCAAGTGCGACATCACGGACACCGAGCAGGTGGAGCAGGCCTACAAGGAGATCGAGGAGAAGCACGGTCCGGTGGAAGTCCTGGTGGCCAACGCCGGGATCACCAAGGACCAGCTCCTCATGCGGATGTCCGAGGAGGACTTCACGTCCGTCCTCGACACCAACCTCACCGGCACCTTCCGTGTCGTGAAGCGCGCCAACCGCGGCATGCTGCGTGCCAAGAAGGGCCGCGTCGTGCTGATCTCCTCCGTCGTCGGCCTGATGGGCGGCCCGGGGCAGGCGAACTACGCCGCGTCCAAGGCGGGCCTGGTCGGCTTCGCGCGCTCGCTCGCCCGTGAGCTCGGGTCGCGCAACCTCACCTTCAACGTCGTGGCGCCCGGTTTCGTCGACACCGACATGACCAAGGCACTCACCGACGACCAGCGGTCGAACATCATGGCGCAGGTGCCGCTCGGCCGTTACGCGCAGCCCGAGGAGATCGCCGCGGCGGTGAAGTTCCTCGCCTCGGACGACGCTTCGTACATCACTGGAGCCGTCATCCCGGTTGACGGCGGATTGGGCATGGGTCACTGATCACCATGAGCGGAATTCTCGACGGCAAGAAGATCTTGATCACGGGCGTGCTGATGGAGTCCTCCATCGCGTTCCACGCGGCCAAGGTCGCGCAGGAGCAGGGCGCCGAGGTCATCCTCACCGCCTTCCCGCGCCCCACGCTCACCGAGCGCATCGCCAAGAAGCTGCCCAAGCCCGCCAAGGTCATCGAGCTCGACGTGACCAACCAGGAGCACCTGGACCGCCTCGAGGGCCTCGTCCGCGAGGAGCTCGGCGGCCTGGACGGCGTCGTCCACTCCATCGGCTTCGCCCCGCAGGACGCGCTCGGCGGCAACTTCCTCAACACGCCCTTCGAGTCGGTCGCCACGGCCATGCACGTCTCGGCGTTCTCCCTGAAGTCGCTCGCCATGGCCTGCCGGCCGCTGATGAGCGACGGCGCCGCGATCGTCGGCCTCACCTTCGACGCGCAGTTCGCCTGGCCGCAGTACGACTGGATGGGTCCGGCCAAGGCCGCCCTGGAGGCCACCTCGCGCTACCTCGGGCGTGACCTGGGCAAGGACAACATCCGCTGCAACCTCATCTCGGCGGGCCCGATCGGCTCGATGGCCGCGAAGTCCATCCCGGGCTTCACGGAGCTGGCCGACGTGTGGAACACCCGTTCCCCGCTGGCGTGGAACATGGCCGACCCGGAGCCCGCGGGCCGCGGCGTCGTCGCGCTGCTCTCGGACTTCTTCCCCAAGACGACGGGCGAGATCGTCCACGTCGACGGCGGCGTGCACATGATGGGTGCCTGACCAGGCATTTCGTACGTTCCCGACGCCCCGCCCCCGCCCTGCGCGGGAGGCGGGGCGTCGCCCGTTCGGCCCACTGGCCGGGCGCGGTCGGGGCACGAGCGCGCACCCTGAGGTGTGCGCCCGTCACCTCCTGCGGTGCTCGCCGCTCTCACCCTGCTGATCGCCCTGCCCGGCGCCGCGTCGCACGCCGTCGGAGAGGCGAGGCCGCCACGCGCACGCGTGGAGGCGGTCGAACCGCGGCCGTTCGGCGCGGAGTGCCGCGTCAGCGTCGAGGGTTCGGACGCGGTCGCGCACTGCCACAACCCGTACCCCGAGACCGACCGGGTCCGGCTGCACGTGGAGTGCGAGCAGTGGTGGGACATCGACAGCGACGGAGTCTCCGTGGAGGCCGGGCCCGCCCAGACGGTGCGGCTCACCGGGCGGTGCTGGAAAGAGATCCGGTCCGTCTGGGTCAGCCACCAGAAGTGAGTGAGCCGAAGGCAGCGAGTCAGCCGTCAGACGTGAACCGCTCGGGGCGGCACATGAACGGGTAGGCGGCGGCCTCCTTGGCGGCCGCCTCCGCGTCCTTCTCCCGGATCGCGTCGACGAGCCGGGCGTGGTCCATGTGGCTCTCGGGGGTCAGCTTCTCGCCGACGTCCTCGCGCAGCCAGTCCCGCAGGACCTCGCCGAGGTCCGCGTACATCGCCGTCATCACGTCGTTGTGGGACGCGGCCACGACCGCCAGGTGGAAGGTCGCGTCGGCCGCCACGAAGGCCTCCGCGTCGCCGGACTCCCATGCCTCCTCACGGCGCTCCAGAAGGGCGTCGAGCTGCTTGAGGTCGCGCTCCGTGCGCCGCTGCGCGGCCAGCGTCGCCGCGCTCGACTCCAGGGTGCTGCGCAGCTCCGCGATGTGCCGGGGCTCCGCGTCGGCGAACCTGCGCTGCATCACGCCGGCCAGCTCGCTCGTCGCGACCACGTAGGTGCCCGAGCCCTGGCGGATGTCGAGGAGGCCGTTGTGCGCGAGGGCGCGCACCGCCTCCCGGACGGTGTTGCGCGCCACGCCCAGCTGCTCGACCAGCTCGGGCTCGGTGGGGATGCGGGAGCCGACCGGCCACTCGCCCGACGAGATCTGGTTACGCAGCTCGGCGATGACCTGCTCGGAGAGCGCTGAGCGGTGAGGGGTGGTCAGCGGCATGACGTTCCTTCGTGCGCGATGTGACGGAGACAGGGACAACAGGATGTGACGGGGACGGAGGCAACAGAGTGACGGAAACAGCGACAACGGATTGGACAGCCAATCATCCCATGATTCTATGATGGCCCCATGGCTAGTGAGGAAACCGGGACGATGACACCGACACAGACGACGACACCGATACGTACCGACGCGGCGAGCGGGGCAGCGGAGAAACAGCCCCCCACGCGCGCGTGGGCGACGCGTCTGGTCATCGTCGGCATCGTCCTGGCCGCCCTCAACCTCCGCCCGGCCATCACCAGCCTCGGCTCCCTCCTCGAAGAGGTGCGTGTCGGGCTCGGCATGAGCGGCACGCTCGCCGGACTGCTCACCTCCGTCCCGCCGCTCTGTTTCGCGGTCTTCGGAGTGATGGCGCCGCGGCTCGCCCGCCGGTTCGGCCCCAGCGCGGTCGTCTGCGCGGGCATGGCCGCGATCGCCACGGGCCTGGCCATCCGCCCCTTCCTGGGCGGCACCGTCGGCTTCCTCGCCGCCAGCGCGCTCGCCCTCATGGGCATCGCGGTCAGCAACGTCCTGATGCCGGTGATCGTCAAGCGCTGGTTCCCGGACCGGGTCGGCTCGATGACCGGGCTCTACTCGATGGCGCTCGCGCTCGGCACGTCGATGGCGGCCGCCGTCACGGTGCCCATGACCGATGCGCTGGGCGGCAGTTGGCAGTCCGGGCTCGCGGTGTGGGCGGTGCTCGCCGTAGTCGCCGTCGTGCCGTGGGTGCCGCTCGTGCGCGACCGCACCGCCGCGTCCGCCGCCCCGGAGCACGTCAGCCCCACGGTGCGTCAGGAGGACGCGGGCCTGCGCATCACCCGCAGCCGTACGGCGTGGGCGCTGGCCTGCTTCTTCGGGCTGCAGGCCACCGCCGCGTACATCACGATGGGCTGGATGCCGCAGATCTTCCGTGACGCCGGGGTCCCCGCGGGGGAGGCCGGTGTGCTGCTCGCCGTCACCATGGCGATGGGCGTGCCGCTGGCCTTCGTCATCCCGCGCGTCGCCACGCGGCTGCCGAACCAGGGCCCCGTGGTGGTCGTCCTCGGCGCCTGCGGCCTGGCCGGGTACGCGGGTCTCTACCTCGCCCCCGAGAGCGGCGCCTGGGCGTGGGCCCTGCTGCTCGGCGTCTCCAACTGCGCCTTCCCGCTGGCCCTCACCATGGTCGGCATGCGGGCCAAGAGCAGCGTGGGCGTCGCCAAGCTCTCGGCCTTCGCGCAGAGCACGGGCTACCTGATCTCGATCCCGGGGCCGCTCCTGGTGGGCGTGCTCTACCAGCACAGCGGCGGCTGGGGGCTGCCGATCGCGCTCATGGCGGGCCTGATGGTGCCGCAGATCGTGGTGGGCATCCTCGCGGGCCGCAACCGCACGGTCGAGGACGAGGTCGCGGCGGCTGCCTGACCCCTGGGCCTCGTCGGCCGGCGGAGGCCTCCGCCGGCCGCCCCGGTGCCTCCGTCGGCCGACCCCGGCGGAGGCCCCTCGGACAAAGGGTGCGAGACTCTCCCCATGCCAGTGCTCGATCCGAACCCCCAGAACGGCCAGAAGAAGCTGCTCATCGTGCTCGGCGCGATGCTGGCCATCACCGTGGTCATCGGCATCATCGCCTCCATCGCGTCGCCGTGAACTGACCCCGGCAGGGCGGATGGTGGGGTTAGCACCACCATCCCCTAGGGGGCCAGTGTCAGGGTCAAGTGGGTGGATCACCGGATGTGCTGAGGGTCGCCTGATCCGTACCTTCGAGATGTGGCCGCGAAGACGTGGCACGGAGGACTCGAAGACCACGGAGGCGGCATGTCGGCCCGTTCGCACATTCGGCGCGACCCGGGAGCCCGCCAGGACTCTGCGAGCGTCGAGATCCAGCTTCCGTGGTGGGCGATCGCCCTTCCCGCCATCGCCTTCGCGGCCCTGCTCCTGCTGATCCTGAACCCGGCCGACGCACACGCGGCGAGCGGCGAGCCGGTGGTGACAAACGTGCTCGAGCGCATCCAGGAGACGGTCTTCCGTACGACCCCGTGACCTGCCCCGGGTGGACGCCGTCACCCGTGCCGGGGGAGCACGCCAACTCCTTGCGCCCGCTGGCGCCTTTCATGCGAAGCTGGGACGCATGAGCGTCGCAGAACCCCGCAGGATTGTCCTTTTCCGGCATGCGAAGGCCGACTGGCCGCAGGTGTCCGACCACGAGCGCCCGCTCGCGGAGCGGGGCCGCAAGGATGCCCCCGTCGCCGGGCGCAAGCTGGCCGACAGCGGCATCCCCTTCGACCTGGCCCTCTGCTCGACCGCCGCCAGGACCCGCGAGACATGGAAGCTCGCCGTCCATGAGCTGCCGCACAGGCCCAAGACCGTCTACGAGGACCGGCTGTACGAGGCCTCTCCGGGCGAGCTGATCGCCGTGCTCAACGAAACCCCGGACGACGTGCAGAACGTCGTACTGATCGGCCACAACCCCGGGGTGCAGGGGCTCGCCGACATCCTCGCGGGTGACGCCGAGGGCGACGCCCGTACTCGGATGGACCGCCGCGGCTTCCCGACTTCCGCCTTCGCCGTCCTGACGTACTCCGGCTCGTGGAAGGCCCTGGAGCCCGGGGTCGGCACGCTGGCCGACTACTGGGCGCCGTCCGAGTAGGTCCCCGACAACAGGTCCTGACGCACGTACGCCGATGGGCCCCGATACCGCCGCGGTATCGGGGCCCATCGGCGTACGTGCGTGACGACGAAGGAGTCGGCCCGGCTCAGTCGGTGTGCGTGTCCGCCGCTTCGACCTCTTCGCGGGTGACGCCGAGGAGGTAGAGGACGGTGTCGAGGAAGGGGACGTTCACCGCCGTGTGCGCGGCCTCGCGGACGACGGGCTTGGCGTTGAAGGCGACACCGAGACCGGCCGCGTTCAGCATGTCGAGGTCGTTGGCGCCGTCGCCGATCGCGACGGTCTGCTCCAGCGGGACCCCGGCCTCGTCGGCGAAGCGGCGCAGCAGCCGGGCCTTGCCCGCGCGGTCCACGATCTCGCCGGTCACCTTGCCGGTGAGCTTGCCGTCGACGATCTCCAGGGTGTTGGCCTGGGCGAAGTCGAGGCCGAGACGTTCCTTCAGATCATCGGTGACCTGCGTGAACCCGCCCGATACGACGCCCACTTGGTAGCCGAGGCGCTTGAGCGTGCGGATGAGGGTGCGGGCACCCGGGGTGAGGCGGACCTCGGAGCGGACCTTGTCGACGACCGAGGCGTCGAGCCCGGCGAGCAGCTCCACGCGGGCGTGCAGCGACTGCTCGAAGTCCAGCTCTCCGGCCATCGCGGCGGCGGTCACCTCGGCGACCTTGTCCTCGCAGCCGGCGTGCGCCGCGAAGAGCTCGATCACCTCGTCCTGGATGAGGGTCGAGTCGACGTCCATCACGATGAGCCGCTGGGCGCGGCGGTGCAGACCCGCCGCGACGACGGCGACGTCCACGCCGAGCTTCGCCGCCTCCAGGGCGAGGGCGGTGCGCAGCGGCTCGGTCTCCGTGCCGGAGACGGCGAACTCCACCGCGGTGACCGGGTACTTGGCGAGCCGGAAGATGCGGTCGATGTTGCCGCCGGTCCCGGTGATGCGTGCTGCGATGGCGGCGGTCGACTCGGCGGTGAGGGGGTGACCGAGCACCGTGACGTGGGAACGGCCGAGGCCACGGGGACGGTTGTCACCGATGCCCGAGATGATCTCGGCCTGCATCCGCAGGGAATCGGCCCAGCTGTGCACGGTGGAGCGCAGGTCGCCCTCCAGGCCGGCCGGCGGCGCGGTGACGAGCGCGCACAGCACTATGCGGCCACGCGTGACGACCTGCTCGATGTCGACGACGTCGACGGAGTAGGCGGCGAGGGTGTCGAAGAGGCCTGCGGTGATTCCGGGACGGTCCTTGCCGAAGATCTTGACGAGGAGCGTGGGGACATCGGCGGGGTGCGGGTGATGAGGAGCGCTCATGGTGATCCCACCGTATCCGGCGGTGCGGGTCACCCGGTGGGGCGGTCCGCTTGCCGGACACCTCCCGGTGGGGGTGGGGGAGGCCGGTTGTTCGTCTGCCGGTCGGCGGGGTGCTTCTGTCCCGCCCGCTTCGCGGCGGGTCTCCCCCCCCACCGCCCGACTGCCCGGCGTCTACCGCCCCCGGTCGTCCGGTGGAGGTGGCGGAGGCGGCGGTGGTGGTGGCGGGGGCCAGTCGCCGCCACCCGAGGAGCGGGGGCGCGACTGCCCCCGCGGTGGGGGAGGAGTGACCGGGCCGATCACCGTCGGCGCACCGGAGACATCACGCGGCGGCCGGAGGTAGGGGTTCGTGTCGGGGTTCGCCGGCCGGAAGGGGGCACTGGGGTTGTACGGCCCCGCGGCGTCGCCCGCCGCCCCACCCGGTGCTCCCGCACCCGGCGCTCCCGCACCCGGCGCTCCCGCACCCGGCGCTCCCGCACCCGGCGCTCCCGCACCCGGCGCTCCCGCACCCGGCGCTCCCGCACCCGGCGCCCCCGCACCGGCGGCCACCTCGGCCGGCGGCGTCATCGCAGGAACCGCCGCGGCGACGGCGAACGGCGAGACCCTGCCGCCCGCGGCCCCGCTCGCCACCGCGAGCAACGCCCCCACCGCGCCCGCACCGACGCCCCACGCCGCGCCGAGCAGGAACGCCATCCCCAGCTGACCGTGCAGCTCGATCCCCGCCCCGAACGCGTCGAAGCCGAGCACCGACAGCGAGGCATCCGCGGAGACCCCCGTCAGCCACACCATCAACGGCAGCGCGAGCGCCGTCACCACGCCGAGCCGCACCGCACACTGCCCCGCGAACCTCAGGGCGCCCGTTTCGCCACGTGAGTAAGGAGTACGGACGGCGGTGAGCACCCCCGCGAAAAGGATCATCAGCGCCGCCGCGACGCCCAGCAGCCAGACCCGGCTGTCGAGCTCCGCGAGCCGCCCCAGTGTCACGGCCTCGTCCCCCGAGGCGCCCGACCCGGAGAGGAGGTCGTCCAGCGGGTCCGGCAGCAGCTTCACCAGCTGGCCCGTCGCCTCGCCGTCCCACGGCACGAGGAGCCCGATCGGCACCCCGAGCCACACCCCGTTCGGCGCCCCGAGCAGCGCGGCGCCCGCGATCCGCTTGGGATTCGCGTCGCCGATCATCGCGTACAGCGCCGCCGCGAGCCCGGCGAGCACCGCCACGAGCACCACCGCGACCAGCGCGGAGGCGGCAGGCCGCACCACGCGGTGCACGGCGTCCCACCCGCGCGGCAGCGGCGTACGACGTGAGGCGAGCAGCGCGATCAGCAGGACGCCGATCACCCAGATCGCGCCCCCGAGCAGCGTCGGACCCGTGTCCACCGTGAAGCCGACCGCCGCCTTCGCCTGCGCGAGATCGCCGAGCCGGTCGGGCAGCAGGCCGCCGATGTCACCGAGCCCGTCGGGAAGTTTGTCCGTGATGTCGTCCGGGAGCTGGTCGATCCCCTCGTCGATGCCCTTGTCGATCCCCAGCTGGTCACCGTCGATCGTGATGATGTCGTGACCCGCCCAGGCGAGCCCCCCGAGCATCGCCAGAAAGAGGGCGATCACGGCGCCCGCGCGCGCGGCCAGTTCGGCGGGAGTGATCACAACTCCCGCCCCGCGCAGGGAGCGTAGGAAAAAATACGCAAGGAGAAGCGCGCCCGCGAGCCCGACGCCGAGCGGCGCGATGTCGATGGCGGTGGTCGCCTCTGCGCCATCGAGTCCGAAGGCGGAGACGTCACCGGAGGGGGTGACCGAGCCTCCCGCGCCGAGCGCCACCACGGCAGCGGTCATCGGCCCCAGTGACCCCACCGTGTCCGCGCCGAGCAGATGCAGGCCGAGCGCCGCGGTGCCGGCCATGCCGACAAGAGCCCAGCTCACAGCGGCGATCGCGGACAGCAGGACATCGCCCCACCGCACACCCCGGCCTTCGACCTGTTTCCCGCCGGTCTCCATCAGGACCCCCCGACTCGCAGCGCCTCGCCCTGTTCCGTACGAGATGTGCGCAATGCGCATGATCCGTACGCACTCATGGGCGGTTACTACTCTCCGGGGCGGTTTCTGCCCCGTCAACGGGGCGGTCGCCCAGGCCCGTACGCAGTCTTCACAAGGCCCGACTTTCGGTCAGAGGCCTCCGCCTGAAATAGTTCCTCCCGATGTTCGACATCCCTAGACTCCCCATGACGGGGGCTAGCTCGGGGGACAACTCAGTGGGGCTGGAGTGCCGGAACTCGTACTGGAATTGAATGGAAGGACCTGGACGCTCGATCCGTCCAGGTCGTACACCCTCGGACGTGATCCGCAGGGGGATCTCGCGCTTGACGACGCCAGGGTGTCCTGGCGTCACGCCACGATCAGCTGGAGCGGCCGCAGTTGGGTCATCGAGGACCACGGCAGCACCAACGGCACCTTTGTGCAGGGCCAGCGGATCCACCAGATGGAAATCGGCCCCGGCTCGGCAGTGAACCTCGGCAACGCGACCGACGGTCCGCGGCTGAACGTTTCCGGCAGCGCGTCCGGCGCCGCCGCCGTGTCCGCACCGCAGCAGGCCGCACCGCACCAGGCCGCTCAGCAGGCACCGGCCCATCAGGCGCCGCAACACCAGGCACCGCAGCACCACGGGCAGCAGGGCGGACCCGGCTGGGCCGCCCAGGCGTCCCAGCAGCAGGCGTCGCAGTACCAGGCGCAGCAGCAGATGCCCCAGCAGCAGGGCTGGCCGCAGCCCCAGCAGCAGGCTCAGCACCAGAAGCCTCAGCAGCCGCAGGTCCCGCAGCAGCAGGGCCCCGGTTCCGGCGGTGTCGCGGGGGCCCCGCCGGTCTACGGTGATCGCAGCCCGACGACGTTCCACCAGCTCGCGCTCGGCCGCAAGATGCGCATCGGCCGCGCCCTGGAGAACGAACTGGTCGTCTCCGACCTCCAGGTCTCGCGCCACCACGCCGAGTTCACGGCCACTCCGGACGGCCGCTTCGAGATCCACGACCTCGGCTCGCACAACGGCACGTACATCAACGGTCAGCCGGTCGCGAAGTCGGGCACGGCCCTCATCGGCCCGAACGACATCGTCAGCGTCGGCCACTCGACGTTCCGGCTCGTCGGCGACCGGCTCGAGGAGTTCGTCGACACCGGTGAGATCTCCTTCTCCGCCCGCCACCTGACGGTGACGGTCGACGGCGGCAAGGACATCCTCAAGGATGTCTCCTTCGGCGTCCCGGAGAAGTCGCTCATCGCGGTCATCGGCCCCTCGGGCTCCGGAAAGTCCACCCTGCTCAAGGCGCTCACCGGCTACCGGCCCGCCAACAAGGGTGACGTCCTCTACGACAACCGGAACCTCTACAAGCAGTTCGCCGAGCTGCGCCAGCGCATCGGTCTTGTCCCGCAGGACGACATCCTGCACAAGGAACTGACCGTCAAGAAGGCCCTCAAGTACGCCGCCAAGCTGCGCTTCCCCTCGGACACCAGCGAGCAGGAGCGCGAGCAGCGGATCGACGAGGTCCTGCGCGAGCTCAAGCTGGACATCCACAAGGAGAAGAAGGTCACCTCCCTCTCCGGTGGCCAGCGCAAGCGTGTGTCGGTGGCCCTGGAGCTGCTCACCAAGCCGTCGCTGATCTTCCTGGACGAGCCGACCTCGGGTCTCGACCCGGGCATGGACCGCGACGTCATGCAGCTCCTGCGCGGCCTCGCCGACGACGGCCGCACGGTCCTGGTCGTCACGCACTCGGTCGCCGAGCTGGCGATCTGCGACAAGCTCCTGGTGATGGCGCCGGGCGGCTCGGTCGCCTACTTCGGTCCGCCGGAGGAAGCGCTCAACTTCTTCGGCTACTCGACGTGGGCGGACGTCTTCTCGGCGTTCGAGAACTACCGCGACTACGACTGGGCGGGCCGCTGGAAGGGCTCTCAGCACTACCAGATGTACGCCGCCGACATCGACGCCGTGGCCGCGCAGTCGGTCCACATGCCGCCGCCGCAGGCGATCAGGCCGCCCAAGCCGCAGGGCTGGGGCTCGCAGCTGTGGACCCTGATCCGCCGCTACACCTCGGTGATCGCCTCCGACAAGGGCTTCCTGGGCCTGATGGTGATCCTGCCCGCGGTCCTCGGCATCGTCAGCGTCGTGATCCCGGCCGAGTTCGGGCTCGGCCCGCCCAAGCCGCCGGTCAAGTTCAACGGCGACGCGGGCACGATCATGCTGATCCTGGCGGTCGGCATGTGCTTCTCGGGCGCCGCCAACTCCGTACGAGAACTGATCAAGGAACGGGTCATCTACGAACGGGAGCGGGCCACCGGCCTGTCCCGCTCGGCGTACCTGATGTCCAAGGTCATCGTCCTCGGCGTGATCACTGCCCTGCAGGGCGTCATCATCTGCGGCATCGGCTTCGCGACGCGCGACCTCCCGGAAGAGGGCCTGATCTTCCCTCCGGCCGTGGAGATCTGCCTGGTCATCATCGCCCTGGGCTTCACCTCGATGATGTTCGGCCTGGTCATCTCCTCGCTGGTGAAGACCGCCGAGAAGACCATGCCGCTCCTGGTGATGTTCGCGATCGTCCAGGTCGTCTTCACCGGCGTGCTCTTCCAGGTCTACGGCTCGCCGGGCCTGGAGCAGTTCGCCTGGCTGATGCCGTCGCGCTGGGCCATCGCCGGCGCGGGCGCCACGCTGGACCTCGCGCACCTCATGCCGCCGTGGGACCCGAAGAAGCCGGGCGACCTCGACCCGCTGTGGGAGCACTCGGCGGGCCAGTGGGGTCTGAACATCACGATCCTGCTCCTGATCGGCGTGGCCTGCGGCTTCGCGGTGGCGCGCCTGCTGCGCCGCCACGAGCCCGAGGTCATGCGCAAGTAAGCACGCCGTGTGCCATGTGCTTCATGGCGGACGAGAAGGGCGGCACCCCCAGGGGGTGCCGCCCTTCGGCGTCTGACGAGCCTCGGCGAAGAGGTCCGTTGATCAGGAGATCAGGCTCAGTAGGCGCCGTTCACGTTGTCCATCGAGCCGTAGCGGTCGGCCGCGTAGTTGGCCGCGGCGGTGATGTTGGCGACCGGGTCGTAGATGTTCGTGGACGTGCCCTCGACGTGGTACGCGTTGAACGTGGGCTGGATGACCTGGAGCAGGCCGACCGACGGGGTGCCGTTGATGGCGTTGATGTCCCAGCCGTTCTTGGCGTTCGGGTCGCCCGCGGACTCACGGATGATGTTGCGGTGCAGGCCCTCGTAGGAACCGGGGATGCCCTTGGCCTTCATGATGTCCAGGGACTGGCGGATCCAGCCGTCGAGGTTGTTGGCGTAGACCGGCTTGCGCGCGGCTGCACGGCTCGCGGCTTCCTTGGCCTTGCGCTCGTCCTCGGCCTTCTTCTTGGCCGCGGCCTCCTCGTCGGCCCGCTTCTTCGCGGCGGCGTCGGCCTCGCCCTTCGCCTTGGCGGCAGCGGCGTCCTTGGCCTGCTTGTCGGCGGTGTTCCGCTGCTTGATGACGCCGGCGTGGACCGCCTGCTGGGCGTCCACGTTCTGCTTGAAGGCCACCGGGGCGGCTTCGAGGCTCTGCGTCTGCGTTCCGGCGTCGGCGCTGCCCGGCACGAGGGAGAACGCGAGGGCGGCGGCGCCGAGCGTGGCGACACCGGCGATCGAGAACTTCTGGGTCTTGGTCAGCGCGGGGCGACTATGACCAGGGGTGCTGTGCTGGGACATGGGAGACGGACCTCTTCGAATCGCGGAGGTCGCTCTGGCCGGCGGGGGACATTTGCTTCTCCGGCACAAACGCCGCGGTGCGGGACCGCGGCGCCGAGCGACGGGAGCAATTCTTAGCGGGCGCAAAATTCTGTGGCAAAGCAGTGACGTACGATGCCGGATAGTGGATCAGGGGGCGCGCCGTAGGCCCTGATGGCAGCGCACCCCGTGCCCACAAAGGGCCTGTTCATCCACTAGGGACCTTCGTACGTGACGTGCGTCCTATGCGCGGGCTCACATCGGACACGTAACAACCTCACCAACAGTTGCCCTCGCAATTCTCTGCGTGAGCAAACTCCTCCGGAAGGAGGAGATGCACGTCGCCGAACTCGTGCCAGAGGTAGAGACGGCGTACGGCCTCCGTATAACCCCGGTCGACGGCGGCCCGGCCCGCGACCGCCTCCAGCATCAGCAGATGCGAGGCCTGCGGCTCGTGCAGCCCCGTGAGCAGCCCGTCCACCACGCGCACGCCCCGCTCGGGGGTCACCACGAGCTCCGTACGGCCCGCCGCCGCCCGGACCACCCCGTCGGGCCCCGCGGCGGACTCGACGGCGCGCACGGCCGTCGTACCGACCGCGATGACCCGTCCGCCGCCCGCCCTCGCGGCATTGACGAGACGCGCCGACGCCCCGGGCACCTCGAAGAGCTCGGGGTACGGAGGCTCGTGCGCCTCGGGCGATGCCACCCCCGTGTGCAGGGTGACCGGCGCGAACTGCACACCCCGGCTGACCAGGCGCGCCACCAGCTCCGCGGTGAACGGCCGCGCCGCGCTCGGCATCTCCGCACTGCCCGCCCCGTCGGGCGACGGCAGCGCGAACACGGTCTGGTGGGCGGCGAGGGGCTGGTCCCTCTCTGTATAGGAGTAGCGGATGGGGCGCCCGTGCCGCCGCAGCAGCGCGGGCACGTCGGCCGGCACCCGGGCCCACCACAACCGCCCGCTCCCCGGGGCCAGCGGCTCCTCGAAGACCAGGCGTACGTCCCCGGGGAGCCGCACGACTGAATGCGCGGGCCCGCCCGCACGCGCACGCGTGGTGCCCCGGCCGTCGGGATCCCGCAACTCGACGGCCCACCGTCCGTCGTCGCCCCGGGTCGAGAAATGCACCACCACGCGCGCGTGCCCCGCGGTCCCGTCGACCGCCGCGGGCAGCGTCCGCGAGGTGTTCACGATCAGCAGGTCCCCGGCCCGCAGCAGCGCGGGCAGGTCGGCGAAGGCGTGGTGCGAGACCTCCGTCCCGCGCGACACGAGCAGCCGCACCGCGTCCCTGCCGAGCCCCTGGCCCCGCTGCTCGGCGGGAATGCGGGCCGCCAGCTCATCGGGCACCCGCACGGCCAGCGTCATCGCGCGTCCAGGGAGGAAGGAGCGCTCAGCAAGGCCGGTGCGGCGTACCGCCCGCTCGCCGGTCGCTCGTCGAGCAGCCGCAGGAAGGCGGGCACCACCGTCTCCGGCGAAGGCCGCCCCGAGGTGTCGTCCTCCGGAACAGCCGCCTCGTAGAGATCGGTCCGCATGTCACCGGGGTCGACCGCCCACACCCTGATCCCCGGCTCCTCCACGGCGAGGACCGCCGACAGATGATCGAGCGCCGCCTTGGACGCCCCGTACCCGCCCCACGTCTCGTACGCCTCGACGGCCGCGTCGGAGCTGACGTCGACCACCGCCCCCGCACCCGAGGCCCGCAACAAGGGCAGCGCCTCCTGGACCAGCCCCAGAGCCGCCACCACATTGGTCTCCAGAGCCTGCCGCAGCCCGTCGAGCGTGAGCTCTTCGAGGCGTACGAGAGGCTCCGCGCCCAGCGCGCTCGCGTTGTTCACCAGCAGGTCGAGACCGCCCAGCTCGTGCGCCGCGGCCACCAGATCCGCCCGGTGCCCGGCGTCCGTGACATCCCCGGCGACGGCCTCCACGCGCGCGCCGCGCCCCGCCATCTCGCGTGCGGACCGAGCGAGCACGGCGGCCGTTCTCGCGTCGAGCACCAGATCCCAGCCCCGCTCGGCGAGGCCGCCCCCAGCGCACGCCCCAGCCCCTTCGAAGCCCCCGTGATGATCGCTACCGGCATGACATCCGTCCCCTCGGGTCGCCCGGCCAGCCGCTTCTCCAGCGGATCACCCCCACGGTAGGAACGGACCCGCTCCCGGCGCCTCGTGCGCGGGCCGCAACGCCGCAGGCCCCTTGGGCCTACGCCCACGGCCCTAGGCGGTGGCCACCACAGGTCCGATACGCACTGTCACACCCCGCCGGTACGGTGAGGCCATGAGTCAAGGTCACCGGTCCGGCCTGAACGCGGTGAGCTCCGCGCTTCTCGCCATGAGCAGGCAGCTCGAGGTGCGCGACGTCCTCAAGACGATCGTCGCCTCCGCCCGCGAGCTGCTCGACGCGGAGTACGCGGCGCTCGGCGTTCCGGACGACCACGGCGGATTCGCCCAGTTCGTCGTCGACGGCGTCAGCGAGGAGCAGTGGCGTGCCATCGGCCCGCTGCCCCGCCAGCACGGCATCCTCGCCGCGATGCTGCACAAGGCCGAGCCCGAGCGCCTCGCCGACGTGCGCAAGGACCCGCGCTTCGAGGGCTGGCCACCCGCCCACCCGGACATGTCCGACTTCCTCGGCCTGCCGATCCGGTACGGGGACGAGACACTCGGCGCGCTCTTCCTCGCCAACAAGAACTGCCCCAAGCCGGACGGCGGTTGCGGCTTCACCGC
Source organism: Streptomyces sp. NPDC055243 (assembly GCF_044544025.1). Lineage (NCBI taxonomy): Bacteria > Bacillati > Actinomycetota > Actinomycetes > Kitasatosporales > Streptomycetaceae > Streptomyces > Streptomyces sp. NPDC055243. Next base: position 441,950 of record NZ_JBITWR010000007.1, read on the forward strand.
CGAGGACGAGGAGCTCCTTTCGATCCTCGCCCAGCACGCCGCGATCGCCCTCACGAACGCCCGTCTCTACGAACGCAGCCGCGAGCTGACCATCGCCGAGGAGCGCTCGCGCCTCGCCCACGAACTGCACGACGCCGTCAGCCAGAAGCTGTTCTCGCTGCGCCTGACGGCCCAGGCCGCGGCCACCCTGGTGGACCGCGACCCCTCGCGCGCCAAGGGCGAACTCCAGCAGGTGGCCACCCTCGCGGCCGAGGCGGCGGACGAACTGCGCGCCGCCGTCGTGGAGTTGCGCCCCGCCGCCCTGGACGAGGACGGCCTGGTGGCCACCTTGCGCACGCACACGCAGGTCCTTGACCGCGCGCACTCCGCCGAAGTCACCTTCGAGAGCTGCGCCGTTCGCGCTTTGCCCGCGGCCCAGGAGGAGGCGATGCTGCGCGTCGCCCAGGAGGCACTGCACAATGCCTTGCGCCACTCCGGAGCCGAGCGCGTCTCCGTGGCCCTGGTGCGGCGCGGCGCGGGAGCCGTGCTGCGGGTCACGGACGACGGCAGCGGTTTCGACCCGCGCGCGATCCGGCGCGCGGGGCGGCACTTGGGTCTGGTCTCCATGCGGGACCGGGCCGGCGGGGTCGGCGGACAGCTGACCGTGGAATCGGAGCCCGGAAAGGGCACGACGATCGAGATGGAGGTTCCCGGTGGCTGACGCTGTGTTCCATCCGAAGACAGGGATCCGGGTGCTGCTGGTCGACGACCACCAGGTGGTCCGCCGCGGTCTGCGTACGTTCCTCGAGGTGCAGGACGACATCGAGGTGGTGGGCGAGGCCTCGGACGGCGCCGAAGGCGTCGAGCAGGCCGAGCAGTTGAAACCGGACGTCGTCCTCATGGACGTGAAGATGCCGGGCATGGACGGCGTCGAGGCGCTGCGCAAGCTGCGCGAACTGGCCAACCCCGCGCGCGTGCTGATCGTCACCAGCTTCACCGAGCAGCGCACGGTCGTCCCGGCCCTGCGCGCGGGCGCCGCCGGGTATGTCTACAAGGACGTCGACCCGGACGCCCTGGCGGGCGCCATCCGCTCCGTGCACGCGGGGCACGTGCTGCTTCAGCCCGAGGTGGCGGGGGCGCTGCTGTCCCAGGAGGAGGCCAACACGGGGCAGGGGAGGGGCGGTTCGCTCACCGAGCGGGAGCGTGAGGTCCTGGGGCTCATCGCCGACGGGCGCTCGAACCGTGAGATCGCGCGTGCGCTGGTGCTCTCCGAGAAGACCGTCAAGACCCACGTCTCGAACATCCTGATGAAGCTGGACCTCGCCGACCGCACCCAGGCCGCCCTGTGGGCCGTACGACATGGTGTGACCGGCTGATCGGCGTCTGCGCGCACCTGGTCGACCGGCGGACCGGAGCGTCGTGTTCCGGTCTGAGATTCATACCGTCGTGTCAATGTCCCCCACTTGGCGCAACCTCCGCGCCGCCGGGCCGTTCTCCAGTGCGTGCTGCGGCGGCTGGTCGCAGCGATCGCTAGGAGGGTCCAGAAGTGAAGAACCTGAAGAAGGCCGCTGCTGTCACGATGGTGGCGGGTGGCCTCGTCGTCGCCGGTGCCTCTCTCGCCTCCGCCACGGACGGTGCGCAGGCCCACGGCAAGGCCGTGAAGTCGCCGGGCGTCGGCTCGGGCAACCTGGTCCAGGCGCCGGTGCACATCCCCGTGAACGCCGTGGGCAACACCGTGTCGGTCATCGGCGCCCTCAACCCGGCCTTCGGCAACCTCGGCGTCAACCACTGACGCACCCCGAAGCCACGGCCCCGCGGGCATCGCCCGCGGGGCCGTATCGATGTGCGGCTGCCCGCGCCCCGAGGGGCACGGGGCCGTGTCGATCTGCGGCTCCGCCACATGAGCGCGACAAGTCACGATGCACCCGCAGTCGTAGGGGCGCGGGGAACTGCGTGGCAAGCCACGATGCACCCGCAGCCAAGAGACACCCCCGCCGCGAAGCGGCAGTCACCGGGCCACCCCGAGGACTGCCAGGGCGCCCACCCCCGGCTACCGCTCCCGCTCCTCCACATAAGCGTTGTACGCGGCCACCTGCGCCCGCCGAGCCGTCCGCTCCACCGGACGGAGCGCCTCGCCGCGCGCGGCCATCTCCGAGGCGCTCACGGCTCCGCCGTGGCCGTTCTCGAATGCCACCGAGATCAGCAGGCCGACCCGCTGGGCCAGCTCCAACACCCGCACCGCACGCGGCGGGTATCCGGGCGCCAGCGCCTCGCGCCCCCGCTCGGCCCGCGCCCGGTACGCGTCCACCGCCGCCTCGGCGACCGGCCCCGAGCCCGCGACGTCGAGCCGCGAGAGCACCTCCGTCGCGTCCCGCAGCGCCTCGGCGAGCTCGCGCTCCGCCTCGCCCAGCGAGGGCACGTCGGCCGGCGGCGCCTCCCGTACGGACATGCAGCGCCAGAGGACCTCCACGTGCACATCACCGGCGGGCCCCGCCTCCGAGACCTCGGGCACCAGGCCGTACGGCGCCCCGTAGGCGACGACCGCCTCCTGCGCCTCCAGGGCCCGCGCGTTGAAGTCGGGCGGCCCGCTCAGGCCGAGCGGATGGCCCGGCGCGGGCAGCGCGACCCGCAGCCCGGTCACCCCGAGCGTGCGCAATCGCCCGAGGGCCAGGGTGAGGCCGACCGGCCCCGACTCGCCGGGAAGACCTTCGACCCGGTGCACGGCGTCGTCACCGACTATCGCGAGCACCGCGTCGTCCGGCGAGACAAGTCCGGCAAGTAGGGCATTTCCCCATGCTGCCAAGCGTCCTGAGCGTGGTTCCGAGAGCATGCGTACAGCCTAAGGACCGGGCTAGGGGCTGGAGCGCTCGACCGGTGGCGTAGGTTTTCTCCCAGGGGACTGCGTCCACAGACGCAAGCGACAGCCGAGACTGCAATGGGAGACAACGCGCTCATGAGCGATGTACTGGAGCTGGAGGACGTATCCGTGGTCCGCGAGGGCCGGGCTCTGGTGGACCAGGTCTCCTGGTCGGTCAAGGAGGGTGAGCGCTGGGTCATCCTCGGACCGAACGGCGCGGGCAAGACCACCCTCCTGAACGTCGCGTCCAGCTACCTCTACCCGAGCACCGGCACCGCCACCATCCTCGGCGAGACCCTCGGCAGGCCCGGCACGGACGTCTTCGAGCTGCGCCCGCGCATCGGCGTCGCCGGCATCGCGATGGCCGAGAAGCTGCCCAAGGGCCAGACCGTCCTCCAGACGGTGCTCACGGCCGCGTACGGCATGACCGCAGGCTGGCACGAGAACTACGAGGAGGTCGACGAGCAGCGCGCCCGCGCCTTCCTCGACCGCCTCGGCATGACCGACTACCTGGACCGCAAGTTCGGCACCCTCTCCGAGGGAGAGCGCAAGCGCACCCTGATCGCGCGCGCCCTGATGACCGACCCCGAGCTGCTCCTCCTGGACGAGCCCGCCGCCGGCCTCGACCTCGGTGGCCGCGAAGACCTCGTACGCCGCCTCGGCCGCCTGGCCCGCGACCCGATCGCCCCCTCGATGATCATGGTCACGCACCACGTCGAGGAGATCGCTCCCGGCTTCACCCACGTCCTCATGATCCGCCAGGGCAAGATCATGGCCGCCGGTCCGCTGGAGCTCGAACTGACCTCCCGCAACCTCTCCCTGTGCTTCGGACTGCCCCTGGTGGTCGAGGAGCGGGGCGAGCGCTGGAGCGCACAGGGCCTCCCGCTCGGCTGACACCGGCGCGAACGGCCGGGCCCACTCCGGCCGATAGATCACGTGCCCTGTGCGGAAAGGTCCCGCGGTCCTACGATGACCACGTGGACATCGACGCATGGGTGTGGTGGCTGATCGGCGCCGCCGCGCTCGGAATCCCGCTCGTACTGACCGCGATGCCGGAGTTCGGCATGCTCTCCGTGGGCGCTGTCGCGGGCGCCGTGACCGCCGGCCTCGGCGGCGGCACCGTACTTCAAGTCGTCGTCTTCGCCGCGGTATCGGTCGCGCTCATCGCGGTCGTACGCCCGGTGGCGGCGCGACACCGCTCCCAACGGCCCGAACTGGCCACCGGAGTAGAGGCGTTGAAGGGCAGGACGGCCGTCGTCCTGGAACGGGTCGACGCCTCCGGCGGCCGGATCAAGCTCGCCGGCGAGATCTGGTCGGCCCGCTCGCTCGACACCGCCCAGAGCTACGAGGCGGGACGCGAGGTGGATGTCGTCGAGATCGACGGAGCGACGGCCATCGTCATGTGAATCCACCACGGGGTGTGCGGCGGTCTGACAGACTCGACCAGCAAGATCTTCGCAGGCCCGCGTTCCGGCTCTGCGGATCTTCCGGGAACACCGAGCAAGAGGGGTACGGGGAACAACGATGCAACCAATCATCATCGTCCTGATCATTCTGGTGGTGCTGGTCTTCATCGCCCTGATCAAGACGATCCAAGTCATCCCGCAGGCCAGTGCGGCGATCGTCGAGCGCTTCGGCCGCTACACCCGGACGCTGAACGCCGGTCTGAACATCGTCGTCCCGTTCATCGACTCGATCCGCAACCGCATCGACCTGCGTGAACAGGTCGTCCCGTTCCCGCCCCAGCCGGTGATCACCCAGGACAACCTCGTGGTGAACATCGACACCGTCATCTACTACCAGGTGACCGACGCCCGCGCCGCGACGTACGAAGTCGCCAGCTACATCCAGGCGATCGAGCAGCTCACCGTCACCACGCTGCGCAACATCATCGGTGGCATGGACCTGGAGCGGACCCTGACCTCCCGCGAGGAGATCAACGCGGCGCTGCGCGGTGTCCTGGACGAGGCCACCGGCAAGTGGGGCATCCGCGTCAACCGCGTCGAGCTCAAGGCCATCGAGCCGCCGACCTCCATCCAGGACTCGATGGAGAAGCAGATGCGCGCCGACCGCGACAAGCGCGCCGCGATCCTCCAGGCCGAAGGTGTACGGCAGTCGGAGATCCTGCGCGCCGAAGGTGAGAAGCAGTCCGCGATCCTGCGCGCCGAGGGTGAGGCCAAGGCCGCGGCCCTGCGCGCCGAGGGCGAGGCCCAGGCGATCCGCACGGTCTTCGAGTCCATCCACGCGGGCGACGCCGACCAGAAGCTCCTCGCCTACCAGTACCTCCAGATGCTCCCGAAGATCGCCGAGGGCGACGCGAACAAGCTCTGGATCGTGCCCAGCGAGATCGGCGACGCCCTCAAGGGCCTGAGCGGCGCCATGGGCAACTTCGGCCCGATGGCCGGCGGCCCGAGCGCCCCGCCCACCGAGCGCCGCGAACAGCCGCCGATCGACTGACAAGCGGCGTACGACGCAGGAGAAGGGCCCGTCTCCACCGCACCGGTGGAGACGGGCCCTTCTCCTACGTCTCTTACGCTTCGTCAGTTCACGCGGCCGACTGCGCGAGCCACTTCGGCAGCGAGGCGATGCCGTCCCGGCCGAGGGCGAGCAGCATCGCGTCGGCGGGCGTGGGCTCGAACGGCTGGCGCAGCAGCGGCATTCCGGCTTCCTCCGGCGTACGGTCCGCTTTGCGGTGATTGTCCATCGCGCACGAAGCGACCGTGTTCAGCCACGAGTCCGTACCGCCCTGCGCCCGCGGCACCACGTGGTCCACGGTCGTCGCCCGCTTCCCGCAGTACGCGCACCTGTGCTGGTCCCGTACGAGAACACCGCGCCGAGACCACGGAGCCCGTCTTCGGAACGGCACCCGTACATACCTGCAGAGCCTGATCACCCGGGGGACCGGTATCTCGACCGCCGCCGCGCGCACACGGAGTCCGGGGTGGGCCTGCTCGACAACGGCCTTGTCGGTAAGGACCAGCACGATGGCACGGTTCAGCGTCACCGTCGACAGCGGCTCGAAGCTCGCGTTCAGCACCAGCGTGTCCCGCATTTCGCCCACCTCCCGTATGCACACCGACCCACCCCCTGGCGGGCTGGGATCAACTCTGGCCGGGCACGCCGAGATGGACAACGCAATAAAAAATGCCCGTCCCTGATCACTTCCATGACCAGGGACGGGCAAACGTTCAGTGAACGCTCAGCTACCGGCGGGAGCCGCGTACTCGGCGAGCACCTGCGCGCGCCCGAGCGTGTGGAACCGGAGGTTGAATCCGACGACGGCAGGCGAGGCGTCCGAGTCGGGCCCGAGCTTCTCCTGATCCACCGCGTACACGGTGAACACATAGCGGTGCGCCGGGTCACCGGGCGGCGGCGCGGCGCCCCCGAATTCCTTCGTCCCGTAGTCGTTGCGCACCTGCACCGCGCCCTCGGGCAGTCCCTCGAACTTCCCGCTGCCCGCACCGGTGGGCAGTTCGGTCACCGAGACCGGGATGTCGAAGACGGACCAGTGCCAGAACCCGCTGCCCGTGGGCGCGTCCGGGTCGAAGCACGTCACGGCGAAACTCTTGGTCTCCGGCGGGAAGCCTTCCCACCGCAGGTGCGGCGAGGTGTTCCCGGCCGCTTGGACCTGAGCGTCCTTAAGGACCGCCCCCGGCTCGAAGTCCTCGCTCACGACCGTGAACGACGCCACGGGCGGGTGGAAGTCATGGGGAAGCGGCGGCCTCTTGAGCTCGGTCACGTCGGCACCTCCTGGTTGGTTCCTGATCGGCGGTAGCTCTACAGCTCTTCCGTTCCGAGCCTAGAACCAGTTGCGCTTGCTGCCGACCTGGGACAGCCACTCGTTGAGGTACGCCGCCCAGTCCGTGCCCTGGAAGTCGTTCAGACCGACCTTGAACGACCGGAACGAGTCGCTGCCCTCACTGAAGAGACCCGGCTTCTTGTCCATCTCCAGGATGACGTCCATCTCGCGGTCGTCGGCCACGAAGCTCAACTCGACCTGGTTCAGACCGCGGTACTGCTGCGGCGGGAAGAACTCGATCTCCTGGTAGAACGGCAGCTTCTGGCGCGTGCCACGGATGTGACCGCGCTCCATGTCGGCGCTCTTGAAGCGGAAGCCCAGCTGGATGAAGGCATCCAGGATGGCCTGCTGCGCCGGCAGCGGGTGCACGTTGACCGGGTCCAGATCACTGGAGTCCACGGCCCGCGCGATCTCGAGCTCGGTGGTCACACCGATGTTCATCCCGCGCAGCTGCTGCCCGTCGATGGAGGTGATCGGCGTCTCCCAGGGGATCTCCAGCCCGAACGGCACCGTGTGCATCTGGCCCGCCTGGAGCGTGAAGGCCCCACCGAGCCGCAGCTTCGTGAACTCGATGTCCTGCTTCGTCTCCTGGTCGGCACCCTCGACCTCGACCCGGGCCTGCAGACCGACGGACAGACCCTCGATCTCCTGGTCCACGGACCCGCCCTGGATCTGCACCTCACCCTGGACGACTCCACCGGGTACGACGTTGACCTCGGTCAGCACCGTCTCCACCGAAGCACCACCGGCACCCAGGCTCGCAAGCAGCTTCTTGAACCCCATGACTCTCCTCCCCAGGCCCCGCCTGTGGTTCGACTCGACTTGAATCCTTGATCCATACAAACGCGGTGGACCCACGTCCGGTTCCGCGTCCTCACCCTGGCAATCCGCCCGGCCGGTGACCACCCGCCTGTACAGACCGTGTCCAGTAGGCTCGGACGCCATGATCGAGGCCCCTGACCGTACGCCCCTCACACGTGACTTCTTCGAGCGCCCTGTCCTCGATGTGGCCCCGGATCTGCTGGGTCGCGTTCTCGTACGCAGCTCACCGGACGGCCCGATCGAGCTGCGCCTGACAGAGGTGGAGGCGTACGCCGGCGATGCCGACCCCGGATCACACGCCTATCGCGGCCCCACCGCCCGCAACAGCGTGATGTTCGGTCCGCCCGGACACGCGTACGTCTACTTCACCTACGGCATGTGGCACTGCCTCAACGTGGTGTGCGGCCCGGAGGGCAAGGCGAGCGGAGTCCTGCTCAGGGCAGGGGAGATCACCACCGGTGCCGAGATCGCCCGCAAGCGTCGGCTCTCGGCCCGCAACGACAGGGAACTGGCCAAAGGCCCGGCCCGCCTGGCCACGGCCCTTGACGTGGACCGAAGCCTGAACGGCGCCGACCTCTGCGCGGCACAGGGCGCCCCTCTCACTCTCCTTGCGGGCACGCCCCACCACCCCGACCAGGTCAGCAACGGTCCGCGTACGGGAGTCGGCGGTGACGGAGCCGTCCACCCCTGGCGCTTCTGGATCCCCAACGACCCGACGGTGAGCCCTTATCGGGCCCATACGCCCCGACGCCGCCGAACTTGACGCGGCCCCTGGGGGACCGTAATGTGGCCCGAGCCGCTTGACCCGGGTACGGCGTTCTGCCAGCAGCCGGAAGCGGCCAACCACTACCTACGACTTCCCCTCAGCGGGGGCGAATTTGGCGTGCTCGCATGCCTGAATTCGAACTCGCGGAACTCGATTATGAGTTGCAGAGGGAATCCGCTAACGTAGTGAACACGCCGAAAGGCAAAGGCCCTCCAACGGCCACTGGAAATGAATCCGAACCGGGAACGGAACGGAAAACGGATCTGGTAAGGTTGGAAACACGAAACACCGAAGGGAAGCGCCCGGAGGAAAGCCCGAGAGGGTGAGTACAAAGGAAGCGTCCGTTCCTTGAGAACTCAACAGCGTGCCAAAAGTCA
>NZ_JBITWR010000008.1:0-441712 GCF_044544025.1 Streptomyces sp. NPDC055243
CTCCTGGACAACGACCGCAACCAGATCGAACTCTTCACCGCCCTGCTGCTGTCCCTGCCCGGCTCGCCGATCCTCTACTACGGCGACGAGATCGGCATGGGCGACAACATCTGGCTCGGCGACCGCGACGCGGTGCGCACCCCCATGCAGTGGACCCCCGACCGCAACGCCGGCTTCTCCTCCTGCGACCCCGGCCGCCTCTACCTCCCCACCATCATGGACCCGGTCTACGGCTACCAGGTCACCAACGTCGAGGCCTCCATGTCCTCGCCCTCCTCGCTGCTGCACTGGACCCGCCGCATGATCGAGATCCGCAAACAGAACCCCGCCTTCGGACTCGGCTCGTACACCGAGCTCGTCTCCTCCAATCCCGCCGTTCTCGCCTTTCTGCGGGAGTACAAGGACGACCTGGTGCTGTGCGTGCACAACTTCTCGCGGTTCGCGCAGCCCACCGAACTCGACCTCCAGGCCTTCAACGGCAGGCACCCCGTCGAACTCGTCGGCGGGGTGCGCTTCCCGGCCATCGGCGAGCTGCCCTATCTCCTCACTCTCGCCGGACACGGCTCCTACTGGTTCCGGCTCTGCGCAAGAGCGCCTCGGACCGTGCGTTCTTCAACGTGATCGGACGTGACGTCATGTCTTCGCCTCTGTTGCTGTCGTACGACATCAAGCCCCACCCCATCGCAAGCCCGACGCTGGCGGCCCTGCTCAGCCGCTGGCTGCCGCGGCAGCGCTGGTTCGCCCACCAGGAGCGGGCCGTCACCGGCGTCTCGGTGGCGGCCGCCACCGAGCTGGCCCCCGACTGCTTCCACCTGCTGGTACGGGTCGAACAGGCCGGGCTCCCCCAGGACACCGCCTGCTATCAACTGCTGCTGGGTGCCGTCACCGATCTGCCGCCGCGCCTGCAGGGCTGTCTCCTGGGCCGGATGGAGGGCTCGGACGGCCGGGACCTCTTTGTCTACGACGCGGTGCACGACTCGCGGGCGACGATCCTGCTCCTCGACCGGATACGCCGGGGCGGCGTCATGGGGACGCTGCGCTTCGAGTCCTTCCCCCGCTCGGCGGTTCCCGCCGGGCTCATGCCGCGCGTCCTGGAGGCCGAGCAGTCGAACACGTCCATCGTGTACGGCGACGAGATCATCCTGAAGCTGTTCCGGCGCGTGCAGCCCGGCATCAACCCCGACCTGGAGATTCCGGGGGTGCTGGCCCGGCACGGGTACAGCCGCGTGCCGACACCCGTGGCCTGGTTCCACACCTCCCAGCCGTTCTGGGGCACGTTGGGCGTCGTGCAGCGCTTCCTCTCCGGAGCGACGGACGGCTGGACCCTGGCCCTGGATTCGGCGCTCGTACAAGGCGACTTCTCCGATCAGGCGCGGGAACTGGGCCGGGCGACGGGCGAGTTGCATGTGGCGCTCGCCGAATCGTTTCCGGTGGGCGATCCGCCCGCGGACCACCACACACACCTGGCCGACGCGATGACACACCGGTTGCTGGACGCGGCGGCCACCGTGCCGGCCCTGCGCTCGCACGTGGCAGGCCTGCGGGAGGTCTTCATCAGGCTCGCCACGGCGGACGGCGCCCTGCGCCTCCAGCGCATCCACGGCGATCTCCATCTGGGGCAGGTGCTGCAAGCCGACGGCCAGTGGCATGTCGTCGACTTCGAGGGAGAGCCCGCCAAACCCCTGGCGGAACGGCGCGCCGATCGCTCCCCGGTCCATGACATCGCCGGCATGCTGCGCTCCTTCGACTACGCCGCCCATGTCGAGAAGGCGGCGCGGCCGGAGTGGGCCGAGCGTTGCCGCACCGCCTTCTGCGCCGGATACAGCACGACAGGCCCCTTCGATCCGCAGGACATTCCGCTGCTGCTGCACGCGCACGAGGCGGACCGGGCGATCTACGAAGTCCTCTACGAGGCGACGCACCGCCCCGACTGGATCACCGTCCCGCTGCGGGCCGTCGCACGCCTCTCCCGTCACCACTGACCGCCCATCCACCCGTCCGCCCCGCCCGTCCGGTTCGAGGAGCAGCGCACATGGCCGTCACCGACGTGTCCCCATCCGCCGCAGCCACCACGGCGGCCGCAGCCGTCCGCGGTGCGTGCGCGGTGCCCCCACTGCACGCCGCCGATCGGGACCGGCTGCTGCGCGGCGCGCTGCACGACCCGCACGCCGTCCTCGGTGCGCATCCCATGCCCCACGGAGTACGCCTGCGCTGCCTGCGCCCCGGCGCGCAGGCGGTGTCCGTCGTCCTGGACGGCCTCGCCTGGGAGCTGCACGACGAAGGCGACGGCCTGTTCGCGGGCGGCATTCCGGCCCCGGCCCCCATGCCCTACACCCTGCGGGTGCACTACCCCGAGGCCGTCGTGGAGGTCGACGACCCCTACCGGTTCCTGCCCACCCTGGGCGAACTGGATCTGCACCTCATCTCCGAAGGCCGCCACGAGGAACTCTGGACGGCGCTCGGCGCCCATGTAGGAGCGCACCAAGGGGTTCAGGGCACCCGATTCGCCGTGTGGGCGCCGAACGCGGTCGGCGTGCGCGTCTGCGGGGACTTCTGCCACTGGGACGGCACCGCCCTGCCCATGCGGTCGCTGGGGTCATCGGGCGTGTGGGAGCTCTTCGTGCCGGGCCTGGGCGAAGGGGCGATGTACAAGTTCGAGATCACGCGAGGCGACGGGTCCCGTACGCAACGCGCTGACCCGATGGCACGCCACACGCAGACCCCGCCCGCGACGGCCTCCGTCGTCACGCGCAGCCACTACGTGTGGGGCGATGCCTCATGGATGGAGCACCGGGCCGACCGCCCGGCCCACGCGGCTCCCCTGTCCGTGTACGAGGTTCACCTCGGCTCATGGAAACCGGGATCCACCTACCGCGACCTGGCAAACGATCTGACCGCCTACGTACGGGAGTTGGGGTTCACGCACGTCGAGCTGATGCCTGTCGCCGAGCACCCCTTCGGCGGTTCCTGGGGCTACCAGGTCACCGGCTTCTACGCACCCACGGCCCGCTTCGGCACGCCCGACGACCTCAAGTTCCTGATCGACACCCTGCACCAGGCCGGCATCGGCGTCCTCCTGGACTGGGTACCCGGCCATTTCCCTCGCGACGACTGGGCGCTGGCCGCGTTCGACGGCCGGCCCCTGTACGAACCGCAGGATCCGCGGCAGGCAGAACACCCCGACTGGGGCACCCTCGTCTTCGACTACGGCCGCAAGGAGGTCCGCAACTTCCTCGTCGCCAACGCCACGTACTGGTGCCAGGAGTTCCACATCGACGGGCTCCGTGTCGACGCCGTCGCCTCCATGCTCTACCTCGACTACTCCCGCGAGGAGGGGGCCTGGTCGCCCAACGCCGACGGGGGGCGGGAGAACCTGGACGCGGTGGCCTTCCTCCAGGAGATGAACGCGACGGTCTACCGCCGCTGTCCGGGCGTGATCACCATCGCGGAGGAGTCCACCGCGTGGGACGGTGTCACCCGCCCCACGGACGAACCCGCGGCGGCCGGGCTCGGCGGCCTCGGTTTCGGGTTCAAGTGGAACATGGGCTGGTCCCACGACTCCCTGGCCTACATCGCCCACGAGCCCGTGCACCGCAAGTACCACCACGACGAGATGACGTTCTCGATGGTGTACGCCTACAGCGAGAACTACGTCCTGCCGCTGTCCCACGACGAAGTGGTGCACGGGAAACGGGCGTTGGTCGACAAGATGCCGGGTGACTGGTGGCAGCAGCGGGCCGATCACCGCGCCTATCTGGCCTACATGTGGGCACACCCGGGCAAGCAACTCCTGTTCATGGGCCAGGAGTTCGCGCAGGGCGCCGAGTGGTCGGAGCAGGAGGGGCCGCAGTGGTGGGTGCTCGAAGAGAACCACCCGGCCCACCTGGAGCACCGGGCCATCCAGCATCTCGTGGCCGATCTGAACCAGCACTACGTCGCGACGCCCGCCCTGTGGGAGCAGGACACCTCCCCGTCCGGCTTCACCTGGATCGCCGCCGACGCCGCCGAGGACAATGTCTTCGCCTTCCTCCGCCACGCCTCCGACGGCACCCCTCTGCTGGCCGTCTTCAACTTCGCGCCGGTGGTCCGCCACGGCTACCGGCTCGGTGTACCCCCTGAGGCGGGCGAAGCATGGGAAGAAGTCCTCAACACCGACGCGCTGCGCTACGGCGGCAGCGGAGTCGAGAACGATGGCCCCCTGCGGCAGGAGCCCCAACCCGGCCACGGCTTCGCCTCATCCCTCACCGTGACCCTTCCCCCCTTGGCAGCCCTCTGGCTGAGGCCGATCGGCTCCCCGTCACCGTGACGCGACCGCGCACGGCGCCCCACGCTCGTCAGGCCTGCTGCTGCGCCTCCGGGTCCTCGCCCAGGAACTCGGTGACCAGTTCGGGCGGGTTGGCGGCCCGGGTCAGCGCGAACATCTTGTCGGGGTCGAACATGTTGTAGAGGATCACCGGCAGGGGCCGCCCGAGAACGCCGACGAGCTGACCGTCCGCGTGGAGTTGGCGCGCCAGCCCCACGCAGAGCTCGTCGAACTGTTCGGCGAGCTGTTCGTCGCGCTCGTCCTGCTCCTCCTCGGAGAGGTCGTCCTCGTCCTCGTACCAAAGGCCTTGGGCGATCGCCTCTCGCCGGTGCAGATCGGCGCCGACCGGATCGTGGTCGGGGTGGTGGCCGACGATGCGGATGCCTTCGAGGCCGGACGGCGGGAAGTAGGCGTAGTTCCAGCGGGCCTCCCACGGCTCGGCCTCCCCCGTCTCCGCGAGCAGCCGGGCCACCTCGGTCTCGGTGTTGTAGCCGATCGCCAGGTACGGGTATCTCGGGTCCTGGTCGACGCTGTCGACATGGAAGGTGACGACGTAGATCTCGGGGACCGACGCCTCAGGAAACTCCGCCAGGGTGCGCAGCGCCATCTGGCCCAGGTGGTGTCGGAATGTCATCAACAGCTCTTCTCCTTGGCCGCGTCAGGGCGACGGCTCGGCGGATTCGACGGCCTCGGCAACGCGGTACGAGACAGGGGGTACGAAGAGTAGACCGTTGGCCAAGCCCTGGCGCGTCCTTGCTCAGTCGATGACCGCGGTGGCTTCGACCTCCACCAGATGCTCGGGCACGTCCAGCGCCGCCACGCCCACCAGCGTGCCCGGCGGTACCGGAGCGACCCCCACCTTCGCGGCTGCCCGCGCGACGCCCTCTGCGAACAGAGGCATCTTGTCCGGGGTCCAGTCCACGACGTACACCGTCAGCTTCGCCACGTCGTCGAAGGAACCTCCGGCCCCCGCCAGGGCGGTGGCGACGTTGAGGTAGCACTGCTCGACCTGAGCGGCGAGGTCGCCTGCGCCGACGGTCGCTCCCTCGGCGTCCCAGGCGACCTGCCCGGCGATGAACACCAGCTTCGACCCGGTCGCGACGGACACCTGCCGGTAGGCATCGATCTTCGGCAATCCGTCGGGATTCACCAGGGTGATGGCCATGCTGTCCGTCTCCTTGTCCTGAGAGCCCAGGAGGCTCGCCTCCACCGGAGCAAGGCACTCGTGGTCTCCGGCGGTTACTGGGAAACCCTAGGAGAGCGGCCGTTGACGTGGAAGAACGCACTTTTCGGTGACTGGGTAACCGAATGGTGACCTAGGAGTTCAGAGGTTCCCGCCCACGGAAGCAGACGCTTTGCGGTGACGCCGCATGGGCCGATGGCTGACGATGTCGGGATGACCCGAGCCCAACCCCGTATCCGTGTGGCTGCCTATGTGCTCCGGTACCGCGCCGTCCCCGAGGTTCTGGTGTTCGACCACGTCGGGATGCCCGATGCCGGCACCCAGATTCCCGCGGGCGGGGTCAGACCGGGCGAAGGACTGGAAGAAGCCGTCCTGCGCGAGGTCGCCGAGGAGACAGGTCTGATCACCGGCACCGTGGTCCGGCAGATCGCGGTGGAGGACAAGCCGCACCCCGAGTCGGGAGCTCCGCGCCGCACCACGTTCTTGGTGCTGCGGGCGCCGGCAGACACCGCCGATGCCTGGCACCACCGCGTGCACGGCGACGGAGACGACGCCGGTCTTACGTTCGCGTGCCGGTTCCTGCCGCTGCCGCTGCGGCAACCGCTGGCCGACGCTCAGGACGCCTGGCTGGGTCACGTCGATCCGCGATTCACCACGGTGACGGGCGCCATCCCGTAGGCGGCACCCGTCAGGGTCGCAGGTGCTTCAGCGTGAACTCCGGCGTGGCGTAGACGCCTCCTTGTGGTGCCGAGGCGTCCACCGGAAGGTCGGCGCCCGGGATGTGTGCCGCATGTGATTCGGCGTCGTCGAGGGGTGTGTAGTCGAGCTCCGTCTTGGCCGGGAGCTCCCAGAAACGCCGGGTGTTGGCGGAGACGGCATAGACGGCGGCGAAGCGCGTGGCGGGCGGGGCGGTCAGCGCGGCCCGGATGTAGCCGACGGCGTCGCGGGGGCTCAGCCACGTCGCCAGGTGACGCGGCTCGGTGGGCGCCTGCTCGAAGCTGCCGATGCGCAGGCAGATCACCGACAGGCCGAACTTGTCCGCGTACAGCTGCCCCAGAGCCTCGAGCGCCACCTTGCTCACCCCGTACAGGCCATCGGGGCGCGGGGGATCCTGCGGGCCGGTGACGTGTCCGGTGGGGTAGCAGCCGGTCAGGCGGTTGCTGCTGGCCAGCACCACCCGCTCGATACCGGTGCGCCGCGCGGCCTCCAGGACGTGGTGGGTGCCGAGCACATTGGCTTCCAGCAGGTCGGGAAGGGGAGCCTCGTCCGGCACGCCGCCCAGGTGGAGCACACGATCGGCTCCCGCGAGCGCCGACTCCACGGCCGCCGCGTCCCGCAGGTCGACGGTGTGAGCTTGTTCGTTGTCGGCCACCGGATGGATCGGAACGCGGTCGAGCAGCACCAATCGGCTGGCTTCGCGCCGCAGCGCTTCACGCGCCACGGATCCGATGGTGCCTGCCGCGCCAGTGATGGCCACCGTACCGAGAGCCACGGCTCTCCCCCTCACACCTCGACGGTCCCTCGTTCAACCTGCAGTCGCGATGTGATCCTCCCACCGTCGGGCAGGTGGGGGCCCGGGCGAGCGGTTCCCCGGTGAACTGCCGTACGGGACACGGCTTATGGCGCGGGCCGAGGCTTCGCCTGTCGCCCGGCGGCGATGAACACGACGACGTAGTCCTCGAAGCCCTCGTGGATGCCCCATTCCTCGCGCCCCATGGTGGCTGCCTCGTAGCCGGACGCGGGAGTCCTGGCGGGGAGAGCGTCAACGTCACCCTGGCGTCATGGGACCGCACGCGGCTGACGGTGGTAGATGGTGACGGGACGGAGCCTTCCCGTCCTACACGCCTTGAAGGTGCGGGGCGGCCTCGGCTGCCGTGTAGGACGAGGCGAAGGTGAACGCGCGCGGGGACGGTCCATGGGCGTTCAGGTCCGCCAGCCGCTCCAGGGCCTCGCCGACCGTCGGGTGGTGGCCGGCGGGGACCCACCAGAGCACCATGTGCGCCTGGACGTGCCGCTCGAACCATTCGCGGCGCCGCCGCATCACTTCCAGGTGCCCGCTGCGGTAGGCGAAGTCCCACAGGGCCTCCTGGCTCTCCCACACCGACAGGTTGACGATGACGTCCTCGCCCGCCGGGCGCAGGGCGGTGGCGTCGGCCGCCCCCTCCTCCACGAGCCGCCAGACGAAGCCGGGCGCGCCGTCGGCGGCGGCGTTGACCGGGTCGAGCAGCTCGACGAACGGCGCTATGCGCGGGTCGTCGAGTGGGTGGCGGAGCGTGGCGATGTTGAGTTCGGCGAGGTGGGCGGCAGGCGCGGATGCGGTCATGGCCTCATCCCAGCACGGCCCGCTTTTCTATGTCAATCATTATTGTTTTTAGAATTCTCGAGCACCACGCAGCACTCCCCCGGCCGGGCGTCCATGCGAGCGCGGACCGGACCGTCCGCGCCCAGCAGCCCTTCCAGCAGCGCGAGATTCATGCCGCAGACAAGGGGCGGGAAGCGCTCTGCGACGGCGTGGAAGGGGCAGTTGCGCATACGGACGACGGGCGGGGCCGTCTCGGTCGCCTCCTGGGTTCCCTCGAAGTCCTGGCCCCCAGCGGCGACTTCAGCGCCTTCGACGGCTTCGGCGGCTTCGATGGCTTCGGCGGCTTCGGCGGCTTCCAGGTGCGGTTCGTAGCCGCGGGCGGCCAGCATCTCCATGGCGTCTTCGAGGCCGCCGCAAGGGGCCGCGGAGCCTCGCAGTTCCTCACCGCGGCGGCGCGCGGCCGCGAAGAGCCCCGTGTCGAGACCGGCCTGCTCGGCCGCCTCGGCGAGCAGCTCGGCGGCCGTGCGGTAGTCGCGGGCCGGCAGCGACACCGACCGCTCGGCCCGCGAGCGTGTGTACACCTTGGCGGGACGGCCTGCCCCCGGCCCCGAACGGCCCGTCAGGCGGCGGCTGCCGCTCTCCAGCAGTCCGGCCTCCGCCAGCCTGTCCAGGTGGTGCGCGGCCAGCGTGCGCGCCACCCCGGCCGCCTCGGCGGCCTCGTTGCGGCCGACCTCCCGGCCTTGCGCCGCCACGTACTCGTACAGGCGGCGCCGCACCGGATCCTGCAACACGGCGATCGCATCGATGTCTTCCACCTGGCCATTCTAGGAACAACACAGGTTGGAGATAGAAGGCCGGCGCCCATCAGTGCGATGCCTAGGAGATCTGTACGCGGTGGCTGTCCTTGTCGGAGAGGAACGCCGCCAGCGCTGCCCCCTCCTCGGTGACCGCGCTGCGGTCGGCGCGGGAGAGGCGACCCAACGGGGTGACCGCCACGGTGCCTGCCTCCACGGTCCAGGTCGCGGCGACCCGGCCGTCGACCAAAACGAAGCGCGCGCCGGTGACCGACAGGCCGCGATGGTCGTCGTCGATGATCCGGGTGCGGTCCTGGAAGCCGAGGACCACGTTGTCGAACGCGGGCAAGAACCGCACGGGGGCGGGGGTGTCGGGGTCCGGGCGCGGCGCGTCGGGCAGGTCGAGCAGCTCTCGGCCGCGCTCGTCCCGGAAGGTGACCAGCTCCCCGCGCAGCGCGGCGACGGCGGCCGGCAGTCCGGCAAGTCCGCACCAGGCACGCAGGTCGGCCGAGGCCGCCGGGCCGAACGCGGCCAGGTAGCGCCGCAGCAGCGCCTGCCCCACCGGATCGGTGCCGTCCGGGGACGCGGGGGCCGCCTCGCGCCCCAGCCAGGACGCCAGCGGAGCGTTGCGCACCCCCGCCTTCGTCCGCCACAGCCCGCGCGGCGGCAGCTGCACCACCGGGACGAGGGCCATCAGCATCTCCCCCAGCGCCCGCGGCCCCGGCGTCGGCCAGCGCTCGGCGAGCGCCCGCGCGAGTTCGGTCATCGACCGCGGTTGGCCGTCGGCCATCAACTCCCGCCCCGCTGCGGCGAGTTCGTCGAGGTCGACCCCGGCGAGCTCGCCGCGGTAGACCCCCAGGACCCGTTGGCGCAGCATGGCATCGTGCCGGGCACGCCAGGCCAGGGCGTCCTCGGCGGTGACGAGGTGGACGGTGCGGCGCATCAGGTGGGTGCGCACCACGCGCCGCTGGACGAGGGGGTCCGAGAGCTGCGCCGGGTCGAAGTCACGCAGCCGCGTCCAGAGGCCGACGAACGGCTCCTGCGGTTCCTGCGCCTGCAGGCCCCCGAGGTGTGCGACGGCATCGAGGACCGGTACGTCGGCACGCGCGAGCAGCAGCTGCCGCGCGAGCGTCGCGCGGTTGAGCGCCCGGGTGTCGAGAACGGTCATCGGGGCCCTCCAGCAGGATGCACGGCCGACAGTGTGTACGGCACGTCCGGTGCTCGGTGCGAGACCTGGCCGCGAACCTCGTGATCGGTGTCGTCGGCCTGTCCGAACCTCATGGCGCCAAGGCGGTCGGGGCCGCTGACCTGCTCCCCTGTCCGCCCTGGCTCGCATGTCTTCACGGTGATGCCGTTCCTTTCGATTTCACGATGATGCCGTTCCCTGCGGTTTCGTGCCGAGCCGGACGGGTGGCGGTCGCGGGTCGTGGTGGTTCTCAGGCGATGCGAGCAGCCGCCCGATGCGTCTTCAGCTCGCCTTCCGGCCGTCGAGCGTCTCGCGCAGGATGTCCGCGTGCCCTGCGTGCTGGGCGGTCTCGGCGATGACGTGCATCAGCACCCCACGCACACTGCGTACCGCTCCCGGCTCGTGCCAGGGGGCCTCGGGCAGCGGGTACGTCGCCGAGAGGTCGGGTACGGAGGCGATGATCTCCTCACTGCGGGCGGCGACCTCCTCGTAGCGTGCGACGATCCCGGCCAGCGTTTCGCCGGGCAGCATCCGGAAGCCGTTCTGGTGGTCGATCGCCCACTGGGGGAATTCGCGGGCGGTACCGGCCGCGAGGTCGTCCCAGGTGACGCCGTCGGGCAGGTCGTATCGCAGCGCCGAGGGGCCGTCGACGGCGAAGCGCAGCCAGCCTTCCTCGATGAACGCCACGTGCTTGATGAGGCCGCCCAGGCACAGGGCGCTGGCGGTCGGCTGCCCGCCCGCCTGCTCGTCGCTCAGTCCGCGCACGGTGCTGGTCAGGGCCGTTCGCGCGGCCGCGAGCCCGGTGAGCAGGTCGGCGCGCTCGGCGTCGAGAGGCGAGGCGTGCGTGGTCGCGGTGTTCTTGGACGTGGGCGTGGTGGTCACGGTGATGGAGCCTTTCGGTCGTTCTCGTTGTCGGGCACCACCGACTCTCGCAAGAGAAGCGGTCAGGTTGTGGCCGCTTCTTGCGGCACCATGAAGTCATGCCGAAGACCTCAGGGCGCCTGCTCGCGCTGCTCTCCCTGCTCCAGGCGCGCCGTGACTGGCCGGGGGCGCTGCTGGCGGAGCGGCTTGACATCAGCCCGCGCACCGTGCGCCGTGACGTCGACCGCCTGCGCGAGCTCGGATATCCCGTCGTCGCGATCAAGGGGCCCGACGGGGGCTACCGGCTGGATGCGGGCCCGGAACTGCCCCCGTTGCTCTTCGACGACGAGCAGGCCGTCGCGCTGGCGGTCGCGCTCCAGATCGCCACCGGCAGCGGCGCGGGCATCGAGGAGGCCGCGGCGCGTGCGCTGACCACCGTGCGGCAGGTGATGCCCGCCCGGCTGCGCCACCGCATCGACACCCTTCAGGTGACCGCCGTCGAGCGGCCTTCGGCCCGGCCCCACCCGCAGGTCGACGGTCACGTGCTCGTGGCGCTCAGCGCCGCCGTGCACGCCCGCGAAGTGCTGCGCTTCGACTACGCCCGGGTGTCCCCGCCGGAGACCGGCGACAACGACCACGCCGACCCCCCTCCGCGCCGGGTGCAGCCCCACCACCTCGTCACCTGGGGCGGGCGCTGGTATCTCGTCGCGTGGGACCTCGACCGCGAGGACTGGCGCACCTTCCGCGCGGACCGGATCACCCCGCGTGTCCCCACGGGGCCGCGCTTCACCCCGCGCGAGGTGCCCGGGGGCGAGGTGGCCGCCTTCGTCGCCGGCCGGTTCCAGGGCTTCGACGGCACGGGCGACTGGCCCTGCCGCGGCGAGGTGATCCTCGATCTGCCCGCGGCCGACGTGTCCCGCTACTCCCGCGAGGGGCTCGTCGAGGCACTCGGCCCCCACCGCTGCCGCCTCGTCCTGGGCTCGTGGTCCTGGCCCGGTCTGGCCGCCGCCATCGGCAGGTTCGACGCCGACATCGAGGTCGTCGGCCCCCGTGAACTCAAGGACGCCTTCGCGCACTTGGCCCGCCGCTACGCCGACGCCGCCAGGAGCGGTGCCGCCAGGGCTTGAGGGTGTCCTGGGCGAGCCAGCGACGCACGGTGGAGGTCGACACGAACCTGGTGATGTCTAGCGCCATGGCCTCGCGGGCCAGCTCCGGGCACGACCAATGTGACAGTGGCGCGTCGGCCTCGAAGGGAAGCCGACGGGCCAGGGCCTGGCCTGGGCGACCTGCAAGGCGGTGAAGCGGGGCGGACGGCCGGAGCGCTTGCGGTCGGCTAGCCCAGTGAGTGCCAGCGCAGCGAATCGGTTTCGCCAGGTCCGCACGGTGTCCAGGTGTAATCCGGTCTCACGGACGATGCGCGCGTCGGAGCGCCCACGCGCCGCGTGCAGGACCACTTGAGCCCGCATACGCAGCCGGTGCTCGGTCTTTTGACCGTAGGCCATCCTCTTCAGCCGCTCTCGCTCGACGGGGGGTCGGGGCTATCGCACGGGCCCGGGCAACAGACAAGACAGGCAGGCCAATCTGTGTCATACCTCCACCCGGGAGGACACGCTGCCGCTGCTCGCCGCCTCTTGCCCGGGACCGCCGAACTTGGAGTACGGGCTGTCAGTCGGTGCGGAAGCCGGACATCACCGAGGCCGGGTAGCGGCTGCCTGCGGAGCCCTGGGGGAGGACCTCCCGGATACGGGCCAGGTCGGCCTCGGTGAGTTCTACGTCGGTGGCGCCGACGTTCTCCTCCAGACGTGTGGTGCTGCGGGTGCCCGGGATCGGGACGACATCCTCGCCCTGGGCGAGCAGCCAGGCCAGGGCGAGCTGGGCGGGGGTGGTGCCCTTGGTGGCGGCGAGCTTTCGGAGCTGCTCGGCGGCGTTCAGGTTGTAGGCGTAGTTCTCGCCCTGCCAGCGCTCGTCCCAGCGGCGCATGTCGTCCTCGGGATACTCGGCGGCGGTCTTGACCACACCGGAGAGGAAGCCGCGGCCGAGCGGCGAGTACGGCACCAGGCCGATCCCCAACTCCCGCAGGATCGGCAGGATCTCGTCCTCTACCTCGCGTTCGAAGATCGAGTACTCGTACTGAAGGGCTGTGACCTGGGTGACGGCGTGGGCGCGGCGGATGTACTGGGGGCCTACGTTACTCAGGCCGAAGTACTGCACCTTGCCTTCGGTGATCAAGTCACCGACAGTGCCGGCGACCTCCTCGGCCGGTACGTCGGGGTCGGAGATGTGCTGGTAGAAGAGGTCGATGCGGTCGGTCTGGAGGTAGCGGAGGCTGTTCTCGGCGACCTTGCGGATGTTCTCGGGGCGGCTGTTGACGCCGCTCCCCGGCGTCTCGCTGGCCATGTCGAAGCCGAACTTGGTGGCCAGGACGACCTCGTCGCGAAAGTTCTTGACTGCGTTGCCGAGCAGGGTCTCGTTGCTGCCGGTGCCTTGGCCGTACAACTCGGCAGTGTCGAAGAAGTCGACTCCGAGTTCGTGGGCGCGGTGAATGGTGGAGGTGCCGTCCTCGTCGTTCGAGGGGCCGTAGGCCATGGACATCCCCATCACGCCCAGTCCGAGCGCGGAGACGCGCAGTCCCCGCTGTCCCAGGGTGCGGTGCTGCATGAGATCGCTCCTCGTGTCGTGTCGGCAGTCGGCCTACCAAACCGAACTGTTCGGTTTGAACCTACGCCTGTCCGGAGCGCTGCGCAAAACCGAACGGTTCGGCCGCCTATCCTGGACTCATGTCACGCTCCACCAGCCCCGGCCAGACCTCGGACGCCACCACCGCGGGCGAGTCCGCCGACTCCACGCGCCAGCGGATCGTCGCCGCAGCCAAGGAGGAGTTCGCCCGGCACGGGATCGCCGGCGCCCGCGTGGACCGCATCGCCAAGCAGGCCAGGACGAGCAAGGAACGTGTCTACGCCTACTTCCGCAGCAAGGAAGCCCTTTACGCGCACGTCGCCGAACGCGAGACGACCGCACTCGTCGAGGCGACGCAGCTGGATCCGGCCGACCTGCCCGGTTACGCCGGCATCCTTTTCGACCACTTCGCGGCGCGCCCTGACCACTACCGCCTGATCACGTGGGGCCGCCTGGAACTAGCCGAGTCCGCAGGCAACACCACCAGCCGCCTCCAGGCCACGATCGCCGGCAAGCTGGACAAACTTCGCGACGCTCAGCGCACCGGGCTGCTCGACCCGGTCTGGGACCCGGTCGACATCCTTGCCCTGATCAACCAGATCGCCATGACCTGGGCAGGGCAGCCCGAGATCGCCGCCGCTGCCGCAGAGCAGGCCGTGGACCCCTCCATCACCGCCCGCCGCGCCGCACTGGTGACCGCCGTCGAGCGCATGTTCCCTCGCCCGGACTGAGGCCAACGCCCAAACCGTCGGGTTTGACGCACACCTCCGGGTGTGTCCGTCGAAGATGACCTGGTGGACGAACGCGCGGTCCGCCGCCGCGGGAGTGATGACGTCGAGCCCGCGGCCAGCCAGACGGTCGGTGATGGCGGTGGCCATACGGATGGCGGTAGCAGCCCTCGTCAACGGCTGTGCCAGCCAGGAGCTCGGCGATACTCGACAGACACGCCCGTCCCGAGGTCAACCCCCGAAGGACTTCCAGAGCCGACCACTTAGCGGCCGCCACCGGCCCTCAGCGGGCTTCCGTCAGGCGCTTGGGGTACGGCAGCCGCGAGATCGCGGCGGCGACCGCGAGCCCGAGGGTGACGCCGACGGCGGCGGCCAGGGTCTGCGCCCACGCCGCGTCGAGGGAGCCGGGCAGGACGGCGCCGGTGAGCCGGCTCGCGCCGAACAGGACGACCACGGAGGCCAGGGCGGCGGGCCAGCGGTGTCGCACCTCTTCGGCGATGTCGTCGACGGCGTTCACGACGACCACCAGGGCCATGAGATGGGAGCCGCCGGACTCATCGTCCCACCCGGTCGCGGTGACCCCGGCGCCGACGGCGAGCACCGCCAGCCAGATCCCCACCAGCCGTCCGTAGGGCGTGGGTTGGGTGCGTCCGGCATCACGCGGGAGCCAGAAGAACCGCCTGACGCGCGGGTTGACCCTGTACTTGCCCATGGACCGCGCCCCGTTCCCCCGTGGCCGGCTCCGCCGGCGCTCGACAACAAGACACGCGAGAGCACGCCATGGTTGTGGAGCGCCCCTGCCCAGCACCACGGGGGACGCTGGGCAGGGGCGGCGGGGTCCGTCGTCCGCGCCGCTTTACTTGTTGGGGTCCCGGAAGCGGCCGAACGCCTTCGTGAGGGCGCTCAGCGGCGAACCGTCCGCCTTGACGTGCCCCGGCGCGGCCGACCGGGGCACACCGTCACCGCCGGTCACTTCGGCCAGCGCGACCTGCGCCGCCTCGGCCGCCTGCTGGTACAGGTCCCGGGAGTTGGTCATGGCCTCGAGCGCCTCGGCGTACTTGGTGACCATGCCCTGGGCGTGGGCCAGCTCCTCGTCCGGCGTGAGCAGATGCCAGCCCTGGCGCAGCTGGGTCAGGGCCCGCTCGGCCTCGGCCGGCATCGGTTGCGGCAGCGTGGCGAACTCCTTGATCCTGTCGAGGAGTTCGGTCGGCTCCGAGCCGTCCAGGAAGACGCTGCGCACCGTGAAACGGTCCGCGTCGTAATCGGCGCTCTGCGGCACCATGGGCAGGACGACGGCGCCGCCACGCGGCATCCGCACGCTCAGCTCCCGCTTCATCGCGAAGTCGGCGATCTGTGCCTGCTCCGGCGTACCCCGGTGTTCGATCACCCGGTGGCGCAGACTGGGCGGCAGGAACGCGGAGAGCGGCCGCTGCCCGATCGCCTCCGGCGTCATCGCCTCGTGCACCACGATGTGGATGTACCAGCTCTGGCGGGTGCAGTCCCGCAGCAGGTGGCGCAGTTCGTCATCGTCCTTGGGCAGGTAGTTCGTCGTCCGCAGACGCACGCCCGGCACCGTGTCGTGGTCCCAGGCGACGCGGTCGCTGTCGGGCCAGAACATGAGGGCGGGCGAGGGCCAGCGGGCGTCCCACGCCTGCTCCGCCTCGGCGGCGAGCACCCAGGTGACGCCCTCGCCTTCCTTCCGGCGGGCCTCGGTGTCGTACAGGGTCAGCTGTGCGCGCACCGTGACGTCGTCGGCCACGCGCCAGCGGGCCTCGAAGAGGCGGCGGGCCGACGGGCCGGGGTCGGCGGACTCGTCCCGCGGGTGCAGGACGGTGGAGCGGGCCGCCTCGACGGGGTCGAGGTCCAGGAAGTCGTCGAGCACCCCGGCCGCCTTGAGGGCGATCAGGTTGCGCCGGACGTCCTGCTCGGGCTCGGGCCCGAGGTGGCGCCCGCGCCCCAGCCACGCGGTGTCGGGGACGGTGGTCGAGGAGCTGCTTTTCTTCGCCATGAATTCGTTCTGTGAGTGGTCGGGGCCCGACCAGTATGGCCCGTGGACCTGGCGAGGGAAGCGGTACCCCGCCTTCGGCTTCACCACGCCGGACGGACCCTACCTAGAGGCATCAAGCCGCTCCGATCCAGCCATCACCGGTCAAACAGGGACGGCCGCATCGCTGCCTGGTCCGGCCGGTGGGACCGGCCCCACGCTGGTCGACGGTGCCGGGCAGCACCAAGCGATCACAGGGCCCAACGAGCTCGGTGGGGATGGGCAACGGTGTGGGCGGTGCGGGGGCTGGGAGCGCATCGTCGGCCCTGCCATGGCGCCGGCCGGGCACGCCTGGGACGCGGGAAACACGAAATCGGCAGCGCGCGGACCGATGAGTCCTCGTGCGACACGCTGTCTGAAGAGAGGGTGGGACGAACACGTCCCCTGGCCAGGAGAGTGGTGCGCGATGAGGTTGGTACTACAGGAGTTCCTGTCGCTGGACGGCGTCTACCAAGGCCCGGGGGCGCCGGACGAGGACACCAGCGACGGATTCACCCGGGGCGGCTGGTTCGTGCCGCACCTGGACGAGGAGTTCGAACGCCTGGCCGGCACCTGGCTCGGCCGGGCGGACGCGTTCCTGTTCGGCCGCCGTACGTACCTGAACTTCGCGCGCGACTGGCCGAAGATGACCGAGCACCCGGCCGCCGCCGTCTTGAACGGCCTGCCGAAGTACGTGGCCTCCCACAGTCTGACCACGGCCGAGTGGGACCCGACCACGATCCTGTCCGGTGACATCCCCGACCAGGTCGCCGAGCTGAAGCGCCGGACCGGCCGCGAGCTGCAGATCCACGGCAGCGGCCGGCTCGGCCAGTCCCTGCTGGCCGCCGGGCTGGTCGACGAACTGCGCCTCGCGATCGCCCCCGTGATCGTGGGCAGCGGCCGCCGCCTGTTCCCCGACGGCGGTGCGCCAGCCGGGCTGCGGCTCCTGAGCAACGAGACGACACCGGGCGGGCTGGCGATTCACGTCTACGAGTCGACGGGGCGTCCGGAGTACGGGACGTACGGGGCCGACGCGTAGGCACGGCTGCTGCCCCCGGCCGAAGACCGGCCGGGGAATCAGCCGCCGCGCTTGAGGCGTACGACGACGGGGGCGCCGAAGGGGTCGCCGGACTGGTTGACCTGGACGTGTCCGGCGCCCAGCCACTGGTCGGTGCCCGGCACCCGGTGGATCTCCTTCAGCCACAGCGACTGGTCGGAGCCCTTGCGGGCACCGGTCGACAGGGGCAGTCGGTGCCGCTTGATCTTCACGCACCGGCCGTCGTCGGTCACGTACCAGTTCCCGTCGAGGAACAGGCCCCTCTCGTCCTGGCCCATCGGGGTCCGCAGGGCGCATCCGCCGGGCACGTCCTCCTGCTCCACCCATTTCGAGCCGTCCCAGCGGAGCCGGATGAACTCGTCCGCGGGTTCGTTCTCGACCTCGCCGTGGTTGAAGGAGTTGCTGCCGTACGCGCGCACTTCACCGCTGTCCAGCGCGAAGACCTGGCCGAGGCCTGCGCTGGGCTCCGGCGGGACGGGCTCCTCGAAGCGGGCCTGCGGAGTGTCCACCGCCTTCCAGGACGTGCCGTCCCAGTGCATCGAGGCGGGCTGGCTGTATCCCTCGCCGCTGTCCCCCAGTTCGGTGCCGGGGCCGGTCGAGCGGCTGCCGACCGCCCAGACGTCGTCCGGTCCCACCACGGCGAGGTCGGAGGCCGTGTGGGGCAGCCGGGTGGTGGTCCAGCGGGTGCCGTCCCAGTGCTGGGCGCTCTGCTCGCCGTCCAGGGCCCAGACGTCGTCGGGGCCCGAGGCGTGCAACTCCCCGGCATTGCCCGGCGGAGGACTCGACAGCGCGGACCAGCGGGTGCCGTCCCACCGCGCCCAGCGGCTCGCGGCGGTGGCGTCCTCGGAGCTCTGCGGCCGCAGCCACAGGGCTTTGTCACCGACCTCTTCGAGCAAGGGCGGGTAGACGCCGGCGCCGAGAGCTTCGGGAAGGGGCTCGCGCTTCCACCGCGTACCGTCGTAGTGCAGCAGGCGGGCGTCGGACGCGCCGTTGTTCTCGGTCCCGACCGCCCAGATGTCGTCCTCGGCCAGGACGGCGACATCGGTGAGCTCTCCGCTGAAGTCCGCGATGTGCTCGAACTCCCAAGTGAGAGAGCCCTTGGCCCGGCCGTCCTTGCCGTCCGCGCCGGTAGAGCCCGTGGCCCCGGAGCCGGTCGGCTCGGAGTCCGTGCCGCACCCCGCAGCCGTGAACACCGTGACCAGTACGGCGACGGCGGCCGTCACTGCCCCGTGCCTGATTTCCGCAGCCCTGCGAATGATCGCTCCCCCTCGTGGCACCTCGGCGAGCGGGCAGCCTATCCGGTCGCTTGCAGCGCGTGCCCCGATGGTGAGGGGCACCACCGCACCGCGGCCGCCCACGGGGGTCTGGTCTCTCACCGCGGCGCATCTCGGCGCCAGAAGGGCTGGCCACCGCGCCCGAAGTGCTGGAGTACGCGGCAGGGAGCACCCTGGATACATGCAGACCGCGCCCATAATCGTGCACCCGCTCTCGCCCACGGGCGGGCGCAGGGTGACGGCGCGCGGGCAGATCCTCGGACTCGCGCACTCGGACGCGGACGTGGTCGAGTTCCTGCGCCGGGCCGGCCTGCCGGACGCGGAGACGCTGCTCGACGACCCGGCGTGGGTGAAGTGGCGGGGCGGGCGGGCACACCACTACGAAGCGGCTTGACCGCGCCGCCGTTCACCTACGCTCCCCCGCTGGGCGTCAGCCTGTCAGCGAGTCGAAAAGGTTCCACGCCCAGGACAACACACTGCCCTTACGGCGATGGCTCCGGGAGCAGTAGCGGCGCCTGCGCCACCGCCTCGCCTGCTCGACCGGCTCCCCGCACCAGCCGCACGGCCGCGGCCTGTTGACTCTCCTGCCCCGCCTTGCCCACCCCATGACGGGACTGTAGCGGCGTAGTCACCTGCGGCCGGACTGATCGACCGTACGAGCCGGCGTCAGACGTTCCGGCCCACCGGCCCGACCGTGGCGGCCGTACCCCAGACACCGAAGTGCCCTCCGCATGGACTCGGCTGAGACAGACTCGACATCGACACCACGGGTCCCGGACCAAACCGGGTCGCGGCCCCGACGCACTCTGGAGGACGACTCAGTGAAACGCATCGGCATCATCGGAGTGGGCGAGATCGGCCGGGCCATGGTGATGGGGCTGTGCGACGGGGTCGACCCATCGCCGGAGGTATTCCTCTCCCCCCGGGGAGCCCGTACGGCCGCGGAGTTGTCCTCGCGCTACGAGGGCGTAGAGGTCTGCGCCGACAACCAGGACGTGATCGACCGCTCCGAAGTGGTGGTCATCGCCGTCCGCGGACAGGACCGGCATGAAGCACTGGCCGGCCTGCGGGTGGACGACGGCAAGACCGTGGTCAACGTGATATCCGGCGTCGCCAACGACGACCTGCGCCGCATACTGGTCACCGACGCCGCGTTGGTGCGGGCCATCCCGCTGCCCTCCGTACGCGAGCGCCGGTCCGTCACGGTGACGTTTCCCTCCCACCCGGTGACGGACGCGCTCTTCGAACCGCTGGGTGGTGTGCAGCCGGTGGCGGACGAGGCGGCCTTCAATGTCTTTTCCGCGCTGACAGGAACGCTGACCACCCACTACGCGTATCTCGCCGCGCTCACCTCGTGGGCTGTCGGCCAAGGCATCGACTCCGACGACGCCGACCGCTACGTCCGCGGTCTGTTCCAGGGCGTGGGCCGCGCCCTGAGCGACGAGACCCGCTCCTTGCACCAACTCGCCGCCGACCACGAGACCCCGCGCGGCAACAACGAACGTATGCGCACCACGTGGTTCGACCCGGCCAACTCTCAAGCCCTGGGCAAGGCCCTCGACGGCCTTCTCGCCGATCTGTAGCAGCCCTGGGTGGGGGCGGCTCGCGGCTCGCACGCGAAGCCGCCCTCTGACGCATGGTGCATAGGGATCACGCGTGGTGCGTGGGGATCAGACGGCGAGGGAGATCTCGGTCGACTTGATCAGGGCTACGACGGAGGAGCCGGAGGCCAGCTTCAGGTCGGTGACGGCGTCCTTGGTGATGGCGGCGGTCAGGACACCGCCCTGTACGGATACCTTCACGGACGCCATGGCGGCGCCGGTGGCGACGTCGGTGACGGTGCCGGGGATCTGGTTGCGAATGGACAGGCCCGCGACCGGGCCCGTCGCCAGGGAGACCTCGGTGGACTTCACGAGGGCCCTGACCGCGGAGCCCTCGGCGAGACCGAGCTCCTTGACGGCCTCCAGGGTGATCGCGGCGGTGACGTCCTGACCGCCGTCGAGACGGACCTTGACGGTCGCCATGACCTCGCCCGGGGTGACGGAGGTGACGGTTCCGGCGATCTGGTTGCGGATGCTCAGGCTCATGAAGGAATGCCTCACGGGAGATGTGCTGATGGTTTGTCAGGGTGCGTGTCTGTGGCGGTTCACACGTTAATGCCCCGAATCGAGTTCCGGCATCGCTCCACCGGATCGGCCTATCCGAAGGTGAAGGCATGGCCCTGGACGCCCGGGGCAAAGTGGTGCCGTCGCGGGCGGTCTGCAGCAGAGTGGTAGCAGCCAGGACGGAGACCACAGGAGGTCCACATGGCTGCCGCAGTGCTCTACATGTCGATGTCCCTCGACGGGTACATCTCGGGGCCGAACGACGAACCGGGCAACCCCGGCGGCGACGGCTTCGGTCGGCTGCACGCATGGGCCCTTGCCCCGGGCGGTGAGGGCTTCCGGACCGCCGGGGTGGCCGGGAAACTGCTGGCCGAGGTGAGCTCGACCGGTGCGGTCCTTGTCGGACGGCGGACGGCGGAGCAGGTCGACCACTGGGGAGGCGATCATCATGATCGGGGTGTGCCGATCTTCGTGGTCAGTCACCGGCCGCCCGGCCCCTTGGTCGCCGCCTATCCCTTGGTGACGTACGTGAACGACGGGATCGAGAGCGCGATGGCCCAGGCGAAGGCCGCGGCGGGCGGCCGGGACGTACTGGTGCATGGCGCCTACACGGCGCAGCGGGCGCTGGAGGCCGGGGTCCTGGACGAGGTGCAGATCCATCAGGTGCCGGTGCTGTTCGGCGGCGGCAGGCGCCTGTTCGATGTCCTGCCCTCGCACATCGAGTTGGACGTCCTCCAGGTGATCGACACACCGGAGGCCACCCATATCCGCTACCGGGTCCGCCGCTGAGCCCGTCGGGCAGGGGCCTCCTGGTCGGGCACGGGCTTCCCGGTCAGGTGGGAGCGAGGCGCCGGGGGCAGGTTCGTGTGCTGCACCTATCCTTGCGCCATGCAGCGTTACACGATTGGGCAGGCGGCTCGTCTGCTGGGCGTCAGCCCGGACACCGCACGTCGGTGGGCCGATGCCGGGCGCGTGGCCACCCAGCGCGACGAGGGCGGACGGCGCCTCGTCGACGGGAAGGACCTGGCGGCCTTCTCGGTCGAGCTCGCCCAGCACGGTGGTGAGGAGGACGCCTCCTACACCTCGGTCCGGAACGCCTTCCCGGGCATCGTGACCGCTGTGAAGCTGGGCGACGTCGCGGCTCAGGTGGAGATCCAGGCCGGGCCGCATCGCCTGGTCTCGCTGCTGACCCGGGAGGCCGTGGAGGAGCTGGGCCTCGAGGTCGGCATGGAGGCCACCGCCCGGGTGAAGTCGACGAACGTACATATCGACCGGGCCTGACACGGCGGACGGGACGTCCCCCTGTCCGTCCGTCGACCATGGCCCGTGCCCGCCGCAAGCGGGCCTCGGCCGTCTCGTCATCCGGCCCGACCTGCCCGGCAGCGGGCCGATCGGTTAGAAAGGTGGGCCCGGCCGTCTTTCCCCGGATGCCCCCGGGGCCTCTTCATCCCCACCGTCAATACCCGCCTCGAGGTCGTACGCACATGCCCGCCGCCGCAGCTCCCTGGCTGCTTCTCGCCGTCTTCTCCGGCACCCTGATATCCCTGCAAGCGCGTATCACCGGCGAGCTCGCCGCCGGGCTCGGCGGCGACGGATTCGCCGCCGCGGTGATCTCCTTCGGCTCGGGGTTCGTGGTGTTGACGCTCGGCCTGCTGGTGCTGCGCAAGCCGCGCCGCGGGGTCGGCCTGGTGCTCGCGGACGTACGCGCGAGGCGGCTCAGGTGGTGGCAGGTGCTGGGCGGCTTCGGCGGAGCGGCCTTCCTGCTCGCGCAGGGGCTGACCGTCGGGGCACTGGGGGTCGCGCTGTTCACGGTCGCGATCGTCGCGGGCCAGGTCACCGGCGGGCTGCTCTTCGACCGGATGGGCCTCGGGCCTGCCGGACCGCAGCGGCCCACGCGGCGCAGGGTCGTCGGGGCGGTGCTCGTGCTCGCGGCCGTGGGCCTGTCGATGGCGGACAAGCTGGGCGGCGGGTTCCCGTACTTGATGCTGTTGCTGCCGCTGGTGGCGGGCGTGTGCGTGAGTTGGCAGCAGGCGGTCAACGGGCATGTGAAGAACGCCGCCGGGTCCGCGTACGCGGGGACGTTCTTCAACTTCGTCGCCGGTACCGGCGCGTTGAGTGTGATCTTCCTGGTGCATGCCGGCCGTGGGGCTTCCCTCCCGCCTGCCGACCGAGCCGTACGTCTATCTCGGTGGCCTGGTCGGCATCTCCTTCATCACCATCGCGGTCGCCGCGGTCCAGAAGCTCGGCGTCCTGCTGCTCGGACTGTGCACGATCACCGGTCAGTTGGTCGGGTCGCTCGCCCTCGACCTCCTGCTGCCGCACGGTGATACACAGGTCACGGCGGCCACTGTCGCAGGCGTCGCGCTCGCCCTCGCGGCGGTCGCGGTCGCGGCGCTCTCGGGCGGGCGGACGGGGCGCGTCGTCGCTTCGAGCGGCGTGACACGTGCCGCCGCTTCGGAGCGAGTGGACGGCCCGGGCGCGGTCTAGCGACGGCGCAGCCGCCTCGCCTGATGCCACGTCGGCCGTGCTGCGCCGACACAACCTCCAAAAGCAAGGACGCACGCGCCACACCCTTTGGCTGATCAGCCAAGCATTTGCCATGCCGCTATGCGATTTCATGCGGCAGATGCAAGATGGGAGGCGTTGTTCGGGGTGCGGGTGCGGATACCGCAGCTCCGGCCAGGTCCGAAACGCGAGGTCCCCCCATGGTCATGCGCACCCACCACGACAGCGCCGGCGACATCGATGACCGCACCGTCGGCCCTTCGTACGCCTCCCTTCGCCGTCCCGACGAGCGCATCGCCCACTTCGTCGCCCGAGCCCTCGGTGATGCGTGCACCGTCCTCAACGTCGGCGCTGGCACCGGCTCGTACGAGACCACAGCGCGCACGATCACCGCGGTCGAAGCCTCCCTGGCCATGCGCGCCCGGCGTCCGGCCCAGCTCGCCACCGCCATCGACGCCGTTGCCGAAGATCTCCCCTTCGCCGACGGGCAGTTCGACGCGGCGACGGCCCTCTTCAGCGTCCACCAGTGGTCGGACCTCGAAGCCGGGCTGCGCGAGATGCGGCGCGTGACACGCGGCCCCGTCGCCGTCCTGACCTGTGACCCCGCCCGTGTGCGCGACTTCTGGCTCTACGAGTACGCACCTGACGTCCTGGAGACCGAGGCCCGCCGCTACCCCTCCCTGGACCGGCTCACGACCGCGCTCGGCACCACCACCGTCCAGCCCGTCCCCGTACCGCTGGACTGCACCGACGGCTTCAACGAGGCGTACTACGGCCGGCCCGAGCTTCTCCTGAACCCCGCCGCCCGCCAAGCCGGATCGGCCTGGAGCTTCATCGACGACCGCGCACGCCAGGACTTCGACATCTCCCTGCGCCGGGCCCTGGGCTCCGGCGCCTGGGACGAGGCCTTCGGCCACCTGCGCGGTCGGCCGACCTACGACGGATCTCTCGTCCTTCTGCGCTCCGCCCCCGCTTCGGGCGCGTGAGCTTGCGTGTCGTGGGGGTGCGGGTGACCGGCGGTGGTCAGCAGCTTCCGGCGTCGTCCAGCGCCAGCCGGGCGAGTTCCAGGAACCGGCCAAGCTCCGCGTTGAGGTCTCCCGCCGCGTCGCGGCTTCGCCACAGGTCCTCTTCGTGCTCGTCGATCTCGTCCACCGGCACGGTGAGCAGGTCAGATGCGGCGCTGAAGGCCATTCGCGTCAGTACCAGGATCCGCTGGGCCTGGTCGGCGATCGGCGCCGGGCCCTCCACCGCCACGCGTGCGCAGAGATCAGCCAGTTTGTCGATCTCTTGTGGAAAGCCGTCGAGGTCCAGATCACGGGCTCTGTCCCGCTCGTTGACCTGGTCCAGTCGCCTGCCCATTCTCTGGATCTGCGCGACGACTTCGGCGTAGGCCCGGCTGCGAGGCTCGCGCCGGTCGCGTAAGTGCTCGAAGCGGATCTGGCGGTGGGCCTGCCTCTCCTGCGCGGTGGCACTCCACCACGCGGCGAGCACTGCCGCTCCCCCTGTCCCGAGGGCTCCCACCGCCGCGCCCAGTACCGCCGCCAGGCCTGCGTCCATGGTTGTCATTTTGACCTAACGCGTAAGCCCACGTGGGGTGTTGACCGAAGGTGCTCCTGGCCTCGATCCGTGCCTCACATGCCGGGGAGCACGGGTGTGTGGAGGGCGTAACCCAAGGTGAGCGGGGTGTGTGACAACCGCGCAATGATCACTTCGTAACGTCGGTGGAGGAAGATCCGATCACGCCGACAGAAGGGGTCGCGGCCCGTGACGACACCCCCCACGCAGGTGCGGACGGTCTGCTCGTACTGCGGTGTGGGCTGCGGG
Organism: Streptomyces sp. NPDC055243; assembly: GCF_044544025.1. Lineage (NCBI taxonomy): Bacteria > Bacillati > Actinomycetota > Actinomycetes > Kitasatosporales > Streptomycetaceae > Streptomyces > Streptomyces sp. NPDC055243. The sequence goes on from NZ_JBITWR010000008.1 coordinate 24,822, forward strand.
ATGCTGCTCGACATCGGCAGGGGCCCCGACGGGCGGCGCACGGTCCTCAAGGCGTCCGGCGACAAGGCCCACCCCGCCAACTTCGGCCGCCTGTGCACCAAGGGCGCCACCACGGCCGACATGCTGGCTGCCCCGGGGCGGCTGGCCACCGCTCTCGTGCGCCCCGAACGCGGGGCGCAGGCCGCACCCGCCCCGATGGACACCGCGATCGCCGAGACGGCGCGCCGGCTGCGATCGGTGATCGACGAGCACGGACCCGACGCCTTCGCCTTCTACGTGTCCGGGCAGATGAGCCTGGAGGCCCAGTACCTGGCGAACAAACTCGCCAAGGGCTTCATCCGCACGAACCAGATCGAGTCGAACTCGCGGCTGTGCATGGCCAGCGCCGGCACCGGTTACAAACTCTCGCTCGGCGCGGACGGGCCGCCCGGCTCGTACCAGGACTTCGAGCGGGCGGACGTCTTCTTCGTCATCGGCTCCAACATGGCCGACTGCCACCCCATCCTCTTCCTGCGGATGATGGACCGGGTCAAGACGGGCGGCGCCAAGCTGATCGTCGTCGACCCGCGCCGCAGCGCGACCGCCGACAAGGCGGACCTGTTCCTGCCGGTCCGGCCCGGGACGGACCTGGCGCTGCTCAACGGCCTGCTGCACCTGCTGTACGCGAACGGTCACACCGACCCCGCGTTCATCGCCGCGCACACCGAGGGCTGGGAGGCGATGCCGGAGTTCCTGGCCGACTACCCGCCCGCCACGGTCGCCGAGATCACCGGAATCCCGGAGGACGACATCCGAGCGGCGGCCCGCCTCATCGGCGAGGCCGGGCAGTGGATGAGCTGCTGGACCATGGGCCTCAACCAGTCCACGCACGGCACGTGGAACACCAACGCGCTGATCAATCTGCATCTGGCGACGGGCGCGATCTGCCGCCCCGGCTCGGGCCCGTTCTCGCTGACCGGCCAGCCCAACGCCATGGGCGGCCGGGAGATGGGCTACATGGGTCCCGGCCTGCCCGGCCAGCGGTCGGTCCTCGTCGACGAGGAGCGCGCCTTCGTCGAGGAGCTGTGGGAGCTGCCTGCGGGCACGCTCCGCAAGGACGGGGTGGGCCAGGGCACGGTCGAGATGTTCCGGAAGATGGCCGACGGGGACATCAAGGCGTGCTGGATCATCTGCACCAACCCCGTGGCCTCGGTGGCCAACCGCAAGACCGTCATCGAGGGCCTGGAGCGGGCCGAGTTCGTCGTCGCCCAGGACGTGTTCACCGAGACCGAGACGACTGCGTACGCGGATGTCGTGCTGCCTGGCGCGCTGTGGACCGAGAGCGAGGGCGTCCTGGTCAACAGCGAGCGCAACCTCACGCTCGCGCGGCCCGCGGCGGACCCGCCCGGGGAGGCGATGGCGGACTGGCGGATCATCGCCGCCGTCGCGCGGGCGATGGGCTACGAGCAGGGGTTCTCGTACGGCAGCGCGGAAGAGGTCTTCGAGGAGATCAAGCGGGCAAGGAACCCGAAGACCGGCTGGGACCTGCGGGGCGTGACCTATGAGCGGCTGCGGTCCACGCCGGTGCAGTGGCCGGCCGGGAGCGAGGACGGCCCCGACCGCAACCCGATCCGCTACGTGGACGAGGACGGCGGCGGTCCGGTCTTCCCCACGGCGAGCGGCCGGGCGGTGTTCTACGCCCGCCCGCACATCCCGGCCGCCGAGATGCCCGACGACGACTACCCGTATGTGCTGAACACCGGGCGGCTGCAGCATCAGTGGCACACCCTCACCAAGACGGGCAAGGTCGCCAAGCTCAACAAGCTCAACCCCGGGCCGTTCGTGGAGCTGCACCCGCACGATGCCACCGCGCTGGGCATCGCCGCTGGCGACTCGGTGGAGGTCGCGTCGCGGCGCGGCCGGGCGGTGCTGCCCGCCGTGCTGACCGACCGGGTGCGGCCGGGCTGCTGTTTCGCTCCCTTCCACTGGAACGACCTGTTCGGCGAGTACCTGAGTGTCAACGCCGTCACCAGTGATGCCGTCGATCCGCTCTCCTTCCAGCCGGAGTTCAAGGTCTGCGCGGTGTCGCTGACGAAGGTGGCGACTCCCGTGTCCGTGGCGAGCGCTCCGCCGGGCGCGGCGGAGACCCGCCCCGGGACCGTGGTGGACGCGATCGCCGCAGGGACGGCTGCACCGGCTGTCCTCGGTGACGGGCCCGCGGGGGCCTTCGGGCTTGATCCGGCACCGCCGCCCGTCCTGGCCGAGCACGAGCGCCAGTATCTGGTCGGGTTCCTGGCCGGGATCGAGTCGGGTACTCCTGGTGTGCCGGTGCTGCCGCTGAACGCCCCGTTCAGCCCCGAGCACGCGCTGTGGGTCAACGGTGTGCTGGCCGGCATGTACTCGCGCTCCGCCCCGGGCACGCCCACGGCCCCTACGGTGACGGCCTCCGCGCCGACCGCCTCCGCCGCCGCGGCCGGGCCCGTGCGGGAGGTCGTGGTCCTGTGGGCCTCGCAGACCGGCAACGCCGAGGAGTTCGCGGTGGCCACCGCCGACCGGCTCACCAGCACCGGTCACAAGGCCACCCTCGTCGGCATGGACGACGTGCACCCCGGACAACTGCCCACCGGCGCCGACGTCCTGTTGATCACCAGTACCTTCGGCGACGGCGACGCCCCCGACAACGGCTCCGGCTTCTGGGACGCCCTGGCCGCACCTGACACGCCCCGCCTGGACGGCGTACGGTATGCGGTCCTCGCCTTCGGCGACTCCTCCTACGCCGACTTCTGCGGTCACGGCCGCCGTCTCGACCAGCGCCTGGACACCCTGGGCGCGGTGCGGCTCGCCCCACGGACGGACTGCGAACCCGACTACGAGCCCTCGGCCACGGCCTGGCTCGACCAGGTGCTGACCTCGCTGGCCGACGATGCGCGGACGGCCGATGCGCGGACGGCCCCGGCGCTCGCACCCGCCGCCTCTCCTCCTGCTCCTGCTTCCGCTCCCGCATACCGGCCGCGACGGCCGACCCCCGTCACCGCCCGCCTCACCGGCAATGAGCTGCTGAGCCTGCCCGGCGCCGGCAAGGAGGTCCGCCGCTTCACCTTCGACGCCCGCGACAGCGAGACCCCGCTGGTCTACGCGGCCGGCGACGCCCTGGGCGTACGCCCCGTCAACGCCCCTGCCCTGGTCGGCGAATGGCTGGCCACCACCGGCCTGGACCCGGCGGCCGCCGTGGAGCTGGGCGCCCCCGGCGCTGTGCCCTTCCACGAGGCCCTGCACCGGCATCTGGACATCACCCGCGTCACCGGTGACCTGCTGCGTTTCGTCACCGACCGCACTCACGACCGCGTCCTGAAGAAGCTGCTGCGCCCTGACAACAAGGACGAACTGGCCAAGTGGTCCTGGGGCCGTCAGGCCGTCGACGTGATCGCCGAGCATCCCGTCCGCGCGGCAGCCCAGGAGTGGGCCCAGGTGCTCAAGCCCTTGCAGCCCCGCCTGTACTCCATATCGTCCAGCCCGCTCACCGATCCCCACCTCGTCTCGCTGACGGTCTCCGTCGTCCGCTACGAGAACCCGGCGGGACGGCCGCGCCAGGGGGTCTGCTCGCCCTTCCTCGCCGACGCGGACCCCGACATGCCGGTGCCGGTCTTCGTCCGGCCCTCCCCGAAGTTCCGGCCGCCGGCCGACCCCGCCACCCCCATGGTCATGGTGGGTCCCGGCACCGGCATCGCCCCCTTCATCGGCTTCCTCCACGAGCGTCGGGCACTGGGTCACCGCGCGCCCAACTGGCTGCTGTTCGGCGAGCAGCACCGGGCCACCGACTTCTACTACGAGGACGAGCTGACCGCCTTGCTCGCCGACGGCACCCTCAACCGCCTGGACACCGCCTTCTCCCGCGACCAGCGCGCCAAGGTCTACGTCCAGGACCGGATGCGGGAGCACGGCCCCCAACTGTGGTCCTGGCTCCAGGACGGGGCGCACTTCTATGTGTGCGGCGACGCCTCGCGCATGGCCAAGGACGTCGACCGGGCCCTGCGCGACATCGCCACGGCCCACGGCGGCCTCGACGAGGAGGGGGCCACCGCGTACGTCAAGCAGCTCGCCGCCGACAAGCGCTACGTCCGCGACGTGTACTGATCCGCCGCGGGTGCGCGGCCTGTGCGTGCCCCGCAGGTGCAGGGTGACACCGGCCGCCCCGCGCGCGTGGCGTCCCGGCCAAGACCCTGGCCCTGGCCTAGAAACACCTGCATGTGCCACTACTGCGGTTGCCGAGAGATCCCTCTGATCAAGGAGTTCATCGCCGAGCACGAGCGGGTCACAAACGCCGCGGGAGATGCGGTCCGCGCCCTGGAGCGGGGCGACCCGGTCCGCGCACGCGCCCTCGTGGACGTCATGGCCCGCGAGCTGGACTCCCACTGGCGGGGCGAGGAGAACGGCCTGTTCGCGGTGATGCGCAAGGATTCCGAGTACGCGGACTACATCGCGCACCTGGAGCGCGAACACCGCGAGCTGGCCGCCCTGTTGCCCGCGCTCGACCTGGCGGACCCCGGCGACGTGCGCACGCTGATCGAAGCCGTCGACGAACTGCACCGGCACATCGCCAAGGAGGAGGACGGCCTGTTCCCGGCCTCGCTCACCGCACTCGACGGCGACGAGTGGAACCTGTCGATGGTGGCCTGGCGCGAGGCGCATCCTGCCTGAGCGTCTCGGGGCGCAGGTGGGGCGCGGGCGTTGGTCCCTTCCCGTGGACCGGTGGCGCGTCCCGGCCGCCCTGCCGCCGTGCGGTCCTCGCCCCCGATAGCTTCCGCGGCCATGGACACCCTCATCTTCGGCGGCCTCCTGGCCACGCTGTACGCGCTCCACCGCCAGCGCTCCCGGGCCGTACTGCTCGGCGCCTGGTGGATCGTGCTCGTGCTCACGATCCTCCTCCTCGCGCACCACATCACCAGCAGCCTCAAGCTGGGGCTGAGCTACTGATGAGCACCCTGACCGCCCCGCGGCCGGACACCGACCGCTCCCCCGCCCTCGGCAAGGTCCAGTACTGGTTCGCCTGCTTCTTCGCCGTCGGCTGGACCGGAGTGGTCTGCGGCGGGCTCGGCGTGCAGTTCCTCGACTGGGACTATCCCTGCCCGCTGTGCATGGTGCAGCGCATGTTCATGCTGCTCGCCGCGCTGGCGGCGGCGTACATCGTGCGCCGGGGCATGACCGGCACGATCACGGGCCGCGACTACATGACGGGCTGGGGTCTTGCTCTGGTCGCGGTGATGTGCGGCGGCTTCGCGTCCTGGCGCCAGACGATGCTGCACATCCTGCCGGGCGACAAGGGCTACGGGGCGCCGGTGCTCGGTCTGCACATGTACGTGTGGGCCTGGATCCTGTTCATGGCCTCGGTGGTGGCGATCGGCATCGTGATGTCCTTCGCCCACTCGACGGCCGCCGCCTCGGTGCCTACGTCGGGGGTGTACGGGACGGCGGACCGGATCGTGCTCGGCTTCCTCACCCTGGTGATCGCGGTGAACCTGGTCGCGGTCTTCCTCCTGGAGGGCTTCCACTGGTTCCTGCCGGACGACCCGGACCGCTACCGCTTCTTCTACGACGTCGGAATCCTGGACTGAGCGAGCGGGAGGGCGCCCCCGACCACGTTGACCAGCGTGCCGGGCCGACTGACCGCCACGGCAGGACACCTACCGCTGAGAGAACGTCGCTTCAAGAACGTCTTCGGCGCTCAGGACGCCGCATAGCGGGTGGCGACCTCGGCGGCTCGGTCGCGCAGGGCGGTGCGCAGCCACTGCGGGGCCAGGACCTCCGCTTGGGTGGCGAGTTGCCACAGCGCCCATTCGGCGTGCCGCGCATCCTGGAAGGTCACCTCCAGCCGCAACCAGCCATCTGTGTCCGCTCCTTCGGCTTCTTCGGCTCCGGCGTCTTCGGCTTCTTCCGCGAGAACGGCCAGTGCGGTGCCCACCAGGTCCTCCCGCAGCGAAGGGGCCACCCGTACCAGCGCGGTGACTTGGTCGCCACCGGTGCGAAACCGCGTGCTGCGTTCCTGCCAGGCCCGGTCCAGGTCGACCCGGTCCGGTCGCTGTGCGGGTTCGGCGAGTTCCTTGGCGGCCACGATCCGCGACAGCCGGTAGGTGCGGTCCTCGCCGGATCTCGTGGCCAGCAAGTAGCCCTGGTCGCGCACGGTCACCAGGCCGATCGGGTCCACCGTGCGCCAGGTCGCCGTCCGGTCCACCGCCGCGTAGTGGATGCGCAGCTTGTGTCCGGCGAACACCGCGCGCCGGACCTCGGCCGCGATGGGGTCGGGCACCTCCTCGGCGACCAGCCGACGCGAGAGGAGGTCGGCCTCAGGGTCGATGAGCAATCGCTCGGCCACGCCTGCCACGGTGTCCCGATGGCTTTCGGGCAGCGCGTCCACCACCTTGAGCATGGCCGAAGCGAGCGCCGAGCCGAGACCGAACGCCTGGGCGCCGCGCCGTGATCCGGCGACCAGCAGGGCGAGTGCCTCCTCGTGGTTCAGGCCGATGAGCTCGGTCCGGAAACCGGGCTGCAACGCGAACCCGCCGTGCCGGCCGCGTTCGGCGTAGACCGGCACGCCGGCGGCGGACAGCGCCTCGATGTCACGCAGCACGGTGCGGGTGGACACCTCCAGCTCGCGGGCGAGCGCGGTCGCCGACAGCCGACCGCGCTGGCGCAGCAGCAGAACCAGAGAGACCAACCGATCGGCGCGCATGCGAGAACGGTAGAGGAATACGTGACACAGGGTGTCGCGATTTGCTGGGAGGCTCCACGGAGTGCCCCTCGGAGAGCCTGAGCGGCCACTTCCACGGTCCGGGCCACGCACGCAGCTACCGCTGGGCCGAACCCGGCAATTCACTCACACGAAGGAGAATCCGGTGGGGTCTCAACTCAACCCGTACATCAGTTACGACGGGAACGCGCGGCAGGCGATGGAGTTCTACCAGGAGGTCTTCGGCGGCAAGCTGGAGATCGGCTCGGTCGCGGATTTCGGCGCACCGGACTCTCCCGACGCCGACAAGATCATGCATGCCCGGCTCGACACCCCGGACGGATACACACTGATGGCTTGGGACGTGCCGGAAAGGGTGCCCTACCAGCCGGGCAACAACATTTCGGTCTACCTCGGCGGCGACGGCGGCGAACTCCGGTCCCATTTCGAGCAGTTGGCCACCGACGGGACTGTGATCATGCCTCTGGAGAAGCAGGCGTGGGGTGACGAGGCCGGCACGCTCGTGGACCGGTTCGGGATCACCTGGATGGTCAACATCACTCAGCAGCAAGCCTGATCGACCACGAAGTCACCTCGGTGACGGACGAGTTGGACGCCAGGCCGCATGGGATCGGACAGCACCGCCCGCGCGCGAATCTCCAGCCGCGCGACCGCTCTCCTCTCCTGCTCGGCCGGCGTTCACTCGCCCCCGACGCGAACCGACCGGCGGCATCCTCAACTCGCCGCCAGGCCTGGCTGATTCACCCTCGTTGTCCGCCGCGCCGTACCCCCTCCACCTCTACAGTGCTGTAGATTCTTGGCGGGTCCCGTGCTGCGGGCCCGAACCGGTGACACGGAGACGGAGGAGGAGAGCAGTGGGCGTTTCTCTGGCCAAGGGTGGCAATGTCTCGCTCAGCAAGGAGGCCCCGGGGCTGACGGCCGTGCTGGTCGGTCTGGGCTGGGATGTGCGGACCACCACCGGCACCGACTACGACCTCGACGCGTCCGCCCTGCTGGTGGACGAGTCCGGCAAGGTCCCCTCCAGCCAGCACTTCATCTTCTACAACAACCTCAAGAGCCCGGACGGTTCGGTCGAACACACCGGTGACAACCTCACCGGCGAGGGGGAAGGCGACGACGAGATCGTCAAGGTGAACCTCGCGACCGTGCCCGCCGAGGTCTCGAAAATCGTCTTCCCGGTGTCCATCCATGACGCCGAGAGCCGCGGGCACAGCTTCGGCCAGGTGCGCAATGCGTTCATCCGGGTCGTCAACCAGGACGGTGGCGCCGAACTCGCCCGCTACGACCTGTCCGAGGACGCCGCCATCGAGACCGCGATGGTCTTCGGCGAGCTCTACCGAAACGGCGAGGAGTGGAAGTTCCGTGCCGTGGGCCAGGGTTACGCCTCCGGCCTGTCCGGCATCGCCTCCGACTTCGGCGTCGACGTCTGAGTCCGTCGCAGGTCTCCGCGTTGCTCCTTCTCCCTCTCCCTCCTCCCCCTCCCCCTCCCCCTCCCCCTCCCTCTCCCTCTCCCTCTCCGAGCCAAGGCGGCCGCACATGTCATCGGTGAACCTGTCCAAGGGCCAGCAGATCAGCCTCAGCAAGTCCGACGGCGGCGCCTTGAGCGTCGTACGCATGGGGCTCGGCTGGCAGGCCGCCCCGCGCAAGGGCTTCCTCGCCAAACTGACCGGGAACCGTGAGATCGACCTCGACGCCTCCGCCGTGCTCGTCGCCGGCAAGGAGGTCGCCGACGTCGTCTTCTTCCAGCAGCTCACCAGCAAGGACGGCTCGGTCCAGCACAGCGGCGACAACCTCGTCGGGGGCACCGGGCAGGGCGACGACGAATCCATCGTCGTCGACCTGCAGCGCGTCCCGGTGCACATCGACCAGATCGTCTTCACCGTCAACTCCTTCACCGGGCAGACCTTCGAAGAGGTCCAGAATGCCTACTGCCGTCTCATCGACGAGCAGACCGGCCAGGAGCTCGCCCGCTACACGCTCACCGGCGGCAGCAAAAACACCGCCCAGATCATGGCCAAGGTCCACCGCTCCGGCAGCGGTTGGCAGATGGCCGCCATCGGCGAACCGGCGTCCGGCCGCACCTTCCAGGACCTGCTCCCCGCGATCATCCCCCACCTGTAGGCGCCTTGCGTCAGCTCAGCTGATCCAGCCGGCGCAGGAAGACATCGGCCACGCCGTTGGTGTCGTCGGGTACGAGGTTGCCCGCCGGGGAGTCGAACACCACCGCGCCGCCCTCGTCGCTGACGCCGGTCCGCGACCCGGGCTCGGTGTCCTCGGACACCGGCTCGCTCTCACCGCTGATCAGGCGCACCTCCCCCGTCTGCATGTCCCGCAGGAAGACGTCCGCGCTGCTGTCCCCGTCCTCTTCAGGGGCGAGGTTGGAGGCAGCGGAGGTGAACGCCGCGTAGCGCCCGTCCCGGCTCAGCGAGACGCCGCCGCTGTCCCCATTGGCCGGTGTGCCGTCCGGGGCGGCACTGACCAGCCGCATGCGCTTCGTCTCGCGGTCGTAGAGGAAGACGTTGTGCGAGCTGGTGGGGGCCGGCCCCTCGGGACCGAGCGACCGGGAGGCCGAGGTGAACGCCACGTAGCGGGCGTCCCCGCTGAGGGCGGCGTCCCAGGACGGGGTCTTGCGGTTGTAGCTGTGCGGGATGCTGATGAGTTCCGTGGTGCCCTTGTCGCGGTCGCGCAGGAAGATGTCCGTGGCGGAGGCGTGGTCTTCCTCCTCGGTCAGGTTGGAGGCGTTGGAGGTGAAGGCGAGGTACCGGCCGCCGGAGTCGCCCGCGAACGCCGGGGCGAACGCGTCGCCTTCGCCCTGCTGTCCCGCGCTGGAGAGCTGTGCCAGCTCCGTGGTCTTCTTCTTGCGGTCGTAGAGGAAGACGTCGTCCCGCTTGTTGGCGTCCCCCGCGACGAGATCCTCGGCGCCCGACGCGTAGGCGACGTAGCGGCCGTCGCTGCTGACCGCGGGGTCGTACGTCAGGTTGGTGCGCAGCCCTTCGTAGGAGGCGCCGGTGGGGCTGATCCGTTGGGTCTTGCCGGTGTCGCGGTCGTGCAGGAAGACGTCGTCGAGGTCGTTGGGGTCGCCGTTCACGAGATCGTCGGCGGTGGAGGTGAAGACCACGTACCGCCCGTCGGGACTGAGCGCGACCTCCCGTACGACACCGTGGCTCGCCTTGCCGTTGCTCTTGACGCTGACGCGTTCCGTCGTCCCGGTGCGCAGATCGCGGACGAAGGCGTCGGGCGTGCCGTTGGTGTCGTTGGCGACCAGGTTCCGGGATGCGGAGACGAACGCCACGTAGCGGCCGTCCGCGCTGATGGCGGGGTTCGTGGAAGCGGCGTTGCCCTGGGCGCCTGCCGGGCCGACGCTCACCCGCTCGGTGCGCGGCGCGGCGGCAGGGGCGGCGGACGCGCCCGCGGGTGAAAGTACGGTCACGGCGCAGAGGGCGGCGAGCGCGGCGCCGGCGGCCGTCACGCGCTGATGAACGGTCATCGTTCCTCCTGTGTCGACAGCGGTCGGTCTCCATGTGCCGTCCGGGCCCGCGCGGAAGGAGGAGGGCATGGCAGAGCGTGTCGATCCCCGCGTGCTGTCCCCCTGCGGCGTCCCCCGGGGGCTCTGCCCCCGGCCGGTGCGAGCAAGTCGGCCGGCTCGGCCGCGCAAGAACGCATGCTCGCGCCGGACACCCCGGCCATCAGCCACTACGGCGATCGGTCATGACCAGGTGCACCGCAGGCGAGCGAACACCGGGAAACGCCGGGGGTCAATGTGTCGCGTGCCCTCCGCGGTGCGGATGCGTCGGTTGCATCAGCGGGTCAGGACGCTTCGGCGGACTTTTGTGCCGTACTCACGCGGAAAGGGCAACCATCGTCGCTGCGCTGCGGCCCCGGTCCGCAGGGCCGTACGGAAGCGAGGACCACACGCCGAACCGCTGCTCGGCGCCGTACTCCTCGAAGCTCCTCGAACCGCTCCCCTCGGTGAATCCCGGCTTCGCCGCGAGGCGCATCGCGCGGTCGTCGGCGCTCCGGGTGCAGAGCACCACCGGCTCGCCGGGGAATGTGTCGGCGAACCAGTCGCGTACCGCCGCGCATGGCTCGGCGGCGTACCCGCATCCCCACGCCTCCGGCAGGAACAGGTAGCCGAGTTCGGCCTCCGCGGCATCGGGTCGCACGTGCCCAGGACGCTCTGCGTCGCGCCGATCGAACCCGACCAGCCTCTCGGTCCTCATCGGGGCAGGCGGCCAGGCGACGGGGCCGAGTCCCGTCATGGCGGCAACCTCGCCCCTGTCAGTGCCATGCCACACGGACGAACGCGCGCCGCCCGCCGGATGCGGCGAGGGCGGAAGCAGCATGCGCCCATGGGATCACCCATGGACCACCCGTGGATCACCCCCGGACAGCCGCAGCGCCCCACCGCCTCGTCAGAGGTCAGGTGAGGCGCTGCGGTCAGGGCCCGCCAGCCCTAGAAGTCCATGTCGCCGCCCGGCTTGGCACCGGGCTCAGGGCGCTGGTTCCTCTCGGTCCTCTCGACGTCGGTCTGCTCGTCCTGCCGCCGGGGCTTCTGAGCGTTGCGCTCCTGGTTGCGACGGGCGCGGTTCTTGTCCTGGGGGGACTGGCGGTTACCCATGTTCGTTCCTTACTTTCGGTGCACGCACCATTGCGTGCAGTAACAGATCCAGTGCAACCCCACCTTCGAAAGCTGGCCCATACAAGTACCTCCGGGGCCTTATTCGGCGGCGCCCGACCGGCCCGATCAGGCCTCCGGCCCTACCCAGCCTCCGGCCCTACGGTCGTGGTCGCGCGAACCGCGTCCGCGGCGGCGACAACTCCGCAACTCCCCTTGGCGTCGCATACGTTGGGCCCATGCTGATCACATTGGGCGAGCCGCGCAGCCTCGGTGTCCGGGCCGCCGAAGCGAGGGTGCGCTTTGAGGCGGAGCAGCGGGAGACCGGAGGCGGGCCGGGGCGCAGGGTGCTCGTGGTCTGCACTGGGGCCTGACGCACTTCCTCCTCGACGGTCACCACAGCTCGAGGCCGCGGCCGCAGCCGTGCGCCCGGTGCGGCTCCTGTCGCTCCTCACCCTGGGCGCCGGCCTTGCCACGCCTGAAGACCGCGCCCGCCTGGCTGCCCTGCGCGCTCAACTCCGCTCGGCACGAGCGAGCAGCACCTGAACAGGCACACGGACCCGGACATGGACATGGACATGGACATGGACATGGACAATCGTGGGCCCCGTCGTCCCCGGGGGAATCCCAGTCGAAGACCGTCCGTCACTGTGCGTCGCGCAGCCGCAGCAGGTACGCCGCAGTCAGCGCCACGGCACGGTCGGCGTCCTGCGACAGCTCCACGAGGGCACGTGAGGCCGTCGTCCCCGGCACGCCCGCCAGGGCCTGGGTCAGCCGTCCGCGTGCGGGCTCCTCAGTGGCGCCGTGGGCGAGGCGGTCGACGAGCTCGGTCGCGATCTCCTCCGACGTCGCCGTGTCGCTCGCCAGCACGCTCAGCGCATCGGCGGCATCGGTGTCGTTCCTGCCCTCCACGATCATCTCGATGAGCGTCGGGACCGCTTCGGCCACTCCACGGAACCCCGATGCCAGGGCCGCGTACCCACGGACCACGGCATCGGGGTTCCCCAGCGCGTCCCGCAGGTGCGCGGCGGCCTCAGCTCCGGGCAGCTCGGCGAGGGACTGGACCGCACGCTTCCGTACCGCGCTCACCGGTGAGCCGAGCCCCTCCGCGAGCAGTGCCGTGCCGCCGTCGCCCGATCGCGCCAGCGCCCATCGAAGGGCGCCGGCGACGTTCGGCTCCTTCTCGCTCAGTGCCGCCTCGACCAGGGCCTCCACCGGTACCGGAACGTCGTCGACCGAGGAGAGGGCCGCGCGCTGACGCGCGTCGGCGCTCTTCGACCCCAGCGCCTGGAGGAGCGCGACGACCTGGAGGACGTCCTCCCAGCCGCTCGGTTCCGCGGCGTCGATCCGGCGCAGCCGCGTGAGCAGTTCGGTCTCCGCCGCGATGCGTGCGCGTGACTGCTGGATGAGGTCGCCGACGAGTGCCGAGGGCGCGAAGCCGGGGTCGTCGAGCGCGCGCCCGATCTCTCGCAGCGACAGGCCCAGCGTCCGCAGGCTCTCGATGTGGAAGATCCGGCGGATGTCCTCCCCGGAGTACTCCCGGTAGCCGGAGCCGGTACGGCCCGATGGACGCACCAGACCGAGCGACTCGTAGTGCCGGAGCATGCGGGCGCTGACCCCGGACCGTCGCGCCACCTCACCGATCAACACGCCCTATCGTCCCTCCTGTCCGGACCCGCCCAGGGCCACGACGCGCTTCGCCTCCTCGACGGCGAACTCGAACCCGGTGTCCGGCTCGCGCAGCAGCCGTTCGGTGGCGAGTGCGTGCGTCCGCATGCGTGGGTCAGACGCCATCGTCGCAGCATGCAGTGCCGCCACACTCTCTTCGCCCAGGGCGACCAGCGCCCGGCTGAGGCTCAGCTGTGTCTGCCGCCCGCCGCGACCGAGCTGTGTCGCCAACACCGCTGCCAGCGCGGACTCCTCGCCTTGTGGCACGAGCACTACCGCGGCCCGCCAGGCGCTGCGTGCCACCTCGTCGTCGGCGTCGGACAACAGCGCCCGGGTGATGGCCGGCCACGCCTGCCGGTCGCCGATCTTGGACAGCGTGTGCAGCGCCTGGCTGCGCGCTTGCGAGTGCCGCGAGCGGACTTCGCGGAGCAGTACGGGAAGCGTCACGGGCGCCGGGTGGCGGGTGAGGGCCCAGGTCAGCATGTCGCGTACGTAGAACTCGGGCTCGAGTGCGCACCGCTCGATGAGTTTGTCGACGAAGCCCGGGTCGGGCGTCGTGCCGACCGCGAGAGCGGCCCGCAGCCGTACGGAGGAACGGTCGTCCTCCAGCCCTTGGAGTGCGCGTATCGCATTCGGGTCCTGTCTTGTGGTCGTCATCGAGACCACCTCCTTGGCAAGGAGTGAAGGCCTTGTCACCGTGTCAAGGTCAAACAGGTCCCTGGGCGGGCACCGGTCACTTCGGTGGAGATTCACTCCCCGACGGCCACCGCCCCCGCCTGGAACGTCTTGCGGTACGCCTGCGGCGACACTCCGATGGCGGCATGCAAGTGCTGGCGCAGGGACGTACCGGTGGCGAAGCCGACCTCCGCCGCGATCCGGTCGACCGGCAGGTCGCTGGACTCCAGCAGGTGCCGGGCCCGGTGCACCCGTTGCTGGATCAGCCACCGGCCGGGGCTCGTGCCCGTCTCCTCCTGGAAGCGGCGCGCGAAGGTGCGGGGGCTCATGCGGGCGTGGGCGGCCAGTTCGCGCAGGGCGAGCGGTCGGTCGAGGTGTTCCAGGGCCCAGGCGCGGGTGGCGGCGGTGCCGGTGGCGCCCTCGTCGGGTATCGGCTGTTCGATGTACTGGGCCTGGCCGCCCTCCCGCCACGGTGGCACGACGCAGTGCCGGGCGACGCGGTTGGCGATCGCGCTGCCGTGGTCGGCGCGCACCACGTGCAGGCATACGTCGACTCCGGACGCGGCCCCCGCCGAGGTGAGTACGTCGCCGTCGTCGACGAACAACACGTCCGGGTCCAGGGCGACATGGGGGAACATCTTGCGGAAGTGGTCCGCGAGCGCCCAGTGCGTGGTGGCGGGCCGCCCGTCGAGCAGGCCGGCCGCGGCGAGCGTGAAGGCTCCCGTGCAGATGGACACGAAGCGGGTGCCGGGCCTGATCCGGGCGAGCGCGTCGCGCACCGGCTGCGACAGCTCGGCGGTGATGAGCCGCAGGTCGTAGGGCGGCAGGACCACCGTGTCCGCGCTCTCCAGCGCTTCGGGGCCGTGCCCGACGGTGATGGTGAAGTCGGCGTCGGTCCGCACCGTGCGATCGTCCGTCGCCGCGCAGGTCACCACCTCGTAGGCCCCGGGGACCAGCGTGAAGACGCGGTTCGGGATGCCCAGCTCGAAGGGGTAGACGCCGTCGAGTGCGAGGACGACCACGCGGTGCGGGCGGGCGGCGAGGAATTGCATCGAGGATCGCGTCGGGAATTCCGTCGAGGATTGCGTCGAGGCCATGGCACGATTCTATCGCTGAATGGCTATCTTGCCATTGCCCAGGTCAGGCCCGTGCCGCAGTCTTGAGCCATGACCAAGAACACCGCTTCTCAGTCCGCAGAGCCGACCCCCTCGACCGAGCCGACCATGAAGGCCATTCGCCAGGTCGCCCTGGGCGACCCCGACGTCCTGCAGGAGGTCGACGTCGCGCGCCCCGAGCCCGGTGTCGGCCAGATCCTCGTAGCCGTGCACGCGGCGGGGGTGAACCCGACCGACTGGAAGCACCGCCGGTTCGGCGCCTTCCTGGGCGAGCCGCCGTTCACGCTCGGCTGGGACGTGTCGGGCGTCGTCGAGGCGGTCGGCATCGGCGTCTCGCTGTTCAAGCCGGGCGACGAGGTGTTCGGCATGCTGCCCTACCCGTACGGGGCCGGTTCGCACGCCGAGTACGTCACCGGGCCCACCCGCGCGTTCGTGCCCAGGCCCGCCGGGCTGAGCCACATCGAGGCGGGCGCGCTGCCGCTGGTGGCGCTGACCGCCTGGCAGGCCCTCGTCGACAACGCCCATGTGGAGGCGGGGCAGCGGGTGTTGGTGCATGCGGCGGCCGGTGGCGTGGGCCATGTCGCGGTGCAGATCGCCAAGGCGCGCGGCGCGTACGTCATCGGCACGGCCTCCGCCGCCAAGCACGACTTCGTGCGCGGCCTGGGCGCGGACGAGGTCATCGACTACCGCGGCGCCGACTTCGTGAAGGAGGCCCGCGACATCGACGTGGTCCTCGACCCGCTGGGCGGCGAGGACCGGTTGCGCTCCCTGGAGGTACTGCGGCCGGGCGGCATCCTGGTGTCGATCCTGCCGGGCAACTTCGGTGAAGTGAGCGCGCGCGCCGCCGAGTTGGGCGTGCGGGCCACGGACATGCTGGTGGAGCACGACCAGGCGGGCATGGCGGCGGTCGCGGCGCTCGCCGAGTCCGGACAGCTGCGGGTCCACGTCTCGGACACGTACCCGCTCGCTGATGCGGCCAAGGCGCACGCGCAGGGCGAGACGGGCCGCGTCACGGGGAAGCTGGTGCTCACGGTCCGCCCGTAGGCTCCGCGACGGTGCCCCCGGCCGACCCATCGGCCGGGGGCGTGCTCGTCTGGCCTCGCCGTCGGCGCTCCGTCCGTCGTTCGAAGCCCGGTCGACCTCCGGCTCGGCGATACCCACGGCCCCCGGCACCCCTACGGCAGCGGGGAGGTCGGCCCCTGCTCCACGAACCCGCAGCCACCTACCAGGAGCGGCTCATCGCGGGCCTGCACCGCCTGAAGGCGGCCCAGGGCTACCTGCTCCTGGACTACCGGTAGAGGGCGGGCCGCTCGACCAGCGCGACCTCGACCCGTCCGCCCTCCCGCTGGGACACCAGGCCCGCCCCGCAGACGACCGCGGCGGCATAGCCGTCCCAGGCATCCGCTCCGGTGGTCTCGCCCCGGCGGGTGGCGTCCACCCAGGCCTGCACCTCGCGGTCGTAGGCGTCCTCGAAACGCTCGATGTAGTCCGGAGGGACGCGGCCTCCCCAGCGGCCGTCGGCGCTCACCCGGGGCCCTGGTTCGTCCCCGATGCGCACGGTGCCCCGCTCGCAGACCGCCTCGGCCTGCACTTGGTAGCCGTAACCGCAGTGGCCGAAGATCTCGACGTCGACGAGCGCGCCCGCCGAGGTCTCGAAGAGAACGAGCTGAGGGTCGCTCATTCCGGCAGGGGCCAGCGACGACGCGGCGGGTTTGTGCACGGTGACCGCCGTGATCTCCTGGCCGAGCAGCCAGCGGGTGGCGTCCACCTCGTGCGCGACGGAGCTGGTGATGAGCATCGCGTCGGTGAACCCCGGTGGCATGTCCAGGTTGCGGTGCCGTTGGTGCAGCATCAGCGCCGCACCCAACTCGCCGCTGTCCAGAAGCCTTTTGAGCTTGGCGTACTCGGTGTCGAAGCGCCGCATGAAGCCCACCTGGATGCGGCGGCGCCCGTGACTCTGCTCCGCTTCCACGACCCGCAGGGCCGACTCCGCATCCGGGGTCATCGGCTTCTCGCACAGCACCGGCAGATCGCGGCCGAGGGCCTCGATCAGGACCGCCTCGTGGGCAGGTCCGGGAGAGGCGATGAGTACGGCATCCACGTCGTCGGCCGCCAGGGCGGCCGCCGGTTCGGTGTAGGCCGTGCACCCGTCGATCGCGTCGGCGAGGGCCTTCGCCCGGTCCGCCTCGATGTCGACGACGGCCGCCACCCGCGCTCCGCTGATGACGTCATGGAGCCGGCGCACATGGTCGGCGCCCATCTTCCCGGTGCCGACGACGGCCACACCGAGTCCTCGCTGAGATGGCATGACTGGGATGTCTCCCCTTCCGGTACGGGACGTTCCCGCACCTCGTCTCCAGCGAGAGAACCCTCATTCCGCTTCAGCGTCAACGTCGGCAGGGCCGTCATTCTCACTCGCTCACTCGGCTGAGGAGAGTGCGGGAGACCTCGCAGCGAGGGCGTGCCGGGTCGGTGTGCTCGGTGTGCTCGATGTCGGGCGGATCAGGCCGAGGGTGCCGACCGCCAGCGCCCACGCCAGGATGGGAAATGCGGCCACCCTCTCCATGCCGCCCATGCCGAGTCCGAGGTACTGGTGGGAGAGGAAGAGCCCCAGGGCCACGAGTGCGACAAGGCCCAGCACACTGGTCGCGCGGCGCAGCACACGAGGAACGGCGGCCGAGGAGCCAAGTCCCGCCAGGAAGAGGCCGATGTTGCCCAGCGCCATGATGAGCAGGGCGCCCAGGACGTGCTGGTTCTCGTTCACGTCGGCGGGGGCGAGGCCCGCCATGACGAACCCCACTCCGGCACCGGCCAGCAGCACCCGGGCCGTGACCGCGACGAATCCTCTGCGCCACAGAGAAGCGCCGGTCAGGATGACGCCCATGACGAGCAGAGCGCCCAGGACGATGAACGCCGCGTTCATCAGGTCGTGTTCGGGCGAGCAGACGTAACGCGGTTCGGGCTCCGCCTGCCGGGCGCAGTGGGCGTTGCCCAGGTCGCTGATGTTGAAGCGTGCCCAGCTGTACGGTTTCGCCCACGCCGACTGCGCGATCCCATGGATGACAAAGAACTGCACAACACCCACGATCCACGCCACGCACCCGATGCGTGCCATCAACTTCTCGCGCTTGGTCCGCTCAATTTCCATGCGTACAGCGGATCATGAAGCGCCGGCCTGGGGCACTCCGACGATCCCCCGGGGCGGGGTGGGGGCAACCCCCGCGTTGAACCCGAGGCCCGCACGGCGGCGAATGCCTGGTTCGGGGCTACGCGTGTCCGGTGAACATGTTGACCAGGCTGTGGGGTGCCTCGTCGCCGAAGAGCAGTTCGTGGAGGTCGGCTCCGTCGGTGGCGGCCGCGGCGCTGCGGGGAAACAGGTCCTGTTCGTATGCGGTGAGCGCGGTCTCGATGGCGTCGGGGTGCTCGGCCAGGGCCTTGCCGAGTTCCGCGCCGTCGTACATGGCCAGGTTGGCGCCCTCGCCGTTGGGGGCCGCGAGGTGGGCGGCGTCGCCGAGCAGGGTCACTCCCGGCACCCGGTCCCACCGGTGGTCGACGGGAAGGGCGTTGAGGGTGCGCAGGACCGGAGGGGTCTCGCCGTCGGTGATCAGCGCGGTGAGTTCCGGGGCCCAGCCCGCGAACTCCTGGGCGATCCGCGCGGCGGCCGCAGCGGGGTCGGTGAAGTCGATGGCGGCGAACCAGTCCTGCGGCTTGGTGAGCGCCACGTAGGTGTGCAGGGTTCCGCCGTTCTCCCGGTGAGCCTGGATGCCCTTCCCCGGTGCGAGCGTGAACAGTGATCCGCCGCCGACCGCCTTCGCGGTGGCCGGGTGCCGGGTGTCGGCGTCGAAGAGGTAGGTCTCGACGAACGATCTGCCGATGTACTCGGGTGTGGCGGTGGAGAGCAGCGGCCTGACCCGTGACCACGCGCCGTCCGCGCCCACCAGCAGGCTCGTGGTCGCGGTGCTGCCGTCGGCGAAGGTCACCTCGTGGCGGCCCTCGCCGAGGGCGCGGACGCCGCTGACCTTGTGGCCCCACCGGACGGTGCCGGCCGGGAGTGAGTCGAGCAGCATCCGGCGCAGTTCGCCGCGCAGTACCTCGGGGCGTCCGCGCGTGCTGTCGTCGTCGTACAGAACGGTCCCGTCCGCGGCAAGGATCCGTGTTGCCTCGCGGCCCTCCAGGACGAGGCCGCGGAACGCGTCCATCAGGTCCGCCGCCTGGAGCGCCGGCTGGCCGTTGTCCTCGTGGATGTCGAGCATCCCGCCCTGCGAACGCGCCGTCGGCGAGGCCTCCGCCTCGTAGACCGTCGCCGGTATGCCGTGGACGTGCAGGACGCGGGCGAGGGTCAGCCCTCCGAGCCCTGCGCCGATGATCGTGACGTGCGTGGTCATGGTGACTCCTTGAATGTCGTACGCCTGGCGGGTGGGCGCCCGGCAGGTCGGGGCAGGCCAGGCGCGGTTCCCTCTGGAACGTTGTTCCATTCCAGACTGGAACGGCGTTCCAGGCGTGTGCCAGGATGGGCGCATGGCAACCAGGACACGTCGTCCAGAGCGACGGGACGAACCGCTCTCCCGGGAGCGCATCGTCGAGGCCGCGATCGAGCTGCTCGACACGGCGGGCGAGCGCGGGCTCACTTTCCGCGCGCTGGCCGAGCGCCTCGCCACCGGGCCCGGCGCCATCTACTGGCACGTCACCGGCAAGGACGAACTCCTGCATGCCGCCGCCGACGCCGTCGTCACCGGCACCATGAGCGCCCACAACGCGGCGACGACGCCGCAGGACGCGATCCGCGCCCTCGCGCTCGGCGTCTTCGACGCGATCGACGACCACCCGTGGATCGGCACCCAACTCGCCCGCGCGCCGGGGCAGTCACCGATGCTGCGGGTCTTCGAACACCTCGGGCGTCAGGTCCGAGCGCTCGGAGTCCCCCACCCCGCCCAGTTCACCGCCGCCTCCGCGCTCCTGAACTACATCCTCGGCGTGGGCGGACAGAACGCGGCCAACGCCCGCGGAGTCCAACCGGGCACGAACCGGGCCGAGTTCCTCGACACCGCCGCGACCGCGTGGGCGGATCTCGATCCCGACGAGTACGCGTTCACCCGTGACGTCGCCGACCAGCTACGCGATCACGACGACCGCGCGGAGTTCCTCGCCGGCGTCGACCTCATCCTCGCCGGAATCGCCGCCCGCTGACGCAGCGGAGTACGGGCGGCAGTACGGGCGGCGGCCCTGTCGCGCGCCTAGCGCGCACGTTCGCCGGTGGGCAGCAGGGCCAGCGTGGCGACGACTGCCCGGTGGTCGGTGCCCGGTACGGTCCGTTCGCCGACCGAGAGGCCCGCCAGACCCGATCCGTGCACGACGTGGTCGAGATGGACCAGAGGCGGCAACAGGCTCTTGTTCGCGGGCCAGGTGCGGGCCCAGCCCTCGCCGAGTTCGGCGTGCGTGTCCGTGAGCCCACCGGAGGTGAGCAGGTCCCGCATCGGTGCGTGATCGACCGTGGCGTTGAAATCGCCCAGGAACACGGTGTCGGGACCACTGTCGCGGGCGACGGCGGTCAGGGCGGTCATGTCCCGGGTCCAGCGCTGAGCGTCGCCGAGCGGGTAGTACGTGTGCACGGCCACCAGCCGTACGGTGCGCCCGCCGACCGTCACCTCCGCGGTGGTCTGGGGCCAGGCGGTGTCCGCCTCCAGCGGCCCTCCGCGTGTCAGCGGAAGGCGTGAGTAGAGCGAGGAGTCGTGCTGGGGCTGGAGTTCCTGGTGGGGCAGAACCTTGTCCAGACCGGCTTCCGCGAGCGCGGCGATCCCGGCCGAGGTCAGCTCCTGCACGGCCAGGACGTCTATGCGTTCGGACTCGACCAGCCGCACCAGCGCACGCGCGTCCTCGCCGCCGACGTGGCTGTTGAGGGTGGCCACACGCAACTGGGGTGCCTGCGCCGGGATGTGCGGCTGGTCGTGCGCCACGAACCGCGGGACCAGCAGCACCACGTACGCGGCCGCGAGCAGTGCCGCGCCGATGACCGGCCAGCGAGAGCGCAGAGCGGGGACGGCGATGACGGTGACCAGAGCGAGCACGCTGATGACAGCGGCGTAGGGGAACAGGACCACCGGCACGGCGAGCGGGGTTCCCGCATCGAGGCCGGTCAGCCGCACCATCAGCAGGACCGACAGCATGGCGAGGAGCACGCCACAGCTGATGGGCCCCCACCTGCGTCCGCGGCGGCCGGCCTCCCGGTTTCCGCCGGTGGCCGCGCGGCGCGTGCGTACAGCAGTGTCCATCGCCCCTCCCCTCTCCTCGCGCCAGAGTACGGGCGGCGATCACCGCGGCTCTTGCCAGGGGACGGCGTCAGTGGCTGGACGGTGCCAGATGTGCGCGCTCTCCCTGCGCTCCGAACAGGGCGAGCAGCTCCGCCGGTTGGCTGTCGGCGCTGCCGATCCAGTGCGGGATGCGGGTGTCGAACTCCGCGGCCTCGCCGACGCCCATCTGGAACTCCCGCTCGCCGAGGACGAACCTGACGCGTCCGTCGAGGACGTAGAACCACTCGTATCCCTCGTGGGTCTGCAGGTTCAAGGTGGGCGATCGGCCCGCGGGCGGATAGATCACCTTGTAGGCCTGGATGCCGCCGGCCCGCGGGGTCAGGGGCACCAGCACCAGGCCGGATCGCCGCACCGGCCGCAGGTGGACGCGCGGGTCGCCGGTGGGTGGCGCCGCGACGAGATCATCGAGCGGTACGCCGTGCGCCCGGGCCAGAGGCAGCAACTGCTCTAGCGTGGGACGCAGCTTGCCGTTCTCGAGGCGGGACAGGGTGCTCGCGGTCAGGCCGGTTTCGCTTGCCAGCGCCGCCAGTGTGGCGCCGCGCGCCTGACGCAGGGCTCGCAGGCGTGGCCCGACTCCGGCCAGCACGTCTTCCGCGGGGTTGTCCGTGCCGTTGTTCATGCCGTTGTTCATGGCCCCGATAATGCGGATCCGCAACATTTCTTGCAAGGGCGGAATGGTGGTGTCGATGCTGTCGGCACACCACCGGCGGCGCGGGCGCGTATCGGATCGCGCTCGGCACGCCGGCCGACGAAGGGGCATCTCCCATGGATTCCACCCGGCGCCAGCGACCCACCACCCCTGATGCCGCCGCCGATGCCGCGGGCGACCAGAGCGCGGCGGGCGATGACGCCGCACGGTTCTGGGAGCGGCACTACCGCACCCGGCCCACCGGGGGCGCACGCGTCAACCCACTGCTCGCCGAGACCGCCGCGCCGCTGCACCCCGGCACCGCCCTGGATCTGGGCTGCGGCGCCGGCGGTGACGCTCTCTGGCTGGCCCGGCGTGGCTGGCACGTCACCGCCGTGGACATCTCCACCACCGCCGTCGAACGAGTACGGGAACACGCCCGCGGTCTCGGCATCGCGGACCGGGTCACCGCCGAACAGCACGATCTGGCCGACAGCTTCCCGGCCGGACAGTTCGATCTCGTATCCGCCCAGTACTTCCACACGCCGTTCGCGCTGTCCCGCAGCCGGGTGCTGCGCACCGCCGCACGGGCGCTGCGGCCAGGCGGTCTCCTGCTGGTCGTCGACCACGGCTCCGCCGCGCCCTGGTCGTGGAACCAGGACCCCGACATCCACTACCCCACGCCCGTCGAGATCGCCGCCGAGCTTGATCTCGACCCCGCGCGCTGGTCCGTCCTGCGCGCCGACATGCCCCGCCGCCCGGCCACCGGACCCGCCGGTGAGAGCGCCACCGTCATCGACAACGTCCTGCTCGTCCAGTGCGCCGCCGGATGACCGCCCCACGACCGTCCGAACCCCACGCCGAACCACACGACTTCGCGTCGGAACGGAGTGACTCGATGCCAGACAACCGTGCGCGGCAATCCCCAACTCGGGCGAAGGCGAAGCCGAAGTCGACGGCCAAGGCGACGGCCAAGTCGACGGCCAAGGCGAGGGACACCGGCCCCCCGTCGGCCGGCGCCGACGAGAAGGCCACCCTGCGGGGCTTTCTCGACTATCTGCGGACCTCGGTCGCGGACAAGGTGGCGGGTACGCCGGAGCCGCAGGTCCGTACGGGCGGAGTGCCCTCGGGCACCAGCCTTCTCGGGCTGGCCAAGCATCTGGCGTGCGTCGAACGGTTCTACTTCCTGGGTGAGGACGCCGGCGACTGGGTCGCGACCCTGCGGCCGTCCGCACAGGACACCGTCGACGGCGTCCTCGCCGACTACCGGGAGGCCGTCGAGCGGGCGAACCAGGTCATCGACGCCTGCCCGGATCTGACGCTGCCCGCCCCGCGAGCCCCGCGCCGAGGGCCGGCGCCCTCGATGCGGTGGGTTCTGGTGCACATGATCGAAGAGACCGGTCGGCACGCCGGTCACGCCGACATCCTGCGCGAGCAGATCGACGGATCCACCGGCCGCTGACCCGCCGATCTGACGGGACTGGAGGACCTGGGCATCCGGGTGTCCCATCGGCGCCGCCCTGTGGCCGAGCACCACAAGTTCTTGTTTCGACAGGCTTCTATGTTGACAGGCTTCGATTCAAGTTCCAAGCTTGTATCGAGAAACGTCAATGCAGCCGGAGGAGCCCTGCCATGAGTGAGCAGAACACCGACCTGCGCGAGACCGTCCGCGAGCGCTACGCCGCGGCCGCCGTCCAGGTCACCGCGGGCGGCACCGCGTGTTGCGGCCCGCAGGCGATCGAGGTCGACGACAACTTCGGTTCCACTCTCTACGGCGCCGACGAGCGCGGTGCCCTGCCCGCCGAGGCGGTCGCCGCCTCGCTCGGCTGCGGCAACCCCACCGCCGTCGCCGACCTCCACGAAGGCGAGCGCGTCCTCGACCTCGGCTCCGGAGGCGGCATCGACGTCCTGCTCTCCGCCCGCCGCGTAGGCCTCACCGGCAAGGCCTACGGCCTGGACATGACCGAGGAGATGCTGGCCCTGGCCCTGGCCAACCAGAAGAAGGCCGGCGCCACCAACGTCGAGTTCCTCAAGGGCACCATCGAGGCCATCCCCCTGCCCGCGAACACCATCGACGTCGTGATCTCCAACTGCGTGATCAACCTGTCCACCGACAAGCCCGCCGTCTTCGCCGAGATGATGCGAGTCCTCGCCCCCGGCGGCCGCATCGGCATCTCCGACGTCGTCGCCGACGACACCCTCGCCCCCGAACAGCGGGCCGAACGCGGCGACTACGTCGGCTGCATCGCCGGCGCGCTCTCCTTCGCCGAGTACCGCCAGGGCCTCGAAGCCGCCGGATTCACCGGCATCGAGATCACCCCGACCCACGCGGTCGCCGACGGCATGCACTCCGCCGTCGTCCGCGCCGCCAAGCCCATCCCCGGCGAAGCCTCCGCCCCCGAGAGCCTCGCCGCCGAATCGTGCTGCGGTGTCACCGCCTGCTGCACTCCTGCGGACTAATCCGCCGATCCGCCCGGCACGTCACCGGAGCCAGGCAGACGACCGGAGGCGAACCTGGTGCGGCGTGTGGGGCTCCGCCACGGACGGCGTGTGGGGCTCCGTCAGGGACGGCGGCCCGCAAGGACGCAGAACTCGTTCCCCTCCGGGTCGGCGAGCGTCACCCAGCTCTCGTCGCCGGTCTGGCCGACATCGGCGGGGCGAGCACCCAGGTCGAGCAGACGGCGGACTTCTTCGTCCTGCTCCCTGTCGGTGGGGTTCACGTCGATGTGGAGCCGGTTCTTGATGGTCTTGCCCTCGGGCACCTGCGCGAAGGTCAGCGTCGGCGGCACAGGGCCCAGGCGTTTGTTGCCTTCGGGCACCAGAGGGGAGCCGATGGTGACCACGCCCTCCTCTTCGTCCTGCACCTCGTAGTCCAGGACCGAGCACCAGAATCGGGCAAGAACGCTGGGGTCGGCACAGTCGATCGCGAGCTCGGTGAACTTGCTGGCCACGTCGGGACCTTCCGTCACGCCACGGGTCTGATGGGGTCGCCGACAAGTGTAGGTGCGGCAGAGGAAGTTGACTCCGGCCCGCGGCCGCCCCTACCTGGGGGACCACCAAGGTGCTTGTCGCCTCCGCACCCCGCGTGGAACTCTGAGCCGCCGTGATCGACATCCTCACACGGCACCCGGAAGGAGTCTGAACCATGCTGGACGGCTGCACCCCGCGCCTGCCCGAGACCATCGGCCGCTACTACGACCGCGGTTACTACCAGGGCGCCGCCCTTCCCCAGCTCCTGGCCGAGCACGCCCGCACGTTCACCACCCGCACCGCCCTCGTCCACGGTGAACATCGCCTCACCTACCGGGCGCTCAACCGTCGCGTCGATCGCGTGGCCGCCGGGCTCACGCTCCGGGGCGTCCGCGCCGGCGACCGGGTCATCGTCCAGCTGCCGAATGTGCCCGAGTTCGTCATCACGGTCTACGCCCTCATGCGGGGCGGCGCCCTTCCGGTGATCGCCCCCACCTCGTACCGTGCCGACGAGGTCGGTCACCTCGCCCATGTGACGGAGGCCGCCGCCTACATAGGCCCCGGCGTCCACCGCGGCTTCGACCACGCCAAGATGGTCGAGGCGATCAGTGACGACCATCCGCGGCTGCGCCGCGTCTTCACCCTCGACGGGCCCGACGGCACCTCAGGAGGCTTCGCCACCGCCCTCAGCGGATGTCTGTTCTTTCCCTTCAGCTCCCTGGACGCCCCGATGGACCCGGAGCGCACGTACGACCCCAACGACGTCGCGTTCCTCGTGCCGTCGGACGGAATCACGTCGACGTCGGACGCGATCACGTCGCCGTCGGAGTGGGCCACGGCCGCGCCTCCTCTGGTCCCGCGCACCCACAACGACTACGCGTACCAGACCCGGGCGGCAGCCGAACTGATCGACCTGGGCCCCGAAGACGTCTACCTCGCCGCCCTGCCGGCCGGATCTGACGTCGCCTCCGGCTGCCCCGGCATCGTCGGCACCCTCGCCACCGGCGGCACGGTCGTGCTGCTCGACGACCCCGCCCCCGCCGACGCCTTCCGCGCGATCGCGGCCGAGAAGGTCACCGTCACCTCTCTGGACCCCGGTACCGCACAACAGTGGCTTGACGCCCAGGACGATGGCCCGTACGACCTCTCCAGCCTGCGCCTCATCCAGATCGCCGGCGCACGTCCGCACCCCGAACTCGCGGCCCGCATCCAACCCGCCTTCGGCTGCCGCCTCCAGCAGGTCTTCGGGAGGGCCGAGGGGCTGCTCTCCCTCACCCGCCCGACCGACACCGACGACGTCATCCAGCACACGCACGGTCGCCCCCTCTCGCCCGACGACGAGATCCGCATCACCGCCGCGGACGGCACCGACGTACCGGCGGGAACCCCGGGACAGCTCTGGACGCGCGGCCCCTGCACCCTGCGCGGCTACTACAAGGCGCCCGACCAGAACGCCCGCGCCTTCACCTCCGACGGTTTCCACAAGACCGGCGAGGTCGCCCGCCTCACCGAAGACGGCAACCTCGTGGTCGAAGGCCGTTGATCGCGGACTTCCTCCAGGTAGGGCGCCCAGAGGAAGTCGATCTCCTTGCCCGGTGGGGCGGTGAATGAACGCTTCCTCTGTCCCGGCCGTAGAACGGCCGGGGGTGGAACACGCTGTGGGACGCGCCCTTCCTCCGTGAGGGCGCGTCCCACAGCTGTCGTGGCCCTGCTGTCGCGGCGGGCGCTTAGGCGCGGTCGAGGACGCGTTCGATCTCGCCGGCGTCTTCGTCCTGGGCCAGCCACCGGTTGCAGGGGAAGGTCCATTCCTGGCTGGAGTCCTCGTTGCGGATGAAGATCCGGTCGAGGTACCAGCCCGGGAAGGGGACCTTGTTGTCGTGCCGGACCCGGACGCGCTGCACATCACCGAGTTCGGCCAAGTGGAGCGCGAACGTGTCAACCGCTCCCTGCTCGAAGTTGTTGCCGGCGTTGTCGAGGTTGACCGCCGTGGAACATGGACCGCGGTGCGAAGCAGTTCAGGCTATGAGCAGGCGCAGGCCGAGGTCGGCCGCGTCGAGGGCGGCGAGGTCGCGGTTGCGCTCGGCCCACCGTCCGGAGTCGAGGTCGTCGCCGAGGCTCCGCACCGCCCGCCGCTCGGCCTCCGCTCCGACCCTCGTCCACACGGACATCGCGCGGCGCACGTGCTCCTCCAAGTACGCCTGCGGTCGGCGCCAATACGCTTCGAAGAGGCCGTCGGTGCAGTCCCACGGGATGGGGACCGGCTCCGCGCGGGCGCCGATCGTGTCGGCCATCCCCGCAAGCGAGGGAAATGCCGCCAGGACGGCGGCGAACTCGGGCAGGTAGTCGCGGGTCAGCCAGAACCGGTCCTGCCATCCGGGTTCGTCGGTGTCGAAGGTGAACACCACCACGCGGCGGGCCACGCGCCGCATCTCGCGCAGCCCCGCCATCGGTTCCTCCCAGTGGTGAACGGTGGAGACGGCCATCGCGGCATCGAAGGACTGGTCCTCGAACGGCAGGCTCTCCGCGGCGGCGGCCACGCACGGCGCCGAGCCGGCAGGCCGCTGCGCCCGCATGACCGCCGACGGCTCCACCGCGGTCACGTCCCGGTCGGAGGGCTCGTAGGAGCCGGTTCCGGCCCCGACGTTCAGTACCGTCTGCGCGTCTCCGAGCGCGTTCCAGATCCGCGCGGCGATCCGCGGATCGGTGCACCGTGTCGCGGTGTAGGCACCGCCGATCTCGTCGTACAGCCGCGCACCGAACATCTCCAGTTGTTCCTCCGGCGTCACCTTCAGTCCCTTCGCCCGTGCCTCGAGTTCCCGGTCGATGGCCGCCATCATGGCGTCGGCGCGATCACGCCGCTCCAGCAGCAGGCCACGCAGCCGGCGCAGGTGCGCGACCGCGTCGGTGGACGGGTCGCCGACCAGTTCGGCAATCTCCCGCAGCCCGAAGCCCAGCCGCCGGTAGGCCAGCACCTCCCGCAGCCGCTCCACGTCTCCCGCCGCGTAGGCCCGGTAACCGGCCGCGGTCCGCGCAGACGGACGCACGAGCCCGATCTCGTCGTAGTGATGCAGCGTGCGAACGCTGACGCCGCCCAGTTCCGCCACGCGCCCCACGGTCCAGTGATCTTCCACGGCACCGAGTGTGCGGCCTGACGCCACGTGAGGGTCAAGCGCCCGACTCCCAGCAGCAAGGGCGGCTCCCTGTGCGCCGTCTCCCCATCGGACACGCCGTGCCGAGTTTCGGAGAGACTGTGGGCTGTTGCATGAAGCACCGTGCAGGGGCGTTGGCACGGCGGGAGTTGGCCCGGCCGTCCTGTAGCCCCGCCCGACCTGGAGGAACGGACTTGAGGATCGTGACCCGGACCGTGGGCTACGCCACCGGCGGCCACACCAAACTCCTCGACATCTATGCCTCCGGGCAGCAGGAGACTCGGTGCGTGCTGCTGTGGCACGGCATGGGGCCCGACGAGCGTGACGTGATGGCCCCGCTGGCCCGGGAGATCGCCGGGTTGGGGCCCACCGTCCTTGTCCCCGACTGGCGTTCGGACCAGCCCGACGGCGGCCGGGCGCATCTGACCGACGCCCTGCGGTTCGGCCGCGACTACGTACGTGAGGCGCGCGAGGCACCGGAGGACATGCACGGCCCTCGGCAGCTCGTCGTCGCGGGGTGGTCGGCAGGGGCGCGCGCCGCGCTCGGCGTCGCCCTGCAGCCCGAACTCTTCGACGGCTGGCGTCCCGCCGCGGTGATCGGCATCGCGGGCGGCTACCGGCTCCCGGCCCCCACCACCGGCACCGTGCCCCTCCAAGCAGTTGGCCCGGCAAAGACATCGGTGCCCATACGGCTCGTGCACGGGACCACCGACACCGTCGTGCCCGGCGAAGCCTCTCGCGAACTGCACGAAGCCCTCCGCGCACACGGCTGGAACTCCGAACTGACCGAGCCGGTCACCGACCACGCCGGGGTGCTGGGCTGCGTGTACGAACCCGCAGCGGGGCGGTGTCTGCCGGCGACCGCGCCTTCCGTACGCGACCTCGGGCGAGCGACGGCCCGCGTGATCGCGGGCGCGCTACCGCCGTTCACTTCGGCGTGAAGCGATTTCGCTGACGGCAATACCCCGCTCCCGGCCGGTCGCCGCGGGCCTAACGTGGCCGCATGCACTCACCGATCACGGGTACGGCCGCCGGCGTGCCGTTCACCGCGCTGCCGCCGGCCCACGACGACGCCACCCGGCTGATCGTCACCTGGCACATGCTGGACGCGCCACGGTCCGACGCCGCATTCGCTGCCGCGTTGCCGATGGACGACGTGCCTGCCTGGCGGGTGCACCTCGGCATGCCGATGTGCGGGGCGCGCATGGTCGACGGCAGCATGGACGCCGGCCTGGAGCTGATACGGAAGGACGTACTGATGTCCTTTCTGGAGCCGCTCGTCCGGCAGGCGGTCGCGGAGTTCCCGGACGCGCTGGCATCGATCCGTGGTCAACTGCCGGTCGATGACGGCCCGATCGGCGTGCTGGGCGGATCGCTGGGCGGGGCCGTCGCGCTGCGCATCCTCGCCGAGACCGAGATTCCGGTCTTCGCCGGGGCCGTCGTCAATGCCGCGATCCGCATGCGGTCCGTCGTCGGCCTGTTCCCGGGGGACTATCCGTATGACGCCACGTCAGAGAGGGCCGTCGACCGTCTGGACTTCGTGGCCATGGCGGGTGCCATCGCCCGTCGCGCGCCGCTCCTGGTCGTCAGCGGCGCGCTCGATCACCCGGGGCTGCGTGCCGACGCATCGGACCTCGTCGCCGCCCTCGGGGAGCGCTGCGAACTGCTGTCGATCCCCGGATTGGCGCATCCGCTCGCCGACGAGCCCGGCATCGAGCCCGCGCCACAACTACCGCTGGCCCGCACGGTGGACGACGGCCTCGTCCGATGGTTCCGGCGCCACCTCATCGACGCGCGCTAGCGGACCGCGCCGCCGGCAGCTCGCCTCCATGGATCGCCTCCATGGAGTCCATCATCTGTCGTCGGCAGCGCCCCTGGGTTTGCGCAGCAGCCACTGTCCGACCGTCCGCCGTGGGGGCCGCACCACGACGCGGCCATGGCTCTTCTTGCCGGCCAGCTCCACGCGCAGCCTGATCGGAACACCAGGGTCCGGCACCTGACGGTTCTTGACCTTGCAGTGCTCCACGGCCAAGGCATCGGCATCGACCACCACGCCCGGCTTGGTGATGACCGTCAGGGTCTTGCCTTGCATGTCCACGTCGATCCGCAGCGTGTCCTGCGTGATCAGTGCCTGCGTGAAGTCGAGCGTCACGTCGCACCACGTCACTGCGAGCTCCAGCCTCCTCGGCACCACCCACTGGCCCACCCGTTCGACGGCGCTGAACCGCTGCTCGATCCGGAGTACGTCCTTGACCTCGGTCACGGACAGGCCCGCCCCCGCCATGGCCGACACGGGCGGCAGGTCCGCGGTGAGCGTCGTGAGTTCGTTGACGGTCCGCGCCGACAGGGCGGCCTCCAGGCGCTCGTCCAACTCGTCCGAGGTCAGCCGTCCGTCCCCGGCCGCGACACGCAGCACGTCCACCACCCGGTCCCGATCCGCATGCGAGGCCCGCAGCTCAGGCGACGAGCCGGGACCGGAACGCTTCCCGGAGGGCGAGATCTCTGGCGACATGCTTCCGTCCTGGTTCCGTCGAAGGTCTTCGCGTGATGCGGCCGGCGGCACGACGAGAGGACTGACGCTATATCGCGGTACGAGGCTCGGCTAGGCCCGGTTCAGCTGTGACCTGTCTACCGACGAACGGCTGTCGATGTTCTTGGGGAGGCACACGGCCCCGTACAGCACGCGGCGCATGCGCCTGATGGTCCGCATCAGGTGATTCTCCTTCGATCCGTCTGCCATCCCTGGGCGAGCTCCTCTCGCGTGCCCCGCGGTGGCGTTCTTATGCCGGGGCCGAGGGCCTTTTCGGACGGTTCCTGGCCCACAGCCCACGCGGCGGCGGGGAACGGGCCTTTGGCACCGGCAGGGACAGGGCCTTGGTCCCCGGGATGGGTGAGGAAGGTCCCGGTATGCCACCTCCTGTGTGCGGAACCACTGCCGGGACCGCCAGAACCGGGTGCCAGACCGGATGCCAGAACCAGATGGGGAGAGGGCGCAGTGCCAAGGGACATCGGCGTGAGCAACGAGCGTGCGCAGCAGCAGCGAGAGGGACCGGCTCCGCGGACAAGGGGTCAGGCTCGGGAGGCGGGGCGCGCGGGAACCGGCATCAGGCCCTTCCGCCGGGCCGGAGGGCTGCGGCTGGTCCCGCCCGCCGGGCGAAGGCCAGCCCCACCGGCGCCACTGGCCCCACTAACTCTACGGGCAAACGGCCTGCCGCCGGGCTCTTCCGGCGGGCCGCGCGGCGCACCGTGCTGGCTGAGCCTGGCCTCACGGGACGCCCTGGCCGCCACGGAGTTCTACGCCCGGGTTCTTGGCTGGTGCCATGTCAGGATGCTCGACTCGCCGGTCCGGCCACGGTTCCTGGCGCTGCGGGCCGGAGCGCCGGTGGGCACCCTCAGCCAGGCCACGTGCGACCTGGGCGTCGGCACGGGGTGGATTCCGTACTTCGCCGTCGATGACGTGGACGCCACGGTGGGCCGGCTGCGTGAGCGCGGCGCCACCGTGGCCGTCGGGCCGCTGGCCGGCCCCGCCGGGCGGCTCGCCGTGGCGGCGGGCCCTCAGGAAGCGGTGTTCGGCCTGCTCCAACAAACCCCCGACCAGCGCTGGACGGTGGGCGAAGGCCCCATCGCCCGGCTCGAGTTGCACACCCCGGACATCTTCGCCGCGGCCCTCTTCTACGGGGCCGTACTGGGCTGGGCGGGCGGCTCCGGCGCAAGCTGCGAGGTGGAGTACGCCCACGGGCGGATCGAGGTGCGCGACGGGCTGCGCACCGTCGCCGCGATCAAGGACGCCACGCCCCCGGGTTGGCACCCGTGCTTCCGCGTGGCCGACGTCGCCATGGCTGCCGTGGCGGCCGCCGGCTGGGGCGGACGTGTCATCTCACCACCGGAGGGGCCCCCTTGCCGGCGCGAGGCCGTGCTGGAAGACCGTGAAGGCAACCCCTTCACGGTCATCGCGAGCTGAGTTGTCGCGAACAGAAGTCGTCGCGAACAGAGTCATGCAGGACGAGAGTGTGGGGAGTCAGACGATGTTTGGGCAGGCAGTGGATGTGGGCGACGCCGCCGAGCCGACCGGGCAGGTGCGGGGCGAGGGCGTCGGACTGCCGCTGACGGAAGAAGCCGACGAGGCCGCGCCAAAGGACGCCCGGGAGTTGTCGAAGCTCTTCTTCGACCAGCTCCAGACACTTGAGGAGGGTTCCCCCGCCCACCTCTACACGCGCAACACCCTGATCGAGATGAACCTCTCCTTGGTGCACTACGTCGCCGGCCGCTACCGCAACCGCGGCAACGGCCAGCTGGAGGACATCGTCCAGGTCGGCACCGTGGGGCTGATCAAGGCAATCGACCGGTTCGACGTCGACCGCGGCTTCGAGTTCATCTCCTTCGCCGTCCCCTACATCCTCGGGGAGATCAAGCGGTACTTCCGTGACACCAGCTGGGCCGTCCACGTACCGCGCAGACTTCAGGAACTGCGTATCGAACTGGTCAAGTCCCAGGAGCGGTTGTCGTCCACGCTCGGCCGTGAACCGACGGTCAATGAGCTCGCGGCCGATCTCAGCGTGACCGAGGAGCAGGCCCTGGAGGCGATCATGGCCGCCAACGGCTACGCCGCCGGATCACTGGACAGCCCACGCGCCGGGGGCGATGACAGCGAGGCATCCGCCGACGGCCGCTCCCTCGCCGACGTCATGGGCGAGGCGGACCCCGCCATCGATGTGTTCGAGGACCTGCACGCCCTGGCCCCGCTCCTGGCCGACCTCGACGAACGCGAACGCCGCATCATCGAGATGCGCTTCGGCCAGGAAATGACCCAGGCCGAGATCGGCGCCGCACTGGGCATCTCACAGATGCACGTCTCACGCCTCCTGTCCGCGACCCTCGCCTCCCTCCGCCTGGGCCTGCTCACCCACGACTAGCAGCGACGGCCTGCCCGAGCGTGCGCCGGCACAGCGTGCAGAGGTGGACGAGGCGGTCACCGATGGACGCTCCCACCGGGCGCATCCGGCTCGCATACGGCTGCGGAACAGTGCTCAGGAGCCGAACTCCCGCAGAGGCGACATTTGTACAAGACCGATGGCCCGCGAGCCCTACATCATCCCTGCATGAGTGAGGACGGAGTTCAGCTCTCGCATGGCATGCATGTGGTTCACGACGGCTCGCAGCAGGCGCCGCCCCTGCTGCTCATTCACGGATCGGGGGCCTCGGGCGCCTCCTGGATCCCGATGATCCCTGCGCTCGCCGACCGTCATCGCGTCATCCGGATCGACCTACCCGGATGCGGCCAGTCCCCTGCCCCGGCGTCGTACGACGTGCCCGAGCAGGCCGGTCGGGTGGCGGCGCTGCTCGACGATCTCGGCCTTCGCCGGGTCGCCGTGGTCGGACACTCCAGCGGCGGCTACCTGGGCACCGCGCTCGCCGAACAGCGTCCCGACCTGGTCGGGTCACTCTCGCTGATCAGCACAGGACCGAGCCTCGACGCGTTGCTTCCGCAGCCGTTGCTCCTTCGGCTCCTGTTGGGCCCGCCGCTGGGCCGGCTCATCTGGTCGATGCGCTCGGATGCGTGGATCCGCAGTGGGATCAGGGCAGTCACCGCTCGGCCGGTGGACGTGCCGGACGACTTGGTCGCCGGGGTTCGGAGCATCACGTACGCCGCGTTCCAGGCGGTGCTCCGGCAGTACACCGCATACGTCGCCGAGCGGAGCGTGCCCGAGCGTCTCGCGGCCCTCGATGTGCCGGTGCTCGCGGTCTTCGGTGCTGCGGACCCTCGCTGGGAGCCGTCGTCGGTGCATCAGTACGACGCGGTGCCCGACGCGCGGGTCGAGGTGCTGCCGGGTGTGGGGCACATGCCCCTGCTCGAAGCGCCCGATACGACCAGCAAGCTGTTGCTGAGCTTCACGGCCACGGGCGCTGACACCCCGTCGCCCGAGGCCTAGGCTGGCCGAATGCCGTCGACCGACACGACACCACTCGACTGGGCGCTGTTCGACATCGCCGTCCCGCGCCCGTCGGATCGACTGCCCGGGGTCAGCATGGCCGGGTTCCGCTATCGGGTCCCCACGCCCACGGACATCTCCATGGTCGCGCACCCCTCCGTCACTCTGTTCTTCGATCTGAGCGAGGGAACAGGACTCGTCTACGACGCGCAGGGCCGGCCGGGGCGCGGCAGTGTCGTCGTCGGGCTCCTGCCCGGCCAGGTTCGGGCGGGCGTCCGCACGGGCGAGTGTCTCCAGATCCGCCTTGAGCCGGTCGTGGCGGCCGCGGTGCTCGGCGCGTCGGCCGAGCTCAGCGGGACGGTGGTGTCCCTGGAAGACGTCTGGGGCCGCGAGGCCGGGCGCGCCGAGGGCAGGCTGCGTGCCGCCGGGACGTGGGACGAACGGTTCGCGATCGCGGTGGACCTCCTCGGCCGACGGCTGAGCGCTCGCCCACCGGTTGCTCCGGAGGTCGCCCACAGCTGGCGGCGGACGCTCACCAGCCGGGGGCGCATGCGGGTCGAGGACTTGGCGGATGAGGTCGGCTGGAGTCGCAAGCGCCTGTCGGCCCGCTTCCGCTCCCAGCTGGGCATCACGCCCAAACGCGCCGCCCGCCTGGTGCGGTTCGACCACGCCGCGCACCTTCTCGCCGCGGGGCGCCCCGCGGCGAGCGTCGCCACCGAGAGCGGCTACGTCGACCAGTCCCACCTGCATCACGAGGTCAAGGAGTTCACCGGTCTCACGCCTGCGGCCGTGGCCGCGGCGCCGTGGCTCGAAGTCGACGACGTCGCGTGGCCCGGCTCCTCGCCCGGAGCACTGGTGGCCCCTGCGTCAGCTGCGTCAGCCTGAGCAGCCGCGGTTCTGTGCTTCCTCCCGCTCGTGCTTGGCGCAGCGTGCGCGCCTTGGGGCAGCGTGTCGCGCCCCGGGAGGCCTCCGCGAACTCGGTGGGCCCGGCGCGTGCGTGCCGGATCGCTGGAAGGCCGGCATGACCTCCTTGACGAGCAGCTCCAGGGACGCGCACTGGCCGCGCAGCCTCTCGACGACTTCGTCCCACGGCTCAATCGATACGGGTCATGGTCGACTTGTAGCCTCCGCCGCCCGGGTAGACCCACTCGCTGTCCATGGTGTCGCCGGCCGCGTTGAAAGTGCCGCGCATATAGGCGGGGGATCCCTTCGCGCCGCCCCAGATGGTCAGGGTGGTGCCGTCGATCTCGTAGACGTAGTCGAGCGTGTTCCCCTGGTTGTCGTAGAACCGGGACCACACGTCCTCACTGGGCCCCGCATCCCCCGCGAACGGGTTGAAGAGGTGCCCGATGACTTCCAAGCCGCGGATGTCCAGGCCGTCTTGGTGCAGGTCGACGTGCTGGAGAAGGAAGAACTTCCCGGCCGCCCACTCATAGGTCACCGTGCCTTCGACACCGCCGCTGACCCGCCAGGTGCCGACCAGGCAGTCCAGCGCCCGCACCTTCGCACTCGGCTCGGAGGGTGTGGGCGGCGGTGTGTGGTTCTCGGTCATCGTGGTCCCCTGGGTGTGGAAGTGATGTTGTCCGTGTAGACCGCCTGGAGCGCAGGAACTCATCGCTGCCGCTGAAGGAGAGGCGCCCGCCGGTTCGGAGCGCTGTCCACCCCTCAAGAGGCGGAGTGACACAGGCGCTTGCTCCTACAGCTGCTGTCCAGTCGGCCTCTCTCCCCGCCGCCAAGGAACGCGGCTGGATTGTCGTGTCAGGGCCGCTGTCCGGGCTGCGTAGAGGTGATGCCAGGCAGCTCTGACACGATGACGCAATGTTCGATTTCGGTATCGCGGGCTACCAGCCGCAGTGGCTGAGCCGCAGCGATGACGTCGTGCGGGAGCACGCGGATCGGGTGCGGGGTCTTGTCGGCCGGACTCTGACGAGGGTCTGGGCGGTCTGGGACCGTCAGGACGACGCATGGTTCTGTGACTGCCCGGTCCTGCTCGACTTCGAGGGCGAGCAGGTCGAGATCAACCATCACAAGTTCGACGATCTCTCCCTCACGTGGAACACGATCGACCCCGGTGTCCCGCCCCGGTGGCCCGACTTCGACCTGCAGTGGCGTGCCGAGCCTCTTCCACAACTGCACGCTCTGCGGGGTCTCCCCCTCACCAGGGTCGATCTGCTCGATTGGGGAGGCCGAGGTCAGGCTTGGGTGAACGCCGACATCAGCTTCGTCTTCGCGACGGGGCGAGTGACCGTCTTCAATGCGATGGATGAGAACGGGCTCAGCTTCACCCCGCCTGATCCGCGTCAGCGGTGCCGTCCGCTGCACTGAATCCGCTGCGCTGAAGGGTCCCTGCCCTGTAGGCCAGGCGGGCCGGGCGAGCGGTGGGGCGGCAGGAGAGCGTGAGGGTCGGGGCGATCAGTAGAAGCGGCGGACGAAGACGTCCGACTTGCCGTTGGTGTCGCCGGGCACGATGTCGTCGGCCGTGGAATGGAAGACCACGTCGCGCCCCCCGGCGCTGACCGCGTCGGTCCCGGCCGAGGCGGGCTGGTTCGAGACGATCTCGTCGGTGCCCGTCTCCAGGTCGCGCAGCGTGAGCGACGGTCCGCTCGTGTCGTGCGGGGCGTACAGCAGATAGCGTCCGGTGGGATCGATGGCCACGCCCCGCACGTTCGGCACCAACTGGTCGGTGCCCGCGGCCTCGTCGTGGACGTAGGTGTCGGAGCCCGAGAGGTACACGACCTTGCTGCCGTCCTTGCTGAACTGGACGAGTGTGGCCGCCTTGGACGGGCCCTCGATCGGGCCGGAGGAGGTGCCGTCGGTCCGGTCCCACACGAAGATGTCCTCCGCCTGGCCGTCCTGGTAGGCGACGAAGCGGCCGTCGCCGCTGATGGACGGACGGGCCGAGGCGGTGTGTTCGTACTCGGCGATGGTCTCCGTGGTGTTGGCGCGCCAGTCCCGTACCTCGATGCGCTGCCGGGACGGCGGTCGATTGGAGGTGGCGACCTGGGCGATGTAGCGGGCGTCCGCGCTCAGCGACGGCTGGCTGCAGCTGAGGCCCGGGCAGTAGATGCCGATCGTGCCTTCCGACTTCACCTGGGACAGGAATGTCTTCGTGTCTCGTTGTATCAGCCCCCAATGGGCGATGTATTGCCCGTCACCGCTGATCACCGGGCGCTGGATCGGAGGGGCGCTGGTGCTCATCCGCATGGTCTGGCTCGTCCGCTGATCGCGGACGAACACTTTTTCATACGTCATCGGGTAGCCGTCTGTGAGGTTCTTCGCCCACGACGAGAAGGCGATACGCCGGCCGTCGGTCGTGATCGTGGCGCCGACGGAGTCGCCGTCGCCCTGGGTGCCGTCGGGCGCGACACTGATCCGCTCGACCCCGGCACCGCTGTCGCTCACGGCCCCCGCCGCAGGCATCGGCTCGGCCGAAGCGACTCCAGGCAGCGCCGTCGTGACCGCGCAGACCACAACCGTGGCGCTTAAGGCGGCCCGCACACGTCTGATGGCGCTCCGGTTCGTGCTTCCCCTCATTTTTCCCCCCAGATACAGGACATGGCCCTTCTCCCCGGTTCCCCACCGGAGGGCCACAAGCATGCAACCGCGACGGCGCTGTGGGGTCAATGCGTCGCATGACTATCGAGAGGCACGGTTCCGGTCAAGTGAAAGCGGTCGGCTTCGCAACGTACGGGGCCACAGGGCCCGCTGAGACGCAGGGTGCGAAGACCCAGCAAGGATGTGGCGGTCTCTAGCCTCGACCGCGGATCATCGACAGCAACAGCCCGTGCGTCTCGGCGTCCGCGGCCGCGACGAGTCCCCGGCCTGCCTGCCCGATCGGAGCGCCGTCGACTCCGGTGACGACGCAGCCGGCGGCCTGGCACAGAGCGATGCCGGCGGCGAAGTGCACGCTCTCGGTCAGGTCACCGCCGTCGGTGACGTATGCGGCGCGCTTGCCGGCCGCGACCCAGGCCAACGCCAGTGTCGTGGACACGACCCGCGGTCGGAAGCGTTCGATGAATCCGGGGTGGGCGAGCAGGTCCACCGCCCGGAAGCCCGGTGCGCTCGGGAAGGGCGGATCGAGGTTCACGTCCACCAGCTGGGTGGCTGCCGTCGGTGCCAGTGGCGTGTCGCTCCCGTCGCGTCGCACCCAAGCGGTCCCGCCGTCGGTGAAGAAGACCTCGCCGCTGAACGGATCGGCCACCGCGGCCGGTCCGTTGCGCAGGGCTACGTTGACGGCGACCAGCATGTTCCCGACGGCATAGTTGAGCGTGCCGCACAGGGGGTCCACCAACCACTGGCGCACCGCGTCGGCCCCACCCTGCTGCCCGCCCTCCTCGCCGTGCACCGCGTCGCCGGGGCGGGCGGATCGCAGGACGCCGAGGATCGCCTTCTCAGCCGCCACATCGGCATCGGTGGCGAAGTCCCCGGCGCCCTTGTCGATGCGGGTCAGCCG
Source organism: Streptomyces sp. NPDC055243 (assembly GCF_044544025.1). NCBI lineage: Bacteria > Bacillati > Actinomycetota > Actinomycetes > Kitasatosporales > Streptomycetaceae > Streptomyces > Streptomyces sp. NPDC055243. Next base: position 63,057 of record NZ_JBITWR010000008.1, read on the forward strand.
CTTTCCGTACCTGGCGCGCACGGCCTCCGCACCGGCCCGCACCGCGGCCATCGCAACCTCGGCATCGTCAGGAATCGCCTCTGCATTGATCACGGCGTGCAGAGTATCGGGGCCGCGCATCCCGCCGTAAGCCGTAAGCAGAGCCAGACCTCCGCCGCCGGTCACCGCGGCCGGTCACCGCCGCCGGTCACTGCGGTTGTCCGACGAGGCATGCGTTCGTGGCTCCAGAAGTCCCATGAAACGGTGAGGAGTTCACGTGAAACGTGTTCGGCCGAATGCCGTCTGTTCACGGGTGGGTCGACGCCCATAGCCTGTGCGACCTTCGCGCTCTGGGAGGTCTTGTGAACGGTCTCCGTGCGGCCCTTGTCTGCCTTGTGCTCGCGTGTGCCGCGGTGGCGTCACCGGCCGGGGCCGTTACGCCGACCTCAGCTGCGGCCTCAGCTGCGGCTTCGGCCACGGCTTCGGCCACGGCTTCGGCTTCGGCCGCTTCGTCGGCCGCTTCATCGGCCGCGGCGGTGAAACCGAGTTGGTCGTCACTGCCGGTGCCGCCAGCGACGGCCCCGCCGGTCACGGTGTCCGATCTCGCCGCCCGCGGGCCGGGCGCGGCATGGGCGACGGGGTACGAGCACGCCGCCGATGGGCTGCGGCCGATGCTGTACCGGTGGGACGGAACCGCCTGGAGCCGGGACACCACCTTCCCCGGCGCCGGTGAGCTGGGCTGGCTCGGCAAGGTGCAGTTCGTCGGCGAGGAGGTGTGGATCTTCCACAATCGCGCGGGGGCGGGCGAGATCCTGCGCCGGTCGGCGGGAGGGTGGAGCGCCCTCCCGCTGCCGCAGGCCCTGTGGACCTACCAGGACTTCACGGCGGTACCGGGTGCCGCCTGGGTGGTCGGTGAGGACGACACCGGGCTGAAGGTGTTGCACTACGACGGTTCCGGCTGGACCGCACAGTCCACCCCCGACGGGGTGCGGTACCTGATGGGGATCACCGCGCGCACGGCCACCGACGCCTGGGCCTGGGGGGACACCGACACCGGCACCACCATCCTGCGCTGGGACGGCACGGGGTGGCGGGACGCGAAGGTGGCGCTGCCGGCGAACAGCAACGTGCACACGCTCCTGCTCGAACCGTCCGGCCGGGTCACGATCGGCGGCAGCCAGTACACCGACGGCGTGGCCCGCACCTACCTGATGACCTTCAACGGGCGTACCTGGCGGACCACTTACCCGTCACTGGGCGACACCCACACCGAGGCCATGGTGCGCGGCCCGGACGGCGCGCTGTGGCTGCCGGTGCGCAGCGACCGCGCGTTCCAGTCGAAGTACGCGCGGGTGGACGGCCCCCGCACCACCTTCTCCTACGGACCGGAGCGCACGAACGCGATCGACGTCAAACCGCGTGCACTGGCGCGGGCCGGGTCCTCACTGCTGTCCTTCGGGACCGTCGAGATCTACGGCTCGAGACCCAATCTGATGAGCGAACGGCTGGGAGGCTGACCATGGCACGCAGACTTCTCGTCGCGGCCCTGGCTTTCGCGATGGCTTTCCTGGCCGTCATGGCCTCGGCCGCGGCGGAATCCCCGTCCTGGCAGCACGTTCCGGTTCCGGCCCAGGTACGCCCCCAGGCCGGGCTCAACGAAGCCGTGGCGTTCGGGCCCGACCGGGCGTGGGCGGTGGGCACCGATGCCGTCGGTCGCGAGGCGCCGGGCTTTCCGCTGATGCTGCGGTGGAACGGAACCGCGTGGCAGCGCCAGAGTCTGCCCGGGGCCGAGTGGCAGGGAGAGCTGCTGTCCATCGCCGCGACCTCCCCGACCGCGATCTGGGCGGTGGGCCGCGACTCGGCGGGCGGCGCCCGCCTGCTGCGCCGCGACGGCGACGCCTGGCGCGAGAGCCGGCCGCCGCGCGGTGTCGTGCTCACCAAAGCCGTCGCCGGCAGCGGTGAGACCTGGCTGATCGGTTCGCGGGACGGTGCGCAGGTGCTGCTGCGCTGGGACGGACGCGGCTGGCGGGACGTGCCGGTGCCGCCGGGATGGGTGTACGGGCTGCACATTCTGGCGGCGGACGATGTCTGGGCCGCGGGCGACACCACCTCGGGTGCGGCCGTGTCGCACTGGGACGGGAAGGCGTGGCAGCAGACGATCGTGCAGGGGTTCCCGCGGTCGGCCGTGAGCAGCGTGCTGGCCGTCTCGCCGACGGAGGTGTGGGCGGGTGGCACGGAGGGGTTCGTCGGCGGCCCGCCCGGCCGGCCGATTCCGCCCCTGCTGGTCCGCTTCGACGGACACCAGTGGAATCGAGTGAGCGTGCCCACCAACTTCGGCTCGATCAGCTCGCTGACGCCCACTACGTCCGGTGCGCTGGGCTGGGTCGCGGTGGCCCGCTCGCAGAAGTGGGGCCCGCCGGGCAGCTACCCGCCGCTTGTCCCCGGGCCGGATTTCCTCGCCTGGAACGGCCAGTCGTTCACCGAGTACAGCGAACCGACGGTGGCCGGGGAGGGCGAATCCTGGGTGCTGCGCCTTGCCCCGGTGCCGGGCACGGCAACGGTGTGGTCGATCGGCCGGGCCGACGGCCCTCAGGGCACCTTCGCTCCGCGCATCCTGCGCTTCGGCTGACAAGACGGACGGGGTTTCACCGGGCGAGGTGGGCTCGAAGGAGTGCGCGGCGACAGCGGCGCACAGAGCCCGGCGCTCGGTGGCCGGGCGCTGCGGTTGGCACCAAGAAGGCATTCGTCGCCGGCATCGGGGCACTCGGCCCCGTACGTCAACTCGCAGGCATGGAAGCAGAGATGAGAGTGATGACATGTCCTTCTCCAACCAGGCCCAGACGTCGAACGGCTACGCGCAGACCCACCCGGGCACGGGGGGACAGCGCAGCAACGGGCTGGCGATCGCCGCGCTCGTTCTCGGCATCGCAGCGATCCTTCTCTTCTGGACCGTCATCGGCGGAGCCTTGTTGGGGCTGCTGGCAGTGATTCTCGGCATCATCGGCGCGCGCAAGGCACGCGGGGGCCGGGCGCCGCACGGCATGATGTCGATCATCGGCGCGATACTCGGCGCGCTGGGGCTCATCGCATCCGGCGTGATCATCGCGATCGGCGCGTCGATCCTCAACTCCGACGAGTTCGACAACTTCGACGACTGCGTCAAGCAGGCCAAGACGCAGAGTGAACGCGACGCGTGCGCGCGGGACTTCGACAAGGACATCAACAACTGAGGCCTCAGCAGGTGGCCGAGACGACGTGGCGGCGCCCCAACGCTTGACACCTCCAGAGACAGCTCTAAATTTAGAGAGCTCTCTAAGTTCTGGCGATGGGGTGTGCGCGTATGCAGACGGGCAACGGAGGGCTGCGTGAGCAGCACAAGGCCGAGCGGCGGGGCCGGATCCTCGACGCGACGCGCGCACTCCTGCGCGAAGACCCGGAATCGGTGATCAGCACCGAGCGGATCGCCGAGCGGGCGGAGGTCGCCCCGGCCACCGTGTACAACCTGATCGGACCACGCGACAAGATCTGGGAGGCCCTCGCCGGCGGGTTCATGGCCGAACTCGAGCGCCGCCTGGCGGCGCTGGAAGCCAGTGGGCCGCGGGAAGTTGTCAGGGTGACCGTCCAGTTGTTCGTGGACGATCCGGTCGTGTCACGTCGCATGGTGCGGGAGTGGGAGCAGAGCGGCCTCGTGCTGGACCGCAATCCGCTCGCCCAACTCCGCCGGGCGATGGCGGACGCGCGAACGCAGGGCATGCTGCGCGCCGACGTCGACACCGACGGGCTGGCCGGCATGGTCGGCACCTCGTGCGTGGGCGCGCTGCACCAGTGGGTCGCCGCTCTGATCGATGACGCCCGCTTCCTCGCGCGCGCCCTGTTCGCGCTGGACGTCGCACTCGCCGCGGCGGCCGCGGATCCTTGCCGCGATCAGCTGCTGGCGCCGCTGCGAACCCGAGGCGCGGCATGACGGCCCGCGCAGGCGCGCTGCCGCAGCGCCGAGACTTCGTCGGTCATGACGGGATCCCGCTCACGGCGGATGTGTGGGGTGAGGCGTCCGCTCCCCCGCTCGTCCTGTTGCACGGCGGCGGCCAGACGCGACATGCCTGGGGCCGGACCGGCCCTCGACTGGCCACGCTGGGGTGGCGGGTCATCGCACCGGACCTGCGCGGGCACGGCACCAGCGGATGGTCCGCCGACGGTGACTACGACCTCGATCTGTTCGCCCAGGACGTCCGGGCGCTCGTCGCCGAACTCGGCAACGAACCGGTGCTCGTCGGCGCCTCGCTCGGCGGCCTGAGTTCACTGCTCGCGGCCGGGGAAGCACCCCGGGCGGCGATGCGCGCTCTGGTACTTGTCGATGTCGCCCATCGACCGGATCCGCGCGGGGTTCGCCGGATCGTCGCGTTCATGCGCGGCCGGCCGGACGGTTTCACCAGCGTCGGGGAAGCTGCCGCGGCGGTGGCCGCCTACCTGCCGCATCGCCCCCGCCCGGACGCCCTTGCAGGGATACGGAACAACCTGCGCCGCAGCGGCGACCACTGGGTCTGGCACTGGGACCCGCGGATGCTGGACAGCTTCGAGGGCCGGATGGACCCGCCCGGCATGGCGGAGCGCCTCCTGGACGCCGCGCGTCACGCCGATGTGCCGATCCTGCTCGTCCGCGGTGGCATCAGCGATGTGGTGCGCGAAGACATCGCCGAGCAGTTCTGTGACCGGGTTCCCAAGGCGCGGCGCGTCGACGTGGCCGACGCCGGGCACATGGTGGCCGGCGATCGCAACGACCACTTCATCGATGCGATCGTCCCGTTCCTGGAAGGAATCGAGGGGATGGAAGAGATGGATGGGATGGAAGGGATCGAGCGATCCTGAGCCGCAGCCGGAATCGGGCGCACGCGGGGCGCCTTCGGCGTCACTTCATGATGCGTCGTCGCCCTTGTAGAAGGCCGCGGTGTTCACGGCCTGCTGGTGCGCTCGATCTGTGTCGGCTCCTGACGCGACATGCGCCGTACGCCAGGACTCCGCCGCCTGGTCGATGAACACCCGGCCGTCGTCCGATGCGTTGAACGCGGCGATCTCGTCGTGGACAGCCGCTGAGTCCTGGTCGAGGTGCTGGGACAGCGCCAGGAACGCGCTGTCCCAGCCGATGCCGACAGCGCTGGGGCCGTAGGTGCCCCAGTGGTCGTTGTCGGGGACGACGTGGCGGAGCGTCAGGCGAGTGCCGGTTTCCTCGGGCGTCAGAGTGACCTCGAGAGTGCTCTTGTCATCGCCCATCTCCCAGGTGACACGCAAGGCGTGCGGTTCATCGCAGCGCTGGATCGTGCCGGCGGTGCCGCTGTCCGTCAGCTCGTAGCGGCCGCCCTGCTCCAGCCGGCCCTTGACCGGTTCGAACCAGCGCGCCAGCCGTTCGGGGCTGGTGATGGCCTCCCACAGGTCCGCCGCGCTGGTCGCGAAGACCCTCTCCAGCTGGACGCCGTGGTCGCTGCCGCCCGAATGCACGGCGCGGATCACGTTGTTGATCTAGTCAGCGAAGTTCATGTTGTTCCTTCGGGTTGTCCGCGACGTGCTTGCCGCGTGCCACTTCCGTTTCGAGCGCGGACAGCGCCTGTGACCAGAGTCCGCGGAACTGCCGCAGCCATGCGTCGATCTCGCGGAGCCCTGTCGGATCGACCGCGTACAGCCGTCGCGCGCCCTCGGCGCGACAGTGCACGAGGCCGGCGGCCCGCAGCACCCGCAGGTGGCGGGAGGCCGCCGGCTGGCTGATGCCGAACTCCTGCGTCACGCGTGCGGATATGCGCCCCGCGGGCTGTTCTCCGGCGGCGAGCAGCTCCAGGACACGGCGGCGCACCGGGTCGGCAAGCGCCTCAATGGGTATCACGAGCAAGTTATATAACCCAGCGGTTAAGTAAGGCCAGTGGGACGCCTCTGGACGGCGGCAGGGGCGGTGTGCGAGCGGCACCGGTCACACCCGGGCCGGCCGACGCGCGATGGCCTTGCCGGGTCCTCTTGCGGCAGCTTCGCGGCCGTCAGCTGTGCGATGGCGTTGCGCACGATCGACTCGTCGCCCTTCACCAGGGAGGGCCCGCCCGGCGCGTACGTCACGTCGGTCGAGCAGACAGGAACGGCGTGCCGCAGCCGGTGGGCTGCGGCACGCCGTGGCATGTCCAACGGGCCGCAGCCCCGCGCCGGTACGGGCGCGGGGCTGCGGCGGTGAGGTCAGCGGTGGTGGTGTCCGCGGCCCCAGGACTCGCGGTCCAGGACGTGGCCGCGCGCGTCGCGGAGCGTGGCGGTGTCGCGGTTGTTGTCCCACATGTAGTCGCGGCGGTCCTGGTACACGTGGTGGCGCATGTCGCGCCCGTAACCCGTGTGGACCTTGACGCTGGAGCGGCCGTCAAGGCGCAGGCGATCGAAGCGGTAGCGGTTGCCCTGCTTGTCGGTCAGGGTGTAGCCCCGCAGGTTCACGGCGTGGCGGGAGAGGTTCTTCACTTCCACCCACTCGGCGTTGCGGCTGCGGTTGGAGCCGTCGTCGTGGCCGGGACTGTTGTACTGCACCTTGCCGATGACGACGGACGACCGGTGCCGTCCCCCGTCTCCGTCGGCAGCGGCGGCCGGCAGGGCGCCGGCCCCCAGGACGACGCCGGACGCCAGGAGCGCGGCGGCGATGCGGCGGATGTCACGTGCAGCGGACATGAGTGCCCCCTCAGGAACATGCCCAGAACCCCAGAACGCAGGACACTGAACGATGCGGGTTTCCCGGCGTGTTGCCGAGAGACCACACTGTGGACCGCCGCGGCGCCGTGCGGGGGCGGACAGAAGGGCGTTACGGGATGCGGACATTTCCGCAACCCTCGCCTGTATCCGGCACGTACTGGAATAGGAGCATTTTCAGAAGTTGCTGCATATGCCAACAGCCCTGTGCCCATCTGACAACAAGCGGTTGCCACCCCCGACCCCTCCCCCTCACCCGCGCCCGCCCCCCGGGCCGGCGTCCGGTAACAGCCCTCCGCCCCCGGGAATCGCACGCGAGCATCACACCTGCTCTGACATGCGATTTCCCAGCCGGGAAGCCCGGTTCTGCTCGGAGCTTTTCCGATGGCCCTGCGTCAGGCGCGCCCGTCGTGGCCGGTCGGCAGCCACGCCCCACTGACGGTGTGTGCGACCGCTGTTAGCCTGCGCCCATGATCAAGGGGAGATCGCCTGACCGAAGCCGAATAGCGCGCATAGCGGGCACCAACAGGTCAGAGCGTGTACTGATCCTGGCCAGCTTCGTGAACCGCGTCGGCAACGGGCTCTTCAACACGGCGGCGGCGCTCTACTTCACGTTGGTCGTGGATCTCCCGGCAGTACAGGTGGGCGCCGCCCTCACGATCGCCGGCTTGATCGGCCTCCTCGCAGGGATACCCGGCGGGCACTTGGCCGATCGACGCGGGCCGCGCACGATCATGATGCTCGCGCTGGCGGTTCAAGCCGTGGCGATGTCCGCTCTCGTGCTGGTCGACAGCTGGGCCGCCCTCACCGTCATCGCCACCGTGGACCAGCTCGCCGCAGCCGCAGGCGGCGCGGCCTGGGGAGCCCTCGTGGTCCGGGTCGGCACCGACCGCCCCGCGGCGTTCAGGGCCAAGCTCCGCACCTACGTCAATCTGGGCGTCGTCCTGGGGACCGTGGGCGCCGGATTCGCGGTGACAGCCAATACCCGTACCGCCTACTTCGTGCTGATCCTCGGCAACGCGGCCAGCTTCGCCCTGTGCGCCCTCCTGCTGTTCCTGCTCCCCAACTACCGGGCCGTGGAGCCGCCTTCGCGGCAGGAGCGCCGCTGGATCGCTCTCACCGACCGCCCGTTCGTGACCTTCACCGCCCTCTTCGGTGCGATGGGGCTGCAATACCCGGCGGTGTCCCTGCTGCTGCCGATCTGGATCTCAGAGCACACAGACGCACCGCGCTGGACCGTGGCGGCGGTATCCGCGATCAATGCCGGAGTCTGCGTCCTGCTGCAGAGCAGGATCGGATCCCGCATCGAAACCCCTGTCGACGGCGGCAAGGCGTTCCGCACGGCAGGACTTCTCTTCCTCCTCAGCTGCCCGATGATGGCCCTGAGCGCGCACACTCCCGTGTGGGCGGCCGCGGGCCTCGTGGTCGCAGCGATCTTCGTCCACAGCCTCGGGGAGATCTGGGAGTCCTCGGCCGGCTTCGCCCTCGGCTTCGGCCTGGCCCCCGACCATGCCCAAGGCCAGTACCAAGGGCTTCTAGGGCTCGGCTTCAGCGCGGGCCAGGCGCTCGCCCCCGCCATCCTCACCACCGTCGTACTCGGCCTCGGCACGGCCGGCTGGCTGCTCCTCGGCGTGTTCTTCGCCGCTGTGGGCGCCGCCGGCCCCGCACTTGAACGCTGGGGCACGCGAACCAGGCCTCGGCAGGAAACCGCGGCTGCGGAACCCAGCGCGGAGTCGGACCAGGCGCACGCATGACCGCGGCAGGCACGATGGCAGAGCCGGCCAGGGTCAGCAGACCGGCCGAGCAGGAGGAACAGAGTCCTCCAGGAAGCCGGTCAGCAGGTCGGTGACGGCCGAGGGACGCTCCAGACTGGGCAGATGACCTGCCCAGGGCAGTTCGACGTGATCGGCGTTCGCGAGCAGATCCGGCAGCCGGGCAGCGATCTGCCGGAAGTCGGCCAGGTCATGGGCGCCCGACACGGCAAGGCAGGGCGCCTGAATTGCCGCCAGATCCATTGCGGCCTCGATGGGCTCGAACTCCTCAGCGGCAGCCATCTGGAGCTCGAAGGCGCGCCGCTGCATCTGGCGTACCGCATCGCGGGCGGTCTCGTCGGCGTCCGGGCCCAGCCACGTTTCGACCATCAGTTCCGTCGCGCCGGCGACATCGTCCGCTTCGAGCAGTGCGTCCTCGCGCTCGCCGAGTGCGTTCAGCTCGTCAGAAGGCTCATGTCCGGGAAGGGCGGAGCAGATCAACGCAAGCGCGTTCACCCGGTCCGGCCACCGCGCGGCGATCTCCAGCGCGACCTGTCCGCCGTACGAGGACCCCACCAGTGCCGCCTGCGCGATGCCAAGCCCGTTCAGCAGGGCCAGCACATCCTCGGCATCACTGTGCGGCCGGTCCGGCGCGGGAGTCCCGCCGAAGCCCCGAAAATCACAGCGCACCAGCCGGTAACCGGCGTCGATCAAGGCCGGCCACTGGGCATCCCACATCCGCCGGTCGCACACCCCGGAATGCAGGAGCACCAGGGCAGGGCCATCGCCGGCCACGTCATGAGAGAGCGTCATCCAAGAGATCCTATACAGCGCCTACTTGCCCTCCCCCAGGCTCGTTCGTTCGCGGCCGATGGCCGGCCGGCCGGTCGCCTTTTGGCGGCGGGCTGCGTGTACTGCTTGCGGCTGCACCTGCGGTTGGGCCTGCGGTTGGGCCTGCCGTCGGGCCGAAGCACCCGGATCAGGAGCGCTGCCCCATCGAATCTGGAGACGCTCCGTTTCGCCGCTCAACAGCACAGGACCGGGACGCGCTGCACGAGGTTGTTTCCGAAGCCTCCTCGGTTCCAGGACTGTTCGAGGGGCTGGGTGTGGCCGTCGGCATCGGAGGCTCGGACGGTGAGGATGTGGCGGCCCGCAGCCGCGGTCCAGGTGGTGTGCCAGGCCTGCCATCCCCAGCGGTGCGGGCCGCGGGGAGCGACTTCCGCGTCGGTCCAGCTGCGGCCGTCGTCGGCGCTGACCTCGACCCGGGCGACCGGCCCGTACCCCGACCAGGCGCGCCCCTCCAGCTCCACGGGTCCGGGGCACACGATCCGCACCCGTGACATGAAGTCCGGGAAGCCGGGCGGGATCAGCAGGGCGCGCGGGGCGATCCGGGTGACGGGCTCGCCGGGCTCGTCGGGGGACTGCCGGATGCGGTACGCCACGGTCTGCTGGAAGCCGGTGAACGGAGCGTCGACCAGTTCGACGTCACGGAGCCATTTGACGTGCGCCATGCCGTACCAGCCGGGGACCACAAGGCGCAGCGGGTAGCCGTGCTGGGGCGGCAACGGGCCGCCGTTCATCGCGTACGCGAGCAGTACGTCCCCACCCACGGGGAGCGGCAGGCTGCGCCGGTAGTCCTGCTCGACGCCGCGCTCGACCCCGTGGTCCGCGCCCGTGAACACGGCCTCGATCGCGCTGTCCTCGACCCCCGCCTCGGCGAGCACCGTCCGCAGCGGTACGCCCGTCCAGTCGGCGGTGCCCACCGCCTCCACCAGCCAGGGCTGACTGACGGGGCGCGGGCTCAGCCGGGCACGCCCGTTGCCCGCGCACTCCATCGTGACCCGGTGAGTGACGGCCGGAAGCGCCTGCAGGTCGGCGAGCCCCAGTTCCACGGGGGTGCGAACCCGTCCGCCGACGGAGAGCCGCCAGGTGTCCGCGTCGGCCGCGGGGATGTCGTAGTGGACCAGCACATAGTGGAGGCCGAGCGGCGTGACGTCGTAGCGCAGGGCCTCCAGCGGCAGGCCGTGATTGCGTGCCGCGAGCACCAGCTCTTCCTCGCTGATGGCCTCGTCGGCGGCAGCGACGCGTGGCGGTGTGCTGACATCACCGAGGGATGTCTGCTCCATACCTCCATGCTCCCTCGCGCGGCTCACCCCCGCGCGGGCGTGACGCCCCTCGCCCCTGTGTCAGTCATGTCCGTCACGGCGGGCGGCCTCGCGGCTGAAGCAGCTGAGGCAATGAAGCCGCGAGGTGTTCGTGGCGCTGACGTGACACGGGCGGCGACGAGGAATGTGCCGGCGTGCGGACACGCCGCGCCCTGAGTGGGAGGCTGGAAGCGTCCGGCTGCCGCCGCGCGGGTGTGGTGACAGCCGGGGCGCGAGGGGCCGGGCTCCCCCTCGATCGGTTCCTCGCGCGAGGTGCCCTCCCAGCGGCGCGAGGCTGCGGGAGTTGCCTCGTCGGCGCGCTCGGAGGGCGGAGGCTGGAGCCGCATTGTCGGTGATGCGGCTCCAGCTGGCCTCGGCGGTCCGTCACGGCTCAAGGGCTGGGAGCCTGGGGGGGCGCAAGCCCAACTTCACCCCGTCCGAGAGTAGAAGGAAAGCCGGGATGATCGGTAGCGTCCGCCGGTCACGCGGCTTGGATCGTCCCCGCGTGGAGAGCGGCCGCGGTGGCATGCAGCGCGGGCCGGGGCCTGGCCTCAGCTGCGCGAGCGGGATCTTGCTCCAGTCGGGTCCGGCTCTCCCCGAGCCCCCTCCCCAGCCCTCCCCTCGCAGCCCCCTCATCGTCTCCATCCCGCTGCTGGCGCCACCCCGCGTCACACCGACCACCAGCCGGGAGCAAGGCTCAAGCCTCCGTTCCGGATGGGCGACAACATGCCCCAGTCGGCAGTCAGTTGGGCCTGCGCCGGAGCCCTCCACTCCCGAGGCCTTGACGGAGCGGACGGGACCCGGTGGCGCGGAATCGTCGTTCGCCGCACCGCCCCACCCGCCTCTGCCGGCACCTGAGGTTCGGGGCGGTCGTTACATCGCCAACACATCGGGTTAAGGTCACCATGATGTGTGGGCAGCGGGCCACTCCAGCGGACAGAGCTGGGCCTGGCCGACGTCGGCGTCGCGGCCGCTGCTCACCGATCGACGAGGAAGCCGGAGCAGGGTGCCGCCATGGGAGACAACGTGACGAACATTCCGTCTGCGCCGCCCCCACCTGACGATCAGCCCTCCGCTCAGCAGCTTCCCTCCCTCAGGGCGGAGACGGAGCAGCTGAGAGCCACCACCGAGCAGCTGCGCGAGCAGGTGTCCGAGCTGGAGGTCCAAACGCGAGCGCGCCCCCGGATCGCTCTCGCCGAGGGCGTTCTGGTCGAACGCTACCGTCTGGCGAACGCGGAGGCGGCATTCACGCTACTGCGCCAGGCCTCCCAGCGGGCCAACATCAAGCTGCACCAGCTGGCCGCCGCTGTGTCCCGAACACCCGGGCCCGCGCCGGGTGCCAAGACGTGGTTCAGCAGGCGGTCCCAGCATCCGATACCCGACCTGAGCGCGCTCGAGGGCGGCACGCTCAACGCGACCAACCAGGGCGAGGTACTCGGCGCCGGGCTGCATCGCGTCCTGACCATCACCGGTACGGACATGGGCAACGTACAGCTGGTCGAGGACGGCGTCCTGCGCATGGCGAAGCACGCCGGTCTGCCCCGGCAGTTCACCGACTACTTCGCGTTCGTCGAGGGGAACACCTCCTGTGCTCGCGCCGCGGCCGCCAGCCACCAGGTCACCGTCAAGGAGGTGGCCTCGTCGGCCGGCTTCGACGAGGAGGCGCGCCGTGTGATCCTCACGGCCGGCAGCCGGGCCTGCCACAGCGTCCCGCTCATGGACGACCAGGACACCGTGCACGGGGTCATCTCCTCCCACCACGCCCGCCCCCTGATCGGCTTCACCCAGGCGCAGCTGCAGGACCTGCACACCATCGGTCGCACCCTGGGCATCTGGATCAAGTGGCATCAGCACACCGTCCTCCTCGACGCGCTGGAAGACCTCCACCAACTGGCTCTCGCCTCCCGCCAGTAGCGGCCGGGAGCACGTCGACGCCACGGAGCCGGGTACGTCGCGGATCACGCCCCGCGCGTTCGTGGACTACCGCCGTCCGATTCCTGGGGGCCAGGCCCGGCGGCGTACGCCAGCGGAGGGGCGATCGCTTGCGCGTCCGCTCCTTCGCCGACCCACAGCGCGATGAACAGCGCAGCGGTCGCTTCCAGGAGCCCTGCGCGTTCGAGACCGCCACCGGCGACGGGTTCGCAGCCCACATCGCGGACCAGCTCGCGTACGCGCACGAGGGCTCCTTCGTCGTCCCCGCAGACCGGCACGGCCAGGGGCCTTCCGTCGAAGACGGGCGGCCGCATGCGCCATACGTCCTCGTGGCAGAGGTTGAAGGCCTTGACCACGTGAGCTCCCGGTGCCGCCGCGGCCAGTTGCCGCGCGGCCGAGGGGCCGCCTTCCGTGAGCAGCCGGAAGCCTGCCCCGACCGGATTCGAGCAGTCGATCAGCACCTTGCCGTCCAGGGCCGCGTGCAGGTCCCGTACGACCTCCGCGCCCACCCCGAAGGGAAGCGCGGCCAGCACCACGTCCTGACCGGCCTCGGCCGCCGAGCGCAGAGAGGCAGGCTCCGTGCCGCCTCCGATGCGCGTGGCAAGCCGCTCGGCCTTTCGCGCGTCCCGCCCCCCGATGGTCACCTCGTGCCCGGCCCGTACCCAGTGGGTGGCGAGCGCGTCGGCCATGTTGCCCGTGCCCAGTACGCCGATTCTCATCCCGTGCTCCCTCTTCGTTCCTGCTTCGATCGTTCACACCGACGCTAGAGGTCCCAATGGGCACCATTTGGTACGTGGCAACTGACGCCTTCCTCGTCCCTACCTGCCAGGTAATGGCCACGCGGCACGGGAGGGTGGCAACGTGCTCGTCACAGGGGCAGCCGATCACGGCCCGCCCCGCACACAGCTCGAAGGAGCGGCCACCATGGGGAACTTCACCACCGAGGACGGCACTCGCCTGTACTTCAAGGACTGGGGGTCGGGAGTGCCCGTGGTGTTCACTCACAGCTGGTCGCTCAGCAGTGAGATGTGGAACTACCAGATGACGCACCTGGCAGACCAGGGTCTGCGCTGCATCGCGTACGACCGGCGCGGGCACGGCCGCTCCGAACAGCCCTGGGACGGCTACGACTTCGACACGCTCTCGGACGACCTGGCAGCCCTGATGGACCACTTGGACCTGACGGAGGTCACCCTGGTCGGCCACTCCACCGGCACCGGCGAGATCGCCCGCTATCTGACCCGGCACGGTTCGGAGAGAGTGGCCAAGGTCGTCCTGGTCTCGACCCTGACTCCGCTGCTGCGACAGAGCGAGGAATATCCGGAGGGCGTGCCCGGCAGCGTCTTCGACGACATGCGCACCCAGATCGGCCGGGATCTGCCCGGCTGGGTCGATGCGATCGCGGGACCGTTCTTCGGCGAGGGCACGCCCGGAGTCGCGCTCTCGCAGTCGCTGGTGGACTGGTCGGTGTGGGACACCCGCGCGGTCTCCGTGCGGGCCATGCTGGCCCTGAGCCGCACCATGTCCGAGACGGACTTCCGTGAGGAGCTGGCCCACGTCACCGTCCCCACCTTGCTCATCCACGGCGGCGCCGACGCCTTCAACCCCGTCGAGCTGTGCGGACGGGGCACGGCGAAGCTGATTCCCGGCAGCGTGCTCAAGGTGTACGACGACGGCCCGCACGGCCTGCACCTGACCCACATGGGCCAACTCAGCGCCGACCTCCTGGAGTTCATCACCCAGCCGGCGGAGTAGGGGACTCCGGCCCCGGCGCCCGGTGCTGCGGGATCAAGTCCGTCTCGGACCGCATGATGTGGGCCAACTGGCCTTATGGTTTTGCCTCGCGCGGCGAAGTGCCGGATGCGCGGTGTTCCCTGGAACCTGGAAGGGCTGGACATGCTGCACCGGTTGCTCTATCGAGGCCCGTCACTGGAAGTCCTGCACGAGGAGTACGCGAAGAAGGGGCGACTGGACGAGGGGGCGCCGATCTCCGGGTCGTACGAGGTCCGCATCCAGGCCCCTGTCGCGCGGGTGTGGAGCCTGCTGAGCGAGCCCGCCAACTGGGGAAGCATCGACCCCGCCATCCACGGTGTCACCGTCGAGGGCGGTTCGGGCGGGGCCGAGGTGGATGCCCGGTTCACATGGGTGAGCGGCAGGAACCGGATCAAGTCCCGCTTCGCGGTGGTCGATCCCGGCCGCGAGATCGTGTGGACCGGACTCGCGGCGGGCGCAAAGGCCGTCCACCGGCATGTGCTGGAAGCGGCCGATGACGGCACGACCTTGGTCCGTACGGAAGAGTCGATGGGCGGCCCGTTCCTCGTCCTGTTCTTCTCCGACGCGAAACTGCACACGGTCCTGGAGAAGTGGCTCACGGGACTCAAGAAGGCGGCCGAAGCGTGAGAATCGCCAAGCCGGGGCCGGTATCGGCCCGCAAGTGGACGCCCGTCACCATCGCCAACGCCGCGTTGGCTCTCGCTCTGGAGGGCGGGGTCCTGGCGGCACTGTTCTTCTGGGGCCTGGGCATCGGTACGGGTACCTTCACCGGCGTCGTCATCGGCGTCGGGAGTGCGACTCTGGCGGGGGTGGTGTGGGGGCTGTTCCTCGCCGCGGGCGGGCCGAGGTTCCCGCTGCCGGTCGGGCCGGAGATCACCGTCAAGCTGGCGGTCTTCACCGTGGCCGCGCTGGCCCTGTTCGACTCCGGGCACGGCACGCTGGGCTGGATCTTCGCGGGCCTCTCGCTTCTGAGTGTCGCGGTGGAGTACACCGCGGTGGGCCCGCCCCCTGAGCTCGCTCCGATGTCTCCCGGTGCCTCCGACTGAAGCTGAGGATGCGGTTCTGCCGCGGCGACCGGTCTTCAGCCGACGGCATGTGAGGAGGCTGGACATGGAGGCCTCTCCCGCAGCTGTTGAGAGACCCGCAGGCTTCCCGGGCCGCCGACACAGGGGCGAACTGCTGTTGAGAGACTCCAGTCATGGGATCTTGGGGAACCTTGGGGCCGGCGCTGTTGTCTCTCGCAGGTGTGGCGCTCGGCGCGGGTGGGTCGCTGATCGGCCAGTACCTCGTGTCTCGGGCGAGCACCCGGCAGCTCGAGGTGCAGGAGTCAGCCGCGCACCGCGCCGAACTCAAGGACGCGGTTCTGAAGTTCCTGAGCGTGGCCTCGCGGGTGGAGAAGGCGGCGCTCACGCGCTCGGACGGTGGCGGCGCGCCGGCCGGTGACGAGCTCGCGCAGCTTGTCGATGAACTCTGGCTCGCACAGGCGGAGATCGACCTGGCTGCCAGAAACGAGCCCCTGCGGGGCGCTACTTATCGTTATGCGTTCCGCCTTGCGGAGATGGCCCGGGGCGAGGTGACCGACGTGGCCGCGCTGCGAGGGCCGCAGGCGCAGTTCATGGACGCCGCGTACGACGACATGTGGCCCGGCCGGCGACGGGCAGCTGGGAGTCCCGCGGTGCCTCGGTGAGAAGAGGCAGCCCGCTCGACAAGGGCCGAGGCTACAGCCGGTCGGTGCGGGATGATCCAGGCAGCGCAGATGCTCGGGTAACTGCTTCCTCGGCCTTCGGCGGCCAGTGCTGGAGCAACGCCTTCACTCCGTGCGCGGCTCCAGCGATCCGGGCGCCCTGGGAGGGGTCGCTACTGCGCTGCCGGTACACCACGTCCAGCTTCAGGACCGCGGCAGCCAACACCTCCAACTGCACCAGCCGGACGAGGATTTGGGCACGGGCGTCCTCGCTCCGGCTCGCGGCGATCACCAGGGCCCGCCACTGGAGGTCCTTCAGCTTTTCCTCCAGATCCGACCCATCGACGAAGTCGCCGTCGCTGATCGCGCGGCAACGCCGGATCGCTGTGCACCCCTGGAGTATCCGAAGCGCCAGCTCGCCCTCCGGGCCGTCCAGGTCCCGCCGCGTCACGTAACTGTGGTGCATGCGGCGCAGCACCTCCTTCTTGGAGGTGAGCCGCGCACCACCGCCTTCCCCCGGCTTGGCACGGTGTCGTTCAGCAGCGGCGCGCCCTCGAAGGGCTCTCCGCGTCCGAACTTGACCCGGTGCAGATGCGTCCACGCTCATAGCGCAGGCGCGGTTCGATCATCACCGGATCGTCGTCCGGGCGCCGGTCGTAGCCCGGCAGATACAGCTCCACCAACTCTTCGAGCGCCGCCCCCGACTCGGCGACCGCGCTCCGCACCGACGGATCGGCGTCCTGCACCTCGGGCTCGCTCCGGCGCGTCGGGGAAACGGTGACGACTTCTCTGTCCAGGCACGTCAGCACGTCGTTCGTCAGTAACCGGGCCGCCGCCGACAGCTCCCGCGCCCGTACGGCATCCGGATGCTCGGCCGCCGCCTCCAACAGCCCTGCGGCCATCCGCCGCAGCCCCGGGTCAGCTCCTCGACCCGCGCGTCAACATCCCGCTCACCCATGCGTTCGCCCTGCTTTCGCTGCGGTCAGTGTGCCAGGGGCGGACACCGCGCCGCCGCGCCGCCCTCGGCTCACCCCGTTGCCACCCCGTACGACTCACCCGTCGAGGCACCTACGTTCAGGCGCTCGGCACCTGGACCGGCCTGGCCAACACCTGGTCCAGGACCTCGGTGAGGAACCGCACCGAATCCGTCGCCGACACCGTGACGCGCATCGCGACGATCCCGTCCGGACGGACGAGCAGCGCCCCTTCGTCGGGGAGCCACGGGACCGCGACACGATGCGCGGGGAGTTCGAGGTCCGCCGCGGCGGTCAGCCAACGGTCGCCGGCGACGCCCGCCAGCAGGGTCCACCGGGACGCCACCAGATCAAGCGTGGAAACCCCGTCGATCCACGCGTGGGGCACTCGTGAACCCGGCGACCCGTCGAGCACCAGGTCTACGGTGGACGGGAGGTCCGGCCGCGGCTCGACGACGGCGGCCGAGTCGTACCTCTGGCCGAGGTGCACGACCGGCGCCGCCCACACCCCCGCCGCCGCCCTGGCGGCATCGGCCTCGGGTCCGCGTCCCCAGTGCAGCGCCGGGTCGGCAAACCTGCGCATCGCCTGGTCCAGTGTCGCCGCAGCGACCGGTTCCCGTTCCTGCGCGTAGGTGTCGAGCAGCCCGGCACCGGCCTCGCCGCGGTGCACGGCGGCCAGCTTCCACGCCAGGTTGTGCGCGTCGGCGACCCCGGTGTTGAGGCCGAACGCGCCCAGGGGCGAGACGGTGTGCGCGGCGTCGCCCACGAGGAACACGCGGCCGACGGCGAAGCTTTCGGCCGCTGCGCTGCGGGGGCGCCACGAGAGCACGCTGCGCACCTCGACGTCGAGGTGGGGGTCGCCGACCGCCAACCGGACGACGGCGGCGCAGCGTTCGTGCGTGAAGTCCTCGGGTCGTTCACCGGCGTCGACGTCACAGGGGACGTGAAAGACCCAGTTGGTCTCGCCGTCCACGGTGGCCAACAGGCCCGTTGCCTGGGGCGCGGTGATGGTGCAGGTGGCGAAGGACATGCCTCGCAGGTGCGGTCGGAGGTCGGCGCGAAACAGGATGTTGATCATCGACTTGCCCAGGTCGCCCGGACCGGAAGTGCCCACGCCGAGTGCGGTCCGCACGGTGCTGTGCGTGCCGTCGGCGGCGACGACGCGGGTACACCGCAGCGAGTAGCGGCCGTCGGGCCCCTCCAGTTCGGCGTCGACCCCGTCGGCGTCCTGCGCGATGCCGGTCAGGCGGGTCGACCAGCGCAGGTCCGCTCCGCGGCGTGCCAGGTCCGCCGCCACGACGGCGTCGAGCCGGTCCTGGGCGCAGACGCCGCGCAGTCTGAACGGCGTCACATCCAGTTCGTCGGCGGGCGGGGCCGGCATGGGCACGGTCACGACGTCGCCCGCGCCCATCTCGACGACGGTCCGCGCCACCGCCTTGCCCGCGGCGCCCCGGAGATCGACCGCGGCGGCGTCGACGGCGGTGTCGAGCCCGAGTTCGCGCAGGACCTCGACGGTGCGCGGTCCGATGCCGGTGGCACGTGGGTGCACCGACGGTCCGGACCGGCGTTCGACGAGCACCGCGGGGACGCCGTGGTGGGTGAGCAGCGCCGCGGTGAGCAGGCCGACGCTGCCGCCTCCGACCACGAGCACAGGAGCAGGAACAGGCGCGGGGACCGGCGCAGGCACCGGCACAGGCGCAGGAACGGGCACTTCTGGGTACGCCGTATTCGTCATGGATACACCGTAGCCAGAAGGTAGGATGCGGGTCAACGAGGAAAGGAACCGCCCCGATGACCGAACCCGCTCCCTCGTCGGTGTGGACCCGGCCGCGCCCCAAGCCGCGTCGACGCGCGCCGGGGGTGGATCAGTACGTGGCCGCTGCCCTGGCCGTCGCGGACGCGGAGGGTTTGGCGGCGGTGTCGATGCGGCGGGTCGCGGGCGATCTCGGCTCGGGGACCGCCTCGCTGTACCGCTACATCACCAACCGCGACGAGCTGGTGGACCTGATGGTCGACGCCGCACAGGGCGAGGATCCACTCCCCGAGACCACTGAGGACTGGCGTGCCGATCTGGGGGCGGTCGCGCACGCGTTGCGCGCGACGCTGCTGCGGCATCCTTGGCTGGCAGGTGAACTGGCGGGGAGGCCCGCGCTCGGCCCCAACTCGTTGCGGCGCTCCGAGTCCGCGCTGCGCGCCGCCGTCGCGCTCACGCCCGACATCACCCTGGCCTCGCAGGCACTCAGCGCCGTGCACGCCTACGTGCTGGGATCGGTCGCCGCCCAGCAGGCCCTGCGACGCGCGGAGCAGCGCACCGGGCTCAGCGAGGAGGAGTGGCAGCGCAGCGTCGGCCCCTACATCAGCGAGGTGCTCGCGGCGGGCGAACACCCGATGCTCGCCCGCCGCGTCCTGGAAGCCGAGGAACTCGACCCCGACGTCGATTTCGCGTTCGGCCTGGACTGCGTACTCGACGGGCTCGCGGCCCGACTGGGTGGCGGTCGCTGAGGTAGCTGAGGGGTCGGTACGCGCGACCCACGCGTCAGAGTCGAGCGACGGCTCCAGCCAGGCGACCGGCTCGACCGCAGGCCGGGCCCCGTCTCCCGCCCGCTCCGACCTCGCCTTTCCCGCAGAGAGGGAGACCCTCCCGGCCCCTGAGGTGGTGATTCTTGATGGTTTCATCAGTTCTGTCATGGACTAGAATCGCCCCATGCAGCCCTCGACCGCCCAGCCAGCCAACCGTTTCGAGCGCCGCCGGGCCAAGACCCGGCAGGCACTCGTCGGTGCCGCGCGCCGCATCCTGGCCGAGCAGGGCTCGACGGACGTCAGCATCCAGGTGATCGCCGAGCGGGCCGACGTCGGTTTCGGTACGTTCTACAACCACTTCGACACCAAGGACGCCCTGTTCGACGCGGCCGTCGCCGACGCCTTGGAGGAGTACGGGCAGCTGCTGGACGTCGCGACCGCCGCCATCGACGACCCGGCGGAGACCTTCGCGACCAGCGTCCGCCTCACCATGCTCCTGGCGTCCAGCCATCCGGAGATCACCGGGATCCTGCGTTTCCGTGGGTTGCAGCACGTACACAGCGGGACGGGCCTGGGCCCGCGGGCCCTGCGCGACCTGGAGGTGGGCAAGGCGTCCGGTCGGTTCGCCATCGCCGACGCCCATGTCGCCCTCAGCGCGATCGGCGGGGCGGTACTTGGGCTGGTCCAGCTGGGGGCCACCAGTGACGTCACCGCTGCGGCCGGGGAGCAGGCGGCCGAGATGGTGCTGCGCATGCTGGGCCTGCCCGCCGAGGAGGCCCACGAACTGGCGACGAAGCCGCTTCCCTCACTGGGCTGAGCCCCGCGAACCCAGTAGCCGCAGCGTGACCGCCGGAGAGCGGGTGGAGGCCGCCTCCACCCGCTCTCCGCTTCCCGGCTTTTGACCGCCGGCACTCGTCTGACCTTCACCCCGCACCCGCCCCCCTTGACGGAGCGGCGACGGCATCACCCACCCCGGAGCGGGCCCGGGATCGGCGCGGCTCGCCCGCCACCTGCGAGAAACACACGATTGACAGATCAGACCATCAAGGATGATGATTTCATCAGTTTGTGGCGTGGCCTTCCGTTGCCACCGACCGTTGCCACCGAAGGCTCCGCCCCGTTTCCACGCGCACGCGCCTCTCCCGTGCACGCCAGGCAGTACGCATCCGGTCACCTCTGAGCAGGAGATCCCCATGAGCACAGCCGTTGTCCGCACCAGCGCGGGCTGGTGGGTCCAGCGCGCCGACGACCGCATCCGGCCGATCGTCACGGAGGCCGTCACCACCGCCGAGTTGCTCGCCGACCGCACAGCGGTCGAGGAGGCCCACCAGGCCGCCGACGGCTGGGAGGAACTCGGCGCGCGTGAGCTGCTGTCGCCGGTGACGACGCCGTGCCGGGTGGTGGCCCAAATGGTCAACTACCGTTCCCACGCCATGGATTCGGGCTTCGACCCCGACCAGGTACCCACGGCGTTCTTCCGCAAGGCATCCGGGTCGGTGGTGGGCCCGGCTGCCGAGATCGTCCGCCCCCGGCACGTCGGGCTGCTCGACTACGAGGTGGAACTCGGCCTCGTCTTCGGCGACACCCTGCCGCTGGGCGCCGACGTCACCCCGGGATCACTCGGCCAGTACGTCGCAGGCCTGGTCGTGGCCAACGACGTCAGCGCCCGCGATGTGCAACTGCCCAAGACGCAGTTCTACGAGAGCAAGTCCTACCCGACCTTCACCCCGCTCGGCCCGCGCCTCCTGCTCGTGGATGAGCAGGACCTCGCGTCCCTGGAGCGGCTGCGCCTGGTCTGCACGGTCAACGGGGAGACCCGCCAGAACAGCACCACCGCGGAAATGATCACCAAGCCGGACCGTGCGCTCACCGCTCTCGCCCGCTTCCAGGCCATGGCGGCCGGCGACGTGCTGCTCACCGGCACACCGGGCGGGACCGCGCTGCGCTCGCCCGGCAAGGCGCTGGAGCTGATCGGTTCCCTGCTGCCGCCGGCCAAGAAGTGGCAGGCCTTCTTCGCCCGGCAGGCGAAGAACCCCGCCTACCTCAAACCCGGCGACGTGGTCACGGCTTCCATCAGTACGCCCGACGGATCTCTCGATCTCGGCACCCAGCGCACCCCGGTCCGCGCCGCCCCCGTCCAGGAGCGGACATGACCGTGCGCCCGGTCCTCCCGTGGCCCGACTACTCCTCGCCCGCAGCCCTCACGGAGATCGTGAGGGTGCCGCTGGCCGCCCGGAATCTGCCCGCCGCCACCCTCGCCGTGCTGGAGCGAGCCGCTGAGTTGTGGCCCGACCGGCCTGCCATGACCTTCCTGCCCCGGGCCGAGGACTACGCACAGGGGCAGAGCCGCACCTACGCGGACCTGCACGCCGTTGCGGCCGCCTCTTCCGCTTCCACGGCGTGGGACGCAGCACGGCTGTCAGCCTGTTCTCGCCCAACACCGCACTGCTGCCCTCCGCGCTGCTGGCCGCGCAGAGCGCCGGAATCGCGGCGCCGGTCAACCCCCACCTGCCCGCCGCACAGATCTTTCGGCTGCTGCAACTCGCCCAAGCCCGCGTCATCGTCGCCGCCGGCACCGGTGCGAGCGCGGTGGGCCGTCCCGACCCCCACGCCGGAGAGGTCCCCATCGTCTACGTCTCCCTGGCCCCCGGCGCCCCCGAGCCCCAGACCCGCTCCCCGGCCCTGATCGCACACGCCCGCTCCCTCCTCCACGAGAAGGCGGCCGTGCCCAAGGACGTGATCGTCGTCGACAGCCTGCCGGTCACGGCAGTGGGCAAACCGACCAAGGTCCCCCTGCGGATGAACGCCCTCAAGCAGGCGGTGCTCGACGAACTCGCCGCCGTCGGTCTGCCCTCGCACTCCGACGCGGTCGCCTGTCACATCGACGGAGCCGGCCTGCGGGTCACCGTCCCCCGCCCCGCAGAGGCCCAGGACACCGCACGCCTCACCGCGGCCCTCGGCCGCTACACCTTCGACTGGGCTTTCACCCAGGTCTGAACGGTCTGAACGCCCCTCTTGGAGCCACCCATGACGTCGCCCGACACCCCTGCCCCCGCCACACCGGACCCCCACCAAGGCCTGCACAGTGAGTACGGTGCCCAGCCCGACGAGCACCCCGGACGCGCCGCCCAGCCCGTGATCAAGGTACGGGACCTGGCCTGGCTGGAGTTCGTCAAGCCCGACCTGGAACGGGCGGAAACCTTCGCCCGCGACTTCGGGTTCACCGTCGCCGCCCGTACCCCCGAGGCCCTCTTCCTGCGCGGAACGATGCCGGGCCCGCACTGTCTGGTCATCCGCAAAGGACCGTCCTCACGCTTCCTGGGCCCGGCCTTCCTCGCCGCCGAACGCGGCGATCTCGACCGGCTCGCGGCCGCCACCGGCCACCACGTGAACACGCTCGACGAATTCGGCGGCGGCCACACCCTGGACCTCCTGGACCCCTCCGGCGTTCCCGTCCGCATCGTCCATGGCGTCACCGAACACCGCACCCTGCCCCCACAGGCCCCTCTCGCCCTGAACACCGGAGGGCGCGCCGCACGCGTCAACACCCCCCAGCGCCCGCCGGTCACACCGGCACAGGTGGAGCGCCTCGGCCACCTCGTGCTGGCCACCCGCTTCTTCACCCGCACGCTGAACTGGTACCTCCACCACCTGGGCCTGCTCGTCAGCGACTTCCTCTACCTCGACGGCCAGCGCGACCGCGGCCCCACCATGGCCTTCATCCGCTGCGACCGCGGCAGCGAACCGGCCGATCACCACACCTTGGCCATGCACCTGGGCCCCGACCCCGGCTATGTCCACTCCGCCTACCAGGTCGCCGACCTCGACGCACTCGTCGCAGGCGGCACCTACCTGGCCCAGCGCGGCTACCGCCGCTCCTGGGGCATCGGCCGCCACATCCAGGGCAGCCAGATCTTCGACTACTGGCGCGACCCCGACCGCTTCCTGGTCGAGCACTTCACCGACGGCGACCTCTTCGACCACACCCTCAGCCCCGGCTGGGCCGCGATGTCCGCCTCCGGGCTCGCCCAGTGGGGGCCACCCGCCACCCGCGACTTCCTCGGCACCCCCTCCCCCGCGCTCTTGCGTGCCACCCTGTCCGCGCTGCGCGAGGACAACGAAATCGACTCGGCCCGCCTGGCCGGCCTCATGAAGGCCATGTCCTCATGAGCCCAGCTGCCGAGCGGAAATCGGCCGCCCCCTCCGCCGCGCACCAGGACGTCGCTCCAGATCGCCGGCCGGTGGCCGTCATCGGAGCCGGCCCCGTAGGGCTGACCGCCGCCCTGCTCCTGGCGCAGAACGACGTGCCCTGCGAGGTGTTCGAACGCCACCCCGCCCCCTACCCGCTGCCCCGCGCCGTCCACATGGACGACGAAGTCATGCGGATCCTGCAAGCCGTGCACGTGGCGGACGAATTCGCCGCCCGCTCCCGACCCACCCTGGGCATGCAGCTCGTCGACTCCCGCCACCGCCTCCTGGCCCGGTTCCCGCGCGAGGAAGCGCTGGGCACCCACGGCTTCCCCCAGGCCAACATGTTCGACCAGCCCGAACTGGAGGCCATCCTGCGCAACCGGCTCGCCCAGGAGCCCCGGGCACACCTCCACGGCTCCACCGAAGTCCTCGGCCTCACCCTCCCGCACCCCGGCACCCACACACCCGCCCGCCTACGGGTCAAAGACCTCCACAGCGGCACCGAACGCACGCTCAGCGCATCGGCGGTCTTGGGGTGTGACGGTGCCGCGAGTCTCACCCGCCAGGCGATCGGCTCACGCCACCAGGTCCTCGGCCGGCCCCAGGACTGGCTGGTGGTCGATGTGCGCTGCCCCGTGCCTCTCCCCGCCTGGGACGGCGTCCACCAGGTGTGCGACCCCGCACGACCCGCCACCTACATGCGCATCGCCGACGACCGCTACCGCTGGGAGTTCCGCCTCGACGACGAGGCCGCGGCAGCCGTGAACGACCGCTCCCGCGTCCTGCGCCTGCTCGCACCCTGGACCGGCGACGTTCCCGACCAGCAGCTCGACGTCGTCCGGATGGCCCGCTACACCTTCCGCGCCCAGGTCGCCGACCACTGGCGGCAGGACCGTGTCTTCCTCCTCGGCGACGCCGCCCACCTCACTCCCCCCTTCATCGGACAGGGCCTCGGTGCGGGACTGCGTGATGCCCACAATCTGGCGTGGAAGCTCGCCCGCGTCCTTCACGGACAGAGCTCCGAGGAACTGCTCGACACCTACGAGAGCGAGCGCCGCCCCCACGCCACCCACCTCGTACGCACCGCCGTGCGCATCGGCCACGCCATGACCAGCGCCCACCGCGCGGCCAACGCCACCCGCCGCGCGGCCATCGCCGTCGGCCGGCACACCGGCCTGCTGTCCCGGGCCGCCCTGAGCACGGTGAGCCCGCCTCTGCACGGCGGTCCGCTCGCCCGCCGCACTCGCCTGCCCGGCCGGGGTGCGCGCCCCGGCCACCAGTGCCCGCAGCCGCCCGTCCTTGGCCCGGACGGGCGGCCCGCGCGCCTCGACGATCTCCTCGGCAGCGGGTTCGCCCTGCTCACCAGCCAACCCGCCACCGCCGCCGAACAGCGCCTGGCCCAGGCGCTGCCCGCTCGCCTCATCAGCGTCCTGGCCCCCGGCGGCGACGGCTCCGGGACGGGAGACCCGGTGACCGACACCACGGGCACCCTCCGCGCCTGGCTGCACGGCGGCAGTGCCCTCCTGCGCCCCGACCGCGTCGTCCTGGCCGCCGCCCGCGGATCCCGGGACACCCTCGCGGACTCCGCCCTCTCCTGGGCCCGGGTGCTGGCCCCTCCCGCTACATGGTCCGGCCTGCGGTAGCGAGCCAGTTCGCCGACATCCGCGTGCCTCGCTCGGCGTGCGCGCGAGGTTCGGCTTCCGAGCCGGTCCTCAGCTGGTGGCCAGGGTGCGGCCGAGGAGGGCGAGCAGGCGGTCCCAGTGGTGCTGCAGTGCGGAGGCGTCGAAGGCGTCGGTGTCGGACATGGTGAAGCCGTGGACGGTGCCGGGGTAGGTCTCGATGCTGTGGACGACACCCGCGGCATCGAAGGCTTTGGTGAGCTCGCTGATGGCCTCGGGCGTCAGATCGCCTTCGGCGAGCCCGAGGTGGACCTGGGCGGTGAGCTCGGAGACCAGGCGGTGCGGGCTGTCGGGTGCCTCGGTGACCAGGAAGCCGGGGTGGAACCCGGCGACGGCGGCCACCTGGTCGGAGTGGGCCGCTGCGGTGCGCATCGCCAGTGCGGCGCCCAGGCAGTAGCCGATCACGCCGACCGGCCCCGCGCTGACCTCGGGCTGGGCGGTGAGGAATTGGAGGTAGGCGTCGGCGTCCCGCAGGACGCGTTCGGTGGTGTGCGCCTCGACCAGCGGCATGAGTTGGGCGAAGATCGCGGGCCGGGCCTCTTCGCCGATGTGCTCGGGAAGTTCGATCACCGGCGCCGGGGCGTGCCGGTAGTAGAAGTTGGGGACGAGTACGTAGTACCCGTGCCCGGCCAGTTCACGGGCCTTCTCCTCCAGCTCGGGCCGCACACCGAAGGCGTCCGGGTACAGCAGCACCCCCGGGTGCCGATCGCCCTGGTCGGGGAAGGCGGCGAAAGCGTCGGCCTGGCCGTCCGTGGTGGGTATCTGCAGCGACTTGGTGGGCAAGATCTTCCTTCCTTGGGCTGATGCCAGTGCACAGCCTCGATCGGAGCTGAGGCCGACCAGGGATCGACGCGGCTGCTGCCGGCTCCTCAACTCGCTCTCGTTTCACCCAGACCTGTCCGCCCGGGATCATTCGGCATTGAGGATATCGATCTGGCAGACAGCTCTGCGCGAACCGCACTGGCGGAACGGTGACCACAGGGTGAACTGCCCCCCAACAGCCCTCGGCCCCCTCCGACAGCGGCGACCAGTGGCGACCAGGGGGCACCTGCCCGCGGCCCGCGCCCGGGCGGAGCACACCAGCGGGCCGAAGCCTGCCCCACCGGCCAGCGACAACAGTGGCGAGCACCCCCTGCAACAAGCCTGCTCAGTACGAAGGTTGCTCGGCGCCGTTCGATCGACCCCTCCGCCGTGTCACTCCCGCCCGGCCCACGAGGCCCGCTATAGATGGAACCCCCCGTTCCTCCTGCTTCAGGAAGGCCCCATGTCATCGCGCCCCGCCGTCACGGCCATCGCCGCCTCGCTGTTCCTGTTCACCACACCGGCTGCCGATGCGATCGCCGATCCGCACGAATCGGTCACCGTCGACCCCACCGGGCGGATCGCCCCGGACGGCACCGTCACCCTCTCCGGCACGTACCGGTGCACCGGCAGCACCGGCCCCGTGTTCGTGTCCTCCTCACTGGTCCAGCACAATCGCACGGTCCGGCACGGCATCGGTGGCACCCGCGCGGTCTGCGACGGCATGGAGCACGCCTGGACCAACACAGGTCGCCCCACGCCTTCCGTCCTCCAACCCGGCGCCGCCCACGTCGAGGCCACCGTGATGGAACTGACCTCCCAGAGCAGCCTCCCGCTGCCGCGCTTCCACGCCACACACCAGCAGGACATCACCCTCACCGAGAAGTGACGCCACGCCACCTTGGGCAATCGCGTCAAAGCAGACGGGTGCGGCTCTTGAGGGACGGGGAGTCTTGAGGGACGGGGAGAGGTGACAGCCGGCCAACGACGGACGGTGCGACGGCAGCTTGGGGCACTGCAGCCGCACCCCCCACCGCAGATGTATTTTCCGATTTAACTGCGGACGGAAAGATACATACGGTCGGATATGCCTATGCCGTCCGCCCCTTCCCGCTCCTCACGGTTCCGCCGCACAGCCCGCTTCACCGTGCGAGCGGGCAGAAGACGACGGACCACCCGGGGCAAACAGAACCGGGAAGGTCTGGACTGGGCCCGGCGAACCGAACTGATCTCCGTCCTAGTGGCTTCGGCTGTCGCGGCCGGCGGGCTTTGGTATTCCAACGTCCAGACACAGCAGACGAACGAACAGATGAGACAGGCCAACGCTCAGGCACGCGAAGAGAGAGCGCTGACCAGGGAAGGGCAGATCACCGAGCGCTATACCGCCGCCGTGGGCAACCTCGGCGCGGAGTCGATGGATGTGCGCTTGGGCGGTATCTACGCACTGCAGCGGATCATGCAGGACTCGTCCCGTGACCTGCCCACCATCGGCAACGTCCTGGCTGCATACGCACGTGGCCACGCCACCCAAGCACCGCCGGCCGGAGAGGACGTCCCTGCCGACGTCGTGGCAGCCCTGAGGGTCCTGTCCGATCGTGACACCACTCAGGACGAGGCCTTCGTATGGGACCTCACATCCATCTGGCTTCCCGAAGTCGACCTGTCCCCACCTCGCCCCCAGGCGTTCTGGCTCCCCGAGGCAGACATCTACCCGTCGGACACGATGGGCATCAGACTGCGGGGCGCGATCCTGACGAAGGCGCACTTGAGCGGAGCCTCTTTGCCATGGGCGGACCTGAGACGCGTGTCCCTGTACGACGCGGACCTGCGGCACACACATCTCAGCCATGCAGATCTCCGCGTTGCTGATCTTGGCGGTGCCGACCTGCGTAAAGCCGTACTGATCAAGGCTGATTTGCGCGAGGTGAATCTGGTCGACGCGGACCTGCGCGGCGCGAACATGCGGGCGGTAAGTCTCAGCGGTGCCGAGGCAGGAGACACCGACCTGCGTAAAGCAGATCTGCGCTGCGTGGACGTACAGGTCAGCAGTACCGGCACGCCTTGCGCGGATTTACGAGACGCAGTCCTCTTTGACGCGGATCTGCGCGGAGCGGACCTGCGCGGAGCAGACCTCCGCGGCGCGGACCTGGGCGGGGCAGATCTGCGCGGCGCGGATCTGCGGTGTATGGAATCCCAGCCCAACAACTCATTCACGAAAACGTATTGCGGCAAGTTGCGCGGCGCGGATGTGACGGACACGGACCTGCGCGGCACAGACCTGACTCACGCTGGCCTCGCCCCGAGCGAGATCGACGCCGCCCGCATCGACGGCACGACGAAGCTCCCCTGAAGCCGGACCCTGCCGGCGGTCTTGGATGGTCGAGGTCAGCTGTTGCAGCACTACGCTTCCGGCGCGGGACGAGGGCTCCCTTCCCCACGCCGCCCACCGTGCGGTACATCGGAAGCATGCTCCGCCGAAGCCGTGATCCGCCTCGCCCGCATCGACCTCATGGCCTGCCGCCTCACCTGCACAGCGTCCCGCCAACGGACCAACACTCAGCCATGCACTCCGCGACAGAACCTGGGGCACAGCAGGGAGTCACGTAATGCCAGATGAGGAAAATCCGAGGGGCAAGGGGCGCCTTGACGGCAAGGTGGCCTTCGTCACCGGCGCGGCCGGAGGCCTCGGCCGCAGCCACGTGCGACGGATGGCGGAGGAGGGCGCCGACCTGGTCCTGGTGGACATGTGCCGGCCCGTCGACACCGTGCCCTACCCGCAGTCGACGCCAGAGGAACTGGGCGACGCGGTCGAGGAGGTGCGGGCCCTGGGCCGCCGCGTCGTGGCGCGGCAGACAGACGTGCGCGATCGAGACGCCCTCCAAGAGGCGTACGACGCCGGGCTCGCCGAGTTCGGGGAGATCCACATCGTGGTGGCCAACGCGGGAATCGCACCGCTGCTGGTGGAGGACAGGGTGCAGGCGTGGCACGACGCCATCGCGGTCAATCTCACCGGCACCTTCCACACCATCGAGGTGGCCATCCCCTCGATGACCGCCGCCGAGCAGGGCGGCTCGATCGTGATCGTCAGCTCCACCGCCGGACTGGTCGGGATCGGCGGGGTCAGCAACGGCGGCCTTGGCTACGCCGCCTCCAAGCACGGTGCGGTGGGGCTGATGCGTACGTACGCCAACAACCTCGCCCCACACAGCATCAGGGTGAACTCGGTGCACCCCACCGGTGTGGCCACCCGCATGGTGGTCGACCCCGCCATCGTCGAGTTCGTCGCCCAGGACCCGATGCTTTCCGAGACGGCGCCCAATGCCCTTCCGGTGGACACGGTCGAACCGGTCGACGTGTCCAATGCCATCGTGTGGCTGGCCTCGGACGAAGCCCGCTATGTCACCGGTGTCGCGCTCCCCGTCGACGCCGGGTTCATCAACCGCCGCTGAGCCGCTGAGCCGATGAGCCGCCGAGCGAGAGGTGGAGCACCATGACCGATCAGTACGCGGATACGATTTTGGTGGGCGGGCACGTCAAGACGTCCTCGGGCTGGGCTCAGGGCATCGCCCTTCGCGCCGGTGTCATCGAGAGGGTCGGCGGCCGCGAGGACGTGCTGCACCGGCGCGGGCCCGGAACGCGGGTGGTGGACCTGGCCGGCGACACCGTTCTGCCGGGCCTGCACGACCTGCACGTGCACCCGATCTACGCCGGGATCCGCGATCGCCGCTGCAAGGTCCCCCAGGGCTCGAGCCTGGCCGCCACCCTGCGCATCGTGGCCGAGCACGTCGCTCGCGCCGCCCCCGGCACCTGGGTGCTCGGCGGGCAGTGGGACACGTCCGCGCTCGGCACCGTCCCGGACCGGACCATGCTCGATGCGGTCGCCCCCGAGAATCCAGTGCTCCTGGAGGACACCAGCGGGCACAGCTCCTGGGCCAACAGCGCCGCACTCCGGGTCGCCGGAATCGGCCCCGGCACAGCGGACCCGGCGGGCGGCATCTTCGAGCGGGACGCCGCGGGCCGTCCGAGCGGCATACAACGCGAGACCGCCGCCGATCTGCTCGCCGCCTCGGCTCCCAAACCGGCCGACGACGACGTCGAGGCGGCTCTGGAGTGGGCCCTCGACGAAATGCTCTCGTACGGCATCACGTCGTTCACCGAGGCCGCGGTCGGGTTCACGGCCGGGCCGCGGGCCGAGCTGCGGGCCTACACCCGTCTCGCCGGGCGCGGAGCCGTCCGGCAGCGAGTGCGCCTGTGTCTGGTGTGGTCCCCCCAAGACCCCACGTGTGAGGACGTGATCGCCGCACGCACCCTCTACGCGAGCGATCGCGTCACGCCGGACTGCGTGAAGATCTTCCTCGACGGGGTGCCGACCGACAGCCACACGGCGGCAATGATCGAACCGTACAAGGACACGGTGGAGGGTCGGGACGACCAGGCCGGTCGGCACGGCATGCTGGCGATCGCGCCGGCCGTCCTCCATCGGGCGGTGACCCGATTCGACCGGATGGGCATCACGGTCAAGTTCCACGCAGCCGGCGATGCGGCGGTCAGGGCCGCGCTGGGCGCCATCGAGGCCGCCCGCACGGCCAATGGACACAGCCCTCACATGCACAACGTCGGACACTGCACGTTCGTGGCCAAGACCGACATCGAGCGCGCTTCGCGGATCGGCGCGACGTTCGAGGTCTCCCCCTATTTGTGGCAGCCCTCCCCCATCTGCTCCGACATCGCGGCGGCCGTCGGCCCGGAAGCGGTCGAACGCGTGTGGCCGGTGCGCGAGATGCTCGCAGCGCGTGCCCTGGTGGTGGCGGGGTCGGACTGGTGCGTCGTGCCGTCGGTGAACCCGTGGTCCGCCATCGAAACGCTCGTCACGCGGCAGGAGCCAGGAGGCAGCGCCGACAGCTTCGGCGAGTCCCAAGCGATCACGCTGGAAGAAGCCTTCGACCTGTTCACGGTCAACTCCGCGCGCCAGGAGGGCATGGCGCACCGCGTCGGGCGCATCGAACCGGGCATGCTCGCCGATCTCATCGTCGTCGACCAGAACCCCTTCGACGTGCCGATCACCCGGGTCCACGCCACCGAGGTCAAGATGACGTTCATCGAGGGCGAGCCGGTCTTCGACGCGAAGGCCCGCCGCTCCCAGGCTCCCCCTCGGTGAGGCAGCCAGGGCAGGGGCAAGCCCCATGGCGGCATCCCCATGCAGGAGGATGCCGCCATGGGCAGATCGAGTGACGTGCAGGCGGCCGTGACCCAGCTCTGGCGGGAGCATCTGGCCGTGGAGTTCCCCGCCGCACTGCGTGGTGCGGAGCTCGCGGGCATCGACCTTGTACTGCTCGATGCGGGCATCGCCGGATGCGCGTCGACCTGGCGGAACGCGGGTGGCTCCCTGGATGCTACGCGGCAACGGATACTGCGTGACTGCCTCCGGGACCTTGAACGGGTTCTGCCGCTCCTGGTCGAGCCGGACGAGGTCCGCTACTGCCAAAGGCTCCGCCGCTTGGCTGTCCTCACGTCCGGACACGGGCCGCAGCCGACCGCTTGATACGCCGACGATATGCGCGGATGCATAGCCTGGACGGCATGCCCCAGATCATCGCCACCGTGCCGGGCGTCGGCTCCCGCATCGACTCCGGATGTGAGGCAGAGGAGCGTGGATAGGCAGCAGCCCGGCGTCAGCGTCCGCGTCAAACTCACCCTCAGCTATGCCGGGTTTCTCATGCTGGCCGGCGCGCTGCTGATGGCGGCGGTGTGGGTGTTCCTCCTGCGGTACGTCCCCGACCGGGCCATGCTCTACAACCCCGACGACGGCCCCGAGGGAATCTTTCCCATCAGGTCCCAGCTCCTGCGCGTCTTCGCTCCGAGGGCGGCCGCGGTCATGGCGATCCTGCTGGTCTTCGGCCTCGTGGGAGGGTGGCTCCTCGCCGGCCGCATGCTCGCCCCGCTGACCCGCATCACACATGCCACCCGCATGGCCACCGGCGGATCACTCTCCCACCGCATCCGGCTGACCGACAGGAACGACGAGTTCCGCGAACTCGCGGACGCCTTCGACGCGATGCTCGCCCGGCTCGAATCGCACGTCGCCGAACAGCAGAGGTTCGCGGCCAACGCCTCGCACGAGCTGCGCACCCCGCTGGCGATCTCGAAGGCACTTCTCGACGCGGCCCGCTCCGATCCCAGCCGCGTCAGCGGCGAACTTGTCGACCGCCTCCACACCGTCAACACCCGGGCGATCGACCTCACCGAGGCGCTGCTCCTGCTCAGCCACGCCGACCAGCGGTCGTTCACCCGAGAACACGTCGACCTGTCCCTCATGGCGGAAGAGGCCACCGAGACACTCCTGCCCCTCGCGGAAGAGCACGGTGTCACGCTGGAGACCAGCGGCGACATCGCCCCCACGACCGGGTCGCAGGCGCTTCTGCTCCAGCTGGCCACGAACCTCGTACACAACGCGATCGTCCACAACCTGCCCGAACGGGGCACCGTGCGGGTCAGTACCAGCGTCCGCCCCAAGACGGTCGCGCTCACCGTGGAAAATACCGGCGAGCAGCTCACCCCACAGCGGACCTCGGCCTTCACCGAACCCTTCCAGCGCGGCACCGAGCGCATCCACACCGGCCAAGCGGGCGTCGGCCTCGGCCTGACCATCGTCAAGGCCATCACCCACGCACACGACGGGACCCTCACCCTCACCCCACGCCCCACCGGCGGACTCCGCATCACCGTGGAACTGCCCGTGACGGCCAGCCCCGCGCAGCGATAGGTGAAGAGCCTCCCCTGGTGTCTTGACCAACGTTCTCCGGCACTTTCCCGCCACGCACCGTGTCACGGCACTCGTCCCGGCAGGCGTTTCCTCGACACCCTGGGCACCACGCCCGGCGCCTGTCGCCGGGCGTTCCAGGCCGGGCCGCCCGCTCGGCATCAACCGTCCGTGACGTGACGTGCAGGAAAGCGATTGACGCTCCGGTGCCGTTCATGAACCATTCCGGACCGTGACGACGAACACCGATCTTGACCAGCCCGTCCCGGGACAGGGTCCTTCGACCGACCGACCGCTCGCCCTGATCACCGGCGTGGGCCGCACCGTCGGTATCGGCGCCGGCATCGCCCGTCGGCTGGCCGCATCGGGCTGGGACATCGCCTTCACCTACTGGTCCCCCTACGACGACCGTATGAGCTGGGGCAGCGAGCCCGGCGCGACCGAAGCGATCCGCCGAGCTCTGGCCGAACACGGGGCGTCCACCACCGCGATCGAGGCGGATCTCGCCGATCCGGACACCCCGGCACGCGTCTTCGACGAGGTGGAACAGCGGATGGGCCGTGTCACCGCGCTGGTGATGAGCCACTGCGAATCCGTCGACTCCGGGCTGCTTGACACCACCGTCGAGAGTTTCGACCGGCACTTCGCCGTCAATACGCGCGCCACCTGGCTGCTCATCCGCGAGTTCGGACGCCGCTTCACCTCAGCACGGGGAACCGGCCGGATCATCAGCCTCACCAGTGATCACACGGTCGGCAACCTGCCCTACGGAGCGAGCAAGGGAGCCCTGGACCGCATCACCCTCGCCGCCGCCCACGAACTCGCCCACCTCGGCGTGACCGCCAACGCGATCAATCCCGGGCCGGTCGACACCGGCTGGATGCCCGAGGAAGTCCGCGAGCACTGCGTCCGCAGCACCCCGCTCGGCCGGCTGGGCACCCCACAGGACACCGCGCACCTCGTGGACTTCCTGTGCTCCAGGCAAGGCGAGTGGATCAACGGCCAGTTGCTGATGAGCAACGGCGGGCTCGCCTAGGCCTGCGGTGCCTCGGACCGTCCGCCTCGGCGTCCCCTCCCGCCGCGGTCGCGGTACCGGTCAGTCGTCGTGGGGTTTGCCGAACTCCTCGATCAGTACGGGGTACTGCTCCCCTCCGTGCCCGGCGGCGATCGAGCGGTCGGCCATCTTCTTGAGCAGCTTGGGCAGTTCGGCGTTGACGCCCAGCGCCTCGCTCTCCTCGATCAGGTGCGTCATCGCCCGCGCGTCGGTCTCCAGGGCCGACACCTCGGCCGGGAAGGAGCCGCTGTCGATCTGCTCGGCATATCCGGGCAGCCATTCGGCCACCCCGGCAGCGATCTGCCGCGCGAACGGCGCGTACGTCGCTGCGTCCACACCGGCCGTCCTGAGCAGGGCAGTTCCCTGGAGCCAGGCGTTGAGGACGCTCCACATCATGGCCAGTCCTGCCACGTCGTACAGGGAGGCCAGACCATGGTCCGCGCCGAGGTAGGTGACGGTGCCGAGCGCGTCGAGGGCGGGCTGGTGTGCCTCGAAGTCCTGCTGCGGCCCGCTGTGCAGAATCACCGCCTCCGCGGTTCCGATCCCCGACGGGATGGCCATGATGGCGCCGTCCAGGTAGCGGGCGCCGTGCTGCTCGGCCCATCGGGCGGCTTCGCGGGCCTGCGTCGAGTCGCCCGAGGTCAGGTTGATCAGCATCGTGCCGTCCAGGGCAACGTCGTCCGCGCCGAGCAGCTCGTACATGGCCGGGTAGTCGGTGACACAAAGGATGGTCAGGGAGCCTGCCTTGAGCGCGTCACCGATCGTCGGTGCCAGTTGTGCGCCCTCGGCCACCAATTGGTCGGCCTTGGAGGCCGTGCGGTTCCACACGGTGGTGGGATGGCCGGCCTTCAAGAATGCGCCGGCGAGTGCCTGGCCCATCCGTCCGAGGCCGATGACGGTAATGGGTGCATCGGTTTTGTTGTTCATGGCAGCATCGTCAACGTTCATACCGGTGTGAAGGTCAAGCGAGGTTTCGATGCGTATTGGGGAACTGAGTCGCCGAACGGGCGTCAACGCCCATCAGTTGCGCTACTACGAGGCCCAGGGCCTGCTGGAGGCCGACCGCCGCGCGAACGGGTATCGCGAGTACGACGAGACCGCCATGCTGCGGGTGAAGCAGATCCGGCATCTGCTGGGCGCCGGGTTGTCCTCCGAGGACATCGCCTACCTGCTGCCCTGTGCGGTCGGGGAGGCCCCGGAGCTGCCCGGGTGTGCCGAGCTGCTGTCCGCGATGCGGTCACGGCTACAACGGCTGAACGATCAGATGGAGAAGCTCGCTCAGTCCCGCGACGCTCTGACCGTCTACATCCATGCGGCCGAGCAGGCGGGCAGCGAGAGCTATCCCCCCTTCGACCAGATCGGCCAGGAGCCCGTTCCGGCCGGGGCGGACCGGGCGTAGGAGGAGGGGAGACTGCCCGCCGGTGGGCACCGGCCCAGGCGGCAGCCGCCCCCTCGGCGCGTCGCGTCACTTCTGGTTCTGGGGGCACGCGTACTGCACGTCGGGACCCCCATGGTCCACAGGACCACCGCTGTCCATGAATGCGGGCAGAGTGAGGGCCGAATGGGCCGGGCGGCCCTCCGCGGAGGGCATGGCGCTGAGATTGCGCAGCATGGTGTTGCGCTGTTCCAGAGCTCGGGCGGTGGTGGGGAAGAGCGTGGCATCTCCCTTGCCGACCTGGTCCTGGTTCACCGTCACGAACTCACGGGTGGAGTGTTCGTAGGCGGCGAAGCCCGAAGCGTGGTCCCGTTCGGCCAGGCAAGCGGCGAGCATGTACGCGCCGACGAGCGCGAGGCTGGAGCCCTGCCCGGTGAGGAACGAGGGCGCGTACGCGGCGTCGCCCACCAGCGCGACCCTGCCGCTGGACCAGCGGGGCATGCGGATCTGGCTGACCGCGTCGAAGAACAGGTCCTCCGCGTCGCGCAGACAGGCCAGCATCCCCGGGACCTCCCATCCCGCGTCGGCGAAAACCGTGGCGACCAGCTCCCGTTGGGCTTCGGGGTTCCGGAACGCGTCGTACGGCGGTTCCGGGTGGGCGAAGTTCAGGAAGGCGTGCACGTCGTCGTTGTCCCCCACCGCATAGAGGGCGGCGGCCCGGCCCGGGGTGTTCCACATCATCAGCTCGTGGGAGAGGCCGAAGGTGTTGCGCATGGTGAATCCGGCGAAGCAGTAGCCGAGGTAGCGGTGGAACCGCTCTTCGGGGCCGAACAGGAACTCGCGGGTACGGGAGTGCAGACCGTCCGCACCGAAAACCATGTCGAACGTACGCGTGCTGCCCCCGCGGAAGGTGACGTCGACCCCGTGGCCCGTCTGGTCGAGGGTGTCGATGGAATCGTCGAACAGGAACTCCACGTCGTCACGGACCGCCGCGTAGAGAGCGTCGGTCAGATCCCCGCGCCGCACCTCCAGGTCCTGTCCCGCGACACCGCCGGTGACAGCGTGCGGGTTGACCGAGGCGACCTCCTTGCCGTCCGCGTCGAGGAAGGTCAGCCGGCGCAGGTCGATGTGCGCCTCCCGCAG
Organism: Streptomyces sp. NPDC055243; assembly: GCF_044544025.1. Classification (NCBI taxonomy): domain Bacteria; kingdom Bacillati; phylum Actinomycetota; class Actinomycetes; order Kitasatosporales; family Streptomycetaceae; genus Streptomyces; species Streptomyces sp. NPDC055243. The sequence continues at coordinate 99,519 of NZ_JBITWR010000008.1, forward strand.
TCGCGGCAGGATGCCCATCCTGCGGACGACCTCAAGTGCGGTGCCGCGTACGTCGATGGGGTAGCCGCCGCCACGGAGCGCGCCCGCCTTCTCGACCACCGTGACCGCGAATCCGTGGCGGTTCAGCCAGAACGCGAGGGCGGGCCCCGCGATGCTGGCCCCGGAGATGAGGACCTCGCGCCTCGGCGCGGTACGGCTGTCCGTCGACTGATCGGTGCGGGTCATTCCTTGACTCCTTTGCTCAGGGTGCGGGCGACGAGCAGGGACAGCGCCGTGACGGCGCCGGCTATGACGAAGCCGGTGGTGAAGGCCGATGGGGCCGGGACATCCGACCCGTCAGGGGTGCCGGCGGTGAGGACCGCGCCGCCGAGCTGCGCACCGACGGCGAAGCCGATCACGCGCGTCACCAGGACCAGGCTGGTGGCGATGCCGGTGTCGCTCCGGTCGACGGAGGTGGCGATGCCGGTGACCATCGCCGTGACGCACAGGCCGTTGGCGAGCGAGATCATCACCTTGCCGACGACCAGGTGCCAGATCTCGGCGTGCACGGCTGCCAGGGCGATCAGGGCGACGGCCATGATGGCGAGCCCGGTCATGACCACGGCACGCGAGCCGAGACGCCGCGCCCCGATCCCGCTCAGCGGCCCGGCCAGCGACGCGGCCACGGCGCCGGGCAGCAGGATGAAGCCGATCTCGGTGGCTCCGGCCCCGAACCCGTACTCACGGGAGGGCACCGCCAACAGCTGCGGGACGAGATAGATGGCCACCGACGTACCGACGCAGATCACGAACGTCAGCACGCACGCCTTCCATATCGTGGGCCGTGCCAGCATGCGCGGATCGATCATCGGCGAGGCCGCTCGGCGCTCAACGGCGATCCATCCGGTCACGAAGGCGGCCAGCACCACGACGAGGGCGCAGAGCACCAGTGGCTGCGAGACGACATCGGGTGCGACGGCGAGCACGAGCATGAGCGTGACCAGCGTCCCGCTCAGGAGAGCCAGGCCGGGCCAGTCCACTCGGGCGCCGTCCGACCGGCCCGGCTCGTCCGACGGCATCAGCCGGTTCACCAGCAGGGTGGCCGCGATGACCGCGATCGTCGGCAGCGCGAACATCCAGTGCCGGGACAGTCCTTCGGCCACGGGCCCGGCCGACAGTGTGCCCGCCATGCTGCCCCCGACGAACAGCCCGCTGACCACTCCGATGGCCACCTTCGACTCCCCCGCCGGGAGGTGTTCGCGCACCAGGATGAACGACAGGGGCAGCGCGCCCACCATCGCTCCCTGCAGTACCTGGCCGAGCAGCAGAACGGGCATGTTCGGCGCCAGGGCGGACACCAGACCTCCGGCGCAGACCACCGCCATCAGCCGGATCAGGACCCGTTTTCCTCCGTAGCGGTCGCCGAACTTTCCCGCGACCGGTGTGACCAGTGCGCCGGTGATGAGGAGCACGACGCTGAGTAACGCCCCTTCGGCGTGGCTCATATCGAGCTCGCGTTCCAGGAGCGGGAGCGTCGGTGCCACCACCGACTCCAGGGCGCCGGTGGCGACGGCCAGCAGGCCGAGGGCCCAGACAGCGGCCTTCGCGATGCGGACCGGCGGAGCCAGAGTTGCGGTCATGGACGTCCTTCCGTCGTTGCCGGGCGGCGAGTTGTGGACGGACCCGAGGTCGTACGGCGGGGTGAACTCCGTTCAGTGGTAACGGAGATGGCGCAGGCAGGCCCCCCGGGCAGAGCGGGTGCAGGAGTTCGGCACCTACCGAGCCAGTATTACACTACACCGTGCAGTGTAGGAGAGTTAGGATGAGCCCATGCCGACCACGAAGACACTGCGCGAGGGGTCCACGCCGAAGCGGGCCGCCATCCTCTCGGCCGCCCGGGAACTGTTCCTCGCCGACGGGTTCGACCGGTCCAGCGTCGACGCGGTCGCCGCCCGGGCCGAGGTGTCCAAGCGGACGGTCTACGACTACTTCGGCGACAAGAAGACGCTGCTGCAAGCAGTCGTCGACGCCGTCGGCCAGTCACTGATCACCACGATCCGGCGCACCCTCGACGACACCCTCACCGACGTCACCGAGGACGCCGACCTCGAGGACGCCCTGGTCGCGTTCTCGATGCGCATCGCGACCGACATGCTCGGCTCGGCGGAGTACGCGACGCTGCAGCGTCTGGTCCGGGCGGAATCCGGCCACCTGCCGCACCGGGGCTACAACTCCATGGCCGACACCCCCGACGAGGCGATCGCCGAGCGCTTCGCCGCCTTCGCCGCGGCCGGACTGCTCCACGTCCCCGACCCCCGGCTCGCGGCCGACCAGTTCATCGCACTGACCTTCGGCGTCGCACTGGACAGGCTCGGTTCCGCGAACGCCGCGGAGGACTCGCGCGTCCGTCCCCTCGTCATCGAGGGAGTGCGAACCTTCCTCCGGGCCTACCGGGCCACGTAGGGCGCAGGAGTGGACGCGTCGCGCCAGAGGAGACACCCCGGCGGCCGGGCGGGCCGAACGCTGCAGCTGCCGATCGTGCGCCTTCGGCCGTGCTCCACTTGGCGGTCATCCTCGCCTGACTCGCCTGAGCACGCCAGCGGCATGACTGCGGAAGCTACAGACCCAAGCCCGCTGCTTCCACGGGCTTTTCACGGGCCTGCCGAAACTAGGCGGAGTGCGGATCGTCGGCGAACATGTCCGCCGCGTCCCCTGGGTGCCGCCAAAGGCCGCTGACGATTCACGCGACCTGCCGGCCTCACTCGGCAGGGGTCCAGGGCCCGTCCGGCGTGGTGCTCGTACCGCCGCACGCCCAGCAGTCGAATTCCTCCGGGAGCCTGTACGTGGCCCCCCAGAATCCGGTCTGCTCGCCGTACAGCACGTTGTCCTCGCCGCACCACCCGCACTCGAACAAGAAGTTCACGACCATCCCCCCTGCACGCGCCTTCGGGCGCTCGGTGCACGATCAGACTGCCGCCAGGGCCGCGCGGCGACAACAGGCCGTTGAGACAAGCGCGAGCAGGAGTCCCTGCTCACCGAGCAGGGACTCCGTTTGCCTCAACGCCCCAAGCCGCTCGGGCACCCACGCGCCGACTTGCCCGTCGTGCGCTGCCGAGCCCCCGCCAAGTCACCTCCGCCCGTGCCTACTTGGATTCCACTCGCCCGAACGCGTCAGGGCCGGTGGTCAGTGCGTGCTGCGCCTGTTGCCACGCGTCGTCGTCCGGGTGGAACTGCGTGCGGAGGTAGGCCGCGGTGAGGCGTGCGAGCGCGGTGACTCGCTCGGGGTTCTCGTCCGTGGTCTCGGCGGCGTCGTACCCGCTGATCCCGCCGAGACCGTGCTCCGCGTCGACCAGGGTGAGCAGCGTCTTGGGGCCGGGAGCGAGGTGGTACGGGTCGGCGTGCCAGTCCGGGCCCATCTCCGTGAAGTGCCGGGAGTCGTCCTTGTCCCCGGCGACGACCAGCGTGGGCGTGGCCATCGCGGAGAAGTCGATGGTCCGGAAGACCGGCACCCGCTCGGCCATGACCCCGGTCAGGATGTCGCCTCCCCTGCCGGGGGCGGCCAGCAGCACGCCCTGCTTGATCCGGGGCTCGAAGAAGTCGGCCTCCTGTCCGTCGTCGGGGTCGGTGACCCGGGCGCCCAGCAGGAGGCCGACCGTGAAGCCGCCGAGCGAGTGTCCGGCCGCGGCGATGCTGTCGTGGTCGATGCGCCCGGCGAGTTGCGGCACGGCATTCTCGATCACGTCGAGCCGGTCGATGATGTGGGTCATGTCCTCCGCACGTGAGCGCCAGAACATGGGCGCTCCGGGGGTGTCCGCATGCAGGTGGCTGAGCGTCTTGGAGCTGAGGTGGGTGGGCTGGATGACGACGAAGCCGTGCTCGGCCCAGAGGTTGGCGAGCGGGGCGTAGCCGTTGAGCGAGGAGAGGTGGTTCGAGTTGCCGTGTCCGTGGGAGAGGAGGATGACCGGCAGGTCGGTTCCGGTCGCGGGTGCGGTGACACGGATCTGAAGGTCAACGGGGCGTCCAGGCACGGACAGCACCACTGGGCTGAACGAGAGCACGGGGGCGGGTGGGCCAAGGGTGTCGGTCGTCGTGGATGTCGATGCGCTCACGGTGCGTCTTTCCCTTCGGTTGTCCCTGCGCAGGCCTCTGCCGCCGATCGCATGGGGCGGGGCGCGTGAGGCAGGGAGGAAGGTCCGGCTTCGGCTAGACTGAAGCGGAACGTTGCTCCACTTACGATACGGAACACTGTTCCGCTTGACAAGCGGAACAGTGTTCCGGCTTGTCGGCGACTACAGGAAGGAGTGCGTGGTGCCCACCGAGGACCGGTCCGGAGAGGTGTCGGCCCCCAGCAAGCGGGCCGACGCGGTGCGCAACCAGCAGAAGCTGCTTGCCGCCGCGGCCGAGGTGTTCGTTACCTCCGGCGTCGATGCGCCGATCCGCGAGATCGCGGCCAAGGCGGGCGTCGGGATGGGGACGATCTACCGCCACTTCCCCACGCGGGCGGATCTCGTCGTCGCCGTCTTCCGCCACCAGGTCGAGGCGTGCGCCGAAGCCGGTCCGAGCCTGCTGGCCGCCGCGGACTCACCGCTCGCGGCACTGCGTCAGTGGATCGACGTCTTCGTCGATTTCCTGGTCACCAAGCACGGCCTGGCCAACACGGTGCAACCGGACAGCAGCGGCTTCGCCGCGCTCCACACCTACTTCCTCGACCGCTTGCTGCCCGTCGCCGAGCAGCTGCTCGACGCCGCTGTCGACGCAGGCGAGATCAGGCCCGGTACGCGGCCCTATGAACTGATGCGCGGGATCGGCAACCTCTGCATCGGACCCGACAGCGACCCCCGCTACGACCCCCGCCGACTGGTCGCACTTCTCCTACAGGGACTCCAGCAACCGCAGACACCTTGATGTCGACGGCCGGACGGGCCCCCGAGCGGACAACGGACGAGCCGACACCGCCAAGCCGTAAAGCCGCCACGCCGACGACGTTCCGTGCCACGAGCCCTATGCGCGGCGCCAGTTGAGCAGCAGTACGTCGACCGCGGCGTGCAGAGTCGCCGCTGCCACCCCGTCGCGCAGCTGCGTGGAGAGGCCGAGGAGGAAGCCGTGGACCATGGTGGTCACCCCCTCGACGTCGACGTCGGCATCGAGTTCACCCGCGGTGATGCCCCGCTCCACGCAGGCCCTGATGCGCACTCGGTCCGCCGCACGCCGCGCCGCGACGGTCGCGCGCACTCCGGCATGCTCCTCCCCCGGTGCCCGCATCGTGCCGGACAGGGCGATGAGACAGCCGGTGGGGTGGGACGCGTCGGCCTGCATGTCGATCGAGCGGTGCAGCAGGCCGGCCACGGCCTCGCGCGGGCTGATCGTTTCGTCCTCGATGACGTCGACGGCGCCGCCCGGCCCCTCCATGTAGTGCTCGACCACCTGCTTGAACAGCGCCTCCTTCGAGCCGAAGGCGCCGTACAGACTCGCGGATGACAGACCGGTGGCGGCTCGCAGCTGCGCCAGCGAGGTCGCTTCGTAACCCTGCTCCCAGAACAGCAGCATCGCAGCCTCTAGTACGGCCTCCATGTCGAAGGCGCGGGGACGGCCGGCTGGCGGCATAGGGACCTCCTGCGTCACAAGACGAGCGTTCGGGCATGGGGAGCACTCCCCCGCCTCCCATATTGGACCAACTGCTCCACAAAGCGCCAAGTGCCGAAGTGCTCGCACGCCGTCGACCCACAGTGACCCTGATCACTTATGGATCAATCGATCCGAAATAGCTTGACCTGCATGCCAAGCCAGGAAGAGTATTTCGGCATGAACGATCCAGAATCCAGCAAGGGCGACACGGGCGCCCGTTCCCCGCTGAGCCGCGCGATGACGCTGCTGCTGGCGGTCACCTGCGGCGCGGCCGTCGCGAACATCTATTACGCGCAGCCCTTGCTGCCCGTCGTCTCCAAAGCGCTCGGCGTCTCCGAGGGGGCGGGAGGTCTGATCGTCACCTCCTCGCAGATCGGGTACGCGCTCTCGCTGGCACTGCTGGTGCCCCTGGGTGACGTACTGGAGCGGCGCCGGCTGGTGAGCGGGCTGCTCGCCCTGAGCGCCGTCGCTCTCCTCGGTGCGGCGGCCTCCCCCTCGCTGGGTGCGCTGTACGCCTCGGTCGCGCTGGTCGGGGTGACCTCCGCCGTGGCGCAGATCGTGGTGCCCATGGCCGCCTCTCTGGCCGCCGACCACGAGCGCGGCGCGGTGGTGGGCACGGTCATGAGCGGTCTACTCATCGGCATCATGCTCGCGCGGACGGTTGCCGGGCTGCTGGCCGAATTCGGGGACTGGCGCCTGGTGTTCGTCTTCGCGGCGGGCGTCATGGTGGTGCTCGCGATCACCCTGCGCCTGGTTCTGCCTCTCGTACCGCCCACCGCGAGAACGCCCTATCCCCGGCTGCTGCACTCGGTGGTGACTCTGGTGCGCACCGAGTCGCTGCTGCGCAGGCGCATGGCTCTGGCCGCGGTCGGCATGGGCGCCTTCACGGTCCTGTGGACCGCATCGTCCTTCCTGCTGGCCGGCCCCGCCTACGGCTACGGTCCGGCGATCATCGGCCTGTTCGGGCTGGTCGGGGTCGTCGGGGCCGCCGCCGCGTCGGTGGCGGGCCGGCTGGCGGACCGCGGCCGCGGCCGCCAGGTGACGACCGGCGGGCTCATCGTGCTGACGGGCAGCTGGGGCGTGCTCGTCTTCGCCGGCCTGGGAGGCCCGCTCGGTCTGAGCGCGCTGATGGTCGGCATCGTGGCGCTCAACCTGGCACAGCAGGCACTGCTGATCAGCCACCAGAGCGTCCTGTACCGCCGCATCCCGCACGCACGCAGCCGGGTCACCACAGCACTCATGGTCTCCGCCTTCGCCGGCAGTACCGTCACGTCCGCACTGACGGCCGCGCTGTATCCGCTCGTGGGCTGGGCAGGGGTCTCCGCGCTGGGAGCGGTGATCGCGCTGATCGGCCTCGCGATCTGGTCCCTGGAACTGCTCCGCCCAAGCCCCGCGGAACCGCTCGCCGACCCGTCGGCGGACGAAGACCTCCACGCGGCCCGTGCCTCTGGCGCCCGCGCGGACCGCACCCACACCCACGCCGAGGAGACCGCTCATGCCTGAGATCCGCCGAGTGGCGATCCTGGACGACTACCAGCACACAGCGCACCGGTACGCCGCCTGGGATTCCCTGCCCGAAAGCGCCCACCTCACGTACTTCTTCGAGCACTTGGGCGGCCCCGAGGAAGTGATCGCCGCGCTGGAGCCGTTCGATGTGGTCGTAGCCATGCGCGAGCGCACCCCCTTCCCTGCCGAGGTGCTCGACAGGCTGCCGAACCTGCGCCTGCTGGTGACCACGGGCCCCGCCAACGCGGCCATCGACACGGCCGCTGCCGCGCGGCTCGGCATCGTGGTGTCCGGCACCCGCGCCGCGGGACTGACCTCGACGGCCGAACTGACATGGGGTCTCCTGCACGCCCTGACCCGCTCGCTCCCCGCCGAGGACCGCAACCTGCGCGACGGCGCTTGGCAGCGGACCGTGGGGCGTGACCTGCACGGCGCCCGCCTGGGCGTTGTCGGCCTTGGCGGCGTGGGCAGTCGCGTGGCCCAGGTCGGGGTCGCCTTCGGCATGGACGTCGTCGCCTGGAGCGCCCACCTCGATGCCGGGCACGCGAAAGCACTGGGCGTCACCCCCGTCAGCAAACGGGAACTGCTGACGACTTCGGACGTGGTGACGCTGCACGTGCGGCTCTCCCCACGCACCGTCGGCCTCATCGGTACCGACGAACTCGCCCTCATGCGGCCGGACGCGCTGCTGATCAACACCTCCCGGACGCCCGTCGTCGACCAGGAGGCACTGCTGGCCGCGCTGCACGCCGGAACGTTGGGCGGCGCAGCCCTGGACGTCCATGTCACCGAGCCACTGCCCACCGATTCACCATGGCGCAGCGCTCCGCGAACCGTCCTCACCCCGCACCTGGGCTACGTCACCGCCGACGCCTACGAGATCTTCTACGGCGACGCGCTCGGCGACATCCTCGCCTACGCCGCCGACGAACCGGTCCGCGTCCTCACGCCATGAGCGCACCACGCCCCACCCGCCCCACACACGAACAAGGAACGGGACCCACCATGACCACCAGCGAGCAGATCACCACCGCCCACCCGCAGCACGATCCCGCCGACGACTCGGGGGGCCGCCTGCCGCAGCTGTGGACGCGGACCCTGGGCGACCTCACCATCACCTACGTCCCCGACGCCGGCGTCCACATGATCCCCACCCGGGTCTACCCGAAATCCGCCGACGAGGACTGGACGGGCCACGGCCCCCACATCACGGACGCGGGTCACCTGGCCATGGGATGCGGCGCGCTGCTCGTCGAGCGTCGTGGGAAGCGCCTGCTCCTGGACGCGGGCCACGGCCGCATCTCGGGCGAAGACCCCGAACACTTCCAACACGGCTTCGATCACGTAAAGGCCCTCCCCGATCACCTGCGACGCCTGGGCGTCGACCCGGCCACGCTGGAGACGGTCGCCTTCACCCACCTGCACGACGACCACACGGGATGGGCCCGGCCGGACGCCGTCGACGACCCGCGCAGTCTGTTCCCCAACGCACGCTGGATCGTCGGGGAGGGAGAACTGCAGGGCCTGGACCCCGCCTCCGGCCCCCGGCTCGCCGGACAGAGCGAACGCACCACGGCCGTCGCCGACGGAACGGAGATAGCCGAGGGAGTACACGCCTGGGCGCTGCCCGGACACACCACCGGGCACACGGCCTGGATCCTCGACACCGGTGACGGCCGCCGGATCGTGGCCTTCGGCGACGCCATGCACTCCCCCGTCCAGATCCAGCACCCCGACTGGGAGGTCGTCCTCGACCACGACCGCGCCCAGGCCGAGCAATCACGCCGCCGACTCGTGGAGTTCATGGCCCAGGACGACGTCTTCGGCTTCGGTGTGCACTTCGCCGACCAGCAACTCGGCACCGTCGACGACACCGGCCGCTGGCGCCCTTGGGAGGACTGAGGCCTAGGCGCCCGAGGTGGGCCGCACCCAGAGGCAGAACGGGTGGCCCGCCGGGTCGTGCAGGACGCGTACATCCTCCTGGGGCTGGAAGTCGGCCAGGGTCGCTCCCAGCCCCAGGGCGAACTCGGCGGCTGACGCCAGATCGTCCACCTCGATGTCCAGATGCATCATGATCTGCTGCCCGGAAGGAGCGGAAGGCCACTGGGGACGTGTGAAGAACGGCTCTGTCTGGAACGACAGGCCGGTGCCACCGCCCGGCGGCGCGATCTCCACCCAGTCCGGTTCTTTCTTCGCCACCGGCCATCCCAGCAGGGCCTGGTAGAAACGCGCGAGCGCTCGGGCGCCCGGCGCGTCGACAGTCGTCGCGGTCAACGTGAAACGCGGTTGGGTCTTCATGGAGGACTGTTGCCCAGTTGGCTTCTGACGGCACATGCCCTCGGGCTCAGGGTCAGGCCACCGTGACGAAGCCGGGTCTGCTCTCGTCGGCGTCCGCGGTGAGTTGGGTGTGGAGTCCTGCGAGTCCCTTGGCCAGGGCGCGGCGGTCGGCCGGGGTCAGGGCGTTGATGGCGTGATGCAGGGTCTTCTCGCGCTGCTCGCGGATGCGTTGCAGGTGAACCTTGCCCTCGGGGGTCAGCCGCAGGGTGACTTCCCGTCCGCTGGCGGGAGACGGCAGCCGCTCCAGGAAGCCGATGGCTTGCAGGCGGTCGCACATGCGGGTGACGGAGGGAGGGGCCGTGGCGAGCCGTTTGCACAGAGTCCGCATGCGTATCCCCTCGTCGCGGTCGACGAGGTACATCAGGCGCAGTTGCGAGGTGGAGGCGGGGGCGGTGGTGGTGGATTCCCTGGCGTGTTCCCACATCACGTCGAGGAGTTCGACGATGTTGCTGGCGGACCGGGTGGCCTCGTGGGAGAACCGGCGTGAGGTGGACTCTGATGCTGGCATGTGCGCCCCGTCAGTGGGTCTGGCTCCCTCCCCGTACCTGGTCGGGGATGGAGTGGCGTCAGGTGGTGCGATCCGGTCCTGTGGGGCGGGCCGGTCTCGCTTCCCCGCTGGTCATCGGGGGTTCTGCCGTACTACTGCCGAGGGGGGAGTTCGCGGTGTCGGTGAGGGGCGCGGTGAGGTGGTCCAGGGTACCGGTGAGCCGCAGGAGCCGGTCCAGCTTGGCCGTGCGGTCGTCCAGATGGAGCCGGACGGCGGCGGCGCTGGTCTTGCGGTGGATCATCAGCAGGATCGAGAGACCCATGGAGTCGACGACATCGAGCCCCGCACAGTGCAGATGCAGATCGCGCAGGCGCGGGTGTTGCGCGATCTTGGTGGTGACGGCGTGCAGGAGGTGGTCGGCGTTGTCGTAGTCGAGGTCCCCGTGCACCTCTATGCGAACGGTGTCCTCGGTGTCGACGGTGGTCAGGCGCAGGGGGGAGGGGGGCGTCGTGGTCATGCGGAGTTCCCGGCGGTGGTGCGGTGGTGGGGGGTGAGGGCGTCGATGCCGTGTTCGAGGATGCGGGTGGCTCTGGGGAAATCCTTGAGTTCGCGGGCCAGGATGGCCAGGGCCGGCGGCAGGCTGTGGGCGGGCACGCCGCGCGCGGTGAGGATCTGGGAGGTCCAGGTGATGAACCAGGTGAACAGGTCCTCGTCGCCGAGGTACAGGGCGGTGGCGAGGAATTCGACGATGTGCGCGAGGTCTTCCGCGGTGCGTTCACGCTGCTGGTCGCTGTAGGTGCGCATGGCGGGGAAGGCGTCTTCGAGGGACGTGAAGACGGTGCGGACCAGGGACGTCGTGCTGCGCGACACCAGGGTGTATTCCTGGTCGTCCAGGTGGGGCAGGTCGTCGATGGGCTGGTGATCGGGCTGTGGGCGCGGCAGCGGCTGCCGGGCGAGCCGGTCGGCCGCGGCACGGGCGTCGGGGGCCCAGGCGTCGGCGCCCAGCAGGCGGGCGTAGCGGCCGTCGGGTCCGAAGGCGGCTCCGCCGGCGAGTACGGGTACGCCGATGGCCTGGCAGGCGGTGATCGCGGCGTGCGCGGTGGGCAGCCGGGCCGCGATCGAGCTGGAGAGGGCGACCGCGTCGGCGTCGGTGCGGTGCAGATGGGCTATGAGGTGGGCGGCGGGGACCTGCGCGCCGAGGTAATCGACGTGCCAGCCGCGCAGTTTGAGCACCTCGGCCAGCAGGCGTGCGGGCAGCGCATGCCATTCGCCGTCCACACAGGCCACCGTGATCCTGCCCCGGTCCGGGGTGGTGCGCGCCGCCGGATGCACGGACAGTGCCGCCACGGCCCGCTCGTTGATGGCGGTCGCGGCGTGCTCCTGGGCCACGCTGAGGCGGTTGGCGGCCCACTCCTCACCGACCTTGCCCTGCACCTGCGCGATCACATTCAGCAGCACGCTCTCCGGTGCGACGCCCTCGTCCAGAGCGCGCAGCACCACGCTGGTGGCCGCGTATTCGTCGGCCACGGCGACGGCGTCCCACAGTGCGTCGGCCAGATCCTGGACTGCTATGTCGGGCGGAGTTCGGTGTGGAGTACGGATGCTCATGCGGTGTACCTGCCCCGAGTGTGGCCGTCCACCGCACTGAGATGGTGGGTGCGGGGCGCGGAGATCACCACGACGGCCATGTCGTCGTGCCGGCCCTTGCCCACCCACTGGGAGGCGAGCATCTGGACGCGTTCCACGATGCTCTCGGACGGCATGCCCGCGCACTCGGTCAAGACGCGCTGGAGGCGCTGCTCCCCGAACTCGGCCCCGCCCATCGGTCCGCCCTTGGCTTCGGTGATCCCGTCGGTGTAGAGCACGCAGGACTCGCCGGGCGCGAGCGTGACGGCGGCGGTGTGGGCCCGGGCCTCGGGAATCGCCCCCACCAGCGTGCCGCGCGTCTCGGCCTCCTCCACCGCACCGCTGCTACGGATGATCAGCGGAGCGGGATGACCGGCGCTGGTCAGCCGCAGGCTCACCTCGTTGCCCTCCCGCATGGCAGAGGCCAGGACCAGCGTCGCGAACCGGGTGTGGTGGGAATTGACCAGAGCGGTGTTCAGCAAGCTGATCATCCGCTGGTGGTCGTCCGCCATGGGCAGCAGGGCATGCAGGGTGTTGCGGATCTTGCCGGTCAGCACGGCGGCTTCCAGCCCCTTGCCGCAGACGTCACCCAGCGCCACCAGGGACGCGTCGCCCTCGACGACGGCGGGGTGCACGTCGTAGAAGTCCCCGCCGATCCGTTCGTGGTCCTCCGACGGGCGGTAGCCGCCGGCGAAGTCCACCCCGGAGATCTGGTGCAGCGCGGGGGGAAGCAGCTCGCGCATCAGGACCTCGGTGATCGAGGTCTGCTCCGCGTACAGGCGTGCGGCCGACATGGCCGCCCCGGCGCGCGTGGCGAACAGCCGGGCGAAGACCTCCTCGCCATCGGTGAACGCCGCCGTGCTGGAGCTGCGCAGGAGGACCAGAGCGCCGGCCGCGACGCCGTGACCGGGCAGCGGGGTGATCACTATGGAGCCGACCGGCCCGAAGCCCTCGGGCACCATCCAGTCCGGTGCGACCGAGGGGTCGATCCATCGTGACGGCACCGGCGGGAAGCCGCGCAGGGCCTCGCCGAGACCGGGCACGTCGTCCGGGTCCGCCGACTCCTGGGAGCGGACGGGGCTGTGGCCGTGCAGGCAGGTCATCACCGGCAGCCGCTGCCCGCGCGAGGGCGCGATGACCAGCGCGGCGTCGGCGAGGTACTCCGCGGCCAGCTCCGCCGTCACGTCCATGCAGCGCTCCAGGTTCAAGGAGGAGAGCAGCAGGTTGGACGCTTTGGCCAGGAACTCGGTCCGCTCACGCTCCATGTGCAGGGCGTCCCGCACCAGCTGGTGGTCGGTGTCGTCGACCAGCCACCACACCACGGTGCCATCGCCCTGCGCGCTGGGGTGCGCCTCGAAACTGCGGTCGCCGATCACGCCCGAGACCGGTGTGCCCGCCGTTTGAGCAGGGGGCCGGCCGGGCACCCGCAGTGCGTCATGCGCAGCGGAGAGCCACTCGGGCACCACGTCCGTGAACGCGGTTCCGGGGCGGGCCCCGGGCAGGAGCAGGGCGGCCGCCTCGTTGCGCAGCAGGACGGCGCCCTTGGCGTCAGCGACGAGGACGGGGTAGGGCGCATGGCCCAGCGGAGAGCTGAGCGTGGAACTGGCGGCGGTCTGCGCTCGGGTAGCGACCAAAAACGGAGGACTCGCTGGGCGAATCCCTCACCTCATCAACTCGTAGAAACATTGCCTTTAGGCAACCATCCCCCAAGTCGCACCCTTCTGGCAACCGCCCCCCGCACCGGCGAAATACTCTGACTGTCCGACAGCACCGCTCCTGCCCAACGCCTTTCCCCGGCTTCCCCGGCACGCTGACCGGCTGCCCCGCGGCGCCGGCTTCAGGCCTGTGCAACGTCCTTGACGAACACGATCCCGTCGCTGTCCGCCAGGTGAGCCGGGTCCAGCGGGGCATAGCCGAACCAGGGAGATACGCGCTGTGCGGGCAGCGCGTCGCCAAGAGTGGCCGCCAGCCGCGGGGCGTCGATGACGCTGCGGTCCTCCGGGAGCGCGTACAAGAGCCCTTCGACGCTGTCCGGCGACGGGGCCTCCACTCCCTGGTGCCGGATCGTGCCCAGGGCCGTGGCCACGACGGCGTACTCCTCGCCGAGCCGGGCGCTCACCAGCGCACCGGCGCCCCACCACGACAGCGGCAGCCCGCCCATGCGCATCGTGCTCTTGTTCCGCTGGAGATGACTGTTGTGGGCGTGGATGAGGGCCGGGTCCCGTTCGGCGAGGGCCAGGAGGTTGTGGGCCATCATCTGGTCGCGCAGGCCCGCCAGTCGGGTCAGTCGGGCCGGTGAGGTGTCGGCCATCCAGTGGTGGTAGCGCAGCAGGCCGGTGGCGGTGCGTGCGTACAGACACGCCCGCTCCCAGCCGTCGCGCGACGTCGCCGTGCTCAGCTGGGGCCGCTGTGCTTCGAGCAGCGCCGCCAGTTCGTCGGCGAGCAGCCGCAGCCGAGCGGCCTCGGCCGACTGCCCCACGGACTGGGCCGGATCCATCATCGCGGCGGGGTCGGTCCACCGGTCGTCGGTGCCGAGCAGGCCGTCGAGTGTCTGCGCGGTGCAGGCGAGCAGGTCCGCGTCCACCCGGTCGGCGAGGTAGGCGTGGAGGGCGGTGAGGGCCTGCCGCGGGCTCGCCGCACCGGTCATCTCCAGCGGGCCGTCGAAACCGGCGAAGCGGACCTGCTCGGAGGCGGGCCGCCCCTGGTTGTGGGCCCGTATCCAGCGCACGAGCTCGCGGTTGGCCGCGGAGGCGCCCCAGCCGTGGCTGAAGCCGTGCTCCATGGCCTCGTCGATAGTGCCCGTACCCGAGGTGACGTAGTCGTCCACGACCAGGCCCATCATGCAGTCGCTCTCGATCGCGATCGCCCGGTAGCCCTCCTGCTCCACGAGTTGCCGGAAGAGGTCGTTGCGCAGCTCGAGCAGAGCGTCCTCGCCGTGAGTGGGCTCGCCCAGCGCGAGCAGCCTGGGTCGGGCCGCAAGCAGCCTCATGACGGCGGCAGCCTCGACGGCGTGGACGGTGTCCTGGATGTCAGTAGCCATGCCTTAAACGGTATCGTTGAACCCTCGGTTGAAACTTCTCCGCGATATCGGCAGGGGCATGGGACAAAACCTTCAAAGTGGTGGGCGACTCCGGCCGATCGACCTGGCGCGCGGCCACGGCCTGTCCACGCAGGCGGTCAGGAACTACGAGGAGGCCGGCATCCTTCCGGCCGCCGAGCGCACACCCCACGGCTACCGCACCTATACCGCGCTGCACGCCGGGGCCCTGCGCGCGTTCCTTGCCCTGGTTCCCGGCCACGGCCACGCGACGGCGACGGCGATCATGCGGGCCGTGAACCAGGGCGCGGCCGACGAGGCGTTCCACCGCATCGACGAGAGTCACGCCCAGCTCCTCGACGACCGGCGGACCCTCCAGGCCGTGGAGAAGGCCCTGCGCGATCTGGAGCCCGCCCCGGCGCCCGGGCCCGGTGCGGGACCGGAGCCGGCCGCGGTGTCCGGGCCGCCCGGCTCCACGTTCATCGGGCCGCTGGCCCAGCAGCTCGGCATCCGGCCCGCGACGCTGCGCAAATGGGAGCGCGCCGGTCTGGTGCGCCCGCGCCGCGATCCGCGGACCGGATACCGCGTCTACGACGAGGCCGACGTACGAGACGCCCGGCTGGCCCACCAACTCCGGCGGGGCGGCCACCTGCTGGAGCAGATCGCCCCGCTGATCGCCCAGGTGCGGGCGGCCGGCGGGCTGGAGCCGCTGGAGGCGGCACTGCGCGACTGGCACGGCCGGCTGTCCGCCCGCGGACGGGCGATGCTGGCCGGGGCCGCGCAGTTGGAGGCGTACCTGCACGAGCACGGCTGAGCCGGTGTCCGTCAGCCGTCGGCGCGGCTCCGGGGGCCGGGCCGCTGCTCGCGCGCCCGAGGGGCGCGTCGGTCGAGCAGCTCGCCCCTAAGCGACCGTGAGCACGATCTTGCCCTGGATGTGCCCTCGGGCAGCGCGTTCGTGCGCGGCCCGGGCATCCGCGAGCGCGAACGTGCTGTCGATCGCGACGCGAACCGTGCCCGCGTCGAGCAGGCTTCCCAGTTCGGCGAGTTGCGCGCCGTTCGAGCGGACCTGGGTGGCCGTGACGGTGACGCCCAGCTTCGCGGTCTCTTCGTCGTCGAACTCGCCGAAGAACACGGGGAACTGGGAGCCGCCGCGCTTGAGCGTGCGCAGGAAGCGCCTGCTGTCGGGGCCGCCGACGGCGTCGAGTACGAGGTCGACGCCGCGCACGAGTTCCTCGGGGCGCCTCTTGGTGTAGTCGATGAACTGGTCGGCGCCGAGCTCGCGCAAAAACGATTCATGGGCGCCCGATGCCACCGCGATGACCTGTGCACCCTTCCATTTCGCCAGCTGGAGCGCCAAGTGCCCCACGCCGCCCGCGGCGCCGTTGATGAGCACCGTCGTGTCGGTGTCGAGTGGCACCGGGCGGTGCTTCGCCGCCTGGAAGGGCGACGGGTGATCGTGTCCGAGCTCGATCAGGAACTGCCATGCGGTGAGCCCGGCCATGGGCGCCCCGGCGGCGTGCACGTGATCGATACCGGGCGGCTTGAGTGCGAGGTCCGACGCGGGCGCGGCCACGTACTCGGCATAGGTGCTGCCGTCGAAGCTGGGGAAGCGAAGGAGGCCGAAGACCTCGTCACCGACGGCGAGACCGTCCACGTCCGCGGCGACGGCCTCGACGACACCCGACAGGTCGGTCCCCGGAATCACGGGCAGGCTGAACTTCGGCCTCGTCTCCTCAGGCAGATTGGACATCCCGTCGCGCAGGTACCAGTCGGGAGGATTGATGCCGGCCGCGTGGACGCGAACGAGCACCTCGCCCGGCCCCGGCTCGGGAATCGGCACCTCGTCGTAGCGCAGCACCTCTGGGCCGCCGTGCTCGTGGAGCCGGATCGCCCTCATCGTGTGTGTCGGCATCGTCTTCTCCTGCCCGCGCTGCGGGATAGGCTTATTCGGATCAGCGATCCACATAAGTGGACCACTGATCCGAATATATGGACCACTGATCCGGATAGTCAAGCAAGAGGGACAGATGCGGGCCGACGCCAGGAAGAACCGCGACCACCTGCTCGCAGTAGCGGGCACCGCCATCACCGAGCAGGACGTCGACGTGTCGCTGCGCGACATCGCGCGCAGGGCCGATGTCGGGCTCGCGACTCTGCTGCGGCACTTCCCCACGCGCGAGGCCCTGCTCGAGGCCCTGCTCCGCACGAGCTTCGACGAACTGACGGCCAAGGCAGCCGAACTCGAGACGTCGAACTCGCCCGAAGACGCTCTCGCTTCATGGCTGCGCGACTGCGTCGCGTGGACGACCGAGTACCGGGGCGTGACCGTGCTGATGGCAGCCGCCATCGAGGACACCGAATCAGCGCTCCACGCCTCGTGCGTCACCCTGCGCGCGGCCGGAGCGCGTCTCCTCACCCGCGCCCAGGCCGCGGGCACGGCGCGGACCGACATCGACGGCACCGATCTGTTCGCGCTGATCGCGGCGCTCGCCTGGCTCGGCGATCAGCCTTCGCTCGCGTCCCGCGCCGATCGCCTCTTCGCGGTTGTCGCGAGCGCGATTCTGACGTCCGCAGAGGCGCCACCACCGGCACAGTGATCTGCCCGGCCGGACAGCAGGGGGCGATGTGCGTCAGTTGGTGCCGGCGACCCACACGCGCACGGGGACCAGATCTCACCTGGACCGGGAACGCGGGATCTACGGCGCTGCCACCCGGGTGAGCACCAGGGACGGCGGCTTGTCCGGCGTGCGGAACTCCACCGTCTCCCGGCCGCCCGGGTAGAGCTGGATGCCGCCGATCTTGCCGAGTCCGCCGTCGTCGACCGTCAGGTAGACGAAGTCGCTGGACGCGTCGTTGTCGACGAACTCCCAGCGGCCGCTGAAGTCGGCGGGGCCGGGGAGCACGCCGGTCGACACATCAGTGGCGGAGAACGCCCCGTCGGACTCCAGCTGGATCTCGCCGCCGGTCGCGTCGTTGCGGTACACGCCGGGCAGTTCGTCGGCGTCGACCGAGTCCGTACACCCTGAGGCGAGTACCGCACAAGCGGTCAGGGCGGCGACAAGCCACTGCCCGCCCTTCCCCCTGATCATCACGGACTCAGCATATCGGCGTCGCGAACAGCCGGATCGTCGCTCTGGTCACGCCCCACCAGGCGGAACCAGGCCGGGCCGACCAGCCTCTCCTCCCCGTCAGGTCCCCGTCAGGTCCCCGTCAGGTCCCCGTCAGGCCGTACTGAGCGGATGCGCCGCCGTGGCCGAGCGCGGGGGCCAGGCGCGGGGGGCGAGGATGCCCAGGACGTAGGCGCGGGCGACGAGGGCGGGGCGGGTGGCGGCGCCCAGGATGTCCCGCAGGCGGCTGAGGTGGTAGTCGACCGTCTGCCGGGACAGCTTCAGCGAGGCGGCGATATCACTGTTGCTGCTGCCCTCCGCCAGGAGGGACAGGATGCGGATCTGGGCGGCGGTCAGCGAGGGGTGGGCCTCGTGGGCCAGGCTCTGATGGGTGACGACGGCCCAGACGTGCCGGGCGCGGGCGGCGGTATGGCCGACCGTGGTGAGGTGGAGCTGCGCGCGGCGCTGGCGCCCCTGGGCGTCGACGAGCACGGCGGAGGTCTCCACCCGTCTGGTGCGGCGGGCTATCAGGCCGTTCCATCCGCGGCGCAGCCGGTCGAGCTCGGGAGTGGGGGCGAGCAGGGTGTGCGCGCGGCGGCCGACCAGGTGGGGCAGGCTGAGCTGGACCAGCTCGGCCGCCGCCGCGCTCGCCTCGAGCACGCGCCCGTTGGCCGAGAGCAGTGCGCAGGGCACGCCGCTGTGGTCGCGCAGCGCCTGGAGGTTCTCCTCGGCTTCCCGCCGTTGGACCATGGCGCGGAGGTGGTCGGTGATGTCCACGTAGATCCCGGCGACGCAGGTCTGCGCGTTCTCCCGTACGGGGAAGCGGTGGCCCACCGCCTGGCCGACGCTGCCGTCCGGGCGGCGGTAGCCGAGGGTGTGGCGTACGGGCGTGCCCCGGGTGAGGATCTCCTGGTCGAGGGCGCGGAACTGGACGGCCTCGGCGGGGGCGTCGAAGTCCTCGATGCACTTGCCGGCGAGCTGTTGGGGCGTGGTGCCGTAGAGGTGGGCGTAGGCGTGGTTGGCCCACAGGTAGCGTCCGTGCCGGTCCCGGATGAAGGCGGCGGCCGGGGCCAGGTCGACGAGGTCCGCGAAGGCGGCGTACCGGCGCGGGGCGGTGGGGTGGGCGTCGACCTCCACCGCGAGGCCGCGCGTACGGCTGGGGGCGTGGTTCTCGTCCAGTGACGAGCTCACGTCGAAGGTGCGGCCGTCGAACCGGGCCTGCCAGCAGCCCTGCTGCGGTGGGTGCCCCGGGGCCGAGAGTTCCTGGTGCATCCGCTCCAGGAAGCGCTGCGCCGTGCCGGTGTCGGCGAAGGCGCCGCCTCCCCTCTCCAGCACCTGCCACGGCTGATCGACCTCCCACCAGAACACGGGAAGGTTCTCGAGCAGCGCCTTGAGGTTGGCATCGTCCACAGCGGTCTCTCCGTCCGTATACGGCTGGTTGACGCACAGTC
Organism: Streptomyces sp. NPDC055243; assembly: GCF_044544025.1. Classification (NCBI taxonomy): domain Bacteria; kingdom Bacillati; phylum Actinomycetota; class Actinomycetes; order Kitasatosporales; family Streptomycetaceae; genus Streptomyces; species Streptomyces sp. NPDC055243. The sequence goes on from NZ_JBITWR010000008.1 coordinate 118,674, forward strand.
ACCACGCGATGCGTATCCCGTCCCGGTCGCGCACATGCTCGGTTCTCGGCCGAAGTGGCGGGCCGCCCGAGTGCGACGGCGCGACCGCGCGTCGGCCCGTGATCCCTCGCGCACCCCGCGGGCGGCCCAACGCGTGCTGGTACTCAGGCATTTGCCTGAGTCCACGGAGTCCCCCGTGGCGCCGCGGGCGCCTGTCGCCTGGTCTCCTTGAGTGTGCGGGTGAACACGCCCCGCGATGGACACGGGGTGATCTCCCCCGCGCTCTACGCGCGTCACCGACCCGTACGACGAGACGCACCAACCGGACGAATGGAGACGAACTTCAGTGAGCAAGGTGCTGTTAGTGCATGCCAAGGGTGGTCCGCCGCTCGGTCACGTCCTGTCCCGGACGGCCGCCAGGGCGGAAGTGCACCTGCTGGCGCTCAGCGCTCTTCCTCCCTCCGTGGCAGGCGCCGCCCACAGCCTGTGCGCCACGGTGGTGACACCGACCGATGCGCAGCGCTCCGACCTGGTGTCCCTGATCGTCTCGCAGGCCAGGGCCGTGGGCGCGGACGCGGTGCTCACCTTCTCCGAGTACGCGGTCGTGGCCGTCGCCGAGGCCTGCGAGGCGCTCGGCCTGGCCGGGGCCGGCAGCGCCGCCGCGCTCGCCCGCGACAAGCGTCTGATGCGGCGCACCTGGCAGCGACACGCCCTGCCGCAGCCCGCGTTCCGCCCCGTCGCCACGGAGGCGGACCTGCACGCGGCGGCCGATGCCCTGCCCTTCCCGCTGCTCCTCAAGGCGGCCTGGAGCGCGGGGTCCACCGCGCACCAGATCATCCGCTCCCCCCACGAGGTGTCCGGCGCCTGGCACCGCTCGCGGGAAGTGATGGCCGAATCGGCCCAGTTGGGGTACGCGGAGCTGCATGTCGCCGAGGCCGACACGGACTTCGTCGTCGAGCAGATCGTGACCGGCACCGCCGCGGACTGGTTCGACGAACCCGGCTGGGGCGATTACGTCAGCGTCGAGGGCGTCGTGGCGGACGGCGTCTTCCACCCGGTGTGCCTCAGCGGCCGGATGCCCACCGTCGAGCCGTTCACCGAACGCGCGGGCATCACCCCCGCCCTGCTGCCCCCGGACGCCCAGGACCGGATCGTGGCCCTGGCCCGGGAGGCCGTCGACGCCCTCGGCCTGCGCGACTGCGGCATCCACACCGAGATCAAGCTCGGCGCGGACGGCAGCATGTGGCTGATCGAGACGGCCGCCCGTTTCGGCGGCGCGATGACGGTGCCGCAGATCGAGGAGGTCTTCGGGCTGGACCTGGTCGGCATGCTCGTCGACCACCTCCTCGGCCACCGTGTCGCGTGGCCCGAGCAGGCCCTCACGCCGGAACAGGCACGCGGCGCGGCGGGCTCCCTGGTCGTCCTCGCGGTCGACGGACAGGGGAAGGCCTGGCCGGGCCGCAAGGTCTGGGACTTCTCCGCGGTCACCGCGGACGTGGCACTGAGCGGGGGCAGCGAGCTGTCGGTGGTCGCGGAGAGTTCGCTCGCCGACGGCGACGTCGTGCCGGTCTACGACCCTGCGGCGGGCGCCAACACCATGGCGGCCCTGTGCCTGCTCTCCGCCACCGACCCGGCCACCGTGCTGCGCGACTTCGAGACCTTGGTGGACGCCCTGCCCCGCGTCCTGCCCGCCGCACAGCCCGCGCAGGTGTCCCGATGACCGCCCAGCTGTTCAGCGGCGCCGCCGAACCGGTCGCGGACCGCACGGTCGTCGGCGAGAACCTCTCCCTGCCGCTCTTCCGTACGCTCTCGGGCGTCCTGGCCGGTCACCCCTACCTCAAGGTCGTCGTCGACCGTGCCGAGAACACCTGGCACCTCCTCGACACGGCCGCACACCCCTTCCACGTCAACTACATCGCCACCCGCATCCTGGGCATGGACCTGGCCGCGCTGGACGCGGAGTTGGACGCGTTCAACACCTCCGTCTACATGGACCCCGGGCGCCGCTTCCTGCTCGGCGTGCTGTCCCTGCACACCGAGCAGGACGCGGAGGGCCCCGAGCGCACCTTCCTCGTCCTGGAGACGACCGAAGCCGACACCATGCACGGCGAACTGCTCTGCCTCTTCTACGAGTTCGTCCGGGTCCGGGTCGACGGCAGGCTGCCGGTCCTGCTCAAGCCCGCCAACCACGGGCAGGAGGAGGCGCTGACGGCGATCAGCGAACTGCGCGTGCCGCGCATCCTGAGCCATGAGCTCTTCGGCTCCAGGACCCGCACGCCGCTGAACGTCGGCGAGGCCACCGGGCGACTGCGCTACTTCCGTACGCCCGAGCAGTACGCGGCGGCGGAGGACCTGCTCGGCTGGGCGGACATCGTGGCCATGCCATGCCTGCCCGACGACGTGCCCCGGGTGGCCGGTTTCCTCAACACCGCGCCGATCACCCCGCTGTCGCACACCAATGTCCTGGCCTCCGGCTGGGGCATACCCAACGCGATCGTGCGCGACCTGGACCACCTCGTCGAGCGGGACGGCCTGGACGAGGCGTGGGTGCGCTACCGCGTGCGCGAGGACGAGATCTCCCTGGAGCGGCTGGACCACGAGCCGGACCTGCAGGCCCCGGCCTGGCACCAGCAACGCATCCGCCTCGAACCGCCCCTGCTCGACGACACCCCGGTCCTGTCCCTGCACCGGCTGCGCAGTAGCGACCGGGACCGGTACGGCACCAAGGCGGCCAACCTCGGCGAGCTGCACCACGTACTCGACAGCAGGACGGCCGATCTCACCGCCTTCTACGGCCGGCCCCGCCCGCCGCGCCAGGACCTCCACGGGCACCTCGCGGCCCGGCTGGGCCTGCACGCGCCCTCCACGGCCGAACTGCGCGCCGGTGCCGCCGACTTCGTGGCCCGGACGGTCGGCGCGCCGGACGGCGTCGCGCTGCCCTTCGCGCTCCAGCAGCGTTTCCTCGCCTCCTCCCCCGCCCTCCAACAGGGCATCGGCAAGCTCAAGATGGCGCTCGAACTCGATGCCACCGACGTCCTGGACGCGCTGTGCCTGCAACTTCAGCACCTGATCCGGCACACGCCCCTCCCCGAGACGGTCGCCCGACAGATCAGCCAGGCTTTTCCCGCCAGCGAAGGCGCGCGTCCGCGTCTGGTGGTGCGCTCCTCGTCCAACGCCGAGGACCTTCCGGGCTTCTCCGCGGCGGGCGTCTACGACTCCGTCACCACCGTGCACGGCACCGGCGAACTCCTGGACGCCGTACGGCAGGTGTGGGCCTCCCTGGTGTCGCCCCGCAGCGTGCGCCTGCGCCACCAGGTGGGCATCTCCCTGGACGACACCTACATGGGCGTGATCATCCAGAAGTACGTGCCCGCCTCCCTCGGCGGTGTCCTGGTGACGTGCAACCCCACCCGCCGCGAGGACTTCCGCAACGTCTACCTCAACTGCTCCCCCGGCTCCCCCGAGCAGGTGGTCGACGGCTCGGTCCTGCCGCAGCAGTACCTCTACAACACGGTGGAGGGCGGCGGCCGCACCGTCGCCCTGGGCTCCTGGGGCGACGCGCTGTCCGCCGCCACCCGCGCCCGGCTCGCCGACCTGTCCCTGACCGGGCGGCTGTTGCAGTCCCACTTCAGCGGGCCGGACCTCGGTGGTGGTGAGGTGGACAAGCCGCTGGACATCGAGTGGCTGATGACCGAGCGGGGCGACTTCCGCCTGGTCCAGATCCGCCCGTACGCGCTGTGAGCCCGCGACCTGGGCGGGCGCGTCCCGGCAAGGAGGGGGGCGGCGGCCTGACGGACACAGCCCGCCGCATCATCCGGCTCAACTACGGCTTCCAGCTGCTCTTCAACCTGCTGTGGTGGATGCCGGTGTTCTACGCCTACCAGAAGGCCGCCGGCCTGACGGACGCGCAGATCTTCGGCATCCAGAGCATCTACTACGTGGCCTTCTGCCTGTTCGAGATCCCGACCGGGCTGATCGCCGACCGGATCGGCACCCGCAACTGCCTGCGGGCCGGGGCGGTGGTCATGACGGCGGCGAACCTGGCACCGGTGATCAGCGCCTCGTACACCGGATTCCTCGTCCACTTCCTGGCCATCGCCGCGGGCCGTTCGCTCACCTCAGGCGCGGCGAGCGCCTATCTGTACGACGGACTGCGGGCCGAGAACTGCGACGAGCACTACCTCAAGGCCGAAGGCACCGCGCGGGCCCTGGGCCTTGCCGCGAAAGTCGTGTGCTGGCCGCTGGTCGGCCCGTTGATGGCCCTCGCCCACGGGGCGCCGTACGTCCTCAGCGCCGCCAGCGCGGCGGGCTCCCTCGCCTGCGCCATCGCCCTGCCCCGGCTCGCGGGGCCGGGCCGCGGCGCGGAAAAGGCCGCGGCAGGGCGCAGGGGCGGCGCTTTCCTGCGGGACGCGGGCTCCGCGCTGCGCTGCGTCGCCTCCTCACGGTGGCTGGCGCTGGTGATGGTGCAGGGCGTCGCCGTCTTCACGCTCTCGCGGATCTGCCAGGTCAACCTCTTCCAGCCGATCCTGCTGGACCACGGCATCGCGGAGGCCTCGCACGGCGGCGTGCTTGCCGCGATGACGGTGGCGGAGGCGGTGGCCTCGGCCCGCCCCCAGTGGCTGAGCCGCCGTCTGCCACCGGTGGCCTGGGTCTCGATCCTCAGCCTCGCGCTCGCGGGCACGTTGGCGGCCATGACGCTCGGCGGGCCGTGGGCCGTGGTCGCGCTGCTCTGCCTGTTCGCCGCCGCGACCGGCTTCGCGTACCCCATCCAACGCAAGCTGGTGAACGACGCGGTGCCCGCGCACGCCCCGCGCGCCACGCTGCTGTCGATCGAGAGCATCGTGGACCGCGCGGTGTGCGCCCTGGCCGCGGTCGCCGCGGGCGCCTACCTCTCCGCCGGACACCTGGACGCCCTGCTGTGGCACAGCGCGCTCGCGACGGCGGTACTGCTCGGAGCCTTCCAACTGCTGCTGCGCAGCGGGGTGGTGAAGCGGGGCCAGGAGCCGCCGGTACCAACGGAGCTCCCGGCCGAGACCGGGGTGCCCGACACAACTGCCGTGGATGACGCAGCCGACGCGAACCGGCTGGCCGGAGGCGGGCGCGGCAGACCGCGGTCGGACATGTAGCCGCGGCGTGGATGCCTGCCCCGCTGACGTAAGCGCCCTGGGGGAACGTGTGTCAGCGGGGCAGGGTCATCATGACCCTGTCGGGGCTTACGCGGCCCCGTTTGGAGCGCCGGTAGGAACCCGGGTCTTGCGGGCCGCACATCGCGCCATCGATCGTCGTGTCCATGGAGATGCTGATGACCTGCCTGGTCTCGCTGGCCGGCGTGAACATCGTGCTGGGTCTGGTGACGCGGCCGTGGCGGCGGTCGGTGGAGGCTCGGACGGTCCGGCAGGTGCGGGCCTGGCCGGGGCTCGACGCGTACCACGCGGACCTGCTGAGCACCTCCGAACCGTTGTGCTCGACCGACCACCAACCCGGCAGGCTGCTGCTGAACTCCTCTCGCGCGGCCGCGGTGGCCGTCCGTCTGATGAGCGAGGACAAGCTGCTCGACCGGGACGGCATGAAGCTGACGGAGACCGCGGCTGAGCCGGCGCACCCGGTCACCGCGGCCGCGTTCCGCGCCATCGGCCGGTACCAGCATGTCCGCGACCGCACACGCGTCGGCGACATCGGCCGCGACCCCGCCTTCCAGACGGCCGTCCGCACTCATCTGAACGACCTCTTCGCCCACGCTCCCGCTGCCCGTCGCCACTTGGGCACCACGGTCAACCACCTGGCTCTCTGGTGCTACGGCCTCGGCGCGGCAGCCCCCGCCGTGCACGCCTTCTTCCTGCTGCGCCGCACCGACCCCAACGACCCCTACGTCCTCCAGGGCTCCTTCGTGCTGGCCTCACTCACCTTCGTGGCGGCGCTGATCGTGCTCACGGCCCAGGCCGGCAACACGTGGCACCCCCTCGGAGGCCTGGAAACCCCCACCGCCCTCAAGGACCTGGCCCACCCCGCGTCGCAGACCCCGTAGAGCTCACCGAAGGCGCCGGGGAGAGCCCCGGGGGGATGACGTCGGGGAAACGTGGGCCTGGTGCGGGTCGGGCAGAGTCTGGCGCGGGTCGGACAGAGCGGGAACGGCGGTCTCCCCTTCGCGCGAAGCTTGTGTTGGACTGTCCCGAGATAATCCGCACACGACAACGGCGGTGAATGCGATGCCTCTTGAGGGCCCGTACGACCCGAGTCCGGCGCAGTGGATACGCGAACAGGTCGAGCTGTATGAGAGTTCGGGTGGCACAGAGGGCACGACGCTCTGGGACACGGGCCTGCCGGTCGTCATCGTCACGATGCGCGGCGCGAAGAGCGGCAGGATCCGCAAGATTCCGCTGATGCGCGTGGAGCACGAGGGGCGGTACGCGGCGGTGGCGTCGAAGGCGGGCTTCCCGCGCCATCCGGTCTGGTACTTCAACCTCAAGGCCGCCCCGCAGGTGGATCTCCAGGACGGCCCCGAACGCCAGGGCATGATCGCCCGTGAGCTCACCGGGGACGAGAAGGCCCTGTGGTGGCAGCGGGCGGTCGCCGCGTATCCGCCGTACGCCGATTACCAGGAGAAGACCGACCGCGTGATCCCCGTCTTCGTACTCGAACCCGAGCACCTGGCCGGGCAGGCTTAGGCTCCGGGGCCGGGGCCGGGGCCGGCTCGTGTGAGGCGGGGCAACACTTCCGCCTCCACCGCCAACCCCCACCGCATGCGCACCCGCCTAGTCGGCTTCAGGCTTTCGGAGGGGCGCCGGAGGTGCTCCCGCGACGGCGGCGGCAGTCTCGGCCGGGGCGATGCGGCGCAGCAGGAAGCCGGCGGTCAAGGCCATGGCGAACATTCCCACCGCGTACACCGCGGAGGGAATGGCCATCCGGGTGCTGTCCAGCAGCGAGGGGCTGAGGGCGATCGCCATCGACAGCGTGGTGTTGTGCATGCCGATCTCGAAGCAGGTGGCGACGGACTGCCGGTGATCGCCGCGGGCCAGCCGGGTCGCGCCGTAGCCGACGGTCAGGGAGATCGCGCCGAAGAGGAAGACGACGAGGCCGACATCGGCGAGATAGCCGAGCACGTTCTCCCGCTCGGCGGCCAGCGCGGCGATGATGATGCCGACGAGCGCGGCGACCGCCGTCACCTTGACCGCCCGCGTGGAGCGCTCCGCGAACTCCGGACGGCGATGGCGGACCAGCATCCCCGCCGCGACCGGCACCAGCACGATGAGGAAGACCTGCAGTGTCTTGTCGAAGCGCAGTCCCAGCGCCTCGTCCGTGCCGGTCATGAAGTGGTCGAGCGAGAGATTCACGACGATCGGCAGGGTGACGACGGCGATGACCGAATTGATGGCGGTCAGCGTGATGTTGAGGGCGACGTCGCCGCCGAACAGATGGCTGAAGATGTTGGCCATCGTGCCGCCGGGAGAGGCCGCGAGCAGCATCATGCCGACGGCGAGCGCGGGACCCAGGTCGAAGGCCAGCACCAGGCCCAGACAGATGGCCGGCAACAGCACCAGCTGGCAGACGAGCGCGACGGCCACCGGCCGCGGATACGCCGCGATCCTGCGGAAGTCGGCCACCGTCAGGCCGAGTCCGAGACCGAACATGATCACGGCGAGGACGGCAGGCAGCAGATAGGTGGTCAGCGGCGAATCCACGGGAACAGACTCCGGGAGGCCGCGCGAAAAGTCCACGACCTTACCGAACGGCTCCCGCACGCTCGCCGCGGCACAGAGCGTGCGGGGCCCCGCGCCCGGAAGTTGAGTGAGACCGCCGTGGCGACCGATTTCGCCCGGTGCGCGGGGGTCGAGGGTGAGGGGGTCGTTCCGTCACAGCCCCGCCGGGTGCCACAGACCCTCCGGGAGCGTACGGACGTCGGTCAACGGGTCCGGTGGCCGAGGAGTTCGATCAGTCGGACCGGGAGGAACGCGGGCCTGTGGGGCCGGGCGACCTGGTACGGCACATAGCCGAGCGAGGCCGCGACGTTGACCTCTTCGGCCGTCTCCGCCTGGTAGACGAGGCGGCAGCGGCCCGAGCCGGCCTTCGCACGTTCCCAAAGGGCGGGCGCCGGTTTGCGTTCCGCCTCCGTGCGGGGCGTGAGAATCCGGTCGCCGAAGTCCCTCCAGGCGAAGGGCGCCGAGCCCCGCCACGTGGCATCGACCTCCTTCTTCAGCCGTGCGGCACGCTCGGCGTCGGTCGCGCCCCAGGAGGACGGAACGTTGGTGATCAGGCCGATCCTGATGTGCCGTTCACGCAGAGCTCGCAGATAGGAGGCCGCGCCGGGCTGATAGCTGGTACTGCCGGCGTCGGCGGTGTGCACCAGGGTCTCGCCCAGGTCGAAGTACACGACGGGGCAACCGCGTTCGGTACCCGCACGCGCGACGGCGGCCGTACCCGCACGCGCGACGGCGGTCGTTTCCGTGCCGCCGTCCGCCGCAGGCACAGCCGCACTCGCCGTGGCGCACAGCACGGTCGACGCCAGGGCCGTGCCGAGTGCGAGACTCGTGCGGACCGCCCCTGTGAAGACTGATCTGTTCATGGCGTCATCGCCCCTCTCCTGACGCACCACAAGAGTGCGGATGTCCAGTTCATGACATCCAGCCGCCGCAGGTGTCCCCTACGGCGCCCGAATGCCCGGCAGTTCTCTCATCGCTTCGCCGGTCTACCCCTGAACACCACGTACCACTCGGGCCCCGCATCACCGCCCTTGGAGGAGTTTCATCGCGAGTGCACCCCTGAAGGCACCCGCCATCGACTACTTGAGTGAAGGGGCCCTCTGAGGCCCGCCCCCCGAGACCACCGGAGCGAAGGCGATGATCGGATCAGAGAGCGAGGGCGAGTGACCGGCCACCCACCGGCGGAGCAAGATCCCGCCTTCCTCCGCTTCTTCCGCCGGCACCTTCGGGTCGGCATCGCCATCGGGCTGCGGCTGGGGCTGCGGCAGGCCGATGCGGAGGAGGCCACGAACGACGCCCTGGCCACGATCCACGACGGCTGGTGGATGTTCGAGAGCCCGGGGGCGATGTTCCACACCGTGCTGCGCCGCAGGGCCATCGAGCGCCTGCGCCAGGAGAACCGCAGGCTCGGCAAGGACAACCCGCACCGCAAAGTCGAGGACACCGGCGACCGGGGCGCCCTGTCCGCGCACATCATCGAGGACCCGCTCGCGCTCATCACCACACGGCAGCAGTTGTACGAAGTCCTCGCCCGGCTTCCGCACTCACAGCGGGTGAGCCTGTACCTCGGCTCCTGGGGATACGGGCCCGAGGAGCGAGCAGCCATCAAAGACATCCCCGTCAACACCGAGAAGTCGCACTACCGAAGGGCGACCGCCAGGGCGCGCACCATCATCACCGCCCACTACCCGGACTTGATAAGGGAGCCACGCACCCCCAGGACAACGCATAAGGAGGCAGGAGAATGACTTCGGACAGCGATTTCCCGCGTCAGGACGGCACCACCCCTGAACTCCCGCGCATCGTCCCGCCCGTCCAGATCCCGTTCCCGAAAGGCCGTGCGGAGGAGGGCCGTGCGGAGGATCCTGACCACTGCGACGCGGTGATCGAGGACATGCTGTTCCCCATCGTCCAAGAGCATCTGCTGGAGGAGCCGGGATTCGACGAACTCCCCTACGTCGACTACGACCGGCACTTGGCCGAAGTCCTGCGTCGGAGCGCGGGGCAGCGAGCGCGCAGGGAGGAGACCCAGGCTCTCGAGGAGGCGTTCGCCGCCCCGGCTGCCGAAAGCGAGATCCCCAAGCAGCAGCCGAGCGACCGGTTGATCATCACCCTGGACTCCACGAAGTACCCCGACCCTGCCCCCTTCGAGCGGACGGGCGGGCGCTCGAGGCAGTCGCGCAACGCCAACACGGTTCCCGGCACGGGCCGTTGGAGGCGCACGGTGCGTTTCGGCCTCAGCCTCGGTTGCGTCCTCGTCGCCGTAGCGGCCCTGGTGTTTTTCACCGCTCCGGGAGGGATCTTCCCCGTGGCGGCCCTGGTGGTCGCCAGCATGTGGTTCGGCGTGGCCTTTCGGAGGGCCATGGCGTCCATCCGGGCCACGGCCCGCACGGCCCGAGCAGCGCGCTACCTGCACGACGAGCAGAGCCGGAACGCGCGAAGCAGCCAGCTGATGCACGCCCGCCTCCTGCGTGAGATTCGCGAGCGGTCCCGCACGCGCCGCACCGTGCGCATCGTGACCGGAGAGAGCAACGTGAAGAAGCGGCCGTAGCAGACCGCTCCCTGCCCCAAGGTTCCCTACAGGACGAGCCGTTGAAGGAGACCGCTATGCCGTCCAAGCGTCGGGCGAAGCAGGACGCCGAGGCGATGGCGCAGCCCGACAAGTGCCATCTCCCCGCCCACGTCGCGGGCCCTACCACCACCCTGTTGAGAGGCGACGGCATGGGCGGCGCCACAGGAGGCGGCGCCGGGGCGCGACGGGTCGAAGTGAGCTTCCCCGCCCCGCGTTCCACCATCATTTCCGGAGGCAGCGCCGTGACGGGCGGCACCGGCCTCACCGTGGCCATCGCCACCGGCAACGTCGAGCCGGTCTATGTCTGGCCGTGCATCGTCCTGATCGCACTCGGCATGGCCTACGACCTCGGGCGCCGCGTGATCGACCGCTGGAAGAACGACAAGGACTCCCGTCAGGCCGCCCCAGCCAACCGGTAGCCCCCCGTACCAGCAGATGGTCCCGTAACGGAGCCCCGCCACAACGGCGGGGCTCCGCTGCCGAGCAGATCCGAAGGACCGCATCGGGGACGCGGACGCATGCGGCTGCGAGCAGGGCTGCACCTGCTGCTCGTGAACATCTCGTTGCCGGCCCACGTCCGCGCGGCCCCATCCGTCGATACTGACCGGGCGATCGAGGAACGGCGGCAGCGTCGGGAGCGGCAGGAGCGGCGGTGGACTGGACGATCTGGGCAGGGCTCGCGGCCGGCCTGCTGATCTCGACGCTGACCGCGCCCGTCGGTGTCTCCGGTGCGGTCTTCCTCCTCCCGGTCCAGCTCAGCGTCCTCGGGGTGCCCAGCCCCGCGGTCACACCGACGAACCTGCTGTTCAACGTGGTGGCCGGTCCTGGCGCCCTCTGGCGCTACCGTCGCGACGGCGCTCTGCGCGGCCGCCTCGCCCGGCGCCTCGTCGCCTGGACGCTGCCCGGCGTCATCCTCGGCGCCGCCATCCGGGTCTTCGCCCTTCCCGGCCCGCACGTCTTCCGCATGCTGGTCGCCGCCCTCCTGCTGCCACTGGGCACCTGGCTGTGTCTGCGCACCCTGCGTCCGCCCCCCGCCCGGCGGCATCCCCGCGCGGGCGAGCCGTCGGCGCCCGCGCTCGCCGCCCTGGCTCTGGCCGTCGGGGTGGTGGGCGGCATCTACGGGATCGGCGGCGGTTCCCTGCTCGGTCCCCTCCTCGCCGCGCGCGGCATGCCACTGGCCCGCCTCGCACCGGCCACGCTCGCCGCGACGTTCACCACCTCCGTCGCCGGGGCTGCCGCGTACGCCGTACTGGCCCCGGCGAGCTCCGGAGCCGTCGCACCGGACTGGCGGCTGGGCCTGGCCTGCGGCCTCGGCGGTCTGATCGGCGGCTACCTAGGCGCCCGCCTGCAACCTCGGCTCCCGGAAACCGCGTTGCGCCTGCTTCTGGGCCTCCTCGCCGCCGCCCTCGGCGCGCTGTACGCCGCCCAGAATCTGAACTGAGGCCGCCTACCCCGCCGTCGGCGTACGTCCCCCCTTCCGACACTCACACCGACCGGCCGAGGGGAAAGAGACCCGCCCTCAAGCGTCCGGTGGTGCCGGGTATCCGCCAAGTTCCGCCGCCAGTGCGGCTCCGGCGAAGGGGGCCGGCGCACCGGCCACCGTGACCGGTGCCGCCAGCAGGCCGGAGAGGCGGCCGCAGTGCGTGGCGCCCCAGCGGTCGGTGACCGCGGTGGCCTGGAGGAGGGTGAGGTTGCCGCGCACCGTGCCGGCGAGGACCGCCAGAACCACGAGCAGCGGGATCGGTCCGGGAACGAGGCCGAGGGCAGCCGTGGTGGCGCCGCCCAGCGCGATGAGGGCGACCGTGCGGTGGGTGACTCCCGTACACGAGCCAGAGTTGCGTACATCGTTCGGCCGAGGGTCTGGCCCGCGCCGCCCAGGCCGAGCGCCCACGCGGCGACGGAGGGAGCTGGCGCCGCGTTCTGTCAGGAGAGGTACGAGGGCGATGACGACCGCGTAGATCGCGAAGCCGTTGAGGGTGAGGGCGGCGGTCAGGAGCAGGGAGGGGCGGCTGCGGATGATCGACGCGCTGGTCGCGGTCTCCCGGTCGAACCGTGGCGCGGGGGTCGGCGGCCAGGGGGCCCGCAGGGCGAGGGCGTGGGCAGGGATGGTTACCGCGGCGAGGATCAGTGCCAGGAGGGCGTACGTCGTGCGTCAGTCGAAGTGGGCGGCGAGCGCGGCGGTGAGCGGGGCGAAGACGGTGGAGGCCAGCCCCCGGCGAGGGTGACGACGGTGAAGGCGCGGATTCTCTGCTCGCCCCACCAGCGGGTGATGGCGGCGAACGCGGGCTGGTAGAAGGTGGCGGCCATCGCGACTCCGGCCAGCAGCCACGCGGCGGTGAACGCGGTGGGGTTGGGCGCGCAGGCGATCGCGAGGATCGCGGCGACGGCAAGCACCGATCCACCGGTCATCACGGCGCGTGGGCCCCGCCGGTCCAGGGCGCGGCCCACGGGTATGTCGACCATCGCGGACACCAGCAGGGCTGCGGAGAATGCGGCGGTCGTCGAGGTCGTGGACCAGCCGGTGTCCGCCGGTCTACGGGAGTTGAGCACCGGGAAGGCGCAGTAGACGATCCCCCAGCTGGTGATCTGGGTGGCGCACAGCGCGGGCAACACGGCGCGCGGCCGCGACCGTTCCGGAACCGCTGTTCCGGCATCGGCCGCGGTCGCGTTCGCGTCGGCGTCGGTCAGCAGCCGCCCGATGTGGCGGCCGGGGCTCCGATGCCGATCTGGACGGTGGACGGGGTCGCGCAGCAGCCGCCGGACTCCTGGGCCTCGGCCGGGGCGGGCTCGTCGAAGAGGCCCGCGCCTCCGCAGACCCCGGTTTCCGGCAGGGTCAATTCCACGCGCTCTGCGGCCTCCTTGTCGCCGGCGAGGGCTGCGGCGATGGAGCGGACCTGCTCGTAGCCGGTCATGGCCAGGAAGGTCGGGGCGCGGCCGTAGCTCTTCATGCCGACCAGGTAGACGTCCTTCTCCGGGTGGGAGAGCTCACCCACGCCGTGCGGGTAGACGGTGCCGCAGGAGTGCTGGTTGGGGTCGATCAGCGGGGCCAGCTCGAGGGGGGCCTGGAGGCGCTCGTCGAGGCCCAGGCGCAGCTCGTCGAGGAAGGACAGGTCGGGGCGGAAGCCGGTGAGGACGATGACCTCGTCGACCGGGTCGAGACGGCGTCCGTCCTCGGCCACGAGCACCAGCTGCTCGCCGCGCCGCTCGACGGCGTCGGTGCGGAAGCCGGTGACGGCATCGGCGTGACCGTCGTCCACGGCTGCCTTGGCCGCCAGGCCCAGCGCGCCGCGGGCGGGCAGCTGGTCCGCCTCGCCGCCGCCGAAGGTCGAGCCGCCGATGCCGCGCCGCAGCACCCAGACCGCATGGGTGCCCGGGGTCTCCTTGGCGAGGTCGGCCAGGTAGGCGAGCGCGGTGAACGCGGAGGCGCCGGAGCCGATGACCGCGGTGTGCTTGCCCGCGTAACGGGCCCGGACGGCGGGGTCCTTGAGGTCGGGCACGCGGTAGGAGACGCGCGCGCCCGCGGTGCGCTCGCCGAGGGCGGGCAGGCCGTCGCCGCCGATGGGGCTGGGCGTGGACCAGGTGCCGGAGGCGTCGACGACGGCGCGGGCGACGAGCCGCTGCTCGCTGCCGTCGGCGTTCTGGATGTGCACGGTGAAGGGCTGCTGGTCGCGGTCGGCGTCGACGACACGGTCACGGCCCTGGCGGGAGACGCCGGTCACCGTCGCTCCGAAGCGGACCTTGTCGCCAAGGACGTCGGCCAGCGGCTGCAGGTACTTCTTGGCCCAGTCGCCGCCGGTGGGATAGGTCGCGCCGTCCGGCTTCACCCAGCCGGTGGGGGCAAGGAGCTTCTCGGCGGCGGGGTCGACGACTTCACCCCAGGTGGAGAACAGGCGCACGTGGCTCCACTCGCGCACAGCCGCACCAGCGCTGTCGCCCCCTTCCAGGACCAGGGGCTCGATGCCGCGCTCGACGAGGTGTGCGGCGGCAGCCAGTCCGATGGGGCCGGCGCCGATGACGATGACGGGGAGCTGCTGGATGCTCATGATGCTCGGTCTCCTCAAACGGGGTGGACTGGGTCAGCGTGCGTGAGGGAAGGCGGCCAGCTGGGTGCGCCGGCGGATCTCCGCGACTCGGGCGGCACGGTCGCTGACCTGGGCGAAGCTGTCGCAGAAGCTGACTCCGGCGAGGCGGCGCCCCCTTGTTTCGACATCCATCGATGTCATTCGATGCCTGGAGCTTGCCACTGGTATCGATGGGTGTCAACATAGACACATGTCGAAGTCGAAGGTTGTCGAACTGCCGGTGCTGGACACCGAGGCCGTGGTGCCGTGCTGCCCGCCGATCACCGCCGGGGAGCTCTCCCCTGAGGACGCCGAGCGAATGGCCGCCATGTTCAAGGCACTGGCCGACCCGGTGCGGCTGCGCCTGTTCTCCAAGGTCGCCTCGCATGCGGGCGGCGAGGCGTGCGTGTGCGACATCTCCGACGTCGGCGTCTCCCAGCCGACCGTCTCCCACCACCTGAAGAAGCTCAAGGACGCGGGCCTGCTGACCTCCGAGCGTCGCGGAACCTGGGTGTACTACAAGGTGGCGCCCTCCGTGGTCGCGGCGATGTCCGCCATGCTCGACCTACGCGTCTGACCCCAGCCGCCGGTCAGCTGCGGCCCGGCGGTCAGCAGCGCGCCAGGTAATCCTTCAGCGCGTCGAGGACGACCAAGTCGAGCTTCTTGCGGCGCAGGTGGCGATCGGCGGCGAACCCTGCCTGCCCGCCGCCGATCACCACCACGTCCGCCGTGTGCGTCACGGGGCCGTCGTCAGGCCTTGAGTGTTGAACTTCTTGCGCCAGGCCAGGGCGACGTACACCAGGCCGATCAGCACCGGGACTTCGATGAGCGGGCCGACCACGCCGGACAGCGCCTGGCCCGAGGTGACACCGAAGGTGGCAATCGCGACGGCGATGGCCAGCTCGAAGTTGTTGCCCGCGGCCGTGAACGCGAGGGTCGCGGTGCGGTCGTAGGCCAGGCCCAGGCCTTTGCCCAGCAGGAACGTGCCGAAGAACATGACGGCGAAGTACACCAGGAGCGGCAGCGCGATCCGTACGACGTCCAGCGGCTGCGAGGTGATGGTCTTCCCCTGGAGGGCGAAGAGGATGACGATGGTGAACAGGAGTCCGTACAGCGCCCACGGGCCGATCTTCGGAAGGAAGTTGGACTCGTACTTCGCCCGGCCCATCTTCTTCTCGCCGATGCGGCGGGTGAGGAATCCGGCCAGCAGTGGGATGCCGAGGAAGATGACGACGTTCAGCGCGATCTTCCACATGGAGATGTCGAGGTGCTCGCCGTCGCCCAGACCCAGCCAGCCCGGCAGCAGGTCGAGGTAGAGCCAGCCCAGCAGGCCGAACGCGATGACCTGGAAGACGGAGTTGAGGGCGACCAGGACGGCCGCGGCCTCGCGGTCGCCGCAGGCCAGATCGTTCCAGATGATGACCATGGCGATGCAGCGGGCCAGGCCGACGATGATCAGGCCGGTGCGGTATTCGGGCAGGTCCGGCAGGAAGATCCACGCGAGGGCGAACATGACGGCCGGGCCGACGATCCAGTTGATGACCAGCGAGGACGCCATCAGCTTCTTGTCGCCGGTGACCGTGTCGAGCCTGTCGTAGCGGACCTTGGCAAGGACCGGGTACATCATCACGAGCAGGCCGAGCGCAATCGGCAGCGAGATGCCGCCGACCTCGATCTTCGCCAGAGCGTCGTTCATGCCCGGGACCAGTCGGCCAAGGCCCAGGCCGACGGCCATGGCCAGCAGGATCCATACGGCCAGATAGCGGTCCAGGGTGGAGAGCTTGGCGACGATGCCGTCGCCGGACGGTGCCGCTGCCTGGTCGCTCCGCGGCGCCGTGTCGGTGCGGCTCATCAGCAGGCCCTCTTGTTGTCGGCCGCGGTGCGGGCGGAGGCGGCCAGCTCGGCGAACCGCCCGGAGAGAGAGGTCAGAACCTCGGGGCGCAGTTTGTAGTAGGTGAAGCGGCCGCACGGCTCGGTCTCCACCAGACCCGCCTCACGCAGCACCTTCATGTGGTTGGAGAGGTTGGTCTGCTTGGCGCCGGTCTCTTCCACCAGGTGGGTCGTGCAGAGCGTCTCCTGGGCGAGGAGGGTCACGATCTGCAGGCGGAGCGGGTCACCCAGCACCCGAATCACATCAGCATCGACTGAAGTCAGCATGGACTGATACTGTCACATCAGTTGGAGCTGATACCAGTCTAGGCTGAACCGTAGGGCCCGCCGGAAGGGGCCCCTGATGAAGGGTTCCCTGGTGACCGTCTCCCCCTCTTCCACGCACCTGCCTGGTGGGTGCTGTCCGAGCGGTTCGCCGGTGAATGCCTGGATGTCCTCGCCCATGCCTGGGGCACAGAAACCCGTTGACCACTCATAGCTACCGCTCATGCTTGTGAAGGAAGACGCCATGACCACCTCCCCTCTCGCCTCCGTGCTCTTCGTCTGCGTCCACAACGCAGGCCGCTCGCAGATGGCCGCCGGATTCCTCGACCACCTCGCGGGCGACCGGATCGAGGTCCGCTCCGCCGGGTCCGTCCCCGGCAACCAGGTCAACCCGGCGGCGGTCGAGGCCATGAGGGAGGTCGGTGTCGACATCTCCGCCCAGCAGCCGAAGGTCCTGACCACCGAAGCCGTTCAGGCGTCCGACTACGTCATCACCATGGGCTGCGGCGACGCCTGCCCGATCTTCCCCGGCAAGACGTACCTCGACTGGGCGCTGGATGACCCGGCCGGCCAGGGAGTCGTCGCCGTCCGCCCCATCCGCGACGAGATCAAGACCCGCATCGAGGCCCTCATCGCCGAGATCGACGCGCAGCGGACGGCGTAAGTCCGCTCTGTGTCAGTCAATTGTCGGCCGAAGGCCTTCTGTGGCGCGCACTAGGGGATCACCGTTCCGGGGCCGTTGTCGCCGCTCAGGTTCGCGCCGAACAACGCCTTCGCCGCCGGGGCCCCGATGTCCGTCGGGTTCTGCGCGGCCGAGTTCGAGGCCGTCGCGCCGGAGGCGGTGCCGCGCAGCAGCCACACCGCGCCGCCGTTCACGACGGTACCCAGGTTCTCGCCCGGCGCCCCCGCGAGCAGGTCCGCCTTGCCGTCCCGCGTCACGTCGAGCAGTCGTGCCGACCCGCCGAACACGTCGCCGGACTCCGCGACACCCGGTACGCCCGCCGTGTCCTGGTGGAAGGCCTGGGCGCCCTTGCCGGTGAGCCCGCCCTTGGCGCCCTTGAGCAGCACCACGGCGCCGGCCTTCGCCTTCGAACCGATCGCCTCGCCGGGGACGCCGACGGCCAGGTCGGGGTATCCGTCGCCGTTCGCGTCGCCTGCGCTCAGCCGGCCGCCGAACTGGTCGCCCTTCTCGTTGGCCCCGGGCACACCCGCCGTGTTCTGCGTGATCGTCTGCGTGCGGGTCTGGCTGGGGCCGGACGGCGAACCGTAGTAGATCTTGACGGTGCCGGGGTCCTCCTCGGTGCCCTCGGTGTCACCGTTGGGGAAGATCCGGGTGGCGAGGTCGGCGTAGCCGTCTTGGTCGAAGTCGGCGACGGCGGTGCCGGCCGAGGAGTTCAGGCGCTGCGGAACGGTGGAAAGGCCGTCCTTGGTGCCCAGCCACAACTTGCCGCCCTCGGCGTGGTTCTCGTAGACGTAGAACGTCGCGAGGTCCTCGATGCCGTCGCCGTTGAAGTCGCCCGCGGCGGTCGAGTTGATGGAGTTGTCGGTGCTGTACACCTTCACCTGCTGATCGCGGGTGGGGAGACCGTCCCGGCCGAAGGGGCCGTAGAGCACGTCGTGGTAGTCGTAGTCCTCGCCGTTGCCCATGAACAGATCCGGCTGCCCGTCGGCGTCGAAGTCGCCCGTGGTGATGTCGTCGCCGACCTGGGCGTTCGCCGGTGCGCCGATACGGACGGCGCCCTGACCGGAGATTCCGGCCTTTGCGCCCCACAGGACGATCACCGATCCGTTGACGTTGTTCTCCGGGCGGTAGTCACGGGCGACCGCCGCCAGGTCGGTCAGGCCGTCGCCGTCCAGGTCGCGGGAGATCATCTCGTAGCCGAAGACCTGGTTGTCGCCGGAGGCGCCGGGCACGCCGGGGGTGTCCTGGGTGATGACCGTGGTGCGCGCGGGGTCGAGGCCGTGCGCCGAGCCGTAGCTGATCGTGATGTAGCCGGCCGAGGCATGACCCCCGACCTTCGCGCCGGGAGCTGCGACGGCGACGTCCTGGTAGCCGTCGCCGTCGAAGTCCTCGCGCACGGTGGCGGCGGTGTCCTTCGCAGATGCGGTGCCGGCAACGATCGGCACGCTGAACGACCCGATCAGGGCGGCGGCCACGGCGGTCGATATGGCAGGTCGGCGGATGCCCACGGTTCCTCCTCGAAGCGCGAGCGATGTCGAGACGCGTGCGCGCAAATGTGATTCACCTGCGAGACACGCGGAAACGGCCGATGGTTGTGCGCTGAACGGCATTTGAACGGACCGGTGACCGATGAGGCTGGAGGAGGCAGGACTGATGCTCTGGTGAGGTCGTTGTGTCGCGCGCTGCGCCTCGACCGGCAGTCTCCCTCGGTGCTGCTGTTGCCGAAGGCCTGCTCGGCCGCCGTTGCCGCTGAGCGAGGTGGTGCCGGTGTCGTCGCCGATGGCGGCTTGTTCGCCCGTCGGCGGAGTGTCGGCGTACCGGAGCTGACGGCAAGCGACCGCGGCTGCACCTGCGGCGCCGGGCGCCTGCGGATCGGCCTGCCCGGAGGGCATCGCAGGGACCCGCATCGGGCCGGCAAGGACTCGCGGAGACTCACCTCGGGTCCGGCAGGTCCATCAGCGCGAGCTTGGCCGGGTCGATCGCCACCGTGATGTCGGTGATCCGGCCGTCGACGACGGTGAACGCGAGGACCGAGAGCGGGGTGCCGTCCTCGTGCCAGGACATGACCCCCGGGAGGCCGTTGACGAGCACCGTCCGCCCCTGTGTGGCTGCGCTGGCCGACAGTCGCGCACCGGCCGCGACCTTGGTGGCGCCGAGGGCGACCACGACGCCGGACGGGGTGTCGACGGTCAGTTTCACCTCGGGGTCGAGTACCCGCAGCAATCCCTCGAAGTCGCCGTGGCGAGCCGCCGTCAGGAACGCCTGGACCACCTCTCGCTGCTCGCGTCCGACTCCGTTCGGCCGCTCGACCGTCTGTACCTTCCTGCGGGCGCGGCTGGCGAGCATCTTGGTTGCGGCGGTGGACCTGCCGAGGATCTGGCCGATCTCGTCGAACGGCACCGCGAACAGGTCGTGCAGGACGAACGCCAGCCGCTCGCTCGGTCTCAGCGACTCCAGGACGACGAGCAGCGCGAGCCCGACCGAGTCGGCGAGCACCGCGTCGTCCTCGGGGGCAGGGCCGTCGTCGAGCGTCACGACGAGCTCGGACAGGCCGTCGTCGTAGGACGCCTCCGGGCGTGCCTGGCGCGAGCGCAGGACGTCGAGGCTGATCCGGCCGACCACCGTGGTCAGCCAGCCGGCGAGGTTGTGGATGGTCGCCGCGTCCTGGCGCGAGAGCCGCAACCACGCCTCCTGGACCACGTCCTCGGCATCGGCGTGCGATCCGAGCATGCGATGGGCGACCGCGCGCAACCGCTCGCGCTGGGCCTCGAACGTCTCGGCCACCGGGTCCATCGGGTCCACCGGGTCCACCGGGTCTATCCGGTCCACGGGGTCCCTCGGGTCCACCGGGCTGTCCATCGGGCTGGTGTCGGACATGTTGTTACCTTCCTCGGCTCTGCTCCGTCATGGGTGATGACGGGCCCGGAGGGGCGCAGGTAACCGAGCAGGCAACCGATGAAGGAGCAGGTCCGATGGAAGCACGCATGACAAGCCCGGCCAATCCCGATGTGATCACAGCGATCCAGCACCTCTACAAGGCGGTTCACGCCGGGGGCGTGGACGAGCAACTGCTGTCCCTGGTCCACTTGCGCGCCAGCCAGATCAACGGCTGCAGCCCCTGCGTCTTCGCCGGAATACAGTCGGCGAAGAAGGCCGGTGAGACAGAGGAGCGACTGCACAACGTGGTGGCGTGGCGCGAGACGCCCTTCTACACCGATGAGGAGCGCGCGGCCCTCGCCCTGACCGAGGCGGCCACTCGGCTCCAGGACGGAGCACCGGGGGTGACCGACGAGATCTGGGACGCCGCCGCCGACCACTTCAGCGAGGACCAACTGGGCGCGATCACCCTGGTGATCGCGATGACCAACTTCTTCAACCGGCTCAACCGGGCGGTCCGGGAGCAGGCCGGCAAGACCTGGTGAGTCGGGCGGGGCGTCGTCCCGCGACCGCGAACAGCCGTCGGTCGGGGCGCGGGATGTGTGGCCGGGTGGGGCGCCAGCGCTGTATCGCACCGGGTAGTGCCGTCTGTTGGGGCGGGTTGCGGCGCAGGCGAAACCGCATCACGGCCGTCACCCGCCTCGGCGCCCGGGGCATCCCCCGCCTCCAGCACGCCGTCGAGATCATCACCGCCATCGCGACCGCGTCTCTCCCGGCCTCCGGTTGGCGCCACATCGGACAGCCGCCAACGCGCCGGCCGCAGGCCGCCTCGGAGACACCGACCGAACGTTGCCGGGCCGATCAGCGTCGTAGTGGTAACCGTTCGTCAAGGGAGCCACCATGCCTGCCGCACGCTTCAGCCTCCACGCCGTGTCCACTGTGGCCCTGATCGCAGGGCTCATCGGCGCGACTGCCGCTTGCGGCACGGAGGCCTCCACCTCCACGCGCTCAGCGACGCAGAGCGAAGCCACCTGGAAGCAGCCCTCCTCGTACACCTACACGTTGAAGTCGAGCGAGGGGGAACGCTCCCTGCTCGGCACTCTCCGCGTGACCGTGCGCGACGGCAAGGTGACCAAGTCGGTCGGTCTCGACGAGAGCGGTCGGCGAGTGGTGAAGCAGCTGCCCGGTGAAGTACCCACCATCGCCGAGCTGTTGCGCGAGATGGAACAAGCCCGGCGCGACGGGGCGCACACGGCGGAGGCGAAGTACGCGGCCGACGGACACCCCGTGCGGATCTCGCTGGACTGGGACGAGAACGCGATCGACGACGAGGCCTTGTACGTCATCACCGCCTACGCACCCAGCGACGGCTAGGGGAGATGGGGCCCGAGAGGTATCCGGCGAGCCGCGAACGGTCACCGGCCGGGTCGATCGCTTTGGATCAGGTCCGGTGCCGACCCGACGACGCTTCCGCCGCCGGTCGGTCGTAGTGCACGAGGCGCCCGGAACCTTCCACTTCTGTACTGCCGTGATCCGATTCCGACGTCATCGGAATCTTTCTTGCCGGTCGGCACGTGGCGCGGCGGAGGGCGGCAGACTGCGGGTCCGTACCGCGTGGGGGTGTACGAAGCGCAGGAAGGGCGATCGTGGCGGTTGGGCGGCGACAAGTGGGCAACCTTCCGGCAGCGGCGGCGGGGATGGTGGGTCGCCGTACCGAGCTGGCGGAGGTCGTGCGGTTGGTGAAGGGGCCGGCGCGGCTGGTGACCCTCACGGGGGTGGGCGGGGTGGGCAAGACCCGGCTGGCGCTGGAAGCCGCGGCTCGGCTGCGGCCCGCCTTCTGGGACGGCGTGTGGCTGGTGGAACTGTCGCCGCTGAGCCAGGGTGAGGCGCTGCCGTACGCCATCGTCGAGGCGCTGCCGCTGGTCGACCAGACCACCCGCCCGATGCTCGACGTGCTGGCCGAGTATCTGGCCGACCGGGAGCTGCTGCTGGTCCTGGACACCTGCGAGCATCTGGCCGACGAATGCGCGCTGACTGTCCAGGCGCTGATGCGGGCCGCGCCGGGCCTGCGGATCCTGGCCACCAGCCGACGTCCGCTGAACGTTCCCGGCGCGGAGGTGCTCACCGTCGAGCCGCTGCCGATCCCGGGCCCCGGCGATCCTGCGGCGGCGGCCGAGGCGGATGCGGTGGTGCTGCTGGCCGAGCGGGCCGCCCAGAGGGTTCCCGGCCTCGCGGCCGACGCTGCCGGACGGGCCGATCTGGTCGGCCTGGCCCGGCGGTTGGAGGGTCTGCCGCTGGCCATCGAGCTGGCCGCGGCGCGCCTGGGCGAGCTGTCAGTACGGGAGCTGACCGAGCGCCTCGACGACCGGTTCGCCGTCCTGGGGGACACCGACAAGGTGGTGCACGGGGCGCAGCCGCCCTGGCACCAGGCGCTGCGGACCGCGATCGGCTGGAGCCACCAGCTGTGCAGCCCGGCCGAACGGCTGCTGTGGGCCCGCCTGTCGGTGTTCGCCGGGACCTTCGACGCCGAGGCGGCCCGTATGGTGTGCGCCGACTGGCACCTGCCTGCCGACCGCATCACCGGCCTGCTGGCCGCGCTGGTGGACAAGTCGATCGTGACCTGGCAGCCCACCGCCGGCGGGGAGCGGTACCGGATGCTGGACACGCTGCGTGAATACGGCGCCGACTGGCTGCGCCGCCTGGGCGAGGCGGAGGAACTACGCTGCCGCCACCGGACCCACTACCGGGCGCTGGCCCTGCGCGCGGACGCCGCCTGGATGGGGCCCGACCAGCTCGCCTGGTACGAGCGAGCCTCCGCCGACCACTCCAACTTCCGCACCGCCCTGGACTTCTGCCTCGGCGAAGGGGACGACGGAGACGCCGCGCTGGAACTGGCCGGGGCCCTGTGGTTCCTCTGGCTCGCCTGCGGTCTCCAGCACGCAGGCCGCCACTACCTCGACCGCGCCCTGCAGCAGTACCCGACGCCAAGCCCGGCCCGCAGCAAGGCGGTATGGGCCTGCGGCGCGATCGCCCTGGGCCAGGGCGACCTCGACACCGTCGCGGTGAGGGCACAGGAGCTCCGTGCTGACGCCGAGGCATCGGCCGACCCGGCCATGCTGGTCGCCGCCGCTCACCTCGAGGGCGGATACCTGGGCCTGAGCGGACAGCCCGCCCAGGCCGCCGCTGTCTTCGATGCCGCGCCCTACACCCGCGACCACGGCGCGGCCTACAGCGGGGCCCGCTTCCTGGTGTGGACGATCCGCGTGTTCGCCCACACCAACCTGGGGGAGTTCGCACAAGCCGCCGCGGCAGCCGATGCCATGCGCGCGCAATGCCTCACCTGTGGCGACCGGTGGGCCCAGGCCTTCGCCGACTACGTACGAGGGCTGGCGGCACTCGGCCTGGGCCAACTGGACGAGGCGACCGCGTATGCCCGCGCTTCCCTACAGGCCAAGGCCCTGCTACGCGACAGCATCGGTATCGGCACGTCGATTGACCTGCTGGCCTCGATCACCGCCGCCACCGGCCGGGGCGAGCCGGCAGCTCGCCTCCTTGGCATCGGCCAGCAGGCCTGGAACGCCATCGGCCGCAACCAACTGGGCGTCCCCGAACTCCTCGCCGCCCGCAAAGCCTGCGAACGCCAAGCACGCGAGAGCATCGGCGACGACGCGTACGAGGCCGCCTTCCGTAAGGGAATGGAAGACAGCATCGACGACGGCATCACCTACGCCCTGCACCAGACCTGAACCCGCACCTGCTCCCGCTGGCGAACGCCCGACCGGGCCGCCGGCCCTGAACCCCGCCATCCCCGGCGGCTTCACCCTCGACGACTTCCACATCGACACGACGGCCGGCACGCTGACCTGCCTGGGCGGCCACACCACCGTCCTGCTGCCACCCGGCGGCAGTCACCACCAGCGCAAGGCCTGGTTCACCGCCAACCACCAATCAGTGCACCACTTGTCCGCTCACGTCCCGCTGCACCACCGCGAACGGCGGCCGGGCCGTCAACTGGCGCCCCCACCACGACCTGCAGCAAGCCGCCCGCCTGTCTTGCCCTGCCCCTGCCCCTGCCCCCGCCCCTGCGGACCGTCCCAACACACGCCAAGGAGGGGGCCGTTCCAGCCACCCTCCGTACACCTCACACGCACCTTACGTAACTCATCGATTACTGTGTGGCTTCATGACGGCTCGGTCGGAATCCCGCGGCGGCCGCTCCGTGTCCCGCACCGGAGCGGCGCTCGCGGTGCTGCTGGTCACGCTGGTCCACCTGCTGGCCTGTGCCCACGGACCGGCGCCGACCGGGGCGGCACGCGCCGATTCCCTCCTCGCCGCCACCGCGACCTGTACTCCGCCGTCCGAGCCCAGCGTCGATCCGGCCGCGCGACAGGCAGCGCCCGTCGAGAACAGCCCGGCGCAGTGCTGGGGTACGGACGAGCCGACGATCCAGCCACCCCGCGCCATCGCCCCGGACGCCGAGGCCGTGCAGGACGCGCAGGCGGCCCTGGACACCGGCGGGTCGACTCGCTCCGTACGCGAAGGCGCTCCCCCGCCTCCGGACACCGGCACCGCATCCGCCGGGCGGGAGCGGGCCCGCCTGGGCGTGTGGAGGACCTGATCGCCCCTTGAGCCACGGCCACGGGCACCGCTCGCAAGGCCGCGCGATGGCTCCCGATCAGTCACCCTCCTTCCACCCACAGAACGAGCGACAGCCTTCTGGCGCCATCGCTCGCGGGAGAAGCACGCCATGAACCAGCTCGCCACCGCCCTCAGTTCCCTCCCACCGGCCCAGTTGCTCAGCGGCACCAAACGCCCGGCACACACCCCCGCCGGCCTGGTCGGCGACACACCGGTCCTCTGGGTCGGCGCACCCTTCACCGCTGCCGGACGCGGCTTCTGGGCCAAGCTCGAAGGCCACAACCCCGGTGGCATCAAGGACCGCAGCGCCCTGCACATGGTGCGGGCCGCCCGTGAGCGCGGGCACCTGGCGCCCGGCGCCCGGATCGTGGAGTCCACCTCCGGCACCCTCGGGCTCGGCCTGGCCCTCGCCGGCAACGCCTTCGGACACCCGGTCACCGTCGTCACCGACCCCGGCATGGAACCGCTGATGACCGGCCTGCTCACCGCCTACGGAGCGCAGATCGAACTCGCCGACGCCCCGCACCCCACCGGCGGCTGGCAGCAGGCACGCCGCCACCGCGTCGAGGAACT
This sequence comes from Streptomyces sp. NPDC055243, assembly GCF_044544025.1. Classification (NCBI taxonomy): domain Bacteria; kingdom Bacillati; phylum Actinomycetota; class Actinomycetes; order Kitasatosporales; family Streptomycetaceae; genus Streptomyces; species Streptomyces sp. NPDC055243. The sequence continues at coordinate 143,907 of NZ_JBITWR010000008.1, forward strand.
CCTCGCCCTGCACCCCCACGCGTGGTGCCCCGACCAGTACAACAACCCCGACAACGTCGCCGCCTACGCCCCGCTCGCCCACGAACTGGTGGCCCAACTCGGCCGGATCGACACCCTCGTCGTCTCGGTGGGAACCGGCGGCCACTCCGCCGGCGTCGCCTCCGTCCTGCGCGCGTACTTCCCCCGCCTGCGGGTCGTGGGGGTGGACACGCCCGGCTCCACCATCTTCGGCCAGCCCGCCGCTCCCCGCCTCATGCGCGGCCTCGGCAGCAGCATCTACCCCCGCAATGTCGCCTACGACCTCTTCGACGAAGTGCACTGGGTCGCGGCGCCCGAGGCCGTCTGGGCCGCCCGCCAACTCGCCCGCCACCACTACGCCACCGGCGGCTGGAGCGTCGGGGCCGTCGCCCTCGTCGCCCGCTGGCTGGCCCGCACCCTGCCCGCCGAGGACCGCATCGTCACCGTCCTGCCCGACGGGCCGCAACGCTATGTCGGCACCGTCTTCGACGACGCCTACTGCCGCGAGCACGACCTGCTCGGCCATCTGCCGGCCGATGACCCGGACGACATCGACCGCCCCACCGACCGTGTCGTCACCCGCTGGACCCGCTGCGCGCGCATCACCGACCCCCTCGCCGACGCTCACGCGCACGAGCCCCTGGGAGCCACCCGATGAAGAACCTGTGGCAGCAGACACGCTCCTTCCCGCCCGCGGTACGCCTATTGATGGCCAATCAGTTCGCCATCAACCTCGCCTTCTACATGCTCATGCCCTACCTCGCCGCCCATCTGGCCGGTCGACTCGGGCTCGCGGCCTGGGCCGTGGGGCTCGTCCTGGGCGTACGCAACTTCTCCCAGCAGGGCATGTTCCTCATCGGCGGCACCATCGCCGACCGTTTCGGCTACAAGGCGCCGATCATGGCGGGGTGCCTCCTGCGGACCGCAGGCTTCGGCCTGCTGGGCTGGGTCGACAATCTCCCCGCGCTCGTCGCCGCTTCGGCGGCCACCGGCTTCGCGGGGGCTCTGTTCAACCCGGCCGTGCGCGCCTACTTGGCGGCCGAGGCAGGTGACAGGCGCGTGGACGCCTTCGCCACCTTCAACGTCTACTACCAGGCCGGCATGCTCCTCGGCCCGCTGGTCGGCCTCGCCCTGCTCGCCGCCGACTTCCGCCTCGTCTGCACGGCCGCCGCCGCGATCTTCGCCGCGCTGACCCTGCTGCAGTGGCGGGCCCTGCCCGCACGCCGCGGTGACGATTCCGCCGCCGGAGCCCGGCCGGAGGGCGTACTGGCACAGTGGCGCACCGTCGTCGCCAACCGGCCGTTCCTGCTCTTCGCCACCGCGATGATCGGCTCGTACGTCCTGACCTTCCAGGTCTACCTCGCCCTCCCGCTGGCCGCGTCCAACGCCCTGGGCGCGCGGGGCACATGGGCCACCAGCGGGCTCTTCGTCGTGTCGGCCGCGGTCGCCGTCGTGGGCCAACTGCGGCTCACCGCCTGGGCGAAGCGGCGGTGGGAGCCGGGGCAGGCGCTGAGCCGGGGACTGTTCGCGATGGGCATCGCCTTCCTGCCGCTGGCTCTCACCCCCTCCAGTGCCGCACCCGCGGTCCTGGCCGCCCTGCTGGCGGCCGTGGTCCTGCTCGCAGCGGGCAGCGCGGTGGTCTACCCGCTGGAGATGGACACCGTGGTCGCCCTCTCCGGAAACCGTCTCGTCGCCACCCACTACGGCCTCTACAACACCATTTCCGGCCTCGGCATCACCCTCGGCAATCTCCTCACCGGAGCCGTCTGGGACTTCGCCGAGCGGCACAACGCCCTGTGGATGACCTGGTGCGCCCTGACCGCCACCGGGCTCGCGTGCGCGGCCTCCGTCGCCGCTCTGGCACGCAGCGGACGCCTGACCGCGCGGGATCCGCAGCTCGCCGCCGCCTGATCCTGGCAAGGACAGCGGGAGCAGGGGCGGCGGCGCACCACGCCGCCGCCCCTGCTCCTCTGTGTTTCTCCAGGCGTCCTTACGCAATCGGCTCTCGGCTCTCGGCTCTCCTCAGATGACCACGACCCGGCGGCCACGCGAGTGGCCGGCCTGGCTGTCGATGTGCGCCGCCGCGGCCTCGGCGAGCGTGTACGACTTCTCGACCGGGATGTGGAGCCTGCCCCGCGCGATGAGGTCGGCGGCCTCGGCCAGTGCGTCCGGAACGCTCCCGGCCACGCCGGAGAAGCGGACACCGAGCTTGGGCGCATCCAGATCGGCGATGGATATCACCTTCCGCGGGTCCCCGGTCAGCTCGACGAGCTCGCGGATCACGCCCGAACCGGCCAGGTCGAGGGCTGCGTCGACTGGGCCGAGCTGCCGCACCCGCTGGGCCCAGCCCTCGCCGTACGTCGTGGCGAGCGCGCCCAGGCTGCGTAGATAGTCCTGGTTGGCGCTCCCAGCCGTGCCGATCACCGTGATGCCTCGGTCGCGGGCGATCTGCAGCACCGCCGATCCGACTCCCCCGGACGCACCGCTGACCAGCAGCGTCTGCCCGGGCTGCACACCCACCTCGCGGATGATGCGCAGCGCGGTCTCCATCACGGAGGGGTACCCGGCCGCCTCTTCGAACGTCAGGCCCTCGGGCATGCGGCCCCATGCCGACAGCACGGCGAACTCGGCGTAGGTGCTCGCGCCTTCGCCGAACACGTGGTCGCCGACCTTGATGCCTTCGACGCCCTCACCGACCTCGTCCACCACCCCGGCGGCGTCAAGACCGACTCCGGAGGGCAGCTCAATCGGATGGGCGCCCAGGACCTGGCCTTCACGGACCCGCCAGTCGACGGGGTTCACGCCCGCCGCCCGCACGGCGATGCGTACCTGGCCGGGACCCGCGTGGGGCTCCTCGGCATCGAGAAGTTGCAGGACATCGGGACCGCCGAATTCGGCGAAGCTCACTTTCTTCATGCCGAGGACCGTAGCACTAACGGTTAGTGTTTAAGAACGGTTTCTCTTTCGCACCTGGTAGCTTGAGGGCATGACCGTGCAGCCCGGACGTCGTGAGCGCAAGAAGGCGGCGACCCGCCAGAAGATCGCCGACACCGCCATGGAGCTCTTCCTGGAACGCGGGTACGACGCGGTGGGCATCCGGGATGTGGCCGCCGAGGCCGACGTGGCCGTCACCACGCTCTTCTCCCACTTCGCCTCGAAAGAGGCCCTGGTCTTCGAGCAGGACCAGGACTTCGAGCAACGCCTCACGCAGGCGGTCACCGACCGGGCGCCCCACGAGCCGCTCATCCCGGCGCTGCGCCGCGAGATCCTGGCCCTGGTGCGGCATTGCACGGCGGACAGCGCCGCCCCGATCTACCGCATGGTCGACGAATCACCCGCCCTGCGGGAGTACGAGGAGTCGATGAGGCTGCGTCATGCCGAGTCACTGGCGACGGCCATCGCAGCCGACCCCGACCTGCCCCAGTCCACAACGGCCTGCCGCACGATCGCGAGGTTCGCGATCGACGCATACGCACTGGCCCGCGAGACGGCCGATCCGGACGCCGCGGTGGACGAAATCTTCCAGATGATCGAGGCGGCCTGGGAGGCCGCTCTCCCTGCCGGACGCGCGCGAGGAACCGTTCCCGTCTCTACTCAGCCCTGAGAGGCGATGGACACGATCTGGCACCAGTGACCAGTGGCCCGCGCCGTGGCGGGCGGCCCGCCGTGATGGTCACGGCCCAGCCCGGGGACGGTAACCCGGCCCCACGCGTCGGGCCGCAGCCCGCTCGCCGACATGTCGCTAGCCAAGGTGCCGCATGAGAACGCCGGTTCCGCCTCGGGTCTGCCCAACACCGCCACGCATCTGGGCATCGCCCTCGGCACAGCACTGACCGCCCTTGTGTTCTTCTCCGCCACCGGCGGCCCACCCGACGGTGCGATCAACCGCGACGCGTTCACCGGCGGCCCCAGCACATGAGCAACCAGACCGACCACCGCCCCCATCAAAGTCGAGATTAAGAAACTCAAGATATGCGCGTTGACTCCTTAAGAATCTCAATCTATAACTGAACTGAGAGAGTCGCCGAGAGTAAGGAGTCCAGGGTGGACTGGCAGGAACTGACGGACCTGACACGCGGGCAGCCGTTCGTGGTCGAGCGGGTCCGCCTCGACGGCAGCGGCGTCGCGATCGAGGGGCAGTTCGAGCCGCCTCAGCTGGCCCAACTCGGCATCGACGACCAGGTGTTCGTGGCCGCGTTCGTGCGGTCGCACGGTTCGATCAAGGAGATGGAGCGCATCTTCGGGGTGAGCTACCCGACGATCAAGTCCCGGCTGAACCGCATCACCGAGCAGCTCGATTTCGTCGACACCGACCCGGCTCCTACCGGCGCGGACGTCGTCGAGCGCCTGCGGCGGGGGGAGATCAGCGCCGAAGAAGCCCTGGCCGAGCTGGAGAAATCGCGGTGATCCCGCAGCTGGTGACGGTGCGCCGCCGCCGTCCAAGCGGCCGCTGGCAGCGCCTGTACGTCCCGGTCCTGCCGGTGGTGCTGGTGCTTTCGCCGCTCCTGCTGCTCGCCGTGCTGGCCGGAGTAGTCGCCTGCCGCATCTACGGGGTGAGCCCGGCGGGCGCGCTGCGCGGCACCGGACAGCTGCTGTGGGCGCTGCCCGGCACCCGGTTCGAGCTCGCGTACGACCGCACGGCCGTACTGGTCAGCGTCAGATGAGTCAGATGAGTCAGACAAGCTCAGCGAAGCGAGGAGTAGCAGTGAACGAACAGCGCCGCCAGATCCTGGAGATGCTGGCCGAGGGCAAGATCACCGCGGACGAGGCCGAGCGGCTGATCGGGGCCCTGGAACGACAGCAGCCCGAGTCGCCGCCGGGAACCGCGTACCGCCATCCGAAAGCCCGAGCCAAGTACCTGCGCGTAATTGTGAACGCGACGGACGAATCCGGCGCCGAGGGGACGAGCAGGGTCAACATCCGAGTCCCGCTCCAGCTCCTGCGCGCCGGAGTCCGACTCACCAGCCTTCTCCCTCCGCAGGCGCTCATCAAGGCCAACGCGGAGCTGAACAAGGCAGGAGTACCCATAGACCTCACTGAACTCAAGCCGCAGCACCTCGAAGAGCTCGTCGAACAGCTCGACGAGCTCACCATCGACGTCGACGACCCCGACGCCCAGGTGCAGATCTTCTGCGAGTGATCCCGCCACGCACCGCCACGGCCTCGGGCACGGGCAGGGCACGGGCGTTCACCCGTCTCAGCAGGTGACGGCAGCATTCACCTGGGCCAGGCTGCCTGTGATGCGGCCGAACTCAGGACCGCGCACCGCGACTTGAAGGTCGGCATCGCGGCGGGCACCGCCGTCTGGCTCGATCCCCCCTCGCCGCCCCCTCCGGCTCCGGGCGGGCGCACGACACTCGACGCCTGCGGCCCCGGAACAGAAGACCGCGGACATTGTCGAGACCCACGCCGCGCCCGGCCCTGACTCCCGGCCTGCCAACTTCCCCACTCCCCCAGTCACTTCAGCCACCCCGGCGCTCCAGCCTCCGAAAGGGAGAGCTCCATGGCTTATTTTGTCATGCCCACATCCAAGCAGGCTGGTGGCCCTCAGCCGTCCGCCGCCATCTCAGCCGTCGGTCTGCGCAAGTCGTTCGGTGACAAGACCGTCCTCGACGGCATCGACCTGCACATCCCGGCCGGCAGCGTCTTCGCGCTGCTCGGCCCGAACGGCGCCGGCAAGACCACCGCCGTCAAGATCCTCTCCACCCTCATCAGCGCCGACGGCGGACAGGCCCAAGTCGCGGGCCACGAGATCGCCACCTCCCCGGACGGGGTGCGCGCCGCGATCGGCGTGACCGGGCAGTTCTCCGCCGTCGACGGCCTGATCACCGGCGAGGAGAACATGCTCCTCATGGCCGACCTGCACCACCTGCCCAAGCAGGAGGGACGCCGGGTAGCCGCTGAACTCCTGGCTCGCTTCGACCTGGTGGAGGCCGCGAAGAAGCCCGCCTCCACCTACTCCGGCGGCATGAAGCGCCGCCTCGACCTCGCCATGACCCTGGTCGGCAACCCGCGCATCATCTTCCTCGACGAACCCACCACCGGCCTGGACCCGCGATCGCGCCACAACATGTGGGGCATCATCCGCGAACTCGTCGCCGACGGCGTCACCGTCTTCCTCACCACCCAATACCTCGAAGAAGCCGACGAACTCGCCGACCGCATCGCCGTCCTCAACAACGGCAAAATCGCCGCCCAGGGAAGCGCCGAGGAGCTCAAGCGCCTGATCCCCGGCGGCCACGTCCGCCTCCGCTTCACCGACCCGACCGCGTACCAAGCCGCCGCATCCACCCTCCAAGGGACCGCCCGCGACGACGAAGCGATGTCACTCCAGATCCCCAGCGACGGCACCCAACGGGAACTGCGCTCCATCCTCGACTGGCTCGACTCGAAGGACATCGAGGCCGACGAACTGACCGTGCACACCCCCGGCCTCGACGACGTCTTCTTCGCCCTGACCAGCGGCACCGGCGTCCCCAACCAGACCAAGGATGACGCCCGATGAGCTCCCTCTCCCTCGCCGTCCGCGACTCGAACACGATGCTGCGCCGCAATCTGCTGCACGCGTGGCGCTACCCGTCCGCGACCCTGAATCTGCTGCTCACGCCGATCATGATGCTGCTGCTCTTCGTCTACATCTTCGGCGACGTGATGAGCGCGGGCATCGGCGGCGGCGGGGCCGACCGCTCCGACTACATCGCCTACATCGTGCCGGGCATCCTGATGATGACCATCGGCAGCACCGTGATCGGGGCCGCGGTGTACGTCTCCATGGATATGACCGAGGGCCTCATCGCCCGCTTCCGTACGATGGCGGTCTACCGAGGCTCCGTGATCATCGGGCACGTCGTCGGCAGCGTGCTGCAGTCGATCGCCAGCGCAGTCCTCGTCGGCGCCGTCGGTGTGGCCATCGGCTTCCGCTCCACCGACGCCACGGCCGTGGAATGGCTGGCGGCGTTCGGACTGCTCACGCTGTTCGCCCTGGCGCTGACCTGGATCGCGGTGGGGATGGGCATGGCCAGCCCCAACGCCGAGGCGGCCGGCAACATGGCCATGCCGCTGATCCTGCTGCCGCTCATCTCCAGCGCCTTCATCCCCGCCGACACGATGCCGGGCTGGTTCCAGCCGATCGCCGACTACCAGCCCTTCACCCCGGCCATCGAGACCCTGCGCGGCCTGCTGCTCGGCACCGAGATCGGCAACAACGGCTGGCTCGCGCTCGCCTGGTGCATCGGCCTCATCGGGCTCGGCTACCGCTGGTCGATGGCGCAGTTCAACCGCGACCCGAGGTAGCCGACGAGTGCGGGCTCCGGAGCCAAGGCCGACAAAGGTGAGAGGGCCGGCGACGGCGGCGCGGAACCGGGATCGGTAAACGTCCTGGTCCACCCACCGCATGACTCGATTCGGTCGGGAAAGGGCTCCTGAGGCTGTTAGGCCCTAAGATCCGCTCATGGGGCGGGACTTGAAGATTGTTCTGAAGGGGCGCGGTGGCGCCATGCGACTGGAGAGCGGGGAGGTCCGTGTGGTGCGGGGGCGCGCGACCTGGCGGATACCGCTGCGGGCCATCGGCGCCGTGGAGTGTGATGGCCGGAGCTCGGTGCGGCTGCGGATCAGCGGCGACACCTCGGGGGACGGCTTCCGGGTGAGCAGCGGCAACGGGAACGCCGTGGGCACGTTCGCCGAAGGGCTGCGGCAGGCCATGGAGGGCGTCACGCCGGTGGCGGACGGAGTGGCACTGGTGACCACCGGGCGCACACCCCGAGCGCCGCTCGCGCCGACCACCCGGGCGGCCCGGGTGAGCATGGGGGTGTGCGGCTATCTGCTGCTGCTCGTCCTGCTGTTCACCGTCCTCGACGCACCGGACCAACGGGGCTGGTTGAGCGCTGCCGCGTTCCTGCTGCCCCTCGGCGCCGGGCTGCTGGCAGTGGCCTGGAAATTCTTCCTGCGCGACCCGTGGATCCTGCGGCGCCGCGGAGTGACGGTGCCCGGTCAGATCGTCCAGTACCGCACGTCACCCAAGCAGCAGGCCATGAACCCGGTCCTGCGGTTCACGACGGCCGAAGGCCGCACGGTGACCCACGAGTCGTCGGTCACCGTGATGACGCGAGGCCGGAACCCGGCCGTGGACGTCACCTACGATCCGCAGGACCTCAGCAGGGTCCGCGGCGGCCGGGCGCTGGCCCATATGAGCATGGGCCTCATCCTCGCCGCATTCGGCGCGACCGCGACGCTCCTGCCACTGACCGGACTCATCACGAGCGTGCTGGGCAGCCTGCTGCAAGGCTGAGAGAGCATCCCGCCGACAAGCCGCCACCCGAGTTCGGACCGGCTACGTCTGCTCGGCACGTGTGATGTCTCAGACTGCTCAGATCAGCCCGACCCGGACCTCCGTGCTCCCTGCTCCCTGCTCCCTCCATGCTTTCTCAGCCGGTGTGGAGGATCCGGAAGCGGTCGGGTTCCTCCGGATCCCGATCAACTACTTGGACGGGCGGCCAAGCCCATTGCCAGACGCTGATGCCTGGCGTACGGGAGAACTGGATCTTCCCGCGGGTTCCTTCGACTCCGGCGTGCGGCCAGGATTCGGCGATGCGCGCCCGGTCCGTGCCGTGAGAGCGCAGCGCGTCGGCGAGGACGGTGATCGTGTCGTAGCCCTCGAAGGCGACGAAGCAGGGCGCCTCGGCCAGCTGCTCGCGAAGGGCCGTCTCGACTCGTACGCCGAGGGGACTGAGGCGTTCGGGCAGGTAGCGCAAGAACGGGATCGCGGCACTGTCCTCACCCAGCAACGTGGCCCATTCGGCGAATTCCGGCTGTCCGGCCGGCGCACCGATCAAGATGTCGGCGACACGGTGGTCCCGGCGGACGGACTTGACGATCGGCACCGCCGGTTCCGGGTGACCGACCAGAAGGAGGAGGGCTGTGGCGCGCTGGTCGACGAGTTCGTCGCACACCTCCGTGGGGGCGAGCGCACCCATGTCGAGTTCGATGACGGTGCCGCCGCGTGGAGCGAGGTAGTCGCGCAGAATGCGGGTCCCCGCTGCCCAGTAGACACTCGGCTGGGCAGCGACGGCGATACGGCTGTGCCCCGCGCCGATGAGGAAGTCCGCGTAGACCTGCCAGCCCCGGGACTGCGGCGGGGAGAGGCGCGCCACCCATTGCGTTGGCTGTTCGGTGAGCGCGTCGAGCACCGCCGACGAGCAGAGGAACGGCAGGCCAAGGGCATCCGCCCGGGCGGCAGCGGTGCGAGCGACGACGCTGTGATACTCCCCCACCACGGCGCTCACGCCCAGCTGAGCCAGCTCGTCCACGGCCGCCGCGGCCCTCTGTGGATCAGCCGCGGTGTCTCGGACCAGCAGCTCGAGCGGTCGTCCGCCGATCCCGCCGGAGTCGTTGACTTCGCGAACGGCCAACTCGAGTCCAGCGAGCACGTGCCGGCCTGCCTCGACCCAGCCGGGCCGGGTCAGCGGAACAAGGGCGCCGATCTGAACGGATGATCCGTCAGTCCGCGCCGCCCCAGGTGGCGATGGTGGCGTACTCATGAAGGTGGCGTCTCCCGGGGGGCGATGCGGTTGCGGCTTGCCCAGATCGCAGAGTGAACGACAGTGGCGCCGAGGGTAGCCGAGCCGCGAACTGCCTGCTTCGGCGCCCCGTCCCGTGGCCATCAGCGGCCACTCGCGCCGCCGATCGAGCCTGCGGGGCACGCGGAGCTGCCCGCCAGGGGCGCGACGGGAGCGGCGCAAAGAGACTGGTGAAAGATCAGAAGCAGGTGTTGTCGGCGCCCCCGTCCCATAACCTCGTGCATGGAGACGTCAGATGCCGTGGGTATCCACATAGAGGAGGCGATGGTGCTCGGAAGGAGCACGCGGTTGCTCGCGGGCGCCATGACGGTGGCCTGCCTGGTGCTCGTCGGCCCCAGCGCGCCGGGCGGTGCCCTCGTCGGCTGGTCGCTGCCCACCGCTGTCAGGGACGTCGTACCGAACCGGGTCATGACGTGGAACATCTGCAACCCCTGCGACGAAAGCAACGTCGACCGGGCCGCGGAGATCGCCACACGTGCGCCTCAGGTCATCGGCCTGCAAGAAGCATGCGTACGTGACGTCGAGAGAATCCGGGAGTACCTGCGGAACCTGCACGGCCTCGTCTACCACATCGAGTACGGGACGGTTCTGCAGAATTGGGGCCGCTGCGGTGGCGCCCCGTGGAGTCCGGGCGCCTTCGGCCAGGCGATCCTCTCGGCGGCACCGATGACCGACCACGACACAGCGGAGTACCCCGACGGCGGCTCCGAGGACCGCGGTTACATGGCCGTCACGACCAAGGTGGGCGGCGAGTCCGTCCGGGTCTTCAACACCCACCTCGCCCAGCGGCGTCAAGAATCAGTGCGGGCCGACCAGGTCCGCGTACTCGCCGCGGAGGTCACCCGGCACGACCGCGCGATCGTCCTGGGCGACTTCAACGCCGTGCCGGACACTCCCGAACTCGCTCCGATGTGGGCCCTGGCCGCCGACGCGGACCCCCAGTGTCATTCCGCGTCCACCGGCACCTGCGAGCCGACCACCGACTGGCACACCAAGTTCGACTACGTCTTCCTGCGAGGCTTCACCCCGATCAATCACCGCGTGCAACCCACCGCTGCCTCAGATCACCACATGTTGCAGAGCGATCTGGACCCGGCTTAGGGCGCTGTCTGAGGTGGACGTGCGCCTGGAGCCCTTCGAAGGTTCGACGTAGGGTCGAGGCCATGACATCCGATCTGCCCCAGACGCTGGCCATGGCGTTCCTGGAATCTCAGGAGATAACCACGACAGACTGCCGCCGGTGCGGCACCGAGGTGTCTGGCGTCAACGGCCGCTACGCGTGCGGGGTGTGCGGGTGGGTCAACAACTGGACCGAAGGCCACAACGAACTGCCCAGCGGCGACAGCGACGTCTAGCGCACGGCGCCGCGCGTATCCCGGAGCAAGTTGGATGCGCACTTCACAGGAACGAAGCGCTGGTTCAGGTCAGTTGCTGGTTCAGGTCAGTTGCAGGAGACGCGGCGCTGGATTGCGCTCATGATCAGTGACGCCGTACCGGCATCCTCCATGCAGCACATCGTCTTCATCGAGATCTCTGACGGGTCGTGGCTGGTGGAGGTGTGGTCGGCGCTCAAGCGAGTGACGGTCCGGATAACCACTGCGGAACAGGTACACGTTCAGCAGTACGTTCGTTGAGGCTTTCGCCGCGGGTCGCCGTGCCCGGCATGCGGCACGCGCGACGACACCGACCCCACCCGCCCCACCGGCCGCCCAATTCCTCGCCCTAACTGCCGGAATGCCGCATTCATACTAAAATCCGCGCGCTCGTGCGTCATGATGGTCCGGTGATGTCGGCCTTCCCTGCACTCGATCGCCACCGCTCGGCTCAGCGCCCCCACGCGAGTGGCGCTGCCGTCCGTGCGATCGCCCTTGCCCTGGCCGGCGCCGCGCTCGTCGCGGGACTGCACCTCGCGACGACGGACTACGCCATCCTGCAAACACTCCTGCTCGGCTGGCTGGAGCCGACCGGTGCGGTTATGCCCGCAGCCCGGCTGGATGACCACCTGCGGCTCCCGGCCGCCTGGCACCACAACCCTCTGGCCATGGCCGTGTTGAACCTCCTCGCCGGTCTCGCTCTGTTCCTCCTTTTCCGCAGCACGGCCAACCTGCCCGTGCTCCTGTCGTACGCAGCGGCCGGCACCGTACGCCGGTGGTGGGCGCGCCTGCTGTACGTCATCAGCCTCGTCCTGCACCGTACGGACAGGCCTCTGCCGGAGCCCCGACGGACGCCCAGACCGGCCGTCACACTGCCACGGCCGCATGCACTCGTGGTCCTGCTGCACCGCGCGCAGCCCTGCGCCCCGTAACTCCCGGGCACTCCACCGCACCACGCCATCACGCACGCCCATGACTTCGGCGTGCTCTCACCGCCACCGGATTGTCTGCTGCGTCCGCCGTACTCGCCATGGCCGCAAGCCACCTGCGCGCGGAGCCGAGCCCGTGCCCGCCGGCCGAGGCACTCACTACGCAATTCCGAGACCGAGACTCGAAACGACCTGGGGGGTCATGCCTGATGAGGGCAGCAGAGAAAGGAACGTCAGTGTTGAAGTCGGGGGTCAAGCGGCTCTTGGGGCGTGCCGGATTCGACATCGTGCGCAGCACCAACAACCGGGGTGGAGTGGACGATTTCATCCCGTTCGAGGCAGCGATGCGGGCTGCACGGGCGGCCGGTCTTCCGGTCGGGGACTACATCGACGAGGTCATGAACGGGACGCCTGGCGCCACCCAGACCACCATCGATGAACTAAGCGCTCTCGGCGTCTTCGCAGCCGATCCGGACACGGTGCTGGAGATCGGCCCCGGGTCCGGACGGTATCTGGAGAAGACGCTGAAGGAGTGTTCACCAGGGCGCTACGAGATCTACGAGACGGCAGCGCCCTGGGCCGACTACCTGGTGGACTCCTACGGCGTGGTCGCCCAACCCACTGCGGGATGCAGTCTCGCCCCGACACCCGACGGCAGCATCGACCTCGTTCAGGCCCACAAGGTCTTCAACACCCTGACCTTCCTCGGCACTTCCCGCTATTTCTTCGAGATGGCACGCGTCACGCGACCCGGCGGCCGGATCGTCTTCGACGTCATGACGGAGACCTGCCTGGACCCGGCCACGATGCGCGCCTGGGCGACGGAGGGCGGCGCGGGGCACGACTCCTACCCGGCCGCCATGCCTCGCCGGACATGCGTGGACCTCTTCGCGACCCTCGGCTGCGGCCTGGAGGCCAGCTTCCTTGCCCCCATGGGCTTCGCCTCCACTGAAGTACTTGTCTTCGCGAAGGGGGCCTGACCCTCGGAAGGCTTCGGCACATCGATGGGTGGGGCTTGCGTGACCACGCGGCTGCGAGGGCGAGGGTTCAACGGTCTCTCCGCGACGAGCACGTGCAGTCCCACTGCCTCCGGCCGGCAGTGACCTCGCGAACGGAGGTTCGTTGACAGCCCATGAAGAAGATCACCGCGGTTGCCGGACTCGTTCTCGGCAGCATCGCCCTGGCCGCTCCCGCCCACGCCGACAACGACAGCAACTTCGGCAGCGGCGTGAACGCCGCGAACAACTGGAACTTCACCGCAGCAGCCGTATGCCTGCAAGAGGTCGCTGTTCAGCCGGTGCTCGGCGACTACATGGCCGACCACACCAACAACTGCTCCAACGGAAACGTCATCGACCATGCGGAGAAGGCCTTGCCGCCCCTCCGCTAACCGGCCGTCCGCCAGCCCCGCGCCGATCAGGTGCGGGGCTTTCACATGTCGGGAGACACTCCTTATGGACCCCTCGGTCTACCAGCCACCGCCGGGGCCCAGCCGGAACGCGCCCATCAGCCCCGGCCGCTTGAGAGCCGGGACACGTGGTCGTCGGGCGCTCGTGCGAGCATTCCCGCATGCAGCGTTTCGAGACCGTCACACACATCGCCGCAGCTCCGGCGGCCGTCTTCGACCTGTCGTTGGACGTGGATCTGCACACCGCGTCCATGGCCGACTCCGGGGAACGGATCATCGGCGGCGTTCGGGCCGGACGTATGGCGCTCGGTGACACCGTGACCTGGGAGGCCCGGCACTTCGGCATGCGGTGGCGGATGACCTCACGCATCAGTGCCTACGAGCGGCCCGGAAGTTTCGTGGACGAGCAGGTGGCCGGGCCGTTCAAGCGGTGGCACCACACGCACTGCTTCGCGCCGGACGGGCGCGGGGGCACGGTGATGCGTGACGTGGTCGAATTCGCGGCGCCCTTCGGCCTGCTGGGCGCGGGCGTGGAGGCGGTGGCACTCGGCCGGTACATGCGCAAGCTCATCGAGGCGCGCAATGCGCACGTGACAGCGTGCGCCGAGGCAGCCGTCTGAGCCCCTCCCATCCAGACCCCGCCTGTCGGCACCCGTCAGATGAGTGAAATCTTCCGACAAAATGAGGAGCTCCTCGCGCGTACGTGCTGTCTCGGCTGCCGTACATGGTGCGGTCGTCCCTGATCTGTTCTCCGTCGCGAGGCCGTCGCGGCGTTGGTGACGAGAGCCGGGGCCACCTCATGCGCAGCCGCAATCGGCAGTACCTCGTGTCCGTTGACCATCTGCGTGCCTACGCGGCCTTGCTGGTGCTCTTCTGCCACGGTACGCACATGATCTCTCCGCACCTCAGGGAGATCGCGAACGGCGCCCCGAACAGTTGGCTGTACACGGAGAACCCGCTGGGCACGCTGGTGGTGGAAGGCCATACCGGAGTGGCCCTGTTCATGGTGCTGTCCGGATTCATCTTCACCATCGGCACCCTGGGCAAGGACATTCACTACGGCCGGTTCCTGGGCAACCGGGTACTGCGGATCTTCCCCCTGTACATCGCGCTGATCATTCTGGGGGTCGGGGCGTACAAGCAGCGTGCGGACCTGTCGGCCGTGTTGCAGTCCCTGATCGGGCTCGGAAATCTGCCCGGGTCTCTCGACCTGGGGGCCGTGTCGAGCATGTGGTGGGCCATCGCGGTCGAGTTGCAGTTCTATCTGCTGTTCCCGCTGTTCAGCAGGCTCCTCACCAAGAGCGGCCCGCTGGCTCTCTGCAAGCTCCTGGCCGCCGTCGCCGTCATCCGTACGCTGGTGTGGGCTTCGGCCGCCGGCGGCATCAACGTCAACTCGATGCTCTACTACAGCCTCGCCGGCAGGATCGACCAGTTCCTGATGGGAATGATGGCCGCCTGGTTCTTCGTGCACCATCGCAAGCGGTTCCAGGGGCTGCTGAAGGTCGGCCTCGCGACGGCCCTGGTGACAGGCGCGGTCTGGGCGTTCAACCAGACCCACTCCTTCCACGAAGGGCGCGCCAGCCGTCTGCTCTGGGTCGACGTCGAAGGAGCCCTCTGGGCCCTGGTGGTGCTGACCTATGTGGCCACCGTCTCCTCAACGGGGCGCGTGTCGCGCGGGATCGCCAAGGTCGGCGAGATGAGCTTCTCCGTCTATCTGCTCCACTACATGGTCGTCACCATGTTCGTCTCCCACCGCTGGGGCATCGAGCCGACCGGACGCCCGGTGGTGGATGCCTTCATCACCACGGTGGTGGCCGTGCTGCCCATCACCTTGATCACAGCTATGGTCACCTTCCACGGCATCGAACGTCCCTTCCTCCGATGGCGTCGCACCTACCTCTCCGTCGCCCAGCCCCCGGCCACCGCCGCCGCCCCCTCTCCCGCTCCCAAGGTCGAACTCGTCTCGCCCAGGTAGCCGTGCGCCCGAGCACCCTCCCATCTGTCCAGCGTGGCCGCTGGAGAAACCTTGAGTACACCGATATCCAATAGCTACTTTGGCCGTGATAGGTTTCCGCATGCTCGGCGACGAGGTAATCAATCAGCGAGGCGTAGTCATCGATCGTGGGGCAGTCGCCGGGTGTGAAGGAGCGCCAGCCAGCTGAAGACAAGGAGCGATAAGCATGAGTGCCGTGGCGACCAAGGGTCAGACGCGAGTGCAGGCGGCGGAGGACGAGCTCGCGGAGCTTGCGTACGCGGATCCGTCGTCGGTGACACCGATGGACGCGCGGGCCGTCTCTCAGCGCTTCTTCGACCGCTTGGGCGAGCTCGAGGAAGGCACACACGAGTATCAGTACGTGCGCAACTGCCTGATAGAGATGAACCTCTCTCTCGTTCAGTACGCCGCCTCGCGGTTCAAGCACCGCGGTCCGCAGGAGATGGAGGACATCGTCCAGGTCGGCACCATAGGGCTGATCAAGGCGATCGACCGGTTCGAGCTGACCCGCGGGGTGGAGTTCGCCTCCTTGGCCGTCCCGTACATCACGGGCGAGATCAAGCGGTTCTTCCGTGACACCAGCTGGGCCGTGCACGTGCCGCGCCGGCTGCAGGAAGCACGTATCGAACTGTCCAAGGCCACCGAGGAGTTGAGCACCCGGCTGGGGCGCTCCCCCTCGACCGCGGAACTCGCCGAGCTGATGCAGCTGGAGCCGGCCGAGGTCACCGAAGCCCAGCAGGCGTCCAACGGCTACAACTCCGTTTCCATCGATGCCGCCGTGACCGGCAAGGGCGATGAGTCCGAGACCGTTCTGGCCGACTTCATCAGCGTCGACGAGGACCGCTTCGAGCTGGTCGACAACTTCCATTCGCTGGCCCCGCTGATCGCTGAACTCGGCGAACGCGACCGGCAGCTCATCCATCTGCGCTTCGTCGAGGAGCTGACGCAGACCCAGATCGGCGAAGCGCTGGGCTGCTCGCAGATGCAGGTCTCCCGGCTCATCACCAAGGTCGTCGCCAAGCTCCGTGCGGGTCTGATCACCGACTGACGCCGATCTGGTCCAGGCGGCGGCCCGGCAACCGGTGCGTTGCCGGGCCGCGGCGCGACCGAGCCCGGTGTGATCAGGACGCTGTGGTGCCGGGAGTGGTGGCTGTTTCCGTGTCGGGGTGGAGGGTGAAGACCCGGTCCAGACCGGCGATGCGCAAGATCCGGACGGTGTTGGCGGGCACCGCCGCCAGGGCCATGTCGGCGCCTTGTTCCCTGGCCAGGTTGCGTGCCGCCAGGAGGACGGTGATGCCGCTGGAGTCGCAGAATTCCAGGCCGGCCAGGTCCAGGACCAGCAAGTGCCCGGTGTCCAGGGTGAGGCGGTCCACCTCCCGGCGGAGCGCGGGTGCCGTCCGGTGGTCGAGGTCACCGGTGATCGCCAGTACGGGACCGGTGGCCGCGGGTCGGGCAGTGATCGTCAGCGGGCTCATGTCGGGTCGTCACTCGCGGAGGCGGTAGAGGGGGCGGGCACGCCGAGGGCGAGCAGCGCGGTGTCGTCGTCGAGTCCGTCACCGAACCCGGCGAGCAGGCCGGTCAGGGCGGCGATCAGGGCCTGGGGTCCCGTGGCGGGCTGTTCGGCGGCGAAGGCACGCAGGGCGTCGTCACCGTAGAGCTCACGCTCGGGGCCGGTGCGCGCTTCGGTCAGGCCGTCGGTGTAGAGCAGCAGGGTGTCGCCGGCGAACAGCTGGGTGCGGGCGGGCGCGAACTGCGGCTGGGGCAGGACACCGATGAGCATGCCGCCGGGGGTGGGCAGGTAGTGGGCGGTGCCGTCGGCGCGCTGGACCAGCGCGGAGGGGTGGCCGCCGGAGGCCAGGTGTATGTCGGCGTGGTCGCTGCCCGGGCTCAGGACGCCGAAGATGGCGGTGCAGTAGCGGGTGTCGCCGCTGGTGTACCGCTCGTGCAGCACGGTGTTCAAGGTGGTCAGTACGGTGATGGGGTCGGCGTCGTGCAAGGCCGCCGCCCGCAGCGTGTAGCGGGTCAGCGAGGTGACCGCGGCGGCCTGAGGGCCCTTGCCGCACACGTCACCGAGGAAGAACGCCCACCGTCCGGCGCCGAGGGGGAACAGGTCGTAGAAGTCTCCGCCGAGAAGGTCCGGGGAGGCGGTGTGGTAGTGGGAGGCGGCTTCCAGGCCCGGAACCGTGGGGAGTTCGGCGGGCAGCAGGCTTCGCTGCAGCACGGCGAGGGCTTCCTGGAGCCGTTCGCGGTCGGCCTCGGCCTGCCGCCGCGCTTCTTCGGCCGCCCGGCGTCCGCGCAGCAGCTCGGTTTCGTAGGCGCGGCGATCGCTGGCGTCGAAGACGGTGGTGCGCACGAGCATCGGTTCGCCCTCCTCGCTGGTCTTCACCTTCGAGGTGACGAGCACCGGCATCCGCTGCCCACTGGTGGCCTTGATGTCCAGGGCGATGCCGCTGACCTCACCGTTCATCTGCAACAGCGGGGCGTAGTGCGTCTCGTGATAGAGCTTGCCGCCCACGGTGAGCAGATCGGTGAACCGCATCAATCCCACCACCTGGCCCCGGGACAGGCCCAGCCACTTCAGCAGAGTGGTGTTTATCTTCGCGATCGTGCCGTCCATCAGCGTCGACAGGTAGCCGCACGGAGCCTGCTCGTACAGCTCCTCCACGCTGTCCTCCAGCAAGGCGGTGAAGGCCACTCCCGTGGCGTTCACGTCGCGCTCCCCGTCCGGGTACTGATCGGTGCGGCACATCAACGGGCCACTCCCAGGAAGTCGGTGACCGCCTCAGCAGTAGCCTGCGGTGCGCTCAACTGCGGGCAGTGCCCCGTCGCCTCCAGCGTGACCAGACGGCTGCCGGGGATCGCGTCGTGGACGTAGGCGCCGACCTCGCGGGGAGCGATCACGTCCTGCGTGCATTCCAGCACCAGCGTCGGCACGGCGACCGTCTTGAGGTCGGCGCGGCTGTCGGACAAGAACGTCGTACGGGCGAACACCCGGGCCATGTCCGGGTCGGTCGCGCAGAACGAATTGGTCAGCTCCTGGCCGAGTTCCGGCCGGTCCCCGTTTCCCATGATCACCGGAGCCATCGTCGCCGACCAGCCCAGATAATTCGACTCCAGCGACTCCAGCAACTCGCCGATGTCGTCCGCGCTGAACCCGCCCCGGTAACCGTCCTCGTCGATGTAGCAGGGCGAGGGCGTCACCATCACCAGCCGGGCAAACCGCTGGGGCGCCCTGGCCGCCGCGAGGACCCCGACCATGGCACTGACCGAGTGCCCCACGAAGGTCACGTCCCGCAGGTCCAACCCCTCGCAGACCTCCAGCACATCGAGGGCGTAACCCTCCAAGGAGCTGTAGCGCTGCTCGCTCCAGGCCGCGGGGTCCGCGCGGCCGGAACCGACGTAGTCGAAGAGCACCACCCGGAAGTCCTCGGCCAGCAGGGGGACCACCAGGCGCCACATGTTCTGGTCACAGCCGAACCCGTGCGCCAGCAGGAGCACCGGCCCGTCCGCCCGGCCCGTGACGGTGACGTTGTTCCTGCGCCGGATATCCATGACCGCTTTTTGCCCGTTGCTCGGGGCGGGCGATCCTGAACGGTCACGGGAAGAGTGATCGTTCGTAGGTGCTTGGCTCATTCAGAACCTTCCTCGATACGGCACGTTTCGTTTTCTGGAATTCCCGCCGCGTACGAGAGCGGTGCGGGGGCCACAAGAACGAGCCGAAGCGAAAGAAAATCTGGCCTGCACTTAATTCGGTAGGGGCGCAGGCAACGAAAGGTGGCGATACGAGTGCGGAATACGGGACTCAGACGGACGGAGCCGCACGAGAGCCCCTCATCCACGGAAAAGAAACTGCGGGTGTTGCTGGTCCTGTGGCAACCGAGGTTGGCGACACTGTCAGGCGGGAACGATGTTCTCGGCCGTCGGGCCCTTCTGGCTCTGGGCGATGTCGAAGGTAACCTTCTGCCCCTCGAGCAGCTCACGGAAGCCGTCGGCGGCGATGTTCGAGAAGTGGGCGAACACGTCGACCCCACTCTCATCCTGCTCGATAAACCCGAAACCCTTTGCCGCGTTGAACCATTTCACGGTGCCAGATGCCATGCCATATCTCCTTTGGGGCAGTACGCCGCTATTCGCTAGCACGAATACCGGGTCGCCGCGATGATGCCCCTTCCGGAAGCAACCGGAAATAGAAAAACGCTCCCGACGGCTGACAATACCGTCGAAGGCGCTTTAAATTCGGGTACCAAGACTGCAACTGTCATGGAGACTAGCACGCCCTAGTGACCGGCGTGTCTTGCGTAATTCAATTCCGCCCGTTACGGCAAAAACACTCCCGGCCCGGTGCGCTAAACCCTCACCCCGCGGCCGCAGTTATTGATCCATCAAGAGCAGAGCGTTTCGGGAAGGCCCCCTGCGCACCGCATAGAGGGGCCCTGGCGCCAATGGCACCAGGGCCCCGAAGGAACTGCTACACCATCCGTCGGCCCTGATACTGCGCCGACTTCCTGTTTCCGCCGACCCGACCGACGTGCTGCCGGGGGTGCGGGGATCGCGGTTGCTCGACCGGAGACCACCTCACTATCGATGTCCTGCGGTACCCGGACTCAAGACATCCGCCCGGGCGATCCTGATGGCGCTCGGCCCCTCCGTTCATCCCTCAGTGCTGAAACCATTTGCTTGGTACTGCCTACTACCGGTGATGCGTACTGCTGGTGATGCGTACTGCTTCACGGCGGCCCCTGATCACTGCGGGCCACCCGGTCCGGCCGTCAGTCCCGTCGCCGTCCTGCAACCGCTCTGGCTTCGAAACTCCACTGCCGTACCGCCCTGCGCACTGCAACTTCGGGTACTGCTGCCCGGCAGTTCGTCTCTGCCGGGCCTTGTTGTCTCTCTGGGCTACGAGAGAAACCATAACCACACGGCCACCCAATGTCTACTCCCGCCAACATAGTTTTCTGCGCGTTCGAGGGAGAGGTAATCGTCATCGAACAGCAGTTCAGCAGAGCCCGCTGCTGGCTCACCGGCCGCTGACGGCTGCGTGGGCCGCCTCGATGAACTCGTCCAGGCGGTCCCGGAAGCGCTGCTGTGCTTCGTCGAAGCGCTCCAGCGCCTGTGGGTCTTCCTGGGCAACACGCCACAGGGCCGAATTGGCCTCCGATGCTGCTTCCAGCACGCCGCGCGCAGCCTGGGCAACTGCCTCAGGACCCTCCAGCACGATGACGCGTACGCAGCGCATGAGCGGATCGAAGACGTCGCGCAGTTGCGTGCGCAGTTCCTCGATACGCGTCAGCCTGGCGGCCTGGTCGGCGAGTTGGACATACGCGTCGCCGACTCTCCAGTACAACTCGCCGGTGACGTGAGCCTGCTCCATCAGGTCCAGATAGGCGTTGCGCCGGCTGCTGCGCACACGGTCCCGGTACTGGACCTGAACCGACGTCTCCGCCTGCACCTTCGCCGCCCGCGCGTTCCCGATCGTGGTCACCCAACTCGCCATGACCGCCGTGCCGCCGGTGAAGACCGCAACCCATACCGCGCTGTCGACCACGACGCCCAGTTTCGACGAGCAGGTTCAGTCTGTCGAGGCCGCCTCAAGGCTGCCGGCCGCTTCCAACTGCTCTTCAGAAGCGCCCTGTTGGCGTGGCCGAGCGGCTCAGGGCCGGAAGGCCCGCGTCACTGCTCACCGAGGGGTGTCTGCCGGGCGAGGAACTCCTCGAACGCCGCCTTCTGCTTCGGGTCCATGAAGCCTTGGCGGACATGGCGGGCCTTCTCCTCGAGCCAGTGCGCCTCGCCGGGGTCCAGTAGCTCGGCGACCACCACGCCGTCGCGAGCAACCGCCGTGCGCCCTCCCACGCGACGGCGAAAGAGCGTGAAGGCGCCGAATTCCGCCGGGTGGGCCAGTTCCGGCTCCTGAGCCGCCGTTCCTTCCCCTTCCTCGACTTCCTCAGCGCCCCGGGCCGGGTAGGCGGTTGGGGCCCAGTGCTCCCAGAGCGCCAGCGTGGCCGCGGGCACCAGCACCGCGCGGTCCCCCTCTGTACGCCCCTCCCACAGGAACGTGACCGTGACGGGCTCGCCGACCGCCTCGGCCAACCCGAGCACCCGCTCCACCTCGTCGTTGATCGGGTAGCTCACCACTGCGTCGATCTGTATGCCCATGGCGCCCGAGGCTACTGGCCGCCACCGCCATGCCCGGGTCACGGCTTGGTGAGCGCGGGAGTCGCCTCGGTGCGCTGCGGCTGCTCCGTCTCCGGTGCGGGGTCGGGCTCGGGGCCCGTCCCGTGGTCCCGTTCGGGCTCGGGGATTCCGGTGCGCAGGACACGGTTGACGCGTGCGGTGTCCAGGACGCGTTCCCAGCGGGCGACGACCAGGGTGGCGACGCTGTTGCCGGCGAGGTTGGTCAGGGCGCGGCATTCGGACATGAACTTGTCGATGCCGAAGACGAGCATGATGCCGGCGGCCGGGACGGTTCCGACGGTGGACAAGGTGGCGGCCAGGGCGATGAATCCGGCGCCGGTGATGCCACCGGAGCCCTTGGAGGTCAGGATCATGACGGCGAGCAGCCCGAGTTGCTGACCGATGGTGAGAGGGGTGTCGGTGGCCTGGGCGATGTAGACGGCGGCCAGGGAGAGGTAGATGGAGCTGCCGTCGAGGTTGAAGGAGTATCCGGTCGGTACGGTCAGGCCGACGATGTCGCGGCGGACGCCGAGTCCTTCGAGCTTGGTCATGACGCGGGGCAGGACGCTCTCGGAGGACGAGGTGCCCAGGACGATGAGGAATTCCTCGCGCAGGTAGCGCAGCAGCCGAAAGATATTGATCTTCAGCAGGGCGAGGATGCCGCCGAGGACGACCACGACGAAGAACAGCGAGGTTCCGTAGAAGAGGCCGATGAGCCGGCCGAGGCTGGTGAGGGTCGAGATGCCGTACTTGCCGATGGTGTAGGCCATGGCGCCGAACGCGCCGACGGGGGCCGCGAGCATGATGTAGTGCAGGATCTTGAAGACGACCGTGCTCAGCCGGTTGATGCCGTCGACCAGCGGCGCCCCCACGGGCCCCACGGCTTTGAGGGCGATGCCGAACAGGACGGCGAAGAAGATGACTTGGAGGATGTTGCCCTCGGCGAACGCCCCCACGGCGCTGGAGGGCACGATGTCGGTGAGGAAGTGCCACCAGCTCTGGTTCTCGCCGTCTTTGACGTACTGAGCGGCGTCGCCGGACAGTTGGAGGTCGCCGGGGTGGGCATGGACCCCGGCGCCGGGCCGGAACAGGTTGACGGCGATCAGGCCGAGAGCGAGCGCGGCCAGGGTCCCGCCCTGGAAGTAGACCAGGGATTTCAGGCCGACCCGGCCGACGCGGCGCAGGCTGTCGACACCGCCGATGCCCGCGACGATCGTCAGGAAGACGATCGGCGTGATCAGCATTTTGATCGCGGAGACGAAGGTGGTGCCGACCGGTTCCAGGGCGACGCCCACGAAGGGCCACAGCCAGCCGGTCAGGATGCCCGCCACGATCGCGGTCAGCACCCAGAAGTACAGCTGCCGGTACCAGGGCTTGGCCGGTGCTGAGGGCGGGGACGTGCTGGGGGTGGTGGATGCGGTTGCTGCCATGGCGTTTCTCCTCGTCGAGGAACGTGGATGCAGCCGGGACGCGGGGCGGCCTGCCGGGGCGGGGTCGTCCGCGCGGCCCCGGGCCGTGCGCGGGTCGTGTCAGGTCAGAGGAGTTCGAGGAGCTTCTCGGTGAACTCGGTGGTGGTGGCGCTGCCGCCGAGGTCGGGGGTGCGTACGTCGGTCTTGGCGAGCACCGCCGCGATCGCGTCGGTGATGTCCTGGGCCGCTGCGCCGTGGCCCAGGTGGTCGAGCATCATGGCGGCCGACCAGATCGCGCCCAGCGGGTTGGCGATGCCGCGGCCCGCGATGTCCGGGGCGGAGCCGTGGACCGGCTCGAACATCGAGGGGTGCTCGCGCTCCGGGTTGAGGTTGGCGGCGGGCGCGATCCCGATGGAGCCGGCCACGGCGGCGGCCAGGTCGCTGAGGATGTCGCCGAAGAGGTTGGAGGCGACCACCACGTCGAAGCGGGCCGGTTCGAGGACGAACTTGGCGGCCAGCGCGTCGATGTGCTCCTGGTCCCAGGTCACCCGCGGGTGGTCGGCGCCGCGCTCGGCGACCAGCTCGTCCCAGAACGGCAGGGTGTGCACGATGCCGTTGGACTTGGTGGCGGAGGTGAGTCTCCCGCCGCGCCGCGCGGCCAGGTCGAAGGCGTAGTCGAGGACGCGGGTGACTCCGGCGCGGGTGAACACGGCCTCCTGGACGGCCATTTCCTCCGGGAAGCCCCGGTTGAGCCGGCCACCGATCTCGCTGTACTCGCCCTCGACGTTCTCGCGTACGACGACGAAGTCGACCTCGCCCGGTGCGGCGGCGCGCAGCGGGCTGTCGACGCCCTCGAAGACGCGGATGGGGCGGAGGTTGACGTACTGGCGAAAGCCCCGCCGGATCGGGATCAGCAGCCCCCACAAGGAGACGTGGTCGGGCACGCCCGGGTAGCCGACCGCGCCGAGCAGGATGGCGTCCTTGTCTCGCAGTTGGTCGAGGCCGTCCTCGGGCATCATCGCGCCCTGCCGGAGGTAGCGTTCGCACGACCAGTCGTAGGAGGTGTAGGAGAAGTCGAGGCCGTGTCGGGCGCCCACGGCGCCGAGAACCTGCTGGGCGGGCGGCAGGACCTCGGCCCCTATGCCGTCGCCGGGGATGAGTGCGATGTGGTGGTGGGTCATGGCCTGATTGCAGCAATCAGGCCTCGGCGCCGTCCAAGACGCTCTGCCGATCTGCCTTATAGGGCATGCCTATGAGTGCTCGGCCGGGGCGAGTGCGCAGGTCAAGAAGGCCCGTGCGGCGGGCGATTGCTCGGCACGGCGGCTGACCAGGGCGATCTGTAGCGTCGTCTTCGGCTCGATGTCCAGCACCAGGGCGCCGGCCCGCTCGGCCATCGTGCGCCAGGAGTCGGTCACCACCGCGAGCCCGACTCGCGCGAGCACCAGCGGCAGGATCGCCACCCGGTGCTCGGTCTCCGCCGCGATCGCGAAGGCGATGCCCCGCTCGCGCAGTCCGTCGACATACGCGCGCATCCCCGTACCGCGCTGCCCGACGATCAGCCGCTGCCCGGCCAGCTCCTCGCAGGCCACCGCTCGGCCCGCCGGGAACGGCCCGTCGGGCGGGGTGACCAGCACGAAACGCTGCTCCCCCACGGCGTGCGCCGTCACCTCCTTCTCGGCCACCGGACCAGAGGTCGCAAGCAGTCCCAGCTCGGCGGCGCCCGTACGCACCATGTCGATCACATCGCGCGAGGTGAAGGCCGCCCGGATGTTCACCGACACCCCCGGATACCGGCCGCTGAATCCGCGGACCATGGTGGTCAGCGGCTCCACCGCCTGCGAGGGCATGGCCGCGATGTCCAGGCGTCCCTCGCGCAGTTCGTGCACGGCGGCAACGCTGGCGCGGGCCGTCTCCAGACTGCGCACGGCCGCCCGCGCGGGCTCGATCAGCGCCGTACCCGCCTCGGTGAGCACCGCCCGACGGCCGATCCGGTGGAACAGACTGCTGCCCAGATCCCGCTCCAGCGCCTGGACGGCCTGGGACAGCGAAGGCTGCGAGAGGTACAGGGCCGATGCCGCCCGGTTGAAACCCCCGTGATCCACGATCGCGAGGAAGTACTCCAGCTGCCGGATATCCATGACCACCATCCTCGCTGCCCGCGCAGCGCATGGCGTGGTACGCCGGTGGGGTCTTCGGGGCGTCTTCCTGGTGCGCGGCACCCTTCCCCTGCACAAAACTGGCTTTCGATATAGGTTTTCCTACTCAATGCAGCGAGCCCTGATGCCACCGCTCGCGCCGTTCCGGCTGTCTGCTGGCGGAGCCTCAGCGGGCAGCCCCACCGAAGGACGACCAGTGAGCCATCTTCCTTCCCTGTCCACCGCCCCAGGCCGTCCTGAACGGCACTACGCGCTCGGTGGCCGTCGTGACTTCGGGGCGGGGGAAAGCACATGACGACGCCCGCGGAGCTGCTCCGTTCCTTCGCCCGCACCCGGGCCTCGCTCGACGGCGAGGAGGTCACGTACTGGTGGTCCGGAGACGTGTACTCCTGGGCCCCCGACGAGCCCTACCAGCGCGTCTTCGGCTTCGAAGGGCTCAACGTCGCCCGCCTCGTCCAGGACCCCGGCAACGGCCCTGACGCCTACCAACTGCTCACCCGCGAGGCCGCCTTCTACCTGGACCCCGTCACGCGCGAGATCCTGGCCACCTGGCAGGACCTGCCGGTGGTGCACATATGGAACGACCCGGCGAACCAGAAATGGCGCCCCTTCCCGATCCCGACGACCGATCTCGGCGAACAGGTCTGCTTCAGCCTGGAGATCCCCCTCGCCTATCCCTCGCCGCTGCCGGTGGCGCAGTACCCCGTGCACTCGGCCGGCGACACGTACAAGGCCCTGGAGCTCTTCCAGTTCTTCGCCGACCGCGCCGATCTGGCGGGACCCGCACCCAGCGTTCCGGCCACCATGTCGTGGACCCGGATGTCGCAGTGGCTCCCGTGGATGGCCCGCGGCCAGCGGCCCGGCGGGCTCACCTACCACTGCCGGGGTCGCAAGCTCGGCGCGTACGCCGAGGTCCCCGAGCGCACCCGTGCCTACATCGCCGACCACCACCCGCAGTTCGCCCGCGCCCCGGAGAAGTGGAGCGAGCCGAACGAGACCAGCTGGACCTATTTCCGCAAGCTCCACCCGCCGCAGCAGCCGGACTGAACACCCGTCGAGGAGCGGGCCGAGGCGCCTCAGCCGGGGCTGGAGCGGCCGTGCCGCCAGTAGCCGAAGAAGGCGATGTCCGGCTTCGGCACGCCCCGGTCGCGTACGAGGTGCCGGCGCACCCCGGTGGCCAGGCCGGACTCCCCCGCGACCCAGGTGTAGGAGCGGCCCTGGGGCAGAGCCGCTCCCTGGACCGCGTCGAGTGCGAGCCTGCCGGGGAGATCGGCGGAGCCGTCCCGGGCCAGCCAGTGCACACGGACGCCCTCGGGGGCGACGATGTCCTTGCGGACGTCCGCCGTCTCGGGCACCTCCAGGAAGACCTCCGCGACCAGGGAGGCGGGCGCGTCCTCAAGGATGGCAAGGACCGCGGGCACGGCGCTCTCGTCCGCGACGAGCACCTGTCCTTCCGCGTCGGCCGGCGGGAGGTAGGTGCGGCCCATGTCGAAGATGCCCGCCGGGTCGCCGGGGCGGGCGCCGAGAACCCAGGCGCACGCGGGGGTGTCACCGTGCAGGGCGAACTCGATGTCCAGCTCGCCCCGTTCGGGCCGCACCCGGCGAATGGTGTAGTTGCGCACCCGGGGCCTGCGGGACTTCGGAAGGAGCAGCACCTGAGCCATCCACGCCTCACTGGAGAGGGTGGGCATCGTGAGGCCGCTCTGGCCCGCGCGGGGGAAGAACAGCCGCACGGCCTGGTCGAAGCCGGTCGGCAGCAGATGCTCCAGTTCGGGGCCGCCGAGCGTAACGGTGGTGAAATTGGGGGTCGTCCGGGTCGTCCGGCGCACTTCCAGCGTGATCATGCGCCGGGACGTGGGCGACTGCACCTTGGGCAGCATGTTCGCGGTGCCTTTCAGAGATCGAGGATGATCCGGGAGGACAGCGCCCGGGACACGCAGGCATACATCCGGCCCTCTGGGGCGCCGATGTCGTCCCGGTGCTCGGGGGTGCCGCCCAGGACGGCGACTTCGCAGCTGCCGCAGACCCCTTCGCGGCACCCGGAGGGCAGGGGGTGCCCGGCGTGGGCCAGGGCGTCAAGGAGCGACGCGTCGGCGGGCACGGTGACGGTGTCCCCGGAGCGGGCGCAGAGCGCCTGGAACTCCGTGTCGGGACCGAAGGCCTTGGCCACCGGCTGGAACCGCTCGGCACGCAACTGCTGGGAGGAGAAGGCCTCTTCGGCCGCCGCCAGCAGGGTCGCGGGACCGCAGCAGTAGACCAGGGTGTCGGCCTCCAGCGTGGCGGCGAGGGCGTCGAGGTCCGGTCTGCCCTGCCGTTTGGTCTCCACGATCCGTACCCGGTCCCCGTCCCCGTGGGCGCGGCGCAGCTCGTCGGCGAAGGGCATGCTCTCCACCGACGGCCCCAGGTAGAGCAGGGTCGCGGGGAGTTCGGCGGCCACCGCCGCGTGCAGCATCGGCAGCAGGGGTGTGATCCCGATCCCGCCGGCGAGGAACAGGTACCGCGGTGCGGGGACGAGCGGGAAGTGGTTGCGCGGCAGGGAGACGTCCAGGGCGCGGCCCGGGCGCAGGAACCGGTGCACGTACTCCGAGCCGCCCCGGCTGAGCGGGTCGTAGCGGACGGCGACGCGGTAGGCGTCCCGGTCTGCGGGGTCCCCGCACAACGAGTACTGCCGGGTCAGCCAGTTGGGCAGGGACAGGTCGATGTGGGCGCCGGGGTCCCAGGCGGCCAGCTCCCCGGCGGTGGCGCGCAGGGTCAGGGCGACGACGTCGTCGGCGGCCCGGTCGATGCGGTCGACGACGGTCTGTTGCATCGGTGATCGAAGTGTCGGCCGCATCGGCGATTCCTGTGTCAGCTGCATCGGTGTTCCCCTCTGTCGGCCGGTGCGGCCGGGTCAGTAGAGCTTGCGGTAGCCGTCCTCGAGGGTCCGTTCGAGCAGCCCCACGTCCACGTCGGCACCGAACTGCGCGGCCGCGATCTCGCCCATCGACGGCATCCCCTCGGCGAGCGCCCGGCTGTCGGGATCCCACAGCCGCGAGCGGATCAGCGCCCGCCCGCAGTGGAAGTACGCCTCGGCCACCTCGACGACGATCGCCAGCTCCGGCTCCTTGGCCTCGGTGCGCATCCGGACCAGCACATCGGGCTCGTCGGTGACGTAGCCACTGCCGTTGACCCGCAGGACCTCGCGCATGCCGGGGATCAGGAAGCACAGTCCGATGCCGTCGTTCTCGGCGAGGTTGCGGAAGGAGTCGGCGATCTTGTTGCCGGGGCGGTCGGGCAGGGCCAGGGTGTGCTCGTCGAGGACCTTCACGAAGCCCGGGTAGTCGCCGCGGGGCGAGCAGTCGGCGCGTCCGGCCGCGTCCGCCGTCGCCATCGTCAGGAACGGCGAGTGGGCGATGAAGTGACGGAAGTAGTCGTCGATACGGTCCTTCAGCTTCGCCCTGACCATGTGCTCGGGCGGCCCGAGCCGGGCAAGGACCTCCTCCGGGGAGACCCGTCGAGGGCGCGTGAGGGCATGCGTCATGGCATTTTCCTTAGGCAGGCTTCGGTTTCCTCAAGCAGGGATCGGCGCACGACCACGGGCGCTCGGCCCCGCATCGCCGCAGTTCATGGCACTATTGTGAGCAATTACTCGCGTCGTGCGCTACTCGCTTTCACGGCCCGCCGCAGGAGGTGCCATGACGTCCGACCGCCGCGGACTTCAGCCACGTAAACAGCCCCGTCAGGTCCGGGCAGAGCTGACCCGCCAGCGCATCCTCGATGCCGCTGCTCGCGTTTTCGCCGAGTACGGCTACGCGGCGGGGACCACCAACCGGATCGCCGAGCGGGCCGGGGTGTCGATCGGGTCGCTGTACCAGTACTACCCGAACAAGGACGCGATCCTGGTCGAGCTGCTGACCCGGCACCTCGACGCCGGAATGGCCGCCGCCCCACTGGACCAGGACGATCTGCTCCCGGAGTCCATCGAGGGCATCATGCGCTTCTACGTGCGCGGCGCGATCGAGAACCACCGCGACGACCCGCAGTTGCTGCGCGTGATGATGGAGCAGGGCCCCCGCGCACCGGAGTTGCTGGAGCGGATCGCCCAGGACGAGCTGAGGTGGATCGCCTACACCCGCAAGCTGCTCGGGAAGCATCCGGAGGTGCGGGTCACGGACGTCGACGTCGCCGCCCGGCTCGTCGTGTCCACGGTGGAGATGGTGGTGCACCGGGTGATGGCAGGACCGGGCCAGGTCGAGGTCGCCCGGTTCGAGGAGGAACTCGTCACCATGCTCACCCGCTATCTGACGGGGTGTCCGGCTGCGGCACCTGGCGGCTGAGCGCGCCCCCAGCCACGCGGCCGGTGGTTCTGCCGCACGGCGGGGCGAGTTGACGCACCGTCAAGTAGAGGCGTCCGTACGCCGTGACCGGCGATCCTGTCCGGACGCGAAGGCGAGGATGTCGCGGGCCGCTTCGCGCAGGCTGCCGAAGTGGCGATGCACGCCGTCCACCGCCACGGGGCTGTTGACGCCCCACACCGTCATCCCGGCACGCAGCCCGGACTCCACTCCGGAGGGGGCGTCCTCGATGACCAGGCAGTTCTCCGGTGCGGCACCGAGCCGTGCCGCCGCCTGCAGATACGGCGCCGGCGACGGCTTGCCCTCCTCCACCGCGGCCGCGTCCACGACAACGTCCGGGACGGTCAGGCCGGTCCGTACGAAGCGGCCACGCACCCGGTGTTCGTAGTTCGACGTCACCAGCGCCCAGGACCCGGGCCGCAGAGCACTCAGCAGCTCCGAGGCACCGTCGAAGGCCGCATAGACGCCGGATCGGACGTCCTCGTCCTCCAGCTCGTGCAGCGCGGCCAGACACTCCCGGGGGTCCCGGTCCGGCGCGACCTGCGCGAAGGTCTCCATCGGCCTCGTCCGCAGCGCCACCCGGTAGACCTCACCGGAGTCCAGACCGTGGCGCTCAGCCCACGTTCGCCACACCAGGCGCTGATTGTCCACGGCATCGATCAACGTGCCATCGACATCGAACAGCACACACCGCGTCGCACCGCACCGGCCAGGTTCACTGATCACGCTTCGATCATGCCACCAGCCCCTGGCCCGGCCCCTGCCCGCACTGCCTGGATTCTTCGGACCGATCCCTCTTGGCCCTGCGGTGTCGCCAGCCCGAACCGGGGGCATGCATAGTCGCGCAACGGCACGCTGGGCGAGGAGCAAGGCATGCGGCGGCGGTCTCAGGCCCGCACGGGCGCGGGCGTCTCCGGTCTGCTGGCTG
This sequence comes from Streptomyces sp. NPDC055243, assembly GCF_044544025.1. NCBI lineage: Bacteria > Bacillati > Actinomycetota > Actinomycetes > Kitasatosporales > Streptomycetaceae > Streptomyces > Streptomyces sp. NPDC055243. The sequence goes on from NZ_JBITWR010000008.1 coordinate 174,201, forward strand.
CCCTGACGGTGCTCATGGGCCCGGTGACGAACTACGCCAGCAGCTCCGTGCCCGCGTGGGCCGACGAGGCCTGGGTGATCTGGCCGGCCTTCGCCGGGTTGGCCGTGCTCAGCATCGGCTTGACGTGGTTCGGCCAGCGGCTGGGAGGCGCGGAGCCCCCGCCCACCGCGCCGCCTTCCTCACCTCCCCTTGCCATGACGCGTCCCGTGTCCCTGCGGCCCCCGCATGTCGAGACGGAGCGGATGCACGGCCGGCAGAGGGACCTGGACCGTCTCACCTCCATGCTCCGCAAGCCCAACGGACGCTTCGCCGTGCTCTGCGCAGGAGGCGGCATCGGGAAGACGACGGTGGCCGCGATGCTGTGTGCCCACGCGGCGGACATGGGGTACGAGCGCTTCTGGATACGGTGGCAGGGCCTGGAGCACCTGCAGGCACAGCTGACGCAGGTCGCCGAGGCCTGTGGGCTTCCCAACTCGCTCCTGGAACGGGCCCGGGCTGGCCATGACAGTGTGCCGGACGTCTTCTGGCTTCACATGGCCCGCACCCGCAAGTGGCTGCTCGTCATCGACAACATCGACGATCCCGGCCCGATCGTTCCGGACACCGAACAACTCAGTGACTACCGCGGTTGGATCCGGCCCTACGGCGGCGGCCTCCTCCTCGTCACGAGCCGTGACACGAGCCAGGACCTCTGGGGATCGGCAGCCGAACTGATGAGACTTCGCCCGTTGACCACACCGGCAGGAGGACAGGTACTTCTCGACCTGGCTCCCCAGGCAGGCACGTTGGCCGAGGCCAAGGAGCTCGCCGCCCGTTTGGGAGGGCTCCCCCTCGCGCTGCGGGCAGCAGGCCGCTACCTGACCGAGCAGACCAGCCGCTACCGCACGTTCACCGAGTACCAGCAGGCGCTGGACCAGGATCTGGCTCCCTTGCTCGGCCCGGAGCACCCTGATGCGACCGACCCGGAGACAGCCCGTGTCCTGGTCCGCTACACCTGGGAGATCTCCCTCGACCAGCTCGCCGCGGACCGCAGACCGCTCGCCCGGCCCGTCCTGCGGCTGCTGTCGCTGTTCGCGGACGCACCCATTCCGCGGCCCCTGATCGTCGGGGACTTCGTCCAGGCGGCCGTCGGCGAGACCGTCACCGAAGGAGCCCTCGACGAGGCCCTGGCCGGCCTCCGCCGCTACGACCTCCTGCAGACCACGGAGATTCCCCTCGCCGACGATGTCGCCGCCTCATGCCTCGTCCTGCATCCGCTGGTGCGCGAAGTCAACGCCTACATCCTGTCCGTGACGACGCCGGACGTCGCCGAGTGGCGCATGCAGGTCGCCAGGCATCTGATGTCGCAGGCCCGGGAACTGTCGGAAGCCTCGCAGTCCTCATGGGACCGCGCCCGGCTCATCGCACCTCACCTTGCGCTCGTCGCCGAGCTCGGCACAGACGGCTCCATTCCACTGCCCGAAGCCCGGGACGCACTGGAGAATCTCGCCGCGCTCCTCAGCGACGCAGGCGCTCATCCGCTTCAACTCGCTCTGCGGCGCAGCGCGCACGCCATGGCACGACAGGTGCTGGGAGCCGACCACCCGGACACCTTGGAGTGCCTCGGCAAGCACGCTCGCGCGCTACGCGCCATGGGGGACTACAGCGCGGCCGTCGACCAGCACAGGGAGGTCCTTGCCGCACGTACCCGCGTGCTGGGCCCCAGTCACCTCGACACGATCTCCAGCCGTCATCACCTCGCACGGGCCCTGCGGTACCTGGGTCGTCACGCCGAGAGCGCCGACCTGGCCAGGGACACCTCCCGTGCCCTGAACAGCAGACTCGGCCCGGACCATCCCGAGACCTTGGCCAGCCGTGATGTGCTGGCCCTGGCCCTGGACAGCCTGGGAAGCCCCGGAGAAGCGGCCGAGATCCACACCGAGGTGGCGGAGATCCGCACACGGGTGCTGGGGCCCGCTCATCCTCGTACGATCTCCAGCCTCAACCACCTGGCCGACTCGCTGAATCGCCTCGGCGCTCACCCCCAGGCCGCTCGTCTCGCGCGCGAGACGGTGCGGACGGCACACCAGGCCCTCGGCCCTGACCACCCCCGAACCTTGAACGGCCGCCATGCGCTCGCCACGGCCCTGTACGGGCTTGGTGAGTTCGGAGAAGCGGTTCGAATTCACCAGGACGTACTCCAGGCAAGGACACGCATCCTGGACGCCGAACATCCCGAAGCCGTCGAAAGCCGCGATGCGCTCGAACGCTCACTGGCCGCGCTGCGCGGTACGGGTCGTTGAAGTCGCCGTTCCCCTAGGGCAGTTCGCATGGCCGGCCGTTTCGGCGGCGGGCGCCGCGGCTGTCTAGTCGCGATCCGGGCCTGGCTCGGCCGTGCCGCCTGCGGTCGGTTCGCCTGTCGTGTGCAGGATCTCGCGGGCCTGCTCGGCGGCGCGGGCGATGCCTTCGGAGACGAAGTCGAGAAAACGGGCGACGTTCTCGAGGCGGCCGGCGGCCGGAGTGTCGGGGCCGAGGACACCGACGCCCTGCCGTGCGATCTTGACGATGTCGGCGGTGGAGCGGGCACTGGCCATCATCGACTGGTACCAGATGTCGTCGTCGACGACGTAGCGATCACGGCGGCGCTCGTCACGTTCCCGGCGCACGAAGCCCTGGCTCTCGAGGAACGCGATCGCCTTGGAGATGGACGGCGGGCTCACCTGGAGGCGCTGGACGAGTTCGGACGCGGTGAGGCTGCCGGAGTCGGTCAGGGTGAGGCAGGACATCACCCGCGCCATCATCTTCGGCATGCCCGACGCTATGAGGACTGTGGTGAACACCTCCTCGTACTCGCGCACCGCCTCGGCGTCACGCCCATGGGCCTGCGGGAGCGCCTCCGAGTTTCGGGGCGCGGCCTGCTTGCGCCGGTGGGCGCGGCGTTCGGTGGCCCGGTGGGCCAAGTCGGCGCGGTAGGCGGTGGGACCGCCGTTGCGCATCACCTCACGCGTGACCGTCGAAGTGGGGCGGTCGAGACTTCGGGCGATCTCCGCGTAGGCGAGGCCGTCGGCCACGCCCAGCGCGATCTGCTGGCGTTCCTGCTGGGTGAGCCTGCCTCCCGGCATCGCGGTCTCCTTGATGGTTCTTCGATGGTTCTTCGTTGTTCCCTATGCCGCGAGCATAGCGTTCACTCGCAATCCATTGCAATGATCGCGCGTCAAATGTTGCATTAGATTCCAGCTCATCGCAACGATTTACGTGCTCTGACCTGCTGTAATGCTGTTCATGCGCAACGACTCTGTTGTCTGAACCGTGAAGGCAACGTAGCTTTTCCGTTGTCGGAAACACCGAGCCGACATCGGCAAGACAACAGAGGAGAACACGATGCAGAAGTTCGACACCCCCGCCCCGGTCGCCACCGTCCTGGACATCCCCGCGGGGCTCATCCGGCTCATCGCCGCCGACCGCAGCGACACCACCGTCGAGGTCCTGCCCGCCGACGCCGCCAAGGGCCGCGACGTCAAGGCCGCCGAGCAGACCACCGTCGCGTACGCCGACGGCGTCCTGACCATCACCGGCGCACCGGCCAACAACCAGCTCCTGGGCGCCGCCGGCAACGTCGAGGTGACCGTCCAGCTGCCCGCCGGCTCCCAGGTCCAGGCCACGGCCGCCGCCGCCGAACTCCGCGGCGTGGGACGCCTTGGCGAGGTCGCCTTCGACGGCGCCCAGGGCACCGTCAAGCTCGACGAGGCCGCCGGCGCCCGCCTGACCCTCCAGTCCGGCGACATCACCGTCGGCCGCCTCAACGGCCCCGCACGGCTCAGCACCCAGAAGGGCGACCTGACCATCACCGAGGCCACCCGCGGCGAGGTCACCCTGCGCACCGAACACGGCGCGATCACCGTCGACGCCGCCCGCGGCGTCTCCGCCGCCCTGGACGCCGGCACCCCCTACGGCCGCATCCACAACACCCTCAAGAACACCGACGGCAACCCCGACCTCACCATTCACGCCACCACCTCCTACGGCAACATCACCGCCCGCAGCCTCTAACTCCCCAACGTCCTTGAACCGCAGCCCCTGAGGAGCACCCACCATGACGAACCTGGCCATCGCGGCGAACGGGCTGCGCAAGTCCTACGGGGACAAGGTCGTGCTCGACGGCATCGACCTGGCTGTCCCCGCGGGAACGGTCTTCGCGCTGCTCGGCCCGAACGGCGCCGGCAAGACCACCGCCGTCAAGATCCTCTCCACCCTGCTCTCCCCCGGCCCCGTCTCCGGCGAGATCCAGGTCGGCGGCCACGACCTCAGCACCGACCCGCAGGCGGTACGTGCCGCGATCGGCGTGACCGGGCAGTTCTCCGCCGTCGACGGCCTGATCACCGGCGAGGAGAACATGCTCCTCATGGCCGACCTGCACCACCTCCCCCGCGCCGAAGGGCGCCGGGTGGCAGCCGAGCTGCTGGAGCGCTTCGACCTCACCGAGGCCGCGAAGAAGCCCGCCTCCACCTACTCCGGCGGCATGAAGCGCCGCCTGGACATCGCCATGACCCTGGTCGGCAACCCACGCATCATCTTCCTCGACGAACCCACCACCGGCCTCGACCCGCGATCGCGCCACAACATGTGGAGCATCATCCGCGAACTCGTCGCCGACGGCGTCACCGTCTTCCTCACCACCCAATACCTCGAAGAAGCCGACGAACTCGCGGACCGCATCGCCGTCCTCAACGACGGCAAGATCGCCGCCGAAGGCACGGCAGAGGAACTGAAGCGCCTGATCCCCGGCGGCCACGTCCGCCTCCGCTTCACCGACCCGACCGCATACCAAGCCGCCGCATCCACCCTCCAAGGAACCGCCCGCGACGACGAAGCGATGTCACTCCAGATCCCCAGCGACGGCACCCAACGGGAACTGCGCTCCATCCTCGACTGGCTCGACTCGAAGGACATCGAGGCCGACGAACTGACCGTGCACACCCCCGACCTCGACGACGTCTTCTTCGCCCTGACCGCCGACTCCACCCCCCAGCCCGGACTGCCCGGCCTGCCCAGCCAGCCCAAGGAGACTGCCCGATGAGTGCCCTCTCTCTCGCCGTCCGCGATTCGTCCACGATGCTGCGCCGCAACCTCCTGCACGCCCGGCGCTACCCGTCCCTGACGCTGAACCTGCTGCTCACGCCGATCATGTTGTTGCTGCTCTTCGTCTACCTCTTCGGCGACGTGATGAGCGCCGGCATCGGTGGCGGCGGCGCCGATCGCGCCGAATACATCGCCTACATCATCCCGGGCATCCTGCTGATGACCATCGGCGGCACCGTCGTCGGAACCGCGGTCTCGGTCTCCACCGACATGACCGAAGGCATCATCGCCCGCTTCCGCACCATGGCCATCCACCGCGGCTCCGTCCTTATCGGACACGTCATCGGCAGCGTGCTGCAGTGCATCGCCAGCGTCGTCCTGGTCGGCGCCGTCGGCGTGGCCATCGGCTTCCGCTCCACCGACGCCGCCGCCCTGGAATGGCTGGCCGCCTTCGGACTGCTCGTCCTCTTCGCCTCCGCCCTCACCTGGGTCGCGGTCGGCATGGGCCTGGTCAGCCCGAACGCCGAGGCCGCCAGCAACAACGCCATGCCGATGATCCTGCTGCCCCTCTTCTCCAGCGCCTTCGTCCCCGTCACCTCCATGCCCGGCTGGTTCCAGCCCGTCGCCGAATACCAGCCCTTCACCCCGACCATCGAAACCCTGCGCGGCCTGCTGCTCGGCACCGAGATCGGGCACAACGGCTGGCTCGCCGTCGCCTGGTGCATCGGCCTCGCGGTACTCGGCTACTTCTGGTCGACCTCAAAGTTCAACAGCGACCCGAAGTAACCGCCATGACAGCGCGGGCCATGTCCCGCCACTCGTCCCGCCACTCGTCCCGCCCCAGGGCGGCGTACTCCGACACCGTCTCGGAGCCCGCCGCCCTCTCGGCGTGCTCGGCCACCGCCAGGACCGGGTCGCCGTTCAGTCGCTGATCCGAGCCACCGGACGACCCGTCAGAAGCCCTCGCCGTACCCCGGGGCACCGCGTCACGCGCCGATGAAGCTCACCGTTTCCGCCAGATCCGCCCGCCCGGTACGTGGCCGTGGCACACCTTCCTTCTCGAATCCCACCGAGACGCCGCAGAACAGCACGAGCCCGTCATCGGCTCCGACCACCTGACTGACCGTCTTGCGATACGTCGTCCACATCACCTGGGGGCAGCTGTGCAGCCCTTCCGCCCTCAGCAGCAGCATGACCGTCTGCAAGTACATCCCCGCGTCGCCCCATTGCCCGGGGCCCATCGTCCGGTCCAGGTAGCAGAACAGGACGACCGGAGCCCCGAACGCGTCCGCGTTCAAGGCAGCGATCTTCGTGGGTCTGCCGGGGTCGTCGCGCTCGATTCCCAGCGCCTTGTAGCGCAGGGCGGCCGCGGCGGAGAAGCGGTTCAGATACGGGGAGGTCAGCTCGGCCGGGTACATCGGGTACTCCCGATCGTCGCCCGGGTCTGCCGCCAGAGCCCTGGCCGTCGCGCGCTTCTTCAGTTCGGCCAGGGGCTCACCGGTCACGACGTACACATGCCAGGGCTGGAGGTTGCCGCTCGACGGAGCCCGTGTGGCCGCGGCCAGCACTCGTTGGAGTACGTCTTTGGGTATCGGCTCGTCGCTGAACGCCCGTACAGCCCTGCGACTGACCACGGCTTCATACACATCCACGTATTTCGCCCTCTCACTCCATGGCGGGCAGCGAAGACACCAGGATGATCGTCGCATCAGGCGAGCAGACCGGACGGAGCTTTGAGTTGCCGGTACGGGCCCCATTGCTCCGTCGACGTTCCTCCGTCGACGTTCCTCCGTCGACCGATCACGAAGTACCGCTGAGACTCACCCGCGTGCGCTGTCGGCACCCAGCGGCAGAGCCACCCGTTGCTCGGACGTGGCCCCTGCCTGCTTCAACTGCGTGCACCACGTGCATTCATCGCCCATGTGCCCGGGAGAGTCCAACCAGTAAGCACCGGTGAGAAGTTGGCCTTGGGGCGGGGTGGCGAGCGGACCTCTCGTGTCATCCATGTTCCGCTCAACGAGCCCCGATGACAGGGGTTTTGCAGAGCGACAACCCCGCTGGCCTCCCGCCGTCCGTGCGCCTGAAGTTCCCTCTGCATCGTATTCATATGGAAAAGAACGGGTAGGAGGGGCCGCTTCACCGTCGCCTACGAGTACCAGGACCGGTTACCGGGCGAGCTGGCCCGCCGTGGGCCTCAGACGCTCGGTTACTGCTTGCCGGTGCCGACGGGGTCCACCGTGACGGTCGCCACGGCCTTGTCGGAGACGGGGAGGTTGAGCGAGACCGGCAGGGTCTTGGAGTGCGTCTCGTTGGGCGGGGTGACGACGATGGTGGTGATGTCCAGGCCGGAGCCGCCGGAGCCGCCGGTGTCGTTGCGCGGGGTGTGGAGGGTGAAGCGGATCGTCTCACCGGACTTGAGGGCGACCGCCGGGGCGGCGAGCTTGCTGCGCTCGGCGCTGAGGCCGCCGGGGCCGCTGTCGGCCTTGAGGTCGACTCCCGGGAATCCCTTGAGGGAACAGGCGTCGCCGCCGGTGTTCTTCAGGGCGACCAGGAGGTCGCCCTCGCCCATGCCGTGGGAGGTGCTGAACTCGAGGTTGGCCGTCTTGCAGGTTCCGGTGGTGATCTGCCCGCCACCGCTGCCCTCGTCGGCCTCCCCAGCGGCCGAATCGTCGCTGCCGCCCGCGGTGTTCTCGTCGGTTGCGCCGCTGCCGCCGGAGGTCCCGGACGAGGACGAAGACGAGGACGACGAGGACGACGAACCGGAGGAGGAGCCGGAGCTCTTACCGCTCGCGGTGGCGTCCTCATCCCCCTGGCAGGCGGTGAGCGAGAGACCTGCGGCGAGGGCCAGAGCGGCGAGGGTGAGGTTCTTGGAGCGCATCGATTCTTCCTTGCGGTCGGTGTCGTCCGATCGGCACGAACGGGCGATACTGATCATCAGGACCCCCGCGGCCCGGGAAGCCGTTCCACCCGCCCGCCCCCTAATACATGCCTGTTACATGCGACTGCGAGACCCGGTGATGCCCCCTCCGCCGTGCGCACCTTCGAATCCCCCAACGCACCCCAACGCCTGGCCGTACGACAGCCGAGGGGAGGACGGTTCCGCGCCAGGGCGGCACGTAGGCTGACCACGGACTCGATGATCACGTGCCTGGGCGTGCTCCTGCGATCCGACGGCTGAGGCGCCTGGTGGCGGCCCGGGCTCGCCGGTGAAGGCGGCCAGGCGTACGACGGAGAAGGAGGCGGCCTCAGATGGGCGAGGACGTTCTGCGCTGGAGCGACTACCGCAGCATGCCGTGGAAGAACGGCGGCGGTACGACCCGCGAGGTCGCGTCGGGCGCCGTCCACGCGCCCCTCGCCTCGGCGAAGCCCGCGGACGGCTTCGATTGGCGGGTGAGTATCGCGGACGTGGACGCGGAAGGCGCCTTCTCCCCCTTTCCCGGGATCGACCGCGTGATCACCCTGGTCGAGGGCGAAGGCATGGTGCTGACCGTGGACGGAACCCCGCAACCGGTCGAGCCGTTGAGCCCCTTCGCGTTCTCCGGCGACGCGGCCACAGACTGTCGGCTGGAGGCGGGTGCGGTGCGCGACATGAACGTGATGACCCGCAGGGGCCGGGCGACGGCACACGTGCAGATCGTTACCGTCACCGCCGCGCAGGGGGCGGAAATGGCGTGCGCCGCGGGCGAAACGCTCCTCGTCATGGCTGCCACCGAGGGACTCGCCGTCGGCGGGCCGGAGGGAGGGGAGACCGCCCTGGGCCGTCTCGACTGCGTACGCCACCAAGGCCCGGGACCGCTGGCCCTGCGAGGCGACGGCACGGTGGCCGAGATCAGGATCACCGCGGCGCGCTGACGACATTCGGGCGGATTCCTCGGTCAGTCAACGGACCGCCCTGGGCGTGAGGTTGGGGGACGCCCGGTCTAACCGCTCCCCCACCGGGCCCGCAGAAAGCCGTCGGTCGGGCAGGACGGCAGTAAACAGCGGATCGCGTTCATCGACGTACAGGGACAAGGCTGCGGCGGCTCGGGCGCCGGCCACGTGGGCGGTCAGTTCCTGATACTCGGACGCGTCGGCGATCGTGCTGGTGATCACCCCGTTCTCGCCCTCCCATACGAACTCCACCGCGCCCCCGTCGGGTTCGGCGGGCAGGTCCGGCCAGACGGTCAACTGGGCACGCGGGGTGAGCCGGGCGCGTACCGCGTCCAGGGTGTTCTGGGCGAGGCGGTGCCAGCGGGAAGCGTTGCTGAGGTATTCCTCCTCCAATATCGCTGCCTGCCCCATGTCGATGGACCGGCGAAGTCGGGACCAGAAGTCCTCGTCGGCGGGCCGCTGCACGCCGGGGTCATCGAGGTCCGCACCGTAGGGCGAACGCTCCAACCGCTCCGGAAAGAGGCCGAGCGCCCGGGTGCGGGCAACGGCTCCCTCGCAGGGCTTGTCGCTGCTGACGCTGTGGCCGAGTTCGCGCTGTCGGCTGGTCACTGGCCCCCTCCTGGACCGGCAGGCTCGCCCGTCGGATGACGCTCCCGAAGCCTCCGAACATCCTGTGGCCGAATCGGATGTATCCCACGAAATACATCCTTGACGCGCGGTTGGCCCAGCAGGAACGTGTGCCCACTGTCACGTCACGCACGGACACTAGGGAGGGACACCATGCCCGCAGGTTCCGAGGGCCATGGAGAGGTCCAGTTCGAGGAAGCGAAGGTCGAGGAGTCGCAGATTCACTTCCTCGGAGGGCAGCGACCCGAAGGCGTGAGCCCGCAGGATCTGTCCGGCTTCGGGTGGACGTACCGGCACAACTGGGGTCCGCGCAACGGCTGGTGGATCCTCAACCTGACCTCCAACAGCTTCGGCCCCAACACCCGTGCCTTCGTCTCGATCAGCGAGGGACCGACAGGCAGCGGCGGCAAGTTCATCGGCGGCGCCCGCTACCAGGTGTACAACATCGCGCCGGACAGCGGCGTCGTGTCGATCCGCGTGTTCATCGACTGGTCCTCACCGATCGGCCTGGTCGCGGACTACCTGTTCGTCAACCCGTAGTCGCTCACCCATCACCGCACGGAAGCGGTCTCGTCCCCTTCCCCGCCGGGAGGGGACGAGCCATCTGCACCTCCGCGCGTCCGGCGGATTCCCGGCCGGGCACACGGATCAGCTGAAGACCACCGTCCGGTTGCCGTGGAGCAGGATGCGGCCCTGGCAGTGCCAGTTGACCGCACGGGACAGTGCCAGGCGTTCGGGGCAGCTGAGGGTGAGGACGACCTCGCTGTTCATGCGTGGCTCCTCAGCACTCGACGTCTCGGCGCCCGATGACGATGTACACGAAGGCGGCGTACACGCAGGAGCGCGCGGCCCGTTCGCAAGGGATCTATGCCGGCTGGAAACAGGTCGGCGACGCACGTGCTCATCGGCTGCCCCTGTACTCCGTGCACGCGTCGACGAGCCAGGTGGCCAAGTAGGGCGCGAACGAGGAGCGGACCAGCAGCCATACGCTGCGGGCGGCCTCTCCCCGCACCACCAGCGTGATCGGCGCCTGCGCCAGCAGCGTGGTCAGGCATGAGCCGACGGGTGTCACGCGCGGGTCGAGATCGATGGCACAGCCGTGGGCCAGCACCGTGCGCACCAGGTGTCCGGACAGGGCCAGGGTGGTGCGCTGCGCCGAGACGTCGGTGACCGTGGCGAACTCCTCGCCGATGGCCGATCGCAGTTGGGCGGTGAGGGCGTCCTGGCGGCCGTCGGGGGCCATCAGGAGCCGTTCGTCCGGGCCCATCCACAGCGCCTTGATCTCGCCGGACATCTCCGCGCGCAGGGGGCCGGGCAGCGTGAGGCCCAGGGACGCCTCGACGGCACGGGCCGCGCGGCTGCCGGGTTGCAGCCGCAGGGTGAGCTGGGTCAGGAAGGGCAGTTCCCGCGTCTGTAGTCCGGTGGGCAGGTGCGCCAGGGTGTCCTGCCACGCACCGAGCGGGCTGAAGCGGGCGGATGTCTCAACCGTCACGGCGAGCTCCCTCCTTGTCGAAGAGCACGGGTTCGGTCACGGTCACCGGGACGGTCCGGCCGTCCAGTGGGACGTAGAGGGTCTCGCCGATGCGCTGGGTGCCGGCGCGCACCAGGGCCAGGGCGAACGTCCGCCGCAGGGCGTCGCTGCGGTAGCTGGAGGTGACATGGCCCAGCATGGGCACCGGGGGTGCCGGGATATTGCTGGTGGCGATGATCTGGGCGCCTTCGGGCAGGAGGATCGTCTCGTCGGCCGGTAGCAGGCCCACCAGTTGCTTGCGGTCGCCGCGTTGGTTCTCCGCGCGGGCGAAGGAGCGCTTGCCGATGAAGTCCGGCTTCTTCTTGGACACCACCCACGCCATGCCCAGGTCCTGCGGGGTGACGGTGCCGTCGGTGTCCTGGCCGACGATGGGGTAGGCCTTCTCGGCGCGCAGCACGTGCATCGTCTCGGTGCCGTACGCGGTGATGCCGAACGCGCCGCCGGCTTCGTACAGGGCCTTCCATACGGTGATTGCGTGCCAGGCGGGCACGTTGATCTCGTAGGCGAGTTCACCGGAGAAACTGATGCGGCACACCCGCGCGGGGATGCCGGCCACGGGGGTGTCGCGCCAGGACATGAACGGGAAGGCGTCGTTGTCGACGTCCAGTTCGGGGGCCACCTGGGCAAGGACGTCGCGGGAGCGCGGGCCGACCAGGGGGATGGTCGCCCAGTGCTCGGTGACCGAGGTGAGGTGCACGCGCAGGTCGGGCCACTCCGTCTGTAGCCACTCCTCCATCCATTCGAGGACCTTGGCCGCGTTGCCGGTGGTGGTGGTCAGCAGGAACTCCTGCTCGGCGACGCGGATCACGGTGCCGTCGTCGAGGACCATGCCGTCGACGCCGCACATCACGCCGTAGCGGACCCGGCCCACCTTGAGCGTGCTCATCAGGTTCGTGTAGAGCCGGTCCAGGAGCACGCCGGCGTCCGGCCCCTGCACGTTGATCTTGCCGAGGGTGGAGCCGTCCATGATGGCGACGCCGGTGCGGGCCGCCCGGCATTCGCGCAGCACCGCCTGGTCCATGCTCTCGCCGGGCCGCGGGTAGTACCAGGGGCGCTTCCACTGGCCGACGTCCTCGAACAGGGCGCCGTGCGCGACATGCCAGGGGTGCAGGGCGGTGACCCGGGTCGGGTCGAACAACTCTCCGCGGTTGCGGCCCGCGAAGGCGGCGAAGGACACCGGCACGCCGGGTGGGCGGAAGCGGGTGGTGCCCAGTTCGGCGACGTCGATCCCGAGCGCCTCGGCGACGATGCCCGAGGCCATCACGCCCGATGTGCGGCCCTGGTCGTGGGCGGTTCCGATGGTGGTGTAGCGCTTGACGTGCTCCACCGACCGCAGGCCTGCCCCGGTGGCCCGCAGCACGTCGGTGACCAGGGCATCGCGCTGCAGGTCGACGAACTGGTGCGAGCCGTCCGGGTCTTCTCGGGGGCTCGGGACGCGCCACAGCACCTGGCCGGGGGCAGTCTCCGTCTCCGTATCCTTTTCCGCAAGCGGGTAGGTGGCCGGTGCAGGGGTTGTCCTGCCGAGCGCGGACAGGGCTTGCGATGCGGCGTGCGCGCCCTCGCTCAGGCAGCCGTCCAGGGTGAAGGTGCCACTTGCCGCTCCCGCCGCGCGGACGGTGTCCGGCGCCTGCGCGGGTACGAAGGCTCCGATTCCGGCGTCGTAGCTCAGGGCGCCTCGGGCCTGGCTGAACAGGGCCACGGCCGGGTTCCAGCCGCCGGAGACGAGCAGCAGATCGCAGTCGATGCCCTGCCGGCCGCCGAGGCGTCCGTTGCTGAAGGGGGCGACGTGGGCGCGCGAGACGTGCTTGATGCCGCTGGTTCCGGTGATGACGTGGCCGGTGCGTACGTCGATGCCGCGCTCTGCGCATGCGCCGCGCCAGTGCGTCGGAACGTCCTCGCGGGCGTCGATCACCCCGGCGACGCGCAGGCCCGCGTCGGCCAGTTCGAGCGCGGCCGGGTAGGCGCTGTCGTTCGTGGTGAACACGACGGCCCGCTGCCCGGGCAGCACGCCGAAGCGGTTGAGGTAGGTGCGCGCGGCGCCGGCCAGCATGATGCCGGGGCGGTCGTTGTCGTCGAAGGCGACCGGCCGCTCGTAGGCGCCGGTGGCGTACACGACCTGCCGGGCGCGGATGCGCCAGATCCGCTGGCGCGAGAGGTGGGCGGGCGCCGCGGCACCGAGGTGGTCCGTGCGCTTCTCCAGGGCCAGGACGAGTCCGTCGTCGTAATGACCGAAGGCGGTGGTGCGCCGCAACACCCGTACGTCGGCACAGGCGTCGAGCTCCGCGGCCGCCCGGCGGACCCACGCGGTCGCCGGTGCGCCGTCGAGGAGTTCCTGGCTGCCCAGCAGCGACCCGCCGGGCTCGGGAAGTTCGTCGACGAGGATCACGCGGGCTCCGGCACGGGCCGCCGTCAGTGCGGCGGTCAGGCCTGCCGGTCCCGCGCCGACGACCAGGAGGTCGCAGTGGGCGTGCAGGGTGTCGTAGCGGGCCGTGTCCGGCTCGCTGCTCAGCCTGCCCTGGCCGGACAGCCCCCGGGCGACGAGGCCCTCGTACAGCTCCACGGTGGTGGCCGTGAGCATGGGTTCGGGGAAGGGCGCCTCGATCTGCACCAGCGCGTTGGGCTCTTCGGTTCCTGCGGCGAGGACGCCGCGCGGCCTTCGGTACTTGATGCCGTTGGCCACGTGGTGCACGCCGTTGGCCAGCAGGGCCGAGGCGAGGGTGTCGCCGGGGTGCCCGGTGTAGGTGGCGCCGTCGAAGGTGAAGGAGAGGGTGGTCTCGCGGTCGATGTGGCCGTGGCCGGGGGCACGGAATGGGGTGGTCATCGGGTGTCCTCCTGGCCTGTCCGCCGCGGTGCGGTCCTTGTGGTGAGGGGGCGCTCGGCACCGGGCGGGCAGACCGCGAGGAACTCGTGACTGACGGTGTCGCGCAGGGCGTTGAACCAGCGTCGGCAGCCGGCCGCGTGCACCCACCGCTCGGCGAACGGGCCTTGGGGGTTGTCGCGGAAGAAGACGTACTGGGCCCACTGCTCGTCGTCGAGCGCGTACGGATCGTCGGGATAGGCGATGTGCGCCTGTCCGCCGTAGTGGAACTCGGCTTCTTCCCGCTCACCGCACCAGGGGCAGGCTATGAGCTGCATGTCGATCTCCTTGGCCGGGCGGCGGTTCAGTGGGCGACGGCGGCCGCGCCGTGCTCGTCGACCAGGGCGCCGGTGGTGAAGCGCGCCAGGGTGAAGGGCGCGTTGTAGGGGTGCGGTTCCCCGGTGGCGATGGTGTGCGCGTAGCACCAGCCGACGCCCGGTGTGGCCTTGAAGCCGCCGGTGCCCCAGCCACAGTTGAGATAGAGGTCCTGGACGGGGGTCAGTCCGACGATGGGTGAGGCGTCGGGCGTGACGTCGACGATGCCGGCCCAGGTGCGGAGCATGTGGGCGCGGGCGAAGACGGGGAAGAGTTCGAGTGCGGCGGCCATCTGGCGTTCGATGATGTGGAACGCGCCGCGCTGTCCGTAGCCGTTGTAGCTGTCGATGCCGGCGCCCATGACGAGCTCGCCCTTGTGGGCCTGGGAGACGTACACATGCACGGCGTTCGACATCACCACGGTCGGATGCACCGGTTCCAGGAGTTCGGAGACCAGCGCCTGGAGCGGGTGGCTCTGCAGGGGCAGCCGCAGCCCGGCCATGGAGGCGAGGACGGAGGAGTGCCCTGCGGCCGCCAGTGCCACCTTTCCGGCGGCGATGGGGCCGCGCGTGGTCCGCACTCCCCTGACGCGGCCGTCGTGGATGTCGATGCCGGTGACTTCGCAGTTCTGGATCAGGTCGATGCCGTAGTCGTCGGCCTTGCGCGCGAAGCCCCAGGCGACGTAGTCGTGCTTGGCGATGCCCGCGCGCGGCTGGTACGTGGCGCCGTGGACCGGATAGCGCACGTCGGGTGAGGTGTTGACGATCGGGCAGACCTTGGCGACCTCGTCCGGCTCCAGCCACTCGGCGTCGATGCCGTTGAGTTGGTTGGCATGGACGCGGCGCTTGCTGTCGCGGACGTCCTGCAGGCTGTGGGCGAGGTTCAGGACGCCGCGCTGGCTGAAGAGGATGGGGTAGTCCAGGTCCTCCTCAAGGGTCTCCCACAGCTTGAGCGAGTGCTCGTAGATGCCGGAGCTCTCGTCCCACAGGTAGTTGGAACGGATGATGGTGGTGTTGCGGGCCATGTTGCCGCCCGCCAGCCAGCCCTTCTCCAGGACCGCGATGTTGGTGATGCCGTGATTCTTGGCCAGGTAGTAGGCGGTGGCCAGGCCGTGCCCGCCGCCGCCGACGATGACCACGTCGTAGGACGGCTTGGGGTCGGGATTGCGCCACAGGAAGTCGGGGTGGTCGGGCAGGACGTCGCCGGGCGCGGCGGGAGGGGCCTCGTGCGGGTGCGTCACTGGCCGGCCTCCTGGGCTGCGGAGCGGCCTACGTGCTGGTCAAAGGTGTGCGCAGTCATGAGAACTCCCTCGGGAGCAACTAAAAGACGACTGATATATCAACTTCTTGTTGCGATACACTAGGAGCGCGGATTGAGCCGCGTCAAGGGAGGATCCGGAGTGACTGCGTCGACCGTCGCTGGTCAGGGCCATGGAACGCTGGCCGACCAGGCCTACCGCTCCCTCTCGGACCGTCTGGTGACCCTCCAGATCCGCCCCGGAGAGCCCCTCAACGACGAGCGGATCGCCGCCGAACTCGGCTTCGGGCGCACCCCGGTCCGCGAGGCCCTCAAGCGCCTCGAACACGAACGCCTCATCGTCGCCTACCCCCGGCGCGGCACCTTCGCCACCGAGGTACAGATCGCCGACCTCGGCCACATCTCAGAGGTCCGCCAGCAACTCGAGCCCCTGGCAGCCTCGTTGGCCGCTCAACGCGCCGGCGAGGCCGACCGCGAGCAACTCAACCAACTGCTCGGCCAGTTGGCGGACACCTCCGGCGGCGACACGGACCTGATCCGGCTCGACATGGCCGTGCACCGCGCCATCTACGCCGCGACGCGCAACCCCTACCTCGAGGACACCCTGGTCAGGTACGACAACCTGGCCACCCGGATCTGGTGCCTGTTCCTCGACCGGCTGCCGGCCCTGGCCGGTCACGTGCACGAGCACGGGCCGCTGCTGCACGCCATCATCGACCGCGACGCGGAGAAGGCCGCGACCCTGGCCGCGGGCCACGTGGACGGGTTCGAGACGGCGATCCGCGGCGTCATCTGAACCGCGCAGCAGCAGCGGGTGGATCAGGGCGCGTTGAGGTCGACCGGCGGCAAAAAGGCACCTGACAGATCGACACAGTGGTGCTTATGATGCGCGGGATGAAGACCTTCTCCTCGTACGGAATGGGGGAATCGTCCGCGCAAGGTGAGTGCTGATGGCACTTCACCCTGCGAGCGAGATTCCGCCCCACCTGTTGATGTGGCAGCGCGTGCGTGAGTACGCCGTGCCACTGTCCATGATCGAGACCGCCACCGCCCGGCGTATGGCCGGTGACTGGGCCGGGGCATGCGCCGCCGCCCGGATCGACGTCGATCTCGATCTGCGCGCCGTGCGCGACCGCCACGGCTCCGAGCTCACCACCCGCCTCCGGGCAGATCTGCGCCGCCTCGCGCCGGATCTGCTGCGCTGGCACCTGCCCCGCATCGCCCCCGACGGACGGCTCCGGCCCGGCCTCACCATCTCCCTTGCCCGATACCGCAGTTCGGGCACCACGCCGCTACAGCTGGTGGTGCGGACGCCGCCGGCCCGGGCGGACGCCGGACAGCGGGCGTCCTTGGCACTGTGGGAGGAGTCCGGGAGCAGCGCCCCCGGACATCATCCGCACCCGCATCCCGACCGGCGCTTCCGGCTCGACCTGCACCGACATCTCTGGGATGCCGAACGCAGCGGCGAGCTGCCCCGGCGGTGTGGGGCGGGCGGGGTGCTCGTGCCTCGTCAGCCGGGTCAGCCGGGTCATCCGAGCCTGCAGGGTCTGCAGGGTTTTCAGGGGCTGCGGGGTCACCCCGCCGTCCCCGAAGCCTCGTTGGCGTCCGCTCGGTGGGCCGCCGAGGCTGACCTGTTGCTGCGGGCCGAAGGGCGTCCTCGCGGGGCCTTCACCGTGCGGCTCGGCGCGCGTACCCGTGCCGTGCTCGAACTCCTCGCTCCCGACGACAGCCATGCCCCCACGTTCCGGCCCCTGCGGGAGGCGCTGCCGCCCCAGGAGGTCGCGGCGCTTCCGGTGCTGCCCGAGGCGGCCGTACGGGTCCTGCCGGACCTGGAGCTCCTGCGGGCCGGGCTGATCCCGGCTGATCGGCTGCACCCGCTGGTCGCCGCGGCGTTTACGGCGTACGGCTCGGCATGGGGGGCGTACGACTCGGCACCGGCAGCCGGACGCGCCCCCGATCCCGGCGATCCGCACCGGGTGGAGTGCCGGGGCGAGGTGCACCGCATCGCATTGCGGGACGGTGTGCTGAAGGCGATCGATCACGACCCTGCCCAACTGCACCGCGAAGAGCTGCTGGTGGCGCTCGGCGGTCCCGCGCTGCCCTGCCTGCGCGCGATCGACGCGGTGCACCGCAGCCCGGAGGCACTGCCTGCGGTCCGCGAGCGGCTGCGCCACGGCGATGTCGCCGGAGCGCTCGCCGTGGTCGAAGGGCTGCTCGGCCCCGGTGCGGTCCTGCGCGACGGGCCGCTCAGGGAAGAGCTGCGGGCGGCCGCTGCCCGCCGCGTCGAGCACGGCCTCTTCCGCTCGGGGCTGGTCGCCGTGCATCCCGATGCCGGTGCGACAGGAGGCGCGTACGCCTCCGGGGGCGGGCGCACGGATGCCGGTCACCGTCCACGGCTCAACCGCCACACACCTCTGCCGACGCGTCAAAAGCTCAGCAGTCGGGCCCGGCCGCGCACCGGCCTGCACCGCTGACCGGGCGTACGCCTGACCGTCTGACCGGGCGACCGCCCGACCGGCTTGCCCCGCCGCCCACGTCCCTTGCTCACACGTCTCACTTGGCGCACTCGGCGCCGACCGCCCATCCCAAGCGATCCGAAACGGGCCCTCCCGTTCCCTTCCCACCCCCAGGTGATGCCCATGACCTCCAGCACCCTCCTGCCCCTGCCCGCGCCCGCCCCCTCCCCCGCCGACGCAATCGCAACCGCATCCGCATCCGCAACCGGCACCCAACTCGCCCTCTCCGACGACCTCCTGGCCCTCCTCCGCACGACCACCACCGAGCCCCGCCCCGACGAACAGCTCGAAGCGCTCACCCTGGCCGTCGCGGCCGACCTGCCCGTCCTGCTCTGGGGCGAGCCGGGCATCGGCAAGACCGCGGCCCTGACCCAGCTAGCCGCCTCCCTCGACCTGCCGCTGACGACCGTGATCGCCAGCGTCCACGAGCCGTCCGACTTCTCCGGGCTGCCCATCGTGGGCGACGACCCGCAGGTGCAGGGGGTGCCCATGGCACCACCGCAGTGGGCCGTGGAACTCGTGCGGGCCGGGCGGGGGCTGCTCTTCCTGGACGAACTGTCCACCGCCACCCCGGCCGTGCAGGCCGCACTGCTCCGGGTCGTCCTGGAGCGGAGGGTCGGTGCGCTGCAACTGCCGCCAGGAGTAAGGATCGTGGCCGCCGCCAACCCGCGCGCGTCCGCGGCCGACGGGTGGGAGCTGAGCCCGCCGCTGGCCAACCGGTTCGTACATCTGCACTGGGTGCACGAGCGCGAGGTGGTGGTGCGCGGCCTCGGCGGCGTCTGGCCCCGGGCACAGCTGCCCCAACTGCTGCCCGAACGGCTGCCGGAGGCCGTGGCTTACGCGCGGCGCGCGATCTGCGGCTTCCTCGAGGCGCGGCCTACGCTGATCCACCGGCTGCCGAGCACCGAGACGCGGCGCGGCGGCGCCTGGCCCTCGCCGCGCAGCTGGGAGGCCGCGCTGACCCTGCTGGCCTTCGGTACGGCGGCCGGCGTCTCCCGGGAGGTGCTCGCGCTGGTGGTGCGGGGCGCGGTGGGGGACGGTCCCGGGCTCGAACTCCTCGCCCATCTCGACCGGATGGACCTGCCGGACCCCGAGACCCTGCTCGCCGATCCGGCCTCCGCCGAACTGCCGGAACGCGGCGATCTGCGGCAGGCCGTACTGGAGGCGGTGGTGGCCGCCGTCGGGGCGCGGCCGCGACGGGAACGCTGGGAGGCAGGCTGGGCGGTGCTGGCCCGGGCCCTGGAGACCGGCACCCCGGACCTGCTGGTCGCCCCGGCGACCGCACTGGCCGGGCTGCGCCGCGACGACTGGGAGATACCGCGGACGGTGGAGCGGCTGACGGGGGTCATCGGCATCGCCCAGCGGGCGGAGCGCTCGGTGGCGCGGACCGTGGGCGGGCGTACGCAGGCGGCGCGCCGATGACGCGGCCCACGCAGCGGCCGTTGCCGCGCCCGATGCCCCGGCCCGCGCCGCCGCGCCCGGTGCGGGCCGCCCTCCCCAAGCCGACGGCCGGTGCGGGCGAGGCGGTCGGTGGGCCCGCACTCCCGCTGGATTGGGAGAAGTTGCTCGCCGCGCGGCTGCACGCGGTGCGGGTGCGCCCCTATCTGGCCGCCGCGCTGTTCGCCCTGCACGTGGTGGAGGACCGGACGGTGCCCACGATGGCGGTGGACGCGCACTGGCGCTGCTACGTCTCACCGGCCTTCGTGGCGCGCATCCCCGTGGAAGAGCTCGCGGGGGTCTGGGTGCACGAGGTCTCCCATCTGCTGCGCGACCACCACGGGCGGGGCGAACGGTACGCGCGCGAGCACGAGGAGCACGGCCCCGGTGAACGGCTGCGGCGCAACATCGCCGCCGACTTCGAGATCAACGACGACATCTACGACGACTGCCTTCCCCGCCCCGTAGGGGCGGTGCTGCCGTCACTGCTGCGGCTGCCCGACGGCCTGCTGATGGAGGAGTACCTGCGGACGGCCTCGATGTCCGGGCTCACCGCCGATCTGGCCTGGCTCGACTGCGGCAGCGGGGCCGACGGGCACACCCGGCCCTGGGAGCTGGGCCCCGAGGGGGCGCACGGGCTGAGCAGGCGGCAGCGGGACGCGGTCCGCTTCCGGGTCGCCGAGGGCATCAAGGGGCGGCCGGGCCAGGCTCCGGAGGGGTGGCGGCGGTGGGCGGAGGAGGCGTTCCATCCACCGCAGCCGTGGCGGCAGTTGCTGGGGGCGGCGGTCCGGTCGGCGGCGGGTGCGCCGGGGGCGGGCGAGGACCACAGCTACCGGCGCCCGTCCCGGCGTTCGGCCGCTGTCCCCGGGGTGGTGCTGCCGAGCCTGCGCCGGACACCGCCCCGGGTCTGCGTCGTGATCGACACCTCCGGTTCGGTGAGCGACGCCGAGCTGGGAAGCGCGCTGCTCGAGGTGGCGGCGATCTCGCGGGCGGTGGGCGGGCGGCGCGACCTGGTCTCGGTGATCTCCTGCGACGCGGCGGCCGGAGTCGCCGTACCGATCTGCCGCGCCGAGAACATCGAGCTGATCGGCGGCGGTGGAACGGATCTGCGTTCCGGCTTCGCCCGGGCCCTGCGCTCCGGGCCCCGCCCTGACGTGATCGTGGCCCTGACGGACGGTCAGACACCGTGGCCCTCCGCGCAGCCGCCCTGCCGCACCGTCGTCGGCCTCTTCCCCCGCCCCACCCGCGCCAAGGACGAGGAGAACCCCGACTACGTCCCGACCACCCCGCCGCCCTGGGCGCGGGTCGTGACCATCAACTGAGCCATCGCATGTTCATGTTCACGAATTGAGCCATCACATGACCACGGCCCGGCTCTCCTGCCGACCCGGTGCGCGGGTCGTTCCGATCCCGGCCCGCTATTCGGTGCGCAGCGCCGTGGCCGTTCGCGTTCTGGCGGCCCAGCCGGCGGGCAGGAGCGCGCCCAGGGTGGCGATGAGCAGGCCGCCGAGGGTGAGCGGGAGCAGTTGGGCCCCGTGGTAGACGGCGATGACGGAATCGGGCAGGCGAAGTCCCACGCTGTCGCCCATCGCGGGCAGAACCCAGCCGTGCAGGGCGACTCCGAGGGGCACACCCAGGGCACCCGCCACCAGTCCGGTCACGGCGACCGAAGTGATGACCATCGCGATGGTCTGCCGGGGGGTCATGCCGAGCGCCTTGTGGACACCGATCTCCCGGACGCGCTCGCGGGTGTCGAGCAGTACGCCGTTGAGTACGCCCAGCGCGGCGACGGCGACGAGCATCAGCGTGAGGATTCCGGCCAGCGCGTTGAGCGTGACGACCATGTCGCCACCGGCGTCGAGCCCTCCGGCCCGAGCTGTGGCCCCCAGCGGCGCCAAGTCCTGGTTCAGCGCTTCGACGTAGCCGGGCACGTCGGTACCGGACGTGACCGCGATGTGATGGCTCGCCTCCGTCAGATCGGGGTGGGCGGCCGTGAGCGTCGAGGCGTCGGTGAAGACCTGCATGCCGTCGTTGCGGGGGTCGAGCACCTCGCCGACGATCCGGACCGTGACCGGCTCGGCCAGGCCGTTCACGGTGACGGTGTCGCCGACACGGGTGCCGGTGGCGGCCAGGAAGGGGGTCGGGACCACGGCTTCGCCGGGCTTGTCGATCCAGCGCCCCGAGACCATGGTGTATCCGCCCCAGGAGGCGTCGCCGGTGAAGGCGATCACGTCGACGGTGCCGGTCAGGCCGGAGACGGTCGTGCGTACCGTCGCGGCGCTGTAGTACTTCCCGGTGCCCGAGCTGCCCTTGACGGCCGCGGTGACCGCGGCGGGATCGGGTGACGGCCGCCGCTTCTCGGGACCGGTGCCTGGGGGGCCGAAGTCCGGCAGGGGCGCGGGCACGACGACATCGGCGACGTCGTGCGCCTTGGCCTTCATCACCTGGCCGAGCGAGGCGCTCATCCCCACGGTGAAGGTGACGGCGACGGCCCCGAACAGGACCGCTGTGCCCATCGCCAGCGCGCGGGCAGGACGGGCGAAGGGGCGGGCCAGACCCAGCGCGAGCGACTGCGGCAACGGCAGCCGGCCGGCCAGGCGGGCCGCCCACCGGCCGCGGCCCGCCGAAGCGGTGCGCCCGACGGCGAGCGCGTCGGCCGTACGCAGCCGCCCTGCCCGCCAGGCGCCGGCCCACGCGGTCACTGCCACCAGGCCGAGCACCCCGCCGATCACCGCCAGGTCGACCCAGGGGGCGATGGTCAACGACGAGGTGCCGTAGGCCTGCTCGGCCTCGGCCAGCACCGGAACGGCCAGCAGGTGGCCGGCGAAGACACCGAGGACCGTGCCGGCGGCGGCCGGGATCAGCGCCTGGCCGACGTAGGCCCGCACCACCTGGGCCGGGGTGAAGCCGACGGCCTTGAGGATGCCGATGCGGCGCGTTGCCGTACCGACGGCCGACGCGACGACGTTGCCGACGATGAGCACCGACATGACCAGGCCCAGGGCGCCGAACGCGATGAGGAACGGGACGTAGAGGGCGGTGTCCTGTTCGGCGGTCTTCTTGACCGTCAGCCAGGACTGTTGGCCCACCGCCGCTCCAGGCGGCAGGGACTGCGTCACGGCCTTGCCACCCGTGCTGATCCGCGCGGCGGTGCTCGCGTCGGTGAAGCGGTAGAGCATCTCGTAGCCGCCGCTGCCGCGCGCGGTGAGCGCCGGCATCTGGGACGGCACCACCCAGGCGTCAGCGGTCCGCGTGACCGAGCGGGCCACCCCGACCACCGTCAGCGTCGGATCCCCCGGCAGCTCGGGGTAGACGACCTTCATCCCCATGGTCGGGATGAGCGAGGAGTCGGCGGACAGCACGATCTCGCCGGACCGCGTGGGCCACCGTCCGTCGAGCAGGGCCACCTCGTCCACGTCCCGGCCGGGATCGCCCCGGCCGACCACGGTCATCGGCCACCCGGGGCTCGCCCCGTCCGACCGCGGGGTGACCGTCGCCGTACGGAACGGCCCGGCCGCGGCGCTCACGCCGTCGGTGTCCTTGGACCTCGACAGCTGTCCGGCCTGCACCTTGCCCGCGTCGAACTGCACGGCCAGATGCGCGCCGTGCTGCCGGGCGAAGGCGTCGTCGAAGGGCGCGCCGGACGCCACGAGCAGGGAGCCGCCCAGGACGGAGGCGGCCACCGCCATCATCGTGGCGAGCCCGATCACCAGCGTCTGTACCCGGCGTCGTCCCACCCCCGAGCGCACCACCTTGCCGAGCGCGCTCATCGAACAGCCCCCGGGGCGACAGCCGGCGACCGGACGTCCTGGGTGATGCGGCCGTCGGTGATGTGGACCGTACGGTTCGTGCACGAGTGGGCCAGAGCCAGGTCGTGGGTGACCACGACGAGGGTCTGCCCCTCGGCATTGAGGTCGGTGAGCAGCCGGCTGACGTCCTGGCCCGCGGCCGTGTCCAGCGCCCCGGTCGGCTCGTCGGCCAGCAGCAGCGCCGGCCGGTTCATCAACGCCCGTGCCACCGCGACGCGTTGCCGCTCGCCGCCGGAGAGGCGTCCCGGGTAGGCGCGGGCGTGCCGTTCCATGCCCAGCAGTTGCAGGAGTTCCGCCGCCCGGCGGTCCCCCTCGCCACGTGCCGTCCCCGTGAGGCGCGCGGGCAGGACGACATTGTCGGTGACGGTCAGGTCGTCGAGCAGGTTGAAGAACTGGAAGACCATGCCGATCTTCGACCGCCGATAGCGCGCCGACGCGGCCTCGCCCAGCCGGTCCACCCGTACCCCGTCCACGGTGACCGTCCCCGTGTCGGGCCGGTCCAGGCCCGCGATCAGATTGAGCAGCGTGGACTTGCCGCTGCCGGACGGGCCAAGGATCGCGACGGCCTCGCCGCGCCGCACGGTCAGCGATGCCTCGTGCAGGGCGGGCGGGCCGTCGTCGTATCGGCGGCCCACTCCACTCAGTTCGATCACCGGCAGGGTCATGGAAGGCTCCTTGGGTACGGGCAGTTGGCTGGACGAATGGCTGCACGAACGCTAGGAGCGGGCCCCTGCCGAGCGCGTCGCCCGCCCGAGCCCATTGCGGTACCGCGCTGGGATGAGCCCCGCAAAGGTCATCCCTGCGATGTAGGCGACCGATGTATCCGCAGGGCCGGGAATGGCCACCGGGACGGACTCGCCGGGCCCTGCGCGGCGACGACAATGAGCCGGTGATGAACGTACGTACGACGCTGGATCGGCTGCGGGAAGCCGCCGGCCGGACCGTCCGCGACGCCCGGCTTGCGAGCGGTGCGCCGCTGCGGCCCACGCGGCGCGCCTGGCAGTTCGACGTACTGGTGGCCCTGGTCCTCGGAATCGTCACCGTCTACTACGGCATCGACAACGCCGGCAACGTCGTCCTGCGGGAGATCGCACCCGGCGTGGAGCGCGCCGTCCCGCGCCCGTCCGGCCCCGGCGGCCTGGCCCTGATGGTGACTCTCGCGGCCGTCGCCTCGGGCGCCCTGGCGCTGCGCCGCCGCTACCCGCTGGCCGTGCTGTGCGTCGTGACGGCCGCGACGCTGGCGACACCGCAGAGCGTCATGCGCCTGACCTTCTACGCGTTCGTCATCGCCGTCTACAGCGCCGCCGTCTACAGCCCGAACCGGTTGGCGACGCTGGCGGCGCTGCCGGTGTCGGTCGTCCTGGTCGGCACCTCGGGCAATTCGGTGACGACGATCGTCCCCAACGAATACATCGCCCTGCTGATCCTGGTCCCGATGGCCGTGGCCGCCGTCGGCCTGCGGACCTGGAAACTCCGCACCGACGAGGGCCGCACCCGACTCTCGGCCCTGGAACGCGAACAGGCCCAGGCGCTGCGCCGGGCCGTCGAGCACGAGCGGGCCAGGATCGCCCGCGAACTGCACGACGTCGTCACCCACAACGTCAGCGTGATGATCATCCAGGCGGGCGCCGCCCGCAAGATCATGAAGACCGCCCCCGAGGAGGCCGGCCAGGCGCTGCTCGCCGTCGAGGCCGGCGGGCGGGCGGCCATGACCGAGCTGCGCCACGTGATGGGACTGCTCACCATGTCCGACGAGGGTGAGGGACCGGACGGAGACGGGGACCTGGCCGATACGGCGGCGGCGCTGGCCCCGCAGCCCGGCCTGGACCAGTTGGAAAGTCTCGTCGGACGGGTGCGGGAGACCGGACTGCCCGTCGCCCTGACCGTGACCGGCCCGCCCCGTCCGCTCCCGCCCGGCCTCGAACTGGCCGCGTACCGCGTGGTCCAGGAAGGCTTGACCAACACCGTGAAGCACGCGTCGGGCGCCACCGCCGCCGTGATCGTCGAGTACGGCCAGGACCGGCTGCGGGTGAAAGTCACCGACACCGGCGGGCACCCGGGCGCGGGCGCGCCCACCGGCAACGGTCGGGGCCTGATCGGCCTGCGCGAGCGTCTCGCCGTCTACGACGGAACCCTGGACACCGGCCGGAGCCTGACCGGCGGCTACCGTGTGGAGGCCCTGATCCCCTTGGAGACACCGTGACCGAACCACTGCGCGTGCTCCTGGCCGACGACCAGACACTGGTCCGCACCGGCTTCCGGCTGATCCTCGGGGCCGACGGCATCGACGTCGTCGCCGAGGCGTCCGACGGAGCCGAAGCCGTCGAAGCGGTGCGGCGCACCCGTCCCGACGTGGTCCTGATGGACGTCCGGATGCCGGAGATGGACGGTCTGGAGGCCACCCGCCGCATCCTCACCGGCGCCCACGACGCCCCTCGCGTCATCATCCTGACCACCTTCGACCTCGACCGCTACGTCTACGCGGCGCTGTCCGCCGGAGCCAGCGGCTTCCTCCTCAAGGACGTCACTCCCGAGCAACTGACCGCGGCCGTCCGCACGGTGCGCACCGGCGACGCCCTCCTGGCGCCCGCCATCACCCGGCGCCTGGTGCGGCGATTCACCCGGCAGGGCAGCGGCGCCGCAGCCCTCCACCGCGACCTCGCCGCGCTGACCCCGCGCGAGCTGGAGGTCCTCGGACTGCTGGCCCAAGGGCTGAGCAATGCCGAGCTCGCCACCCGCCTCCACCTGGCGGAGGCGACCGTCAAGACACACGTCGCCCGCATCCTCGCCAAGCTGCGACTCCGCGACCGGGTACAGGCGGTCATCGTCGCCTACGAGACGGGACTGGTCAGCGCGGGCGCCCGCGAGGCGGCTGAACAGCCCACCGAGCACGCGTGACCCGAAACGGGATGCGACGCCGTGGTCACCCCAACCATGCGGCAAATCATTTCAGTTGCCGACACGCTCCCCACGACCGATCCTGGGCACTGGTCGAGCGAGGAGGACAGGATGGGGCTCGTGCTCTTCCCCGGAGACGACGACGTGACCGGCCCGGACGTCTCCTGGTCCTACACCGGCTTCAGCATGTTCAGGACGTGGCTGGCCCGGACCGAGGGGTTCGGCCTCTCTGAGATGTGCGGCTTCGGCGGAGACCGCCCGTGGAGCAGCGTCTCGACCACTCTGGCACCCCTGCTCAACCATGCAGATGACGATGGTCCGGACCTCACGCCCGCTCAATGCGCCGCCATGCTGCCCCGGCTCGAAGCAATCATCGGTCAGCGGCAACACGATGACAGCGACCTCGTTCTCCGACGGCGCATCGATGACACCTGCCAGCTGGTCACCGTCCTCAAGATCTGCTCGAACAAGGACGTCGGGCTCGTCTTCGGCTGACCACCGGACCGCAAACGGCCAGGCGGACGCCCGCCGAGCGCCCCGGGCCAGTGGCCCCGCAGCGGCGGCTTAGGGTGGCGCGAATGCACCATCCTGTCGATCGATCCGCCCTGGACCTGCTCGATGCCCACCTGGAGGCTCTCTGGGGTGGGGCGGACCTCCCGCTTCCGCGTCTTCTTCCTGCCCCCGACGGAGCGGACGAGCTCGTCCGCTGGGCGCTCGACCGGCTGCAAGCCATCCCGCATGAGCCGAAGGACGTCTTCCGGCGCCAGGTCGGCAGCCTGGTCACGGAGTTCCGCAGCCGTCAATGTCCCTGGAACGCTGCGGCACTGCGGCTGTTCGACGACGTCTACACCTTCATCGCCACCGGTCCTCGCCGACACCAGGACTGGGCGCACGATGTCCTCGCCGTGCTGCACCGGAAGGTCCGCGACCCGGCGGATGCGGCAGCCGATGCGCTAGCCGTCATGACCGAGGAGTAGCAGGGGGAGTTCGCACCCGTCCGTCACCGCCCGGACCGGGACGCCGTACTGGCAGATGCCCGAACCCTGCTCCAGCGGTACGGCCCCACCGCACGCTATTGGACGAACGCGACGGCAGCCGCCGGCGACCCGGCCCCGGACTTCATCACACCGGGTCTTCAGGACACCGGCTCCCACGGCTTCCTCACTTCCGAGTACATCAAGGGCCTCGATCTGTTCGATGACCTGGGCCTGATCGCGGTGGCCGACGACGAGGTGGGCGTGTTCTGGTCGATCGGGGCCTTTTGATGCCCCTGCTCATGCCCCGCGCGGATGCCCTGCCGCTGTCGGCGGCACCGCGGCGCCTCTCCGCACCGGTGGGCGGGGAGTCGGCGTAGGGCACGGTTCACCGTGTCGTTAGCCCGGGCGCGCGCCGGTTCGGCGTCACGCTGGTGGGAAGCCGCAGAGTGACCATGAAGAGTTGGTCAGCACACGGAGAGCTCGTGCGATCGCGCGAGGACACAAAGAGGAAACAAAGGAGACGGCAGATGCTGTTCGGCAAAGAGCACGTCGAGCGTTACGTAGCGACCGATGGCGCAGAAGGCCACGACTGGCAGAACACCACGGTGCTGATCCTCACCACCATCGGACGCAAGAGCGGCGAGCAGCGCAGCACTCCGCTGATCTACCAGCCCTACGGTGACGCGGTGCTGGTGGTGGCTTCCAACGGCGGAGCCGACCAGCCGCCCCTGTGGTACCGCAACATCGAGGCGAACCCCGAGGTCCAGGTGCAGGTGAAGGGCGACCGCTACACCGCCCGCGCGCGGACCGCAGGACCGGACGAGAAGCCGGACATGTGGCGGACCATGGCCGCCACCTGGCCCGCCTACGACGACTACCAGCGCAAGACCGACCGGGAGATCCCGGTCGTGGTCCTCGAACGCGTCTGAGGCTCAGGCCACCGGCGCACCCCCGTGCCCGTGCCCGCGTCCGTCCATCCGAGTTGAGGGTGTCGTGTTCGGGCGCGGGCGCGGGCGCGCGGGATCAGGCTCAGGCAGGCGTCCGCATGTGGCGTTCGACGGCGATCTTTAATCCGTTGGTCGCGTGGCTGGGTGCGCCCTACAGTGACGCCCGATGACACTCCTACATGTTCATGACTACGGGGGCGAAGGCCCTCAACTGGTTCTCCTGCACGGTTTCTCACGGTCGCTCAGCGACTGGGACACCGCCGCCGCCCAGCTCACCTCCGGACACCGCGTCCTCGCCGTGGACCTTCCCGGACACGGCCACTCCCCCAGCATCTCCCCCTGGACCCTCCCCACCGTGCTGCGGCAGATCACGGACACGCTCGACGCGCACGGCGTGCCGGAGGCCGTGATGGTGGGCCATTCCCTCGGCGGACTGATCGCGGTCGAGTACGCCCGGGCCAACCCGGAACGCACCCGCGGGGCGGTGAATCTCGACGGCTTCTGGTGGGGACCCGAATACCCCGGTGCTGAACGGGTCAGTGAGTGGCTGCTGTCCTCGGCCGGTGCCATCGCCCCGCCCGAGTACATCGAGCAACAGGTCACCAACGCCGCCCGGCTGGGGATTCCCGCCGATCGCGCGGAGACCGCTGCCCGCGCGGCCGCACGCCCGCTGCCCGACGGCACGTGGCAGACGCTGCCGGAACGGGCGCAGGCGATGGGGATCGTCGACGAACTCCACAAGCTCGGCGCGCTCGGCGTCACCGCCTGGCTCGACCGTGTCGACCGCCCGCTGCTGGTGGTCCAGGCAGGCCGACGGCCTTCGCCGCCGCCGGGGCTGGAGTGGTTCGGCGAGTTCAGCGCCCGGTTCGCACAAGGTGTCTCCGACGAGCTGACCGCACTCGCGCGCACGCGGCCGACGGTCGGCGTCCACCGGATCGACGCCACCCACATCATGCACATGGAGACGCCGGACGCGGTGGCGACACTGATCGGCGCGTTCGCGCGGGGACTGCCGGACTGATCCATGACGGGGCGCCGGGCCTGCCCAGGTTCACGCCGCCCCCGAGCAACCCGTCCGTGTACGCCGCCGGATGCCCTTCCGGAGCCGTCGGGGCCCACGCCGGGCCGTCATGAGCCTGCGTCGGTGCGGGTGATGAAGACGGTTATGCGGCCCACATTGCCCCTCACCACAGCGGCGTACGGCGGGTGGCGATGTGGGCTCCGGCGGGTCCGGGGGTGCGCGGTGCGAGACCCACCGTGACGGCATTCCCACGATGGCCGCGGGGCCCCAGACCGGGCGGCTTCCGCCCGCTTCGGCGAAAGGGTTGCAGAGCCGCCGGCTTCAGCCCGTCCCGGCCCACCGCGCACGGTCGGTGGCCTCGCAGATCGCCATGGTCGAGTGCGGGCTCGGCGTTACCGTGGTGCCCGCCGCCGTGTCCGCGTCACACCCCGCCGTCCGGTTCCGACCGCTCCGCCACGCGACGGCGACCATCGAACTCACCGCCATGACCAGATCCGGCCCCGGCGCGCTCGCCGAGCGACTCACCGCCGTCGCGACGCGGCTGGCCACGGACCATCCTCCGCCGCCCGACGGCTGAGCCAGGGCCAGGCCCCCGGCCGGGCGGCAGGGGTCAAGAAAGGACCTTCCCGGGATTCAGCACCCCGTACGGGTCAAGGGCCTGCTTCACCGCGCGCTGCATGGCCATGACCTCCGGCGTGATCTCCGCGGCGAGGCCCGGGCGTTTGAGCAGGCCCACTCCGTGCTCGCCGGTGACCGTGCCGCCCAGTGCGATCGCGTCGGCGATGATCTCGGCGAAGGCCGCCTGGGCGCGGGCGCGTGCGGCGGCGTCGCCGGGCTCGGTGATCAGCAGCGGGTGCAGGTTGCCGTCGCCGGCGTGTGCGATGTTGGCGATGAGGATGTCGTGCCGGGCGGCGGTCTTCTCGATGCGGCCGAGCATCTCCGCGATGCGCTCCTTGGGTACGCAGACGTCCTCGGTCAGGACCGGGCCCAGGCGCTCCAGCGCGGGATAGGCGAGGCGGCGGGCGGCGAACAGGGCGTCGGCCTCCAGCTCGTCGGTGGACCGATCCGCCCAGGAGGCACCGGCCGCGCGGAAGCAGTCGACCATGCGCTCGGCCTGGGCGGCACCCGTCTCGCCCGGCTCGTCGATCCGGCCCAGGAGCACCACGTCGGCGTCGAGCGACAGGCCCATGTTCTTCCACGCGTCGACGGCACGCAGGCAGTGCCGGTCGATCAGTTCGAGGGCCGAGGGGGTCAGGCCCGCCGCGGCGACGGCGCGTACGGCATCGCCGGCGTCGACCACGGAGCCGAAGTGCCCGGCGACCGTGATCGCGGCCGGCGGCAGGGGCCGCAGGCGCACGGTCACCTCCGTGACGATGCCCAGCGTTCCCTCCGAGCCGACGACAAGGCCCGTCAGGTCGTAACCGGCGACGCCCTTGGCGGTGCGCCGTCCCAGCCGCACGATCTCGCCGAGCCCGTTGACCATCTCCAGAGCCAGGACGTAGTCACCGGTGACGCCGTACTTGACGCAGCAGACCCCGCCGGCGTTGGTGGCCACGTTGCCGCCGATGGTCGACCACGGGGAGCTTGCGGGGTCGGGCGGATACCAGAGCCCGTGCTCGGCCACCGCGGCGCGCAAGTGGTCGTTGACCACGCCGGGTTGGACGACCGCGAGCCGCTCCAGGGGGCTCACCTCGACGATCCGGTCCATGGCATCGAGCGCCACGACCACGTGCCCGTCGCCCGAGTTGGCTCCCCCCGACAGTCCGGTGCCCGCTCCGCGGGCGACGACAGGGGTGCGGTGACGGATACAGGCGCGGACCGTGTCGGCGACGTCTTGGGTGGACCTCGCGCGGACGACGGCCGCGGGGCGACCGCTGGGCGCCCATGCCGCTTGGTCACGGCGGAAGGCCTCGACGCTGTCCGGATCGGTGAGCACCCGGTCGGCTGGGATGTGCTCGAGGATCGCTCGAACAACCGTGGCGCTCATCGTGTGTCCTCTCGGTGGGTTCGCCCCGAGGCGGGCCTTCCGGTGGCGTGCATACCTGTATCCGTCCCCTCGGCGCAGCACCCCAGGTGGGCGCGGTGCTGCTGTGTCGATCGAAACACGGGTGCGTGGTGATCCGTACGGAGACAATCTCCACGCTCGCGCCCCTGCCACGGAGAGACCCTCCACAGTGGGCTCTTGCGGGCCACTGCATCATGTGAGGGTGCACACGACCGAGAACCGCTGGCTGCGGCTGCTGTCCGAGGCCCCGTCACCCGACGAGATCGACGCGCTGCGCCTCGCGCTCCTGGGCGAGGGCCGAGCCGTCGAGGACGTCGAGGACTGCGCCGCGCACGCCCGCGAGATCCTGCGCCGCATGACGCGCCAGCAGCGGGAGTCGGCCGAACTCTCGGCGCTCAACGACCTGGCCCGGCGTCTGGGGGCGTTGACCGCGTCCAGCGGGGTGCTGCGGGAAGTGGCGGCGCACGCGCGGCGGCTGCTCTCCGTCGATCTCGCCTACATCATGGTGCTCCACGACGACCAGCGGCTGCGGATCGAGACCGTCGACGGCTCGATGGGCTCGACACTGCGCGGCATCGAACTCGAATCGGGCGCGGGCCTGGGCGGACTGGTCCTGCGCAGCGGTGCGCCGCAGTCCACCGTCCGCTACCGCGAGGACCCGGCCATCGCCCGCACCCCCGCCGTCGACAGTGCCGCGGCGGCCGAGCAGCTCGGCGGAATCCTGGGCGTGCCGATGATCGTCGACGACGAGCCGGTCGGGGTCCTGCTCGCCGCCGACCGCAGCCCGCGCCGGTTCACCGACCGCGAGGTGGAGCTGCTCGCCGCCCTGGCGGCCCACGCGGCGGTGGCCCTGCGCAACGCCGCGCTCATCGCGGATCTGCGCGAGGCCAATCTGACGCTGCGGCGCGGCGATTCCCTGGCGCGGGCGGAGGCGCAACTGCGCGACCGGCTCACGGACGTGGTGGTCGGCGGGGGCGGCTATCGCGAGGTCGCACAGGCCATCACCGGAGCGACGGGCCTTACGGTGTCGGTCCTCGACGCGCACGGCGATCTGGTCGCCGGACCGGAGTGTGTGCATCCGCTGCCCTGGACCAGTGAGACGAGTGGGGAGCCGCAGGCCCCGCGCCGGTTCCGTCACGACGATCGCCACGGTGTGGCGCTGCCCGTGGTGGTGCGCGGAGGTCACACCGGTTCGCTGGTCGCCATCGGAGAGCACGCCTTCCCCGACGAGCATGTACGGCTGCTGTCGATCGGCGCGGTCACCGTGGCGCTGGTGGCCGCTCTCGAACGCTCGGTCCTGGAGACGCAGTTGCGCACCCGCGGCGAGGTGCTGACCTCGCTGCTCTCCGCCGAGGCCGACGAGGCGGGGGTGCGACGCCGTGCGCTGGGCGCGGGCATGGACGTCGACTCCGTCGCGGCCCTGGCCGTGGTGGACGCCCGCGACACCGACCACACGGCCGACCAGATCGCCCGCCTTGCCCAGGAGACCTCCGGCTGGAGCGCCCAGCTCGGCGACCAGATCACGTTCCTGGTGCCCGGCATCGGCCTGGCCGAACTCCGAGCGCTGGTGGAAGCGCGCGGTCTTGCCGGTCCGGTGGGGCTGGCCGCGTGCGGGCGCGGCGTCGCGGAGATCCGCCGGGCGCACCGGGAGGCGCGGCAGACGGCGACGATGCTGCGGGCCCTTGGCCGGCCCGGCGTGGTGGCCGAGCCCGCCGAACTGGGCGCCTATCGTTCCCTGTTCACCCAGGCCGGCACCGACGAGGCCCAGGTGTTCGTCCGCACGACCGTCGGCCCGCTGCTCGACCACGACCGGGCCAGGGGACGGGGCGGCGACCTGGCGGCCACGGTCTCGGCCTATCTGGCCAACGCGCAGCACCACGCCCGCACCTGCTCGGACCTGCACATCCACGCCAACACGCTCTACCAGCGCCTCAACCGCGCCGACGAGCTGCTCGGCGCGGGTTGGCGCGGCGCGGACCGGGCCCTGGACATCCAACTTGCCCTGCGGCTACATGAGTTGGCGAGTCGGCTGGCCTGAGAGGGCCGCGGTGTCTTCACCGCGGGCTCCCCCGCAGCAGGGAGCCGCCTCGCAGAGCACCTAGACGAGAACGAGAGCACCTAGGCTTCTTCGCATGCTGAAGCTCGGAATTCCCGTCATCGGTGTGACCGACATTCCCCGCGCCGTGGCCTTCTGGACGCAGGCGCTGGAGCTGGTCGCCACCGAGGAGTGGAAGAGCGAGACATGGCGGACGCTCGACCACGCCGACGGCTCGGGCCGGGCGCTGGGCCTGCTCCACAGTGCCTCGCCGGCAGAGCCCCGCCCGCGTCTCCACCTGGACCTGTTCACCGACACCACAAAAGAGCAACAGGCAGAGGTACGACGGCTGGTCTCACTCGGCGCGCAAACCGTCGAGTGGGACCTGTATCCGCCCGACCCGGACTTCGTCGTGCTCGCCGACCCGGACGGCAACCTCTTCTGCGTGGTCGACCTGAGCCGTGCGCCCAGCGGCAGCAACCGGCCGCCGACCTGACCGCCGCCCGCTCCTGTCGTGCAGGTCATGCAGGCGTCCGGGTGGTCGACCCCGCAAGGGGCGCCGTCTCACCGCCCTTGGCCCGCGGCCCCTCGCGCAGTACGGCCGCTCCCACCCCGGCGGCGACCATCACGATGCCGACGATCCACAGCCCGGTGTCGATGTCCCCGGTCGCGTCGCGGGCCCACCCCGTCACGTACGGCGCGAGGAAACCCGAGGCGTTGCCCAGGGTGTTGATCAGCGCGATGCCCGCCGCCGCTCCCGCGCTCGTCAGGACCGTGGGCGGGAAGTGCCAGAAGACCGGCAGCGCGCAGAAGATGCCGACGGCCGTGATGGTGACCATCAGCATGACCGCGTACGGAGAGTCCAGGTAGAGGGCGACAGGGATCGTCAGGCCCCCCACGACGGCCGGTGCCGCCAGGTGCCAGCGCCGTTCCCCGGTGCGGTCGGAGTGGCGGCTCCACAGGATCATCGCGAACGCTCCGGCCACGAAGGGCACGGCCACGATGGCACCGGTCTGCACGAGGCTGAACTCGGTGTCGAACCGCTCGGAGAAGCCGGCGACCATCGAAGGACCGAAGAACGACAGCGCGTACAGGCCGTACACGATCCCGAAGTAGATGCCGCCCAGGGCGAGCACCTTGCCGCTGAGCAGGGCACGCCAGGCGGAGCCCTCCGCGGCGGGCGCGAGCTCGGCGCGCTCGGCCTCCAGCTCGGAGGCCAGGGCCCGGCGCTCGCCGGGGGTGAGCCAGGCGGCGTCCGCGGGCCGGTCGGTGAGGTAGAACCAGCAGACCACGCCGAGCAGCACGGCCGGCACGCCCTCCAGCAGGAACATCACCCGCCAGCCCTCGAGGCCGAGGAACCCGTCGAGATACGTGATGATCGCTGTGGACAGCGGGGCTCCCAGGGCGCTGGACAGCGGGATGGCGACCAGGAACGCGCCGATCAGCCGCACTCGTTCGGCCTTCGGCAGCCACCACGTCAGATACAGCATGATCCCCGGGAAGAAGCCCGCTTCGGCGATGCCGAGCAGCACACGCACCGCGTACAGCTGCCCGGCCGACTGCACGAAGGCCAGCAGCATCGCGCACAGGCCCCAGGTCACCATGATGCGGGCGATCCAGCGCCGCGCGCCGAAGCGGTGCAGGGCGAGGTTGCTCGGCACCTCGAACAGCAGGTAGCCGATGAAGAACAGCCCCGAAGCGAGCCCGAACATGGTCTCGGTCAGACCGAGATCCGCGCTCATCGTCAGCTTGGCGAAGCCGATGTTCGTGCGGTCCAGATAGTTGACGAAGTACACGAGGCCCAGGAAGGGGATGAGCCTGCGAGCGATCTTGCGCAGTGCGCTGCGGCGCAGCGTCTCGGCTTCCGTCATCGACGACTCCTCATGTCCCTGTGCTGGTTGAACGACCGTTCTGCCAGGTGAGCCCGCTCACCGTAGGCAGGCCGCCACCGCAGGGACAGGGAGAAGTTCTCCTGCCTCGTACGGCATCGATGGAGAAACCGTCCATCCTGGGCACGCACATCCGCTGCCGCCGCACACACGACCGAACCCGTCCTTGACCCTCACGGCATGTGCAACCGGCGTACCCTAAGTGGTATGCAACACCCCGTCCTGCGTGGGGAGTTGATGGTGCGACGGGGGTGGGACATGTCGTCGGACGGTCGGCTGGTCGCAGTGGTGTTCGTCCACGGGCTTGCGTCGTCTCCTGAGGTGTGGAGGCCCTTCGAGCGGCTCATCGCCGGGGACCCGGAGCTGGGGTTCGTCGCGCCACTGCCGTTCCGGTACGCATCCCCGCGCCTGTGGTTCAACCCCCTGCGCCGCATCCCGTCCTTCGACGACATCGCCGGAAGCCTCAAGGTCTTCCTTGAAGTGGAGGCAGGCGACTACGACGCTGTCGTCCTGGTGTCGCACAGCCAAGGCGGTCTCGTCGTACAGCGTTACCTCGCCCGGATGCTCAACGAGGGGCGAGGGCGGGAGCTGCGCCGCGTCCGGTTGGCCGTTCTCTTCGCCTGTCCCAACTCGGGGTCCGAGCTGCTGCTGACTCTGCGGCGCGGCCTGCTGCCGAGGCATCCACAGGAGCGCGAGCTGCGCCCGCTCAACATGGCCGTCGCCGAGGCGCAGCGAACCGTACTCAATCGCGTGGTGCACGCCCAGCAGGTCGCCGCCGACACCTGTCCGATCCCGGTGCGGGTCTACGCGGGGGAGGAAGACGGGGTGGTGACGTCGGTTTCGGCGCGGAGCGTGTTCCCGCAGGCGGATGTGTTGCCCGGGGACCACTTCACGATCGTGCGGCCGGATTCCACGGCCCATCGGTCGTTCAGCACGCTGAGGCGCGACTTACTGGACGCACGGCACGACGCGACACGCAGAGGATCACCGGCCCATGAGAACGGTCGGGGCGACGACCCGGGGCAAGAACGTCAGGCAAGGATCCAGCACAACACGGTGACGGGTGGCGGACTGCTCTACACGGTGCAGGACGGTGCCATGCACATCCATCCGGCGCCCAGCCCGGGGGCAGCGGAAGACGGCGGGGAAAGTGGGCGATTCCGGTGAGTGATCCCTCCGCGGGCGACCGGCCCTCCGGCGGCGCGGCCCGGCAGATCATCAACGCCGAGGCGGGCGCGAGCGTTTACGCCGTCCTACAGGGAGACCTGCACATCCGCAACGGGTACCCGGTGTACCAGATCGTGCCCGTACCCTCCGAACATCCCGGCGTCAGCGGCCCACAGGCTGCCATGCGCCCCAGTGTGCTGCTGGCCGCGGAGAACGCGGTCGTCGGCTTCCGTGGACGCGAGGATGAAACGGCGCTGCTCCGGTCCTGGCGGGACGCACCAGAAGCGGGAGTCACCGCACTCCTTGTCCATGGCCCTGGCGGACAGGGCAAGACGCGGCTGGCCGCGCACTTCACCCAAGGCTCATCGGGCGAGGGGTGGCGGGTGTGCGAGGCGCATCACCTGAGCGACCCGACGGCCTACCAAGTGGTGCAGCCCGGCGAGTTGGGTGATGCGCTGCTGCTGGTCGTGGACTACGCCGACCGCTGGCCGCTGGACGATCTCCTGCTCCTGCTCCTCAACCCCCTGCTGCGCGTCCCCGGGCGGCGGACGCGGGTGCTGCTGCTGGCTCGCGCCGCTCAGTCCTGGTGGCCTGCCCTTCGGCACCGGCTCACCAAAGCGGGTTACCTCGACGCACGCACGGTGCCCCTCTCCTCCCTGGCGCCGACCCTCCCCGAGCGGCAGCGGGTCTTCGACGAGGCGGGCGCGGCGTTCTCGGCAGCCCTCGCCCTGCCGCAGCCGGACACGGCCACGCCTCCCGAATTGACAGGACCTGGGTACGAGACCGTGCTCACCCTGCACATGGCGGCCCTGGTGGCCGTGGAAGCCCGGGCACGCGGGGAGGAACCGCCTCTCGACCCGGCCGGACTCTCCTCCTATCTCCTGGATCGCGAACACGACTTCTGGCAGAACGCCCACGATCACGGCGGAGTGAGCGTCTCCCCTGCCGTGATGGGGCGCATCGTCTACACGGCGACGCTCACCCAGGGGCTGGGCCGAGCCGAAGCGGTCGCCGCGCTGGAGCAGAGCGGCGCCCTACCCGATGCACAGGCCGACGCGGCTCTCGACGATCACGCCTCCTGCTATCCGGTGCCAGCGGGCCAGGTGGACCAGACGTGGCTGCACCCCTTGCGACCGGACCGGCTCGGCGAGGACTTCCTGGCCTTGACGACTCCTGGGCACTCGCACCCGGCCTACGTTCCGGACAGCTGGGCAGACGGCGCCGCGGCCCGGCTGCTGCACGCCCCCAAGGGTGTACCCGGCTATGCCCGGCCGGCCGTGGTCACGCTCATCGACACAGCGCGCCGCTGGCCCCACATGGGCCGCACCACCCTCTTTCCGCTGCTGGCTCGTGACCCCGGCCTGGCATTGGCGGCCGGCGGTGCCGCCCTGGCGGGACTCGCGGAACTCCAGGACACCGACCTCGATGTCCTCCAGGCCGTGAACGACCTGCTGCCGCACCAGCTGAATGTCGACCTGGACACTGGAATCGCGGTGCTGGTGAAGCGCCTGACGGAGCATGAACTCGCCACGGACACCGACGACCGGACGCGCGGTCGACTGCACCAGTATCTCGCCGAGCGTCTCACCAACGCGGGCCGTCGCGAAGAAGCGCTGCGCGAGACGGAAACGGCAGTGGCGCTGCGCCGCACGGTCGCCCAGCGCGAGCCCTCCCTCAACCGTGAGCTCGCCCGGTCACTGACGGCCCTGGGGCGGTGCCTGGCCGAGTGCGGGCGCCGTGACGAGGCGGTGGAGGCGGCCCAGGAGTCAATCGGACTTCTGGGCAGGGAATCCGGCGCGTTGTCGCCCGCGGACAAGGCGTTCCTGGCCGCCGCCTACGGTGGCCTTGCCATGTGGCTCGCGGAGTCCGGCCAGGTCCGGCAAGCGGTGACGGCCGCGGAGGAAGGCGTCGCCCGCCTTCGTGAACTGGGGCTGTCCTCGGAAGGCCCGATGGCGGAGATGCTCGGTCTGCTGGGCGCACGGTTGAGTGCGGTCGGCAGCCCCCGGGCGGTCGAGGTGACCCTGGAGTCCATCGAACTTCTGCGGCCCCATGCCGCCGCCCAACCTCAGCTCTATGAGCCCCAGTTGGCCAGCGGCCTCAGCAATGTGGGGTACATGCTGCAAGGCCAGGGCCGCCACGAGGAGTCGCTCGACTCGCTTCGCGAAGCCATTGAGCGCGCCCGTCGACTGGGAAAGGCCAACCCCGACCGATGGGACGCCCTGCTGTCCCAAGCCCTGTGCAATCTCTCCGCGGTGCTGTGGGCCCTGGGACGCAGCGCCGAAGGCCTGGACGCCGCCCAGGAATCCGTACTGATCCGCCGCCGTCTCTCCGTCACGAACGACGCCGTGTTCTCCCCGTTGCTGGCCCAGTCGTTGAACAACTACGCGATCACCCTGCACCTCCAGGGCGAGCGTGCCGCGGCACTGGAGACCTCCGCGGAATCCCTCGCCATACGGGAGCGGTTCGCTGCGGCCCACCCACAGGCATACGAGATCGATCTGGCCAAGTCGCTCGACACCTTCGCCGAGATCAGGGCCGAGTGCCGCCACGACCTGCCGTCCGCGCTGGAGGCCGCTCGCCGAGCTGTGGAGATCTTCACCCGCTGGCACGCGCGGATGCCCGCCGCCTTCGCGTCCGCGTTGCGCTCCGTGGAGTCCACCCTCGCTCTGGTGACGGACGCCGCCGACAGCCCGGACGACACGGCTGGGGCCCAAGGCTGAGGGCCGAGCTGACGCACCCCAGAAGATGCACAGGCCGTAGCCGCCCAGGACGGCCGAGCAGCAGCACCTCGATTCCTCAGGCTCTCTGGAGTGAGCCCTCCGTCCGTCAACCCGTGCGGGACAAGAAGTCCTCCAGCCAGGCGACCGACGTCGCCACCTCCCGGGCGGCAGCGGCCGACAGGAGCGGTGCGGCCAGCGGGAGCAGGATCGCCAGCCGCAGGGCGTCGACCGCGCCGCACCATTGCCGGACAGTCAGCTCACGCAGTGCGTCACGGGCTCCGCAGGACGTCAGTGCTTCTCCGACGGCCCGGGCGCAGTACCTGGTGGTCCGCGGGCTCTCCCGCACCTCGCCGAACAGCGCCGCCGCCCGGGTCGCCGCGTCGCGCGCTTGGGCGCCCGTGCCGATCGCCGTGGCCAGCGCGGCGAGTGCCAGCAGCCGATCGGTCTCGCGCACGATCCGTTCCACCTGCGCTTGGGCGTCCGCGTACCGTCCCTGTGCCGTGCAGGCCGCAGCGATGGCCATGAGCACATCGTCGTCGGGCCGCTCGCTCCTCCCGTACAGGGCGAGGGCCGCCGCCGGATGTCCTGCTTGGGCGAGTGCCGTGGCGTTTCCCGCGCGCCATCGCTCGCGGTAGTGGGCCGGCAGGTCGCCGTCGGGCGGGGGCGTTGGCTGCGCTCCCAGTGCGCTCTGCAGACCCGCCGCCGTGCCGAGCGTCTTGAGCCGGTCCGGGTAGTCCCAGGACTCGGTGAACTCGCCCGGACGGACGGCGTGGACGGCCCGGCCGAGCCGCTCCAGCGCCTCCGCCCGATGCCCCCGGTCCTCCAGCGCCCTGGCGATGTCGATCCAGGCGCGCGCTCGGTCCACGCGCAGCCAGGCGTCGGGGAACCGGTCGGCGAGCGCGTCGGCCTCGGCCAGGAGGCCCACGCGTGCCAACGCTCCTGCCAGTCGGCTGCCCAGGGAGGGCACGATGCCGGTCGCGGGGGCTTCCCACCATGCCGTCACCGCTGCGCGCAGCGCCGCTCGCGCTGCCGGGAGCTCACCGAGGTCCGCCAAAGCGGTGCCCGCGCGGTAGAGGACACCTCCCTGATCGGCTGCTGGAAGGCCGCGCACGAGGTTCTGACCGTCCAACAGCGCTTGTACGGCATCTTGCGGGACGGTGCCACCCGCCTTGGCAGCCCAGTGCACCAGGGCGTCGGCGCGGGTCAGGGGATCCTCGATGGTGGCGATCGTCGAGGAGGCCTCGGTGAACTCGCCCGCGTCGATGAGAAGGCGCACGAGCCGGTCGGTGGCGTCGTGTGCTCCCTGGCGGTCCGCGTCGGCAGCCGTGCGCTTCGCCGTGGCCCAGTCCCCGTGCCGGGCCAGCAGGTCGAGCACGTCGTCGGTGAAGTAGTGCCGGATCGGCGCGGTGCCCATCAAGCGGATGTGCTGCTCGTCCTCGTCCAGGAGGGCTCTGGCGGCCTCACGGTGGCCCGTGGCGATCTCGTGCAGGGCGAGCGCTCCGGTGATCCGGGACCGTGCGTCGATGGCTTCGGCCCGCTGCGCCGCCTCGTGTGCGCTCTGCGCGGCACCGGAGCGCAGCAGACCGGACACGATGGTGAACAGGGCGTCGTCGGCTCTTCCGGTCGCGTCGGCGCGGCGCCCCGGAGGCAGGACCGAAACCCGGACGGGGGCGTTCTCCGCGTCCCGCATCAGGTCTACGACTGCCAAGGCCTCCTCCACGCGGCCCTGTCGCACGAAGGCGGCGGCGACGGCCTGGCCCGGAGCGGCCCGTTGCGCAGGAGCCATCTCGCGCATCACGGCGAGGGCCGGCTCCGGCCGGTCCGCGTCCGCCAGAGCCAGGGCCGCCCACAGGGGGTAGACGGGGAACGTGCCTTTGGCGCGGAGCCCGCGTTCGTTGTCCACGGCCGCGTCGTGGAGCCGGACTGCGAGCCGCTGGGCCTCGTCCGGTGCGCCGAGGTGGTCCAAGAGCGCGATCAGTTCTCCGGTGGCCGTCTCGGAGGGCAATTCTTCGCCCTCCACGTCGCGAACGGCCGCCTGGCACAGTGCCGTGGCCCGGGCGGTGTCGCCGACGAGCAGCAGGCCCCGGGCCAGGGCCGCGCGGGCCGACGCGCTTGTCCCGGCGTCCAGTGGAGCGCGGGCCAGGGATTCCTCGGCGGCGTCGAGACGGCTTCGTGCCGTGTCGGCATCTCCGCGCCGCAGTTCTGCGTCCACCAGACGGACCGTCATCACCGTACGGAGAGCGGGGTCCTGGATGTTCCGGATCGTCGCCTCCGCGTCGGCCGACTGCCCCACGGCGGCGTACGACTGGGTCAACGACACCCACATTCCGTCGAGTTGTTCTGGGGGTGCAGAGCGCGCGGCAC
The DNA here is from genome assembly GCF_044544025.1 of Streptomyces sp. NPDC055243. Classification (NCBI taxonomy): domain Bacteria; kingdom Bacillati; phylum Actinomycetota; class Actinomycetes; order Kitasatosporales; family Streptomycetaceae; genus Streptomyces; species Streptomyces sp. NPDC055243. Next base: position 215,501 of record NZ_JBITWR010000008.1, read on the forward strand.
GGCTTGCGTTCTGTCCGGCCCGGCCCAGCAGCTGCCGTGCGGCCTGCTGGTCGACGTCCCAGAGGAGGGTCGCGGCCTCGGCCGGCACACGCACGTGCTCCGCCGAAGGGACGGGTGCGTCGGCCAGGCTCAGGCACAGGGCCGTCAGATCCTCGCCGGTCTCGGCTCCCAGCTCCGACAGCCGCCGCCACACCGGAAGCAGGTCGTCGAGCGCGCCCAGCGCCGTGTCCTCGTCGGCGATCGCGGTGAGCGCCGCGACCGCGGCCCGGGTCGCGGTCAGCGCCGCCTCGATCCGGTCGTCGCCGGGTCGCGTACCGGCCTCACCCAGCAAGGCCATGGCGACATCGGCCAACACCGTCGCCCGCAGACGCGGATCCGGGACCGTTTCGATGAGCTTGAGGACGCGTCTGCCGTCGTCCAGCAGCATCCACGCGGCGTGCACGGCGGGGGCCCGGGTGGTCTCGGCGCCGGACAGCAGATGGGACAGCAACGCGTAGCGGAACAGCCGCGGCAGTGCCGCCGACGCGTCCGCCGACACCTCGTGGCGCGCGGCGCCGATGCCGAGCGCCAGATCGGCCAGGTAGGACGATGGCGTGACGTCGGCACGCGACTTGGCCACTCCGTAGTCCCCCGCGTCGAGGAGCTCGAACAGTTCGTGCCGCAGGCGGCCGTCGTAAAGATGTCGTGCGCAGTGGGTCAGGCCGTACCGGTGCACGGAGGGCGCCACCCGCTCGCCCGGTTCGGCCCATGCGCCGGCGAACAGGTGCCGAAGACGCCGCGCCACCAGGGCGTGAGTGCTGATCCTCTCGACATGCAGCTCCGGTTGCGCGCGCAGCCCTGGCGAGGTCACGAACTCGGCCAGGGTGGCGTGGTAGAAGCGGTGGCGGCCCTCTTCCTCCGCGAGGAACTGACCCAGCCGTCGCAGGGCCGTCGCCACGTCCGAGGGCTCGGCGTCGATGCCGCCGAGGGCGCGCAGCTCATCGAGGCCGACCGGCTCCGGCGCGATGCTGAGCACTTCGAGGAGCGGGCGGTAGACCGCGGCCCAGGCGTCGAGCATCGCGATCCGCCCCGTCAGGGTGTCGACGAGGCGTACGTCGCGTGCGCCCGCGGTAGCGCGGATCTGCCGCAGGAAGAATCCGTACAGACCGGTGATGTGCTGGGGCAGTTCACGCAGCGCGAGCAGGTCGCCCAGGGCGGCCGCGGCCTCGGCCGAGACGGCCGCTTCGTCGACGGCCCGTGCGAGAGCGTCCAGGTAGCCGATGTTACCGTTCGCCTTGAGGGTCGCCTCCCGTACGAAGTCGTGTGGGTCGCGGCCGGCTTCGGCCAGGGTCCGCGCGGCCGGCGGCCGGGCGGCCAGCTGCCGGGTGTACCGGCGCAGGTCCCGGGCGACGCGGTCGTCGTACGCCGCTATGCCCACGTGCGCGAGCACACCTGCCTGCCCCTCCAAGAGAGTCGTCACATCGAGGCTGGGCCGTGACGCGACGACCAGACGCAGGTTGGGCGGCAACTCCGGCAGACGCGCCAGCCACTGCGGGAGGCTGTGCTCCCCGTCGTAGGCCGCCGCCTCGTCGAGTGCGTCGACCAGGACGACGAGCCGGGCGCCGGGCCGCAGCCGCCGCAGCGCACGGGCCGGGTCGAACAGCGCCATGTGCTGAAGGTCGGACGGTTCGACGAGCCGCGGATCGCCGACCCATTCGCCGATCCGCAGGCCGGTGGCCTTGCCCCCGGCGCGCTCGACGTCCTGCTTGATGTGCAGGACCGTCTGGTGGAAGGGCGAGGTGAGCAGCCGTCGTACCTCCGCGCCCACCACCTCGCCTCCGTCGGCGAGTTCGCCGATCCGCTGCGTCACCTCGATGCGTATCTGCTCGGTCGTGAAGAGCTCTGGACAGGCGGAGGCCAGCTGGAAGCCCACCCGCAGCAGGAACGCACGTGCGGTCGGGTCGGCCAGCGGGGTGCGCTGATCACGCCGGATGAAGTAGCGCGGCCACGTCGGGTGGTCGTGGGCGAGCTGAGCCAGGCACGCGCTCTTGCCCGCTCCGGGTGCCGCGGTGAGCAGCACCACGCGGATGTCGTCACGGTCCAGTTGCCGCTGGATGTCCTGGGCCAGCCAGTCGCGGCGCAGGAAGTGCGCGGAGTCCACATGGGAGGTGACGACGGAGTCGAAGAAGAGATCGCTCGTGCGCATGGGGTAGGTCCGCCCCCGCCCGGACCGGCCCTAGCCGATCTCGTCGATGTCCACGGCGGCCCCCGAGACGGCGTGGTCGGACTCCTGGGTCACCGACACATCGCCCCTGGTCATCTTCTTGGACCGGACGCCGACCTGTGACTCCATCCGCTTCATCCTCTGGACGACCACGATGTGCGGCGCTGCTCGCTTCACCTCGTTCAGCAGGCGCTCGATCTCCTCACGCAGGGCGGCGTCGCGTTCGCACTCCGCCTCCAGGAGGTCCGTCATCTCCTGCGTGTGGGCCTGCGGGCCGTCGGCGAACTCCTCGACCGTGCCCTCGTGTTCGGTTCCCGCGAAGCGGGCCCGCAGCCGGGAGAGGAGTTCCTCCGCCTTGAGCCACGCGCTCTGGCCCGCGGCGCCGGCGAAGTCCTGAGCCGCTCTGGACAGGAAGGGGGTCAGCAGGGCGACGGCGCCGGTGGCCAGCGTGAGCGGATCCATGCGGATGCCCCCTTCCGTCCGAGTGGAGGCGAGTACTTGCCCTCATACGGGCGCTTTCCGGGAAATTAAGGCGGTTGCGGACGGGCGTCAACCCGGTCCGCCGCCTTCCGGTCGCGACCCCTGGACGATGAGCGCCCTGGCGATCAGGCTCCTGCCGGGAGTCCCGTCCGCTGCCGCGAGGTCAGGAGTGCCTCCGCGCCCGCGTACTGGGCACCGCCTCCCAACTCCTCCTCGATACGGATGAGCTGGTTGTACTTCGCGGTGCGGTCGGAGCGGGACAGCGATCCGGTCTTGATCTGGCCGCAGCCCGTGGCCACCGCCAGGTCCGCGATCGTCGTGTCCTCCGTCTCGCCCGAGCGGTGCGACATGACGACGGTGTAGCCCGCCCGGTGGGCGGTGTCGACGGTGGCCAGGGCCTCCGTGAGGGTGCCGATCTGGTTGACCTTCACCAGGACCGAGTTGGCGACGCCGGAGGCGATGCCCTCGCGCAGGATGGTCTCATTCGTGCAGAACACGTCGTCCCCGGTGAGCTGGCAGCGCGCGCCGACCCGTGCGGTCAGGTCCCGCCAGCCCGTCAGGTCGTCCTCGGCCATCGGGTCCTCGATCGACACGATGGGGTACGAGTCGATCAACTTGACCAGGTAGTCGGCGTTCTCGGCCGGCGTGCGCCGCACGCCTTCCCCGGTGTAGTCGTAGACGCCTTCGCGGAAGAACTCGGACGATGCCGGGTCCATGACCAGGCCGATGTCGATGCCCGGCCGGTACCCCGTGCGTTCGACGGCGGCCATCACGAAGTCGAGGGCCTCCTCGGCGGTGCGCAGGGCGGGCGCGAAGCCGCCCTCGTCGCCCACGCCCGTGGAGTGCCCGGCGGCGAGGAGGTCGCGGCGCAGGGTGTGGAAGATCTCGGACCCCATCCGCACGGCCTCGGCGAAGGTCTCCGCGCCGATCGGGGCGATCATGAACTCCTGGAAGTCCAGCGGATTGTCGGCGTGCGCGCCCCCGTTGACGATGTTCATCATCGGTACGGGCAGCAGCCGGGCGCCGGAGCCGCCGAGGTAGCGGTAGAGCGGCAGGCGATGGGCGGCGGCCGCGGCCTTGGCGGTGGCCAGGGAGACCCCGAGGATCGCGTTGGCGCCGAGCCTGGACTTGGCGGGAGTGCCGTCCGTGGCCACGAGCACGGCGTCGAGGCCGGTCTGGTCCTCGGCCTCGCGACCGGTGACGGCGCCCGCGAGTTCCGTATTGACGTGGCGGACCGCGCGGTCGACGCCCTTGCCGTGCCAGCGCGCCGGGTCGCCGTCACGGAGTTCGACGGCCTCGCGGGCGCCGGTCGAAGCGCCGGATGGGACCGCGGCCCGGCCGATGGATCCGTCCGCCAGTTCCACGTCCACCTCGACGGTGGGGTTGCCCCTGCTGTCGAGGACGCGGCGGCCGATGACGGAGGTGATGGCGGTCATGGGAGTCCTTCCCGTTGTCGCATACGTGCCGGGTTCGGCTGCGGCGACGGTGGCGCTGAACCCGACACGCAAAACTCTACAGCAGAGCTGCGCAGTTGTGCTGTGTAGTTTGGCTGTTCAGTCCCGCTGTGCAGTTCTGCCCGCGCAGCTACGCTGCGTTAAAATTCGGTATGCCCCTTCCGGAATCCGCCGCCGTCGCCGCCGAACTGCGCACCGCGATGGGAAAGCTCTCGCGGCGAGTGAAGCTCGAGGACCAGATGCCGCTCGGTCAGGTGGCCGTCCTCGGCGCCCTGGACCGCAACGGCGCGATGACGACCAGCGAACTGGCGGCCGATCAGCGGGTGCGCCCGCAGTCCATGGCCCGAGCCGTCGGGCTCCTCATGGAGCAGGAGCTGATCACGCGCCGGGCGCATCCGACCGACGGCCGCAAGAGCCTGGTCGAGCTCTCCCCTGCCGGGCAGGCACTGCTGGAGGAGGAGCGAGGCCGCCGGGCGGACTGGCTCGCGCGGGCCATCGAGGCGGAACTGACGGCGGAGGAGCGGGAGTTGCTGGCGCGGGGAATCGGTTTGGTGGAGAGGGTCGCGGCGCACTAGCTGTGCCCGGCGGACCACGGGCCGAGCCGGGGACGGACTCCCTGACCGCAAGAAGCGCACAGCCCGCGCATGGAACCAGGACCGTTGTCGGAGCGCGGTGCGACAATGCGGCATGAGCGATGCCATCGGGCCCGGCGGTGCCGACGGTGCCCACGAGGAGATCGACGCCGACTGGGTCCGGCTACGGCATGAATTGCGCTTCGGGCAGCTCCTCACCGGTACCGTCGCGCGCGTCCCCAAACCCGGAGCCATCGGCGTCTTCGTGGACCTCGGGGAGGCGGGCTCCGGGTACGGCGGGTTCGTCGACGTGCTGCTTCTTCCCCTGGACGCGGAACGCTGGCCCGCGGAAGGAACAGTGGGCGAGTTCGAGGTGTGGTGGGCCGGCGCGGAAAGTCGGCAGATCCGCCTGAAGCCGGTGGATCCCGCCTTCCTGCGCGAGGACTTCGCCGAATACGTCGCTCGCTGGCGGCCCGCGTGGCCCACGCTGATCGGGCACCCCATCGACCATGTGGAAAAGGCCCTCGCCATTCTGGAGCAGGAGTTCGCGGCGGCGGAGGGCAGCTTCCTGATCCGGCTGCGGGGCGATCTGACCTGGGACCGGGTCGCCTACACCCGCCTGGAGCGGGCGATGCGGATCGCCTGCGCGGCCCACCAATCGAGCGACCAGATCGACCGCTGGCTGGCCGACGGGTTCTACGAACTGGCGACGGCCGTCCCCTCCTGGACCTCGCACCCCGACTTCCCGCGGCCGACGCCTGTTTCCTACTACGAGGACTGCCTGGAACGCATCGGCGACCTGGCGGACTGGTTCTTCCGGGGCGAGTCCAACTACTCCGATGGCCATGTATGGACGGACCTTTAGACGGTGAGGCCCCTCTGCCGTACTAGGAGTTCTCGTCCGGCCACTGCCAGCTCATGCCGTAGATGCCTTGCCGGCATTGGGCGGCGTACAAATGGGCCGTGCCGGAGGAGTCCACCGCCAAGGGGCGCACCTTGCGCTGCTGGGCGGAGGCGTTCTCCCGGTAGAACGAGTGGCAGATCGCCGGGCGCCGGTCGTGGGGGAAGTACACCTGGAGCAGATAGGCGTCCTGGCTGCCGCGTATCCCCCGCTCGTGCAGCGTCGTCGGGTGGTCCTGCCGGACGGTGCGGATCTCGTAGTCGACGGTCGTGGTCTCGCCGAACGACAGCGGACGGCCGAAGCCGATCTGGAGCATCACCCCGCCCGATGCCGCGTCCTGCCGCATCGATTCCAGCTGTCCGCAGTGCACGGTCGCTTCGGGCAGCCCGGCGTCGGGATCGTCCAGGAAGTGCAGATTGACCAGCCGGTCGGGACCGTCGGCGACGGCGCGGACCAGGTGATTGATGGTCAGCCGGCTGACGCAGCCGCGCCGGTCCAGGTGCAGGACCTCGCGGGTCAGGAGGATGGCGATGCCCTGGTTGAAGCGGGGGAAGGCTTCGCCCAGTGCCTGTTCCTGCCGGGAGGCGTGACCGTAGAGACGGCGGGTCGCGTGCTCGTCGACGCGCACGGCCGGGCGGCGCCCGCGCGGGCGTTGCGGCTGCAGCAGACCGGACAGCTCGCCGGGCGCCAGCGCGAGGATGCTCTCCAGTTCGACCACCGCGCGCAGCGAGTCCGAGCGTTCGGGACGGGTGCGGTCGCGCTGCCAGTAGCTGAGGGTCGCGGGCGTGAGGCGGATGCCGCGGGCGGTGAGCCGCTCGCAGATCCGGTCCAGGGGAAGCCCGCGGCGGCGCACCGCTTCGCGCAGGGCCACGGCGAACGGAGCGGGGCGATCGGTCGAAAAGGCCGCTCCGGTACCGGATTCCGCGCCGTCCGACGTCAGTCCGGATGAGACCGTCACGAATTTCGCCTCCCGACATGACAAATGACGAGCCACACACCCGGATCATGCGCAACTGCCCGATTGACGCCGTTGCGTGTCATGGCCGGACATAGACGGCGGGCAAAGGAATTCCCGCCCGCACGCCTCGCCTACCAAACCCTGCCGGGACGGCGTACGTCAATATCCGTAACGCCGCTTCCGCATCACGTATCGGGCGCGCACATTCGGAGTCGGCGCCCATTAAGTGTTTACCTCTTTCGCCTTAAGGGCCGGTGCCTCGCCATGCCTTGTGCGACCCCCCGCACCAGCGGGAGTGTTTCGCCCACGGCACGGTCCGGGAAATCCCGCGTACCGCGCCGATGGATGTTCGGTGCACCAATTCGACCCCACCCGGTGCACCGAACATCTATATGCCACCCCCCACTTACCCTCGGAAGGCATTCACATGGCGCATGTTCGGCATTACCTCTTCGCTGCCGCTGCGGCGGGAGCCCTGGTGGCCACGACCGGTGTCACAGGTGCACACGCCGACTCAACCCCGGCGCCGCGCTACGAGCCGCAGATGATCGAGGCGTTGGCTGACACCCTCGGCGTGAGCGACACCGCCGCCGTGCGTCGCCTCGACGAACAGGCCGACCAGCAGCGGCGGCTGGCCCGGCTCCAGCGGGACGGTGTCCGCACGGACGGCGCGTTCTTCGACGCGAAGGGCACGCTGACCGTGAACGTCGGCGCCGCCCCTGCGGCGGCGCGGGTGAAGGCCACCGGCCTGACCGCCCGCATACCCGGCCGGGGCGAGGCGGAGCTGACACGCATCACCTCCGCACTCGACGCGGCGGCGGCCAAGCGTGTCCCGAGCGGCATAACCTCCTGGGAGGCCGACCTGGCCTCCGACACGGTCAAGGTCACCGTGGCCGACGCCGGCACCCCGCAGGCCCGCGCCTTCCTGAAGGAGGCCCGCAGACACGGGAAGGCCGTCCGCATCGTCAAGAGCGGGCAGGAGCTCCAGGCGAAGGCGGCCGTCGCGCCGGGCAGCCGGATGAACATCAACAACCAGCCCGGCTCGTGGTGTTCGGTGGGCTTCGGCGCACGCAGCGCCGCGGGCCGGCAGTATCTCGTCACCGCGGGCCACTGCGTGACGGGCAACCCGGGCCTCTACTTCAACGGTTCGAAGTTCGCCACCGGCTCCACGACCCGCTTCGCGGTCGGCCAGAACAGCGTGGACATGGGCCTGGCGACGATCGAGCCGGGATCCTCGATCACCACGGCGGTCGGCACCTGGGGCAACGGCGCCTCGGTACCGGTGCGCGGCAGCCAGCGCGCGGCGGTCGGCGCGACCCTGTGCAAGTCCGGCTCGACGACGGGCTGGACCTGCGGCCGGGTCGGCGCGTACAACGTCACCGTCACCTACACCGACCGCAACGGCGGCCCGGACACCGTGGTCAGCGGCCTGGGCCGGTCCACGGTGTGCGTGGAGGGCGGCGACAGCGGCGGCGCCTACATCGCGGGCAACCAGGCCCAGGGCATGACCTCGGGCGGCCCGACGAACCAGTCGTGCGGCGGGGTGAACCTCCAGGGCTCGTCGTACTTCCAGCCCCTGGACGACACGCTGCGGCACTACGGCCTGACGCTCAACACGAACTGACGGTCTGAGGTCGAAGGGGCCGCTGCCGGAACCCCGGCAGCGGCCCCGGCGCTGTCACGTGGGCCCTTCGAACGCCGCACGACGGATGTGGAACTGTCGTGTGGAGTTTTCGAATGCCGAAACCGTACGCCGTCGGGCCCGTTGGGTCTGTTGAGCCCAGGGAAGGTCCTCCCGGGCTCAAGCCCTCGTACCGACGGAGTGAGGCCATGGCTACGCCCAACGACGCCCTGCTCAGCCTGATCCGTGAGGCCGGCTGGACGTACGAAGCCCTGGCACGCCGCGTCAACGCCGACGCCCGTCGGCACCAGCTGGGGACCACCTACGACCGGACGACGGTCGCGCACTGGATCCGCGGCTCCCGCCCTCGCCGCCCGGTTCCGGAGCTGCTGTGCGGGCTGTTCACGCAGCGGCTCGGGCGGCTGATCACGCCGGCGGAGCTGGGGCTCGCCGATGGCCGGCCGGCGGGGCTCAAGGACGCGGCCTCGCTCATCGCCGCCATCCCCGGCCTCGAAGCAAGCAGCGTACGAAGCGGCAGTCACGGCGAAGAGGCGCCCACCCGTGTACCCGAACAGCGCGCCCATCCGGACAGCGAGGACCGGGCCGTTCCGGCCGCGCACGAGCAGGTGTGGCGCGGGGCCGAGCGGTTCTTCGTGCAGCAGACGGGCGCCTTGGGCGGGAGGCACACCGAGCCGGTGCTGCTGGCCTACTTGCAGTCCACCTTCGGCCCCGCGGGCGGCGCCCCGGTCGTGGGTACGGAGTCCAGGGCGGGTTTGGTGCATGCCGCGCGCACCGCTGTTCTCCTGGCGGGCAGTTACGCCGACGCCTGCCGCACCCAGGAGGCGGAGGGGGCGCTGAGCGCCGCCGAGGCGCTCGCCGATCACGCACAGGACAGGCCCGTCCAAGCCATCGCCTTGCGGCAGTTGAGCGAGAGCGCCCTGCTGCAGGGCATGGTCCCCCTCGCGTCGGGGTATCTCGACCGCGCTCTGGAGGTCTCCCGTCACGCGCCGAACCCGGTGCGTGCGTACGTCGCCGCGCAGGCGGCCCGGGTGTGCGCGGCGCGCCGGGAGCGCCCGGCGGCCCTGGAGTGGCTGGAGACCGCGTCGCGATTACTGCCGCACTACACCGGCGGCGAGGATCCCTTCGCGGTCTATTCCGCGGCGTCCCTGCACTATCAGCGGGCCGCCGTGCTGCTCCGGCTCGGTGAGACGGGTGAGGCCCATGAGGCGCTCACCGCATCGCTCGAGGAGCGGCCCGCGCAGGAATCGCGCGCGGTCCTGTTCAGCCTGCTCCTCAAGGGCAGGCTGTGCCACGCGGAGGGCCGCCGTGAGGAGCTGTCCGTGGCCGTGGACGCCGCCGAGCGCATGAACGTCGCCATCGCGTCGGTCAGCGCCGCCCGGGAGATCGCACGCATCCGCTCCGCACAGCAGGTCTGAGCGGGGCGCCGTGGCCGCGCGGACATGCGCGCCGCGAACGGGTCGCCGAGCATGGAGACATGAACGATCCCTGGCTTGTCGCGCAGCTTCTTGCCGTCCACGGCCCCTCCCGGTCGGGCACGGCCGATGCTCTGCACCCCCTCGGGCCCCGCACCGCGCACAGCGGCTTGCGGCGCAAGGACTGCGAAGCCCCGTGCGCGGGATTCAACACGTTCAACAACGACCTGGGGCGTGGTGCCGACCCTGCCGAGGGGGCCGGTCGTTGACTGATCGGAGCGAGGCCAGCGTCGGCGTCTTCGGCCCCTGTCCCGCGCGTCAGGCCGCACCGTAATGGCGGCATTTCTTCATCCCTTGGCGTGACTCCCGTTCGGCGCAGCGGCCGTAACGTTCCTGCACGCCCCCTTTTGAGCTGCGCGATCGCCACCGATTGGCGCCTCTAGGTCTTTCGTTCGAAGAACTGCATGTTCTTCCCAAGATCCTTTGCCCCCATAAGGTCATGCCGTTTCCAGCGGAACGCGATCCCGGGTGAGGTGTGGGTGTCGGGCGAACTCTTTTGCCGTGCACTTGAATTGAGGCTCCGTCAGATGACAGGGCCAAGGCTGCGAGCGGCGTACTGCCGTCAGACCGGCCGCGCGGAGAGGGCTCCTTGGTGATGCCCTCCCCCACTCACGGGACGGCCGCGGAGCGAACCGCCGTGCTCGAAGGCCTCGCCGGCGTCGTGCCGCCCCGCGCGGTGAGCAACGACGACCTGCCGGCCGCCTGGGACACCGACGACGCATGGGTGCGCCGGCGCACCGGCATCCGCGTACGCCACTGGGTCGCGCCCGGGGTGTCGACCGGAGACCTGGCCTTGGAGGCCGCACGGCGCGCGCTCGCCGTGGCGGCCGCCGCACCGGTCCGCCCGCTCGGCGCAGCCACCACCGCCCCCGTCGACGCGGTCGTGGTGGCCACATCCACCCCCGACCGGCCGATGCCCGCCATGGCACCGCAGCTCGCCCACCGCCTCGGCCTCGGCCCGGTCGCGGCCTGGGACGTCGCCGCGGCGTGCAGCGGATTCGTGTACGCGCTCGCCGGCGCCGCCGGAGCGATCGGGGCGGGCATCGCGAACCGGGTCCTGGTCGTCGCCGCCGAGGTGTACTCCACGCTGATCGCCCCGGACGACCGCGGCGCGGGCGTCGTCTTCGCGGACGGCGCGGGCGCGGTGGTGCTGCGCCGGGGCGAGCAGGGCGAACCCGGCAGCGTCCTGGGCTTCGACCTGGGCAGCGACGGCGCCGGCCACGAACTGATCGAAGTGCCGGGCGGTGGCGCGCTGGCACGTTCCGCACCCGATCGCTACACCCCGGCGGACCTGCACTTCAAGATGCGGGGACGCGACGTGTTCCAGGAGGCCGTCACCCGTATGACGCTCTCCGCACAACTGCTGCTCAAGAACGTCGGCTGGTCGGTGCACGACATCGACCGGTTCGTGGCGCACCAGGCCAACGCGCGGATCCTGAACGCCGTGGCCGAGCGCATCCCCGTACCCTCCGACCGGCAGGTCGCCAACATCGACCGGGTCGGCAACACCGGGGCCGCCTCCATCCCGCTGGCGCTGGCCGACGCGGCCGAACACGGCCGGCTCCACGCCGGGCAGCGCGTCCTGCTCACCTCCTTCGGGGCCGGGCTCACCTGGGGCTCCGCGGCCCTGCTGTGGCCCGACCTCGCCCCGGTTCCCTCCGTCCACAGCACCGACGGCCCGCCGCGCTCCCGCTGAGCAGCAGCTCTCCCGCCGTTCCCGTTCCTCCACTTCCTCCGCTTCCTGCACTTCCTCCATGTTCACCGCTTTCACCATTTGCACCAGCAGAAAGGGCACAGCCATGTCTTCAGTCGACACCGCGGTCCACTCCGTCCTGACCGCGAAGTTCGAGGTTCCCCAGGACCTCATCCGCCCCGAGGCCACCCTGGAGAGCCTCGACCTGGACTCCCTCGCCCTGGCCGAACTCGCGCTGGCACTGCAGGAGGAGCTGGCCGTCGAGGTGCAGGAGCACGAGGCGACCAAGTCCACCACCATCGCCGGGCTCACGGCGGCCCTGGCCGCCAAGCGCACCGCGGCAGGGGTGCTGTGAGGGCTGACACCCGCGCGGTCGCCGTCACCGGCCTGGGGCTCATCACCCCGGCCGGGGTCGGTCGCGAAGCGACCTGGGCGGGCGTCCTGCGCGGCGAGTCCACGGCGGCCCAGGACCACCAACTCAAGGAACTGCCCGTCGACTTCTCCTGCCGCGTTCCGCCGATGACGCCCGAGCAGGGCAGGATCGGCGGCGGCAAGGCCTGGCGGATGGGACGGTTCACCCAGCTCGCCGTGCTCGCGGCGCGCGAGGCCGTCGCCGACGCGGGCCTCGATCCCACCAGCTGGGACGGCGCCCGGGTGGCCGTCGTCATCGGCTCGGGGCTGGCCGGCGCGGCTCACCTGGAGGAACAGACCCTGCGCCTACAGGCGGGCCCCGACCTGGTGTCCCCCGTCCTGATCCCGATGCTGATCTCCAACATGGCCGCCGGTGAGGTCCTCCTCGACCTGGGCGCACGCGGCCCCTCCCTGGCGACGGAGACGGCCTGCGCCTCGGGGGCCAGCGCCCTGGCCGTCGCCCGTGACCTGCTGCTCTCCGGCGCCTGCGACATCGCGGTGGCCGGCGGCACCGAGGCCGCGATCAGCCCCGTGGTCACCGCGGGCTTCCAGCGGATGGGCGCCCTCTCGACCCTCACCGACGCTCCCGCGCAGGCCTCCAGGCCCTTCGCAGCGGACCGTGACGGCTTCGTCATCGCCGAGGGCGCGGCCATCCTCGTACTCGAACGCACCCAGGACGCCCGAGCGCGCGGCAAGCGGCACTACGCCCAGCTCGCCGGCGTCGGCCTGAGCTCGGACGCCCACCACCCCACGGCACCCGCCCCCGGCGGCACGGTGGCCGAAGTGGCGCTGCGCGACGCGATCGGTCAGGCCGGGCTCGTGCCGACGGACATCGACCACGTCAACGCCCATGGCACATCGACCCCGTTGAACGATCGGACCGAGGCCGAGCTGATCGCCCGGGTCCTGCCCCACGGGCCCACCGTCACCTCCGCCAAAGGCGTCCTGGGCCACAGCCTCGGCGCGGCCGGCGCCATCGAGGCGGCCCTGACGGCCTTGACGATCCACCACTCCACCGTTCCGCCCGTCGCCAACCTCACGACGGACAACCTCGGCTTCCCGCTCGACTGCGTGGTGGACCGGCCCCGGCCGCAGACCGTACGGGCCGCGGCCAGCCATTCGTTCGGCTTCGGCGGACACAACGTGGTCCTCGTCCTGCGCGCGCCCTGACCGGCGCCGCCACCGTCGTACCACCCTCCCTCCCCCGCACCTCACCACCCTCAGAAAGTCACCTGCCCTGTGACCGTCTACAGCGCGCTCGCCCACGCGAGCGTCCACGTCCCCCTCGGCCGGCAGACCGTGGCCGAGGCCGAGGACCGCTTCCGGGCCCACAACCCCGGCATCACCCTGACGCCCGGTGTCCTGCGGCACATGTACGGGCTGCTCGAACGCGCCGTGGCCCCCGCCGACGAACAACCCTCCGATCTCGCCGCCCAGGCCGCCCGCAACCTGTTCGACGAACACGGCACGGCACCGGGGGACATCGATCTGCTGCTGTTCGCCGGCATCCTCGCCGACATGGAAGAGCCGGCCACCGCCCATGTCGTGGCCGCCAAACTGGGCCTGGGCTGTCCCGTCTTCGACCTGAAGAACGCCTGCAACGGCGTGCTCAACGCCCTGGAGGTCGCGGACGCGTTCATCAGGTCGGGCCAGTACCGCCGCATCCTCGTCACCACCGCCGAGGTGAGCACCCGCGAAAGCCGCTGGTCCCTGGACGACGCCGCCGACGTGCTGCACGCGCTGCCCAGCCTGAGCACCGGCGACATGGGCTCCGCCGTCCTGGTCGAGGCCGCCGAGAAACCCGGCATCCTCGGCAGCCGCTTCTTCGCCAACTCCTGGGGCTGGCAGGCCGCGACCCTGCCCAACCCCTACGCCCAGCACCGCACCCTGGGCCATCTGCGCATCGACTCCGCCGAGCTGGTGGCCTCCTTCGACGGCATGCCCGAGAAGGTGCGCGGTGCCCTGCACGACTTCGGGGTGAAGCCCGGTGACCTGGACCTCGTCTGCATCCACCAGCCGTCGGTGGCCTTCACGAAGGTCGCCTGCGACTGGGTCGGGGTGGACCCCGCGCAGATCGTGTCCACCTTCCCCGCCCACGGCAACGTCGCCACCAACACCCTTCCCCTGCAGCTGACCACCGCCCTGAAGACCGGCCGGCTGCGACGCGGGGACCTGGTGGGCCTGTTCGGATTCGCCAGCGGCGCCAGCAGCGGCCTGCTCCTGTGCGCATGGTGACGGCCGCCGACCTGGCACCGCGCTGCTGCCCTGCCTCCCCGCCCTCTGTACGGAGTCGCACGATGATCCTCCCCTCCCCCGTCCAGTCCTCCGCCCCCGCTCGGGCCCGCGCCGCCGAGGCGCCCGATCGCCCCTTCGACACCCGGCCCCGCATCGCCCCCGTCCCCCTGGAGCAGTGGCCGAGCACCCTGCGCGCGGTCCTCGACGCCTCCCGCAACGACGGGCCGGGCCGCGTGAACCTCTTCGGCACCCTCGCCCACCATCTGCCGCTGGCCGAGGCATGGCTGGCGCTCGCCCGGATGCTCACCCACGACGGCACCCTCTCGGCGCGCGACCGAGAGCTGGTCATCCTGCGCACCGCCCACCGGCTGGACTGCGCCTTCGTCCACGACCGCCACGCCGCCCGGGCCCGCCCCGCCGGGCTGCGCCCCGACGAGACGGCCGCCACCGCGGCGCCCCTGGACGCACACGGCTGGGGCTCCGACGACCTGGTGCTGCTGCGGGCCGTCGACGCGCTGGCCGACCGCGCCGATGTGCCGGACGCCCTGTGGCAGGCGCTGGCCCGCCGCCTGCGCTCCGATCAGCTGGTCGAACTCCTGGTCCTTGCCGGCCAGTCGGCCACGATGTGCATGACGCTGCGCACGCTTCGTACGCCCCCGGACAGTGCCGGGGCCGCCGCCGAAAGCCCGCGGGCCGCCGAGCAGCCGCCTGCGCCCGGCACCCATGCCGCGCCGGACCAGGCCGTCGACGTACGCATCGACCGTGAGCGGTGCTGCAGTTCGGGCCAGTGCGTCACCACCGCCCCCGATGTCTTCGAGCAGAGCGACGACGACGGTCTCGTCCTGCTCCGTCCCGGGCACCGGGCGTCCGCGGCACAGCCCGGTGTGCGCCTGGCCGCCGCGCTCTGCCCCGGCGGGGCGATCACCGTCACCCCGCAGCCGTAGCCCCCACCCCCTTCCCCCGCCACCTCCCCGCTATCGGAAAGCTCCTCCCCCATGTCGCTCACCTCCACGGCACCCGCCCTCACGCTCCCGGCCGCGTACGGCAGGTGCCCCTACGACCCGCCGCCCGCCTACCTGGATGCGGCAGCCCAGGGGCCCCTGACCCGCACCGTGCTGCCCGACGGCTCCCCGTGCTGGCTGATCACCGGATACCAGGAGGTCCGGGCCGTCCTGGCCGACCCCCGCTTCAGCGCCGACGCCCGCACCCCGGGATTTCCCTTCCTCTCCCCCGGGCAGCGCGAACTGGCCACCGCCAAACCGAGCTTCATCCGCATGGACGACCCCGAGCACGCCCGGCTGCGGCGCATGGTCACCAAAGACTTCCTGGTGAAACGCATCGACGCGCTGCGACCCGACATCCGGCGCATCGTCGACGCCGCCGTCGACCGCATGGTCGCGAAGGGCGCGCCGGCCGATCTGGTCGGCGACTTCGCCCTTCCGGTCCCCTCCCTGGTCATCTGCCTGATGCTCGGCGTCCCGTACGAGGACCACGACCTCTTCCAGTCACTGAGCCGCACCCTGCTCGACAACGACACCACCCACGAACAGGCCGCACACGCCCACCACGAGCTCATGTCGTACCTGGCCCGCCTGGCCGCCCACAAACAGCGCCGGCCCGGCGACGACATCCTCAGCCGGCTCGTGGCACGCGAGGACCTCACCGCGCAGGAGACCGCGTCCTTGGGCTTCCTGCTCCTGGTCACCGGCCACGAGAGCACGGCCAACATGAGCGCCCTGTGCACCCTGGCGCTGCTGCGCGACCGGCGGCAGGCCACGCTGCTGCGCGAACGCCCGGAGCTGATCCCCGCGGCCGTCGAGGAGTTGCTGCGCCACCTGACCATCATCCATCTGGGACTGGCCCGCGTGGCCAGGGAACCCGTGGAGGTCGCGGGAACGTCCATCGCCGCCGGCGACGGCGTGATCTGCATGCTGTCCACCGCCAACCGGGACGAGGAGCTGTTCGCGCAGGAGGGCTGCCCCCACCCCGGACAGCTCGACCTCACCCGCGACGCGCGGCGCCATCTCGCCTTCGGTTTCGGGGTCCATCAGTGCCTCGGACAGCCGCTGGCACGCGCCGAGTTGCAGATCATCCTGGAGACGCTGTTGCGCCGGCTGCCCCAGCTGCGCCTGGCGGTGCCGGAGGAAGAGCTCGATTTCTGCACCAAGAGCATCGTGTACGGGGTGAAGGCCCTGCCGGTCTCCTGGTGAGCCCGCGCCGCAAGGCCCCGTTCCCCAAAGCCCCACCCTCCAGGGACGTTTGTGGGTACCGCCGAAGGGGACCCGGACACAGGGAGAGAGTGCAGCATCCCCGGCCGAGGGTTCGCTCCAGCGGCTGAAGCTGCTGTCACCCGATCACGACTCTTCACGTCGCTCCCCGTGACCGCCGCGCGTGCGTTCAGACCGCATGCGGCGGCCCTTTCACAGGAGCCCGTGACCCCGGCCGCTCCCGTCGCCACGATCCCGAGGAGCCCCGGGTGCCCAGCAGCACGCACACAGCAGCACGGTCGGCCGAAGGCCGACCGGCCCCCTCGTACAACGGGACAGAACCCTTCCATGATGTCGAGGCGGGAACGCCGCCCCCTACGGAGCGCCTCTACCTGGCGGTGACCGCGCTGGTCGTCGCCTTCCCGTTGGTGGCTCTGGCGCTGGGGGGCTGGGTGCTGTGGGGCAGGGTCATCGGCCTGACCGACGTACTGATCGCCGGGTTCTTCTACGTCGTGACCCTCCTGGGTGTCACCGCGGGCTTCCACCGGCTGCTGACCCATCGCAGCTTCACGGCACGCCGTGGACTGGGCCTCGCGCTGGCCGTGGCCGGTTCGATGAGCTTCCAGGGCGACGTGATCAACTGGGTCGCCGTACACCGACGCCACCACGCCTTCACCGACCGCCCCGGTGACCCCCACTCGCCCTTCCGCTACGGCACCACCCTGACCGGGCAGTTGAAGGGCCTGGTCCATGCGCATGTGGGCTGGCTGTTCATCGGTGAGGAGCCGGAGGCCGAGCGCTACGCCCCGGATCTGCTGGCCGACCGGGGAATGCGCCGGGTGGCCCGGGCCTTCCCGCTGTTGTGCCTGGTCAGTCTGGCACTGCCGTTCGCGGCGGGCTGGGCCGTCGGAGGCACCCTGCACGCCGCCCTGACCGCCCTGTTGTGGGGCGGCCTGGTCCGGGTGGCTCTGCTCCACCACGTCACGTGGAGCGTCAACTCGCTCTGCCACATGATCGGAAACCGCCCGTTCCGCACCCGTCGCCACGACCGGGCGACCAACCTGTGGCCGCTCGCGCTGTTGTCCTTCGGCGAGAGCTGGCACAACTTGCACCACGCCGACCCCACGTGTGCTCGTCACGGAGTCGACCGCGGCCAGATCGACCTCACCGCCGAAGCGATCCGCCTCTTCGAACGCCTCGGCTGGGCAACGGATGTCCGCTGGCCCACACGTGAGCGCATCGACAACCGGCGACACTGACAACCCCCTTGGGAGAAAGCCGTGATTCCCGTTCTGCTCGTTCTGTTCGTCGTCCTGGTCGCCTTCGGCTTCCTGGAACCCATCCTGTGGCTGGCCGCCGCCGGACTCCTCTACGGCATCACCCACTACCACCGGCGCAGCCGCCTGGTGCCCCGGGACGATCCCGAGTACGTCGAGTTCCGGCGCGGCCGGATCCTGCGCGACCGCTTCGAGCGCCGCTACGAATCCGACCGGCGACGCAGCCCGTGGAGCCGGCGCTACCTCTGATCCGGGGACGGGCGGCCGTGGCCGAGTACCTCTGAGCGCTCACCAGGCTCTGCTCCGTCTGACCGGTGAGCTGAAGCCTCGCCCTCACGCGTCGCCGCCGTGCCGGCGCCTACTGCAGGGCGCGGACCGCGGCCGAGAACATCGGGGGCATCCACGAGGCCGCGGGGACGACGAGCCGGGCGGTGCCCGGGCGGCGGCTCGCGGCCAGCAGGGCGCCGGTCAGCAGCCGGTGACGACGGGTCAACAGGGTCCAGGCACGCTCGTACTCCTCCGGTCGTCCCGTCGCCAGGGCGTGGACGGCGGCTCCGGCCGTCGCCAGACCAAGGGCGATGCCCTCACCGGTGAGGGCATCCAGATAGCCCGCGGCATCGCCGACGAGCAGGACACGGCCGGCGACCCGGCACCGTACGCGCTGCCGCAGCGGCCCGGCGCCGCGCACACCGGTGGCGGCCGGGCCGCGCAGGGCTGCCGCGAGGGCCGGGAAGTCCGCCAGGTGCTCGTCGAACCCGCGGCGGGTGCGGCTGAGGACGGCGACGCCCACCAGGTCCTCGCCGACCGGTGTCACATAGGCCTCGCCGTGCCGGGACCAGTGGACCTCCACGAAGTCCGTCCACGGCTCGACGCGGTAGTGCCGCCGCAGTCCGTAGCGGCGATGCGGGCGGCCACGGCCCGGCAGTTCAAGCCCCAGGCTCCGGCGCACCGGCGAGTGCAGGCCGTCGGCGGCGATCAGCCAACGGGCCGTGGTCCCGGCGGCGGTGACCGTCTCGGCGCTCTGGCGCACCTCGCCGACCTTCCCCCGAAGCATCCGCACGCCGAGGCCCAGCGCACGCTGGTGCAGGGCGGAGTGCAGTGTCGTACGGCGGATGCCCAGCCCGCCGCGGTCGCGGAAGGACGCCTCGGCGGCCCTGGAGCCGTCCACGTAGCGGATGCCCCGCAGTTCACGGCCGGTGACCTCGACGCCCAGTGCCTTCAGTGCGGCGACGCCGCCGGGCATGACCCCTTCGCCACAGGCCTTGTCCACCGGCCCGGTGCGGGGTTCCACGACCACGGTCTCGAGGCCGGCCAGCGCGGCGTGGATGGCGGCGGCCAGACCGGCCGGACCACCGCCGGCCACCAGTACGTCGATCACGCCGGAAGGGACGTGGGCAGCGTGGCCGGCGTGGCCGGGGTGGCCGGGGCGGTCGAAGCTGTCAGGGCCCGGTTCTCACAGCGGACGCGCACGGTGAGCAGGGCGGCGTTGAGGACCGTGAACACGGCCGCGGTGACCCACGCGGTGTGCACCAGGGGCAGGGCCACGCCTTCGGCCACGACGGCCACATAGTTGGGATGCCGCAGCCACCGCCACCGGTAGGGGCCGCCCGTCACCAAGGGCAGCCCGGGGAGGACGATCACCCGGGTGTTCCAACGGGGTCCCAGGGTGCGGATGCACCACCACCGCAGCGCCTGGGATGCCGCGAGCACGACCAGCATCGGCCAGGCCAGGGCGGGCACGAAGGGCCGGTCGGCCAGCCACACCTCAACCGGGCAGGCGATCAGCAGGCCGGTATGGAGGGCGATCATCGCCGGGTAGTGGCCCTGCCCGGCCACGGTCGCGCCGCGGGCGGCGCTCCACCGCTCGTTGCGGCGGGCTACGACGAGTTCGGCGACGCGCTCGGCCGCGACGGCGGCCACCAGCAGTCCGTACCAGATCATGTGTCCTTTGCCCTTCGCCCGTCCGGCCCTTTGACTGTTCGCCCCACTGACCGCCGGACCCGTTGAGTGCGCAACCCGACCACGACCGCTGAACTACCAGCGCAGCAGGACCAGTTCGCAGGCGAAGCCGGGTCCCATCGCCAGAAGCACCCCCGGTGTGCCGGGCGGCGGGTGGCGTTCGGCCAGGGTGTCGTGCAGTACGTGGAGCACCGACGAGGAGGACAGGTTGCCCACGTCGGCCAGGTGACGCCAGGTCACGTCGAGCGCCTCGTCGGGCAGATCCAGTGCCTCGGTGACGGCATGCAGGACCTTGGGGCCACCCGGATGGCACACCCAGGCGGTCACGTCCTTCGGCTTCAGGCCGTGCTCCGCGAGGAACCCCTCGACGTCGTCGGCGAGGTGACGGCGCACCACATCGGGAACCGTCGGGTCGAGGACGACCTGGAAGCCGGAGTCCTTGATGTCCCAGCCCATGACGCGCCCGGTGTCCGGATACAGGCGGCTGCGGGTGTCCACGATCGCCGGACCCGCGCTCGCGTCGCGGCGGTCCGCGCCGCACGCGACGACCGCCGCGGCGCCGTCGCCGAACAGTCCGGTGGCGATCAGGTTGGCCATGGAGGCGTCGTTGCGCTGGAAGGTGAGCGAGCACAGTTCGACCGACACCAGGACCGCCACGTCGTCGGGCCGGCCCAGCAAGTAGTCGTGCATGCGGGCCAGTCCCGCGGCGCCGCCGGCACAGCCCAGGCCGAACAGGGGCAGTCTTCTGACGTCCTGCCGCAGCCCCAGGCGGCCGGCCAGCCGTGCGTCGATCGAGGGGGTCGCGATGCCGGTGATGGAGGTGAAGATCAGCAGATCCACGTCGGCGGCGGTCAGACCGGCCGCGTGCAGTGCGGCGCGAACGGCTTTGGCGCCCAGGTCGGGGGCGGTGGCGATGAAGACGTCGTTGGCGGCGCCGAATCCGTCCAGCTCCCCATACCGTTCGAGCGGCAGCGTCATGTGCCGCGAGCGGACCTTCGTGCTGCGGTGCAGCCGGTCAAGGACCCGACGGTCGGTGCCCTCGGGCAGGCAGGTGCGAGCCACTATGTCGGTGACCTCGGACTGGGTGTGACGGTGCGGTGCGAGCGCACCGCGAACGGCGGCGATCCGCGTCATATCTTTCCCGTCCGGTGTACCGACTGGAGTGAGTTGCTCTGCAGCTGTTCCCCGGTCCGGTGCTTCCGCACCAGGGATCGCCCGTCCGGCCGCTTGTCCAGGGCGCGTGCTCCGGCCGGGCGGGGCCGGGCCGCCTACGATCGGCCGGGTGGGCACCCCCGAGCAGTCGACGGCCGACGGCACGGCCGTGAGGTGGGCCGGCCGGGTGGGCGGCCTGGCCGGGTCGTGCCACCCCGGGCCCGTCGTGGCCGTCACCACTTTGATCACCGCCCTGGCCGTGACCGCCGGCCAGGGCGCCGCGCGGTGCGCTCTGATCGCCGCCGCCGTGCTGACCGGCCAGCTGTCCGTCGGCTGGTGCAACGACGCGTTCGACGCGCGCCGGGACATCGCCGCGGGCCGCCGTGGCAAACCCGTCGTCGACGGCACGGTCGCCGTGCGGGAGGTGTGGGTGGCCGCGTGTGCCGCGCTGGCACTGTGCGTGCCGCTTTCGCTCGCCTGCGGCCCGTGGGCCGGGGTGGTTCAC
This sequence comes from Streptomyces sp. NPDC055243, assembly GCF_044544025.1. Taxonomy (NCBI): domain Bacteria; kingdom Bacillati; phylum Actinomycetota; class Actinomycetes; order Kitasatosporales; family Streptomycetaceae; genus Streptomyces; species Streptomyces sp. NPDC055243. Next base: position 236,622 of record NZ_JBITWR010000008.1, read on the forward strand.
CTGGCGGGAGTGGCCGCGGCATGGGCGTACGACCTGCGCCTCAAGGCGACAGCATGGTCCTGGGCGCCCTACGCGATCGGGTTCGCCGCGCTCCCGGCGTTCGTGGCGCTGGGACTTCCTGGACGGCCTTGGCCGGCCTGGTGGGTGGTCACCGCAGGGGCGCTACTGGGCATCGGAGCCCACCTGGGCGACGTACTGCCGGACATCCGCGGCGATCTGGCGACGGGCGTACGGGGATGGCCGCACCGCCTGGGCCCGGACGGCGCGCGGCTGCTGCTGCCCGTTCCGCTGGTGATGGCGTCGGCGGTCCTTGCGCTGGGGCCTGCCGGTCCCCCCGACGGCTGGGGAGTGACGGCGCTCGCGCTGGCCTGCGTGATCGCGGTGACGGGGACGGTCCTGGGCCGCCGCCGGGAGAAGGCCGCGTTCGCGGCGGCCGTGGCGGTGGCGGTGGTGGACGTGACGTTGCTGCTGCTGCGCGGCAGCGGGATCGCCTGACGCCGACTGCTCGGCGCCGTCGTCGCTCCCACGCTCCCGCGCTGCCACGACAAGGCGGGAGCAAGACGCATCGCCCGGAAATGTGCGGCACCCGACGCCGGACTGCGCGTCCGGCTCGGAAAGGTCAGCAGCCGCCGCAGTTGTAGTAGAGGACGTCCCAGTGATTGCCCTCGTCGGCGTAGATGTTGCCGGAACCGGACTTGTACATCGGAGCGCCGTCGCCGCGTACGCCGATGTAGGTGAAGGTGTTCTTGACGTAGCTCGTGACGCAGGTGTTCTTGCCGAAGTCGAGCTTGTATCCGTTCCAGTGCGAGTACGTACCGCTCGCGTGGCCGGTCTCCGTGCCACCCGTGATGTTGAGGGCGCACCCACTGGCGCGCTTGAGGGTCTGAGCCCCTTGCGCACTGGCGAGGTTGAGCTGCTCGAAGGAGGTGCACGTCGGGTTGTTGCGGTTCGAGCAGCCACCGGAGGACGACCAGGTGATGCCGACCTCACGGAACATCGACGTCGCGGTGGCATGGCTGATCTTGGTGGCGGCGAAGGCGTCGGTGGCCGAGGTGAGGACGCCGAAACCGGGTGCGATCAGGGCGCCTGCGGTGAGCGCCAGAGCGGTGAGCGCGGAGCGGATGCGCATGGGGGTGCCTTCCTGCTGGTGACCGTGCTGACGATGAGACGGCTGTGGTGCAGGTGGAGCAAGGAGATGATGCCCGCATCCATGCGTCAGAACCAGAGGACGGCAGGGCCTGCCGGGCGGCTGCGACTCGTTCTGGGCGAGTCTGAGCGGGCGTACCCGTCTGGCAGTGTGTGGTGAACGGACTGGCCGGAGATCGCCGGCTGACGGAGCGTCGCGCCGACCGCGGGCGGGTGCTGCCGGATGTGTGGAGGGAGTGCGCTGTGGTGTCTGTGGAGGGCTTCACCGACCGGCTGGACTATCCGATGTACGTGGTGACTACTGCGGCAGCGGACGGTGCGCCGTCGGGCTGCCTGGTCGGTTTCGCGTCGCAGTGTTCGTTGAATCCACCGCGCTTCGTGGTGTGGCTGTCTCAGATGAACCACACGTACCAGGTGGCCAACCGCGCCTCATTCCTCGGAGTGCATCTGCTCAGGCGGGACCAACACCAGCTGGCGCGGCTGTTCGGCGGTGAGTGCGGTGACCGCGTCGACAAGTTCGCCCGTGTCCAGTGGCAGCCGAGCAAGGATGGCGTGCCGATCCTCACGGAGGCGTGTGCCTGGTGGGTGGGCAGGATCGAGCGGAAGGCCGACTGGGGAGACCATATGGGCTTTCATCTCACACCAGTTGAGTCAGGCGCCGACTCGACACCGCACGCCCCACTGCTCCGGCTGAGCGATGTCACCGACCTCACCCCCGGCCACCCGGGGTGAGGTGGGAGGACCTGGCCGACGGACCGTCGTAAGAGATCGACGGCTGGTCAGTCGTTCCCGAACCCGAACTCGCGGTTCAGCCGTTCCATGTCCCACTCCACTGTCCCGCCGCCGGGTAGTTCCTCTGTCCATTGAAGGGTTCCTGGGAAGTCGGGGTCCACATCTGTCGCCTCCCATTCCTCGTCCCCCGGCAATATCGCGATCCAAGGCGGTGGGGAGGCCAGCACGTTCCCGACGAACTCGAGAACGGCGGACAGCGAGGCGTCAAGAGGGCCATCGGGCGGCATGTAGCCCTGCTCGATGTCCCACCAGCCGAGTTGCCCCGTCCTGATGTCGACAAGCCCCTTGGTGACACTCAGCTCCGTCACGGGAACGAGGAAGGCCTTGTCCCCCGCGCGGAGATTGCGGTCGTCTTCGCGTGCGTGATGGAGCCATGTCGCATAGTTGTGGAGAATGTCCTCGACTCCGAGGAGTGTGAATCCCGGTGGTATGACGGTGGTGAAGCCGGACCCGTCGTGCCGCAACAGCGACTCCTCCACGTCCTCCGGGAGCCTCCCTCCGATCCGGTCGTACAGCCGGTCGAGGTCACGCCTGGTGCACGGCCCCGGCAGAGGGTCTTCCTCCGGGGCCTGCTGGGCGATCCATCGCTCGATCTTCTCCCATGCTTCGGCAACCGCCATGTGCCCACTCCTCATCGCGCGCGAATCAGCAGGAGAACACTCTCGCTCGTGGGCCGTGGAAGGTGGAGGCCGTAGCTGGTAAAGGTTTTTGAGGGTGGGGGTTGTAGGTGGTGGGGGTTGTAGGTGGTGGGGGGCGATCTCTCGCCCTCCCCGTCGAATGACAGGCTGGCCACCCGTATCCATGACGGAAGGTCGGCCCGCACCATCATGAACAGCCTTGCTCGCAGCGCCCTGGAGCGTGCCGCCGGTCACCAGCAGCGGTTCGACGCGTCCTTCGAGAAGTACTTCGCCGAACTCGCCGGTGACCTCAACGGTGCCCAGCTGGGCCGCTTCGCGCCGCGATGCCTTGAACTCCTTGCGCAGTTGTCGCTGCGCGGCGGGAAGCGGGTGCGGGTCGCCCTGCTCTACGAGGCGGCGGGGCTCGTCACCCGGGAGGAGATACCGGGGCTGGCGGAAGCCGCGCTGAGCCTTGAGCTGCTCCACAGCCACGCGCTCATCCTCGACGACATCATGGACGACTCGCCGATGCGCCGCGGGGGCCCTTCGACGTACTACGCATGCCGTGAGGATCTCCCGCACCATCCGCAGGCCGCGCTGGGGATGGCCATGATGGCGGGTGATCTCGCCGGGTTCCTCGCCCTGCGTGTGCTGTTCCAGGCCGACCTGCCCGCCGACCGCAAGCAGGCCATGCTCGACGTTCAGCTCGGGGTGACGACGGACACCGTCATCGGCCAGGTCCTCGACCTCGAACGCGACGTGCACCCCTCAGGCGATGACGAGCTGCTGGAGACGGTGTGCGAGTACAAGACCTCGCGCTACACCATCCTGGCCCCCTTGCGCCTCGGTCTGCTGGCCGCGGGGCAGGACCTGGCGGAGCACGAGGAGAGCCTGCGCCGCTATGCCCGACTGGCGGGTCTCAGCGGCCAGATACGCGACGACTACCTCGACCTCTTCGGCGACCCCGCCATCACCGGCAAGCCCGAGGGCGCCGACCTGCGGGCCGGCCGCCACACCTACCTGACCCGAGACCTCCTTGCGGCCACCAGCGGCGACGAGCACGACACCGTCAAGGCCGCTCTCGGCGATCCGCACTGCACGCCGGAGACCCTCGACCGCATCCGCGACATCGCCCACCGCCGCGACGTCCACACCCGCCTGCAGACGACCATCGACCGCTACGCCCACGCCGCAGCAGCCGAAGCCACGTCCTGGCACCGGCACTGGAACGAGGACGCCGTCACCCTCTTCGAGCAACTCCCCCTCTGGAACACCCGCCGAACCCGCTGACCGACCCGGGCGAATCGTCACTCCTCACGCACCCGGGACTGCTCTGACCGGCCTGTAGCCGTACCCGTCCGGCGCAACCCGTCGCGCCGAACGGCGTCACGGCAGGTCCCCTTGCAGTCAGGGCAGTGACACCGACGAGGAGGCCAGCCGTGGCGGACGCCGAGGAGCCCACCGGTCCGGACGAACGGGCCGAGCTGAAGGCGCTGCGCAACCGGGTGGCGGCTCTGGAGTCCGAGCGGGTCCAGGGCGTCCGCCGGCACCGCGGCCGGTCCTTCCTGGCCGCCGTGCTCATCGTGCTCGGATGTGTGCTCGCACCGCTGGCCGTCGTCGCCTCCTGGGCGGCCGACACGGTCGGCGATACGGACCGCTATGTCGACACGGTCGGCCCGCTCGCCTCCGACCCCGCTGTCCAGGACGCCGTCGCCGACCGGGCCACGGACGCGCTGATGACCCGTATCGACCTGGCCACCCTGCTGTCCGACGCCCCCGCCGCCGACCGGCCGCGCCTGGAGAAGGCCCTGGGGAAGCTCGGCGACTCCCTGGAGAGCGCCGTCCGCAGCTTCGTGCACGACAAGGCACGTGCCGTGGCCGGGTCGGAGGCGTTCGAGACCATCTGGAAACAGGTCAACCGGCAGGCCCACAGCTCGCTCGACAAGGCGCTGACCGGAAGCGGCGGCGGCGCGGTGAAGCTGGAGGACGACACGGTCACCCTCGATCTGGCGCCGCTCGTCGACCGCGTCAGGGAGCGCCTCGTCGACGAGGGAATGACCGTCGCGGGCAAGATCCCCGAGGTGCACACCGACTTCACCCTGGTCAGGTCGGACGACATCGGCAAGGCCAAGACGTATGTGCGGCTGCTGCAACTGGCCGGCAACTGGCTCCCCGTCATCGCCCTGGCCCTCGTCGCCGTCGGCGTGCTGCTCTCCGTACGCAAGAGACGAACCCTGGTCACCGCGGCGCTGGCCGTGGCCGTGGCCACCGGGCTGCTGGGGATCGGGCTGCGCGTCTTTCGGGTGCTCTACCTCGACCGGCTGCCCGCGAACGTCTCGCCGGACGCGGCCGGGGCGGTGTACGACACCATGACCCACTTCCTGTTCACCACGGTCCGCATGGTCGTGGCGCTCGGCGTCGTGATCGCCCTGGCGGCCTGGCTCACCGGACGCGGCCGCCGCGCCGGGCTGGTGCGCGGCCTGTGGACCTCCGGCATCGGAGCCGTGCGGGCCACCGCGGACCACGCCGGGATGCGCCTTGGGCCCGTCGGTCCTTTCGTCCGCCGCTACCGCACCTGGATCACCTGGGTGCTGGTGGCCGCCGCGCTCCTGGTCTACCTGCTGTGGTCCTACCCGACGAGCTGGGTCGTCGTCGGGATCGCCCTGTGCCTGCTGCTCCTGCTGGCGGTCGTGGAGTTCCTGGGCGGCGCGTCCGCGGCCGGGTCAGGGGACGAGGGCCCGGGCACTGGTGCTGGGGCTGGGGCTGGGGCCCATCCCTCCAAGGGGTAAACGAGACAAATGTGAGCATAAGGTTTGATCCGGAGGTGCACCCATGGATGCGCGGAGGGAACGCCCCAGCGTCAGTTTCGAACCCACCCGCCCCGCCTCTCCGGCGAAGAAGGTGGTCGCCTTCCTCCTCGGAGCCCTCGTCTGGATCGTCGCGGGGGCGATCGCGGTCGCGCTCCTCGGCCACACCTACATCCTGCGCCGTCTTCTGCTCGTCACCGCGATCTCCTGGGTCGTCTTCGGGATCGCCCTGGCCGGAGGCATCGCCTTGAGGCACCGGAAGGAGCGACGTGCACCTCATTGACCTGCTCCTCGTCTTCCTCACGTTCTATCCCGTGGTGACCGGCGCCGCCTGGATGGTGGGCGGAGTCCTCTTCCGGGTCCTGGAAGAGGGACGGGGTCCGGTCCGCCCGCCCGACGGCTGGCCGGGGGTGACCGTCCTCGTCCCGGCCTACAACGAGGAGCAGGTGATCGCCCGATGCGTCGAGGCACTGCGCCGGGTGGACTACCCCGAACTTCAGGTGCTGATCCTCAACGACGGCTCCAAGGACGCGACCGTCGCCGCCGCGCGGGCAGCCGCGGGTGACGACGCCCGCATCACCGTCCTCGACGACGGCGTCAACCTGGGCAAGGCGGACCGGCTCAACGAGGGCATGCGCCGCGCCCGCCACGACCTGGTCCTGGTCACCGACGCGGACACCCATCTGCATCCCGAGGCCGTGCGCCACCTCGCTGCCCGGATGATGCGCTCCCCGCGCTACGCGGCCATCGCCGGCAGCCCGCGCGTGACCAACCGGGGCGGCGTGATCACCGCCATGCAGATGCTGGAGACGGCATCGCTGATCGGGCTGATGCGGCGCACCCACGCCCTGGCCGGCCGGGTGGGCACCGTGGCAGGGGTCCTCGGCCTCTTCCGCCGGGACGCCGTCCTGGCCGTCGGCGGCTACGACGCGCAGATGGCCACCGAGGACATCGAACTCACCTGGCGGCTCCTGGAGGCCGGGCATCTCACCGGCTTCGAGCCCAACGCGCTCGTCGGGATGGAGGTCCCGCAGACCGTGCGCGGCATCTGGGCGCAGCGCACCCGCTGGGCGCGCGGTCAGGGCGAGGTCCTGCGCACCCACGGCCGCCGGATCTGCCACCCGCGGCACATGGCCCTGTGGCCGATCGCCCTGGAAGCCCTGCTGTCCTACGTCTGGGTGCTCACCATGCTGGTCGCCACCGTGTACGGCGTCGTCCACTGGATCCGCTTCCCCGAGGACACCAAGTTCCAGTGGATGCTGGCGTGGGGCGTGGGCATCGCGGTCATCGCCATGCTCCAGATCGCCGTCGCCACAGCGGTCGAACTCCGCCTCGACCCGAAACTCCCGTACGCGTGCCTGCTGCTGCCGCTCTATCCCCTGGCCTACTGGACCATCAACGCCCTCGCCGCGATCTTCGCCCAGACCAAGGGGCTCGTACGCGGCCCCCGCGAGAAACGAGTCGTCTGGGATCTGCCCCGCAGTCCGTCCTGACGAATCCGGACGGTCCGACCTGGCCACTGCGCGCAGTCCGACCTGGCCCTGCCCCGGTCAGCACGGGTAGCACGACACCCCTGGCACGGCCAGCCACACGGCGCTCCGCCGCCACGGATCGCCCGCACGGTCCGCCCCCACATGCGGTACGTCCCCGCCACCCCGACGCTCGGACCATGCGCACCCGTACACGACTCCTCGCCGCCCTTTCCGCCACCGTGCTTCTCGCCACCGCGTGCGGCGAGGACAGCGAGCCCGATCCGATGCGGGATCAGCAGTGGGCACTCGACGCGCTGAAGCTGCCCGACGCGTGGGGCGAGACCAAGGGGGACGACACGGTCATCGCCGTCGTCGACACCGGCGCCGACCTCGACCACCCCGACCTCAAGGGCCGCCTGGTCGACGGCCACGACTTCGTGGACGGCGACGACGAGCCCAAGGACATGAACGGCCACGGCACACACGTCTCGGGCATCGCGGCCGCCCACACCGACAACGGAGTCGGCATCGCGGGCGGCGCCCCCGGCGCCAAGATCATGCCGGTGCGGGTGCTCGGAGCGGGCGGTACCGGCGACAACGCGGACATCACCAAGGGCATCGTCTGGGCCGCCGACCACGGCGCCGACGTCATCAACCTCTCCCTGGGGGAAAGCGGCCTGATGGCACGCCTCCTCAAGGGCGGCGTCCTCAACCAGGCCATTGCGCACGCCCACGACAAGGGCGCGGTCGTGGTAGCCGCTGCGGGCAACGAGGGCACAGCGCTCCAGCCCTACAAGGTCGACACACCCGTCCTGGTCGTCGGCGCGAGCGACCAGGACGGCAAGCCCGCCGACTTCTCCAACTTCGATGCGCAGCAGGCAGTTTCGGCGCCCGGCGTCGGCATCCTCTCCACCCTCCCGACGTACAGGACGAAGGAGACCCTGAAGGACGACAGCGGCTACGGCGAGCTCGACGGCACTTCCATGGCCGCCCCCTACGTCTCCGCCGTCGCGGCCCTCCTGCACCAGCAGGACCGCACCCCGGACCAGATCATGGCGGCCATCCGCGGCACGGCGAAGAACCCGGACGGCCTCGCCAAACTGGGCCTGGGCATCGTCGACGCCAAGGCCGCGGCCGCCAAGGACTGACCGGCCATGCGTGAAGGGACATCGCGGAACCGCACGCGGAAGCGGGGGGCGGCATGACACATCCGGGAACGCTCATCCTGATCATGGCCGTCGCCGTGCTCGCGCCCCTGCTGGCGCACGGAGCCCGCCGCTGGGCCCGCATCCCCCTGGTCATCTTCGAGATCGTGCTCGGGATCCTCATCGGCCCCGACGTGCTGGGCTGGGCACAGCACGACGAGGTCATCGACACGCTCTCGGAGCTGGGCCTGTCCATGCTCATCTTTCTCGCCGGGTACGAGATCGAGTTCGCGGCCATCCGCGGCGACACCCTGCGCCGCTCCGTCTGGGCCTGGCTGGTCTCCCTCGCCCTGGGACTGACCGTCGCCCTGGCCCTGACCGGCATGGACCTCGCCAAGAGCGTGGTCATCGGCACCGCACTCACCAGCACCGCCCTCGGCACGGTCCTGCCGATCCTGCGCGACAGCGGCGATCTGCGCGGCCGCTTCGGCACCGTGATGATGGCCTTCGGCGCGGTCGGCGAGTTCGGGCCCATCATCGCCATGGCGGTACTGCTCAGCGGCCGCGATCCGGGGGTGTCCACCGTGGTGCTGGCCGCCTTCGCGCTCATCACGGCGGCGGCGATCTACTGGGCGCTGCGCCCCCACCCACCCTGGTTCGCCCAGATCATCCGTACGACCCTGCACACCAGCGGTCAGTTCGCCGTCCGCTTCGTGATGCTGCTCCTCGTCGCGATGCTCGCCCTGTCGCACGTATTCGGCCTCGACGTTCTCCTCGGCGCCTTCGCGGCAGGGCTGCTGACCCGGCTCGTGTTCCAGGGGGCGGCCCCCGACAGCGCCGAGCAGGTCCTGGGCAAGGTGGAGGCCATGGGCTTCGGGTTCCTCGTCCCGCTGTTCTTCATCGTCACCGGCATCAACTTCGACCTCGCCTCACTCCTCGACGGCGGCCGGGCCCTCCTGCTGCTCCCGGTCTTCCTGCTCCTGTTCCTGGTCGTACGAGGGCTCCCTGCCTACGCACTGGCACCACGCGACCTGAACCCCTCCGACCGCAGGGCCCTGACCCTGTACTCCTCGACCTGCCTGCCGCTCGTCGTCGCCATCACCACGATCGGCCTGGACGAGGGGGTCCTGCAGAAGGGGGAGGCCGCCGCTCTGGTGGGCGCCGCCATGGTCTCCGTCCTCGTCTTCCCGCTCCTGGCCCTGCGGGTACGGGCCAAGGCGGGCGAGACCACGATCTCCGACAGAACCGCTCCGGAATCGGAGGCGTGGTGACACGCATCGCCAGGTCTTGGGGACGACTCACACCCGAAACTGGTGTCCATGCACTCCTGAAGCGTCAGGAGCTCTGCGGACTGGTGCACCTTCGCGACGAGGCTTCCGTACCCGACCGTCCGTGAACCCCCTCCCGAAGGGATCACCGTGTCAGCAGGCACCACCGCGTCATACTGGGATCCGCTCTGGCAGCAGGGCCGCCGCTATCGGCCGGGCGCGGACGCCGCTGGCCTTGTGGCGCCACCGGACGGTGCCGGCCGGAAGTGAGTCGAGCAGCATCCGGCGCAGTTCGCCGCGCAGTACCTCGGGGCGGCCGCCCGTGCCGTCGTCGGCGATCTCGTGCAGGACGGTGGCGTCCGGGTCCAGGACCCGCATGGCCTGGCGGCCCTCCAGGACGAGGCCACGGAATGCGTCCATCACGTCGGCCGCTTCGAGGGCGAGTTGGCCGTTGTAGTCGTGGATGTCGAGCATCCCGCCCTGCGAACGCGCCGCCGGGGAGGTCTCGGCCTCGTACACCGTCGCCGGTATGCCGTGGACGTGCAGGACGCGGGCCAGCGTGAGGCCGCCGAGCCCGGCGCCGATGATCGTGACGGGGGTGTCCATGGGAGAGCTCCTCGGGGGTCGGGACGCCCGGTGATCTGCGGGGGGCGTTGACGGCAAGGTGCCAGGACCCGCCGACAGGCCACCGACGACAGCTCTACAGCCCTCCGACAGACGGCCGACACCGTCTCCGCCGTCTCCGCCATCTCCACCGCCTCCGGGGAACCTCACCCGCCCCTCACCACGTCTTGCCTGTCGTCACGACGGCTGGTCAGGCCTGCGAGGAGACGGGAGGGGTGCCGGGGCAGTGGGGTCCTCAGCCCCGATGGCATGATCAGCCTCGCAACCAGGGCCCCATCACCCTTCCTTCACCGGGGAACCACGCCGTACGGCACGAAGGGGCATCTGAACAAACATCTCCTAGCAAATCGGTCAGACAATTGATACCTACGGCTCCGCGGGCCCTTTCACGAACAGGCCGCACGATCAAGTCCACCGCGTGGCGCCGACCACGGACGATCCTGTGGGCCACGGCGTGTGTGGTCGCCCTCGGATTCCTGATCGCACTGGAGATCGCCGCGCGTCACTACGGCGGCGTTCCGGGGCCGATCACCAACCAGGCGCGCGAGGTGCTGTTCCCGCCCAAGCCCGGCCCGCTGTACGGCGGCCTGGCGCTGATGATGGTGGTGCTCACCTGGCGGCAACGGTTCATCGCGGCCGGTGCCGCGATCGGCATCGACATCGTCTTCGTGCTGGTGCGGTGGGCTCTCGACGTCCACGTGCCCGAGGGCCAGTTCTTCGGCAACGGCGCGTTGTGGGCGATGCTGGGCTGTGCGGTCTTCGCGATCACGCGCCGCACCGGCCAGGAACGTGTCCTGCTCCTGAAGGGCGTCGGCCTGGGCCTGCTCCTGGTGGCCGGCCGCAAGACCGGTGACACCTGGCTGCTCATCACGGCGAAGACCCGCCCGACCGTGCTCGACCCGTATGTGGCGACCGCCGATCACGCGCTGGGCAACCCGTCATGGCTGGCGGGCCGGATGCTCGACGCCATCGGCCCGGGCGCCCATGTCCTCGACCTGGTCTACGCCCAGCTCGCGGTGGCCGCGGTCGCCGTCGCCCTGTACCAACTGCGCAACGTGGCAGCCGAGCAGCGCTTTCCGCGCCACCACCTGGTGCGCACCTTCCTGGTGATCGGTCTGCTCGGACCGGCCGTCTACATGATCTTCCCGGTGGTCGGGCCGATCTTCGCCTACGGTCCCGGCACCTCCGGCACCGGCGGCGTGCAGTGGGCGGTGGCCAACCTGTGGCCGCACACACCGCCCCCGCTCACCCTTCCGCACCCGGTGCCCTACGACGGCATCACCCCGCGCAACTGCGTGCCCAGCCTGCACACCGCGTGGGCCGTCGCGATCTTCATCCACTCCCGCAAGGGCCCACTCCTTCTGCGTTTCGCAGGGGCGTTCTGGATGATCGCCACGCTCGGCGCGACACTGGGCTTCGGCTACCACTACGGCGTGGACCTCATCGCCGGTGTGGTGTTCGCGCTCACGGTCGAGGCCGCTCTGCGCTCCTTCGACCGCGGCTGGGACCGGCAAGGCGTCCAGCTGGTCGCTTACGGCACCGCGGTCTTCGCCGCGCTCCTGGTGTCCTACCGCTATCTGCCGATGGACATGGCCAGACACCCCGAGGTGTTCGGCCCCCTCCTCGTCCTGGCGATGGTCTCGGTGATCTACGGCTACGTACGGACCACCAGGCGGTGGGAACCCGAGGCCGCACCAGCGCTCCGACCCGAACCCCAGCCCGAACCGGTCTGACGGCGGGGCTGCCGGGCGTGCCGTCAGCCCTGCTGGGCCCGGTCGTACACCTTCTTGGCCGTGGCTCCCCACACCTCTCCGTACATCTTGGTCGGGGTCAGGGAGTCCAGCGGGCTGTTGACCGAGACCAGGACGCCCTTGCCGGTGGTGGCGAGGAGACGGTGCCGCCAACGGGGCGGTTGAAGGCGATGTCCTGGACACCCACGACGTCGGTGAGCTTCTTGCCGTTCCTGTCGGCGTCGACGGTCAGCGCGGACAGGTCGTTGGTGGAGTCCGCCTCCCAGCTGCGCGGGGTCGCGGCGGAACGGGCCGCGAACGCCCCGTTCGGCTCGTCCCGTCAAGGGCAGGCGATCACCTGGGCCGCGTAGCTGAGGCCCGCGCCGAAGCCCATCAGGAGGATCGGGTCGCCGGGACGGACCTGGCCGAGGTCGATCAGGCGGGTCAGGGCCAGGGGGACGGAGGCCGCCGAGGTGTTGCCGGTCTCCACGATGTCGCGGGCCACGGCGGCGTTCGTGGCGCCGAGGCTCGTCGCCAGGCGTTCGATCATCCGCAGGTTCGCCTGGTGCGTCACGAAGCCCTTGAGGTCGGCCGGGGCGATGCCGGCGCGTGCGCAGGCCGCAGCCGCCACCGCGGCGAGCTCCGAGGTCACCCAGCGGTAGACGGCCCGGCCCTGCATGGTCACGCTGCCGTGCCGGTCGGGGATGGCGATCAGTCCGGCCTTGTCGCCGTCCCCGCCCCACTCCACCGGGTGGATACCCGCCTGCTCCGCGGCGACGACGACCGCGGCACCGGCCCCGTCGGCGAAGACGGTGGCGGTGTCCACGTCGTGCGGGTCCACCCAGTCGGTCATCCGCTCGGCCCCGATGACCAGGGCGCGGCGGCTGGTGCGGGAGCGGATGAGGCCGTCGGCGACGCCGAGGGCGTAACAGAAGCCCGCGCAGGCCGCGTTGACGTCGAAGGCCGCGATGTGCGGGACGCCGAGGAGTGCCGCGACGGACGCCGCGCCGCTCGGCATGGGCGAAGGCATGGAGCAGGTGGCCAGGACCAGCAGATCGATGTCGCCGGGGGTGAGGCCCGCCGCCGAGAGCGCCTTGGCCGCCGCGCCGGCCGCCAACGCCGTGACGGTCTCCCCCGCTCCGGCGAACCGCCGCTCGCGGACGCCCACCCGCCGCTCGATCCACTCGGCCGTGACGCCGAGGCCGTTGCCCAGCTCGTCGTTGCCGACGACCCGTTCCGGGCGGACGCCGGCGACGGCTGCGATCCGGGAGCCGGCCATGGCGTCGAACCCGGCCAGATCAGATGAATTGGACAACATGCGGTCACCTCGAGCTGTCTGCGGCGGCGGACGGTCCGGAGGGCACCGAGAATTCGATCCTCCGGGAACCCTGAATGCCGTGCGGCGTTCTGCACGGAGCCGTCAATTCCACTTGACGAAGAATTTCCCCTACCCGTATCCGTCTCCGTACGCGGCCGCGAAGCGGAGAGGAATGCATGGCGTGCCGGATTGCGGCGCGGATTGCACGACGCCACCCCTGCAAAGAATTCCGCACGAGCCTCAAAAGGTGCACGATCGCCCCTCGGCACCCATCGCCGCGGGGCCGGACCGGGCCACCCCACCGCGGTGAACACTCCTGCCACCATGCTGTGTTGAGCGCTGAACTAGTTACGATCGCGATCATCGGGCCCGCCGGTCAATAGCGTGAACGGGTCACCGCCGCGCCACCCTCTCCCGGGGTGGCCCCAGGTGGATGTGCATGGATTCCACTTTCGGCTGACGGCCCTCGCCATGGGGGTACAGTGCGAGTCACGCAAGTCCAGACGGCGACCGGCCAGTTCGGGCGCCGCCTTATTTACTGTCGAGTCAACGGGGGAATGGCGGTTGTGTTTAATAAATCGATACGGCTCCTCCCTCGGTGACGAGTTCCTGGAGGAGTGGGAGAACGCATGAACGGGGAGATTCAGGTCGGTGGGGGCGTCGAGACACGCATAGGGGCCGGCGGCGGCCGTCTGGCAAGGGTGGAGCGTTCCGCCCTGCGGGTGCTGACGCCACGGGAACTCGAGGTGTTCAGCGTGCTGCCGGACGGCGAGGGCAATCGGGAGCTCGCCCGCCGGCTCGGCATCGCGGAGCGGACGGTCAAGGCCCATCTGACCAGCATCACGAGGAAACTGGGGCTGCGGTCCCGGGTGGAGGCCGCACTCCTGGCGGCGGAGTGGTCCGAAGAATTGCGGTCCGATTCCCAGGGCCTCGACAGGGCGTAATGGCACTTTCATGACTCAGTCCCTTCCTGTGGGAGCGGCGGACGATCCGCTCGACGGGGCGAACAGGGGCGATGCCGTCGACGTGTGGACGCTGTGGGTTCCGGATCACGCCGCGGCAGCCGCCGCGCGCACCGGGGTCCTCGACGCCCAAGAGGTCAGGCGTGCCGCCGGGTTCCAGGACCCGGCGGCACGCACGCGCTTCGTCACGTCCCACGTGGGGCTGCGCGTGCTGCTCGGCGCCCGGCTGGGGACCGCTCCCCAGGACGTCGTCCTCGTCCGCGAGCGGTGCGGGATGCCCGGCTGCGAGAAGCCGCACGGCCGTCCCGCCGTCGCCGGTCACCCCGGGGTGCACTTCTCGCTCTCGCACGCCGGTGACGCCGTCCTCTACGCGCTGGCCGCCTCGCCGGTCGGGGCCGACATCGAGTCCCTGGAGCTGGCCGGCGCCGGCCTCGAACGCCTGGCCAGGCGTCTGCACCCCGCCGAGCGGCGCGCCCTGGCCACCCTGCCCGCGACGGTGCGCCAAGAGGCGCTGCTCGGTTGCTGGGTACGCAAGGAAGCCTTCCTCAAAGGGATCGGCACCGGACTGCCCGGCGGAGTCGGCGCCCATCACGTCGGGCTCGCCGCGGCGCTGGCCCCGCCCTGGACACCGCCGGTGCCCGAAGGCTGGGCCGTACTCGACGTGCCCGCGCCCGAGGGCCACCACGCGGCCCTCGCCCTGCGTCTGCGGGATCCCGCGGGTCACGACCGGCTCCCCACCATGCGTACCTCCCGACTGCTTCTCGAGTGATTCGAACGACCGCGGCGAGACGACGTACATGGCCTGGCCGGATGCCGTCGGACCGGCCCGCCCTACTGCTCCGCCGCCGACTTGACCACCTTGTTCAGCCGGTGCATCCGGGTCGCCAGGCTCATCCGGCCCTCCAGGCGGAACGCCGGCGGCCTGCGGCCGTCCACGTCGGCGAAGCCGTACTCGACGGCCAGGTCGCCGGTGCTGAGCACCGTGCCCGTGCGCTCCATCACCTCGGGGTCCGCGAGCAGGGCCGCGATCGCCCGCCCCACGTACTCCGGGGAGTGCACCACCGACGCGGGGCCGTCGCCCATCGCCTCCCAGGCCGCCTCCACCCGCTCCGTGCGCACGAAGCCCGGGTGCAGGGAGAGCGCCGCGACGCCCTTCTTGCGCAGGTCGGCGGCGAAGCCCCGGCACATGCGGTCGGAGCCCGACTTGAACACGTCGTAGCCGACCTGGCCGAGATAGATGTCGCCGTCGGAGAAGCTGATGCCCACGACCAGGCCGCTCCGCTGGGGCAGCATCAGCGGGACGAGTCGGCGGGTGACGTCGTACTGCGCGCGCAGCGACGTCTCGAACAGGTCGTAGCGCCACATCGGCTGGTCCCAGAAGGGCGCGTCGAAGCGGACCTCGGAGGAGCGTTCGTAGCCTCCCCAGGCGTTGTTGACCAGCAGGTCCAGCTTGCCGTGGTCGGCCTGGACGCGGGCGGCGAGCGCCTCGTTGTCCGCGGCCGCCCCGTGGTCGCAGCGCACGGCGATGCCCTTGCCGCCGCGCGCGGTGACCTCGTCGGCGGTGTCGTCCACCGTGCCGGGCAGACCCTCGGTGCGCGCGCCGTCGCGCGTGCTGCGGCCCGTGACGTACACGGTGGCGCCCGCGGCGCCGAGTGCCAGCGCGATGCCGCGGCCCACACCCCGGCTGGCGCCGGTGACCACGGCCACCTTGCCGCCCAGGTCCGGCGCGTTCCATTCCTCGTTCACAGCACTGTCCTTCCGTTCGTCGGGCCGTCCGGCCGTCGGGTCTAGCCGAGGTGCTCCGCCGCGTACTCCAGGCTCGCCAGGTACGCCGTCGTGTCGTCGACTTGAGGGATGCCGTAGCGCTCGCGCAGCTGGGGCATGGAGGTGGGCAGCACACCGCCGCTGCACCGGGTGACCTCGCTGACGTCACGCAGGACCGACAGGAAGGAGCGGGTGCGCGGGGCGGTGTTCTCGATGGCACCCGGGGCGAGTTCGTCGGCGTTCACCACCGGCGGCGGCGTCAGCGAACGTCCGCGCCCGGCGGCGTGCTTGACCAGCACCCCTAGGCAGTCCTCGATGTCCATGGCCTCGGGCCCGTACGTCACCCAGAACTCGCCCGCGTCGTCGCCCAGTTCGATGGCGCGCAGCACCGCCTTGGACAGCAGGTCCTGCGGGACGAAGTCCATCCGGATGCCCGGGTGGGCGGGGATGAAGGGCGCCTTGCCGCGGCTCAGCCAGTCCGACATCAGCTGCACGATCTGGCCCTGCGAGGTCCAGCCCGTGATGGAGTCGCCGATGAGGTTGGTGGGACGGAAGACGGTGTGCCGCACCCCGCTGTCGCGCAGGACCTGCTCCGCCTCCCGCTTGGAGGCGATGTAGTTGCGGCAGACGTTGTCCGCGCCCAGCGGCACGGGTGCGCTGTCCGCGAGCGCGGCGACGAACGCCGTGCTCATGAAGTGGACGGGTGCGTCGGCCCGTTCGGCGAACTGGGCGACCCGCCGGGTGCCCTCGATGTTGATCGGACGGTAGTCCTCGACGGGGCGGCCCCACTCGGTGAGGCCCGCGGAGTGGATGACGACGTCGACCTCGGCGGCCAGGGCGGCGTAGCTGTCCTCGTCGAGACCGAAGCGCTCCGCGGTCATGTCCAAGGACACCGAGCGCGCGTCGCCCGCATCGGGCACCGGTGTGCTGTGGGTGGCCACGACGAACCGCGGGCCGCGCGGCTCCCGCAGCAGGGAGCGTCCGACGACCCCGGACGCGCCGGTCAGCAGGACGGTGGGGCGGGCCGCGCCGCTCCCGTTGCTCAGGGTGGGGCTCATGCGCGCGCGTCCTTCCAGTCCATCAGCCGTGCCACGGCACGCGCTCCGGCGTACAGGAGCGGGTCGGGCGGGAAGGAGGCGGGCGGCTTGCGCCGCTCGTCGTCCACGAACAGCAGCCGGGTGTGGTCGGTGTCCTTGCCGAGCGTGAGGTCGCGCAGGACCTTGCCGCCGGTGTGGGTGGCCGCGATGCCGTTGCCGCAATAGCCGTATCCGTACAGGATGTTGCCGTTGCCGAGCCGGCCGAAGTGCGGGGCGAAGTCGCGCACGACATCGGCGGTCCCGCCGTAGGCGTAGGTGAACTCGATGTCGCCCCACATCGGGAAGAACCGCATGAACTCCTGGTGGATCTCGCGGTAGACCTCGGGCCGGTTCATGTTCCGCTGCCGCTTGTCCCTGCCGTAGTAGTAGGGGGCCGGGCCGCCGGCGAACATGATGCGGTTGTCGTGCGTGAACCGGGCGCAGGTCAGCAGCGACTTGGCCTCGACCAGGCCCTCGCGGCCCTCCCAGTTCACCCGCCCGAGCTGCGCGTCGGTGAGCGGCTCGCTCACCATCGCGTACGTCCAGATGGGGATGACCTTCCTGCGGAACGGCGGGAAGGCGTCCATGTGCACATTGGTGGCCAGCACGACCTTGTCGGCCGTGACCTGCCCGCCGGCGGTCACGACGGTCGGCCGTGTGCCCGGTTCCACCCGCAGGCAGGGCGAGTTGTCGTAGATGGTCACGCCCTTCTCGCGCACCACGCGGGCGATGCCGCGGGAGAGCTTGAAGGGGTTGACCAGCGCGCCGCCGGTGCGCATGCTGCCGAGCACCGCGGGTGAGCCGATGACGGCCTGGGACTCCTCGCGCGGCAGGATCTCCGCCTGCGCGGCGCCCATCCGCTCGGCGAGTGCGCGGTCCTGCTCGAGCCGCTTGAGCTGGGCGGCGTCGGTGGCCACCATCAGGTAGTCGTTGGCCTCGTACTGCGCGTCGACGCGGTTCTTGCGGGCGAACCTGCCGATCTCCAGGATCGACCGGCCGACCGCCTGCGACGCCTCGAGCGCGCGCTGGAGACCGAATTCCTCTACCAAGGCTTGAATGTCTTTGCCGATGGTTGGTGTGACGAAACCGTCGGCGCGGCCCGAGGCACCGTAGCCGGAGTAATCGGCCTCGACGATGCGGATGTCGAGCGCGGGCTCGGCCTCTTTGAGGAAATAGGCGGTCCACAGCCCGGTGAATCCGCCGCCGACGATGCAGACATCGCAGTCGGCGCGCTCGCGCAAAGGAGCCTCGACGGTGACCTTTTCGGTGTCGTGCCAATAGACGACGTGCTTGTACGCGTTCAAATGAGTGCTCCTCGAGAGGACCCGCCGGTGCAGCTGACGGTCACACGGCTTCGAGGATGATCCTCGACAGGCCCAGATGACGGTTCCTGAAGTGGCCGACCGTGGAGCTCAGATACCGCTCGTAGTTGGCGACGTTTTCCTCACCGGCCACCTGCACGGCCTGATCGCGGTTGGCCCGCAACCGGTCGTACCATTCTTGGCAGGTGCGGCTGTAGTGATCCGGGTCGTTGCGCAGACGGACGACGTCAAAGCGCTTCTCGCTCGATTCGAGAACCTCGGAGAGCGCCGGAATCTCCGACTCCGGGAAAATGATGTCCATGATGAAAAGCAGGTCCCGTACGGTCCGCTTGTCCATCTGGACGTTGTTTCCCTTGATGTTCGTCTGCAGTGCGATCCTGCCGCCCTTGGGCAGCCAGGAGCGGCAGCGCTCGAAGAACTCGCGGTAGGCGGCCACCCGCTCGGCACGCGAGAGGCCGGTGCGCGCGAAGTGCTCGAAGGCCCCGATGGAGATGATCGCGTCGTACCGCTCGGCCGGCTCGTGGTCGAGCCAGTTCTCCACCCGCACCTCGGTGCGCTCCAGCGCCAGCTCACGCAGGCGTTCGGCCTGGCTGTCGCTGAGCGTGAGGCCGACGGCCTGCTGCACTCCGTGCGTGCGCACCAGCCGATCCAGGAGGCTTCCCCAGCCGCAGCCGACATCGAGGACGCGGCGCGCGCCGGTCGCCCGCGCCCCCTCGATGAGGTGGTCGAGCTTGCGCTTCTGGGCGCTTTCGAGCGTGTCGCCCTCCTCCCACAGCGCGCAGGTGTACGTGAGGTCCTTGTCCAGCCACAGCGCGAAGAAGTCGTTGGAGACGTCGTAGTGATGCTTGATCGACTCTGCGGTGGCGCCCTGGTAGTCGAGGATCGTCACGCGGCGGCGCTGCCCTGCTTGGTCTCCTCGGCGAGCTTCACCAGATCCGCGACCGTCTTCACGCTCGCGGCCCTGCTCTCGTCGAATTCGATCTCGAGGTCGTCCTCGATGGTGTAGACGATGTCGGCGATCTGCAGGCTCGACAGGCCCACGGAGTCAAAAGAGGTGTCCTCGTTCAAGGTGTACGAATTCGCCTTGCTGCCGAGCTTCTTGGCAATGCGGACACATACTTCTTCAGCAGTTATCACGGGACAGCCTTTCCGATGCACGGTGATGGGATGACCGATGTTCTGTGCGCCCGCGATCCGGCTGCTGCGCCGAGGGATCGCGGGTGGGATTCCGGATGAAGGACCTCTGGGATGCGGACTGAAGCCGCACGGATTTCCTCGTCCGTGCACTCGTCCTGAACCTTGCGGCGGACGGCTCCGGCACGGGAGTTGTCACGATACCCAGACGGCCCGTCGACCGGCCATTGCCCTTTAGGGCAATGATCGTTCGTGGTCGTTTTGTTGCTGGCGAAAAAGAGCCTGAGGTGTTTTGCTTAACCCGGCTCGCCCATCCGAGCGGCTGCCACGCCGCCCAACTGGGCATCCAGTGTTGCGTCCGGTGCGAACGTCCCTGCGCGACCCCCCGAACGCGTACAGCTCCGAGGAGATGTGAAATGGCTGAGGTAGATCTTTCGGCTGGCACGGTGGAGTACCAGGACACCGGCGGCGAGGGGCCGGTCGTGGTCCTGCTGCACGGTGTCGCGATGGACGGCTCCCTGTGGCGGAACGTGGTGGCACCTCTGAGATCCGAATTCCGCTGCGTGGTACCGACGTTGCCGCTGGGCGGTCACCGCCGGCCGATGAAGCCGGACGCGGACCTGTCGATCGCGGGCGTGGCCCGGCTGGTCGCGGAGTTCCTCGACCGGCTCGACCTGCGCGACGTCACGCTGGTGATGAGCGACTGGGGCGGCGCGCAGGCCCTGGTCGCCGAGGGCAGGGACGAGCGGATCGGACGCCTGGTCATCACCTCGTGCGAGGCGTTCGACAACTTCCCCCCGGGCGTGCCCGGAAGCAACCTCTTCACCTCGGCGAAACTGCCGGGCGGCATCAACTTCGCCTTCAAGCTGCTGAAGTGGAAGCCGATGCGCCGACTGCCCATGACCTGGGGCTGGATGAGCAAGCGGCCGGTGCCGCCCGAGGTGATGAACGCCTGGTTCGAACCGCTGTGGACCTCCAAGGAGATCCGCCGCGACCTGCGCAAGTACGTGCTCGGAGTGCCGCCCAAGAGTGAACTGCTGGGCTGGGCCGACAAGTTGCGCGACTTCGACCGGCCCGCGCTCGTGGTGTGGGCCGCCGAGGACAAGGTGATGCCGCCCGAGCACGGGCGCAAGCTCGCCGAGCTGCTGCCCAAGGGCCAGCTCGTCGAGATCGAAGACAGCTACACCCTCATTCCCGAGGACCAGCCCGAACAGCTCAGCGCGCACATCCGCTCCTTCCTGCGGACGGGCACAGCCGCCTCCTCGTAGGAGGCATGCCTCCCGGCAGGGAGACGGCCCGACAGCAGGGCGGACGACGGAACTCTGTGGCCGCACCCCCTACCTGGGGAGCGGCGGCGGGACGCGGGGGCGCAGGGAGACGACGTGGAGGACCGCATGGCTGACCCGATGGACGAGCGGACCCGGCGGACGGGGCCGGACAAGGACGTACGGGCCGAGGAGCCCGGACCGGGCGAGGACTTGGCGGGGCGCCTGGCCGGGCTGCCGGCCGACCGCCGCGCGGCGGCCCTGCTCGACCTGGTCCGCGAGGAGACCGCGGGCCTGGCGGGCACCGACCCGCTCGACATCGACCCGCAGCTGGCCTACCGCGACTACGGCTACAACTCCCTCGCGGCCGTGGAGCTGACCGGCCGGCTGAGCCGGGCCACCGGCCTGGAACTGCCGCTCACCCTGCTCTTCGACCACCCCACGGCCGCCGCCGTGGCCCAGCACCTGCTCGGCCTGCTGGGCTTCGCACAGCCCCAGGACGACGCCCCGCAGACGCCGACGGCCGACGCCGGCCCCGGCCACGGCGACGACCTCATCGCCGTTGTGGGCATGGCCTGCCGCTACCCGGGCGGCGTGACCTCACCCGACGGTCTGTGGGAGGTGGTGGCCTCCGAGCGCGACGCCGTCACGGACTTCCCCCGCGACCGGGGCTGGGACCTCGATGGCCTCTTCTCCGCCGACCCCGAGGCGCCCGGCACCAGTTACGCCCGCACCGGCGGATTCCTCGACCCGGTCGCCGACTTCGACGCGGAGTTCTTCGGCATCGCGCGCCGCGAGGCCCTGGCGATGGACCCCCAGCAGCGGCTCCTCCTGCAGACCGTCTGGGAGTCCCTGGAGAACGCGGGCATCGACCCCGGCCGGCTGAAGAAGTCACCGACCGGCGTGTACGTGGGCAGCAGCGGCCAGGACTACGAGAACGTCGCGCGCTCGGGCCCTGGCGAACTGGAGGGCTACTGGGGCATCGGGTCAGCGGGCAGCGTCCTGTCGGGCCGCGTCGCCTATGCCTTCGGCTTCGAGGGCCCGGCCCTGACCGTCGACACGGCCTGTTCCTCGTCCCTGGTGGGCGTGCACCTGGCGGTGCAGGCGCTGCGCCGGGGCGAGTGCACGCTGGCCGTGGCGGGCGGCGCCACCGTGATGGCCACGCCGAAGGTCTTCACCGAGTTCAGCAGGCAGCGCGCACTCTCGCCGGACGGCCGGTGCCGTTCCTACGCCCAGGCGGCCGACGGCACCGGATGGGCGGAGGGCATCGGCGTGCTGCTCCTGGAGCGCCTCAGCGAGGCCCGCCGCAACCACCACCGCGTGCTGGCCCTCATCCCGGGCACGGCGGTCAACCAGGACGGCGCCAGCAACGGCCTTACCGCCCCCAACGGCGGCTCCCAGCAACGTGTGATCACCCAGGCGCTCGCCGACGCCGGTCTGCGCCCCGGCGACATCGACGCGGTCGAGGGGCACGGCACCGGCACCACCCTCGGCGACCCCATCGAGATCGACGCCCTCGCGGCCGTCTTCGGCCAGGACCGCCCCGCCGGACAGCCCCTGCGCCTCGGCTCGCTGAAGTCCAACATCGGGCACAGCCAGGCCGCGGCAGGCGTCGGCGGACTGATCAAGACGATCCAGGCGCTGCGCCACGAGGTGCTCCCCCGCACGCTGCACGTGGACCGGCCCACGCCCAAGGCCGACTGGTCCGGCCATGTGGTCTCCCTGCTGACCGAGGCCACCCCCTGGCCGCGCGGCGAGCGGGTGCGCCGGGCGGGGGTGTCGGCCTTCGGAGTGGGCGGCACCAACGCGCATGTCCTGCTGGAGGAGGCGCCGCTCGATGCCGGGACGGCGCCGAACGCGGAGCCGGGGCCGGCAGCTCTGCCGGTGGTGCCGTGGCTGCTGTCCGCCAAGACCCCGGCCGCCCTGCGCGCCCAGGCCCGCCGCCTGCACACCCACCTCACCACCGCCCAGCCGCACGCCACGGCCACCCAGATCGGCGCCGCACTCGCCCACACCCGCGCCCACTTCGACCACCGGGCCGCGCTCACCGCCACCACCCGCGCCGAACTCCTCGACGCGCTGGACGCACTCGCCCGGGGGGAGGAGGCGGATCAGGTGACCCGGGCCCGCGCCCGCACCGGCAAGACCGTCTTCGTCTTCCCCGGCCAGGGCTCCCAGTGGATCGGCATGAGCCGCGAACTCGCCGCCGCCCAACCCGTGTTCGCCCAGGAGCTCCGCGCGTGCGCCGACGCGCTCGCGCCCTACACCGACTACTCGCTCGACGACGTTCTGAGCGGGGCGCCCGGCGCCGCCCCGCTGGAGCGGGTGGATGTCGTGCAGCCCGCGCTGTTCGCGGTGATGGCCGCGCTGGCCGCGCTCTGGCGCCACCACGGCGTGCACCCGGACGCCGTGGTGGGGCACTCGCAGGGCGAGATAGCCGCCGCGTACGTCGCCGGGGGCCTCTCCCTCCAGGACGCCGCCCGCGTCGTGGCGCTGCGCAGCCAGGCCATCGCGCGGATGGCGGGCGACGGCGGCATGGCATCGGTGACGGCTTCGCCCGAGCGGCTGCGGCCGCTCCTGGAAGACTTCGACGGACTCATATCCGTCGCCGCCGTCAACGGCCCCTCCTCCATGACGGTTTCGGGGGACTCCGACGCCTTGGAGGAGCTGCTCGCCCGCTGCGCCGCCCAGGACATCTGGGCCCGGCGGGTGCCGGTCGACTACGCCTCGCACTCCCCCCAGGTCGAGTCGCTCAAGGAGCGTCTGGGGCAGGTCCTCGCGCCGATCGCGCCGCGCTCGGGACAGGTGCGCTTCCACTCCACGGTCACCGCGGGCGAGTTCGACACCAGCGGCCTCGACGCCGACTACTGGTATCGGAACCTGCGCCGGACGGTGCGGTTCGAGGAGGTCGTCCGCGCGCTGCTCGACCAGGGACACACCACGTTCATCGAGGTCAGCCCGCACCCGATCCTCACCTTCGCGGTGGAGCAGACCGCCGAACAGACCGCCGAGCACTCCCGGGGACGGGACGGCGCCACCAGCCGCACCGCCGCGGCCGTACTCGGCTCCGCACGGCGCGAGCAGGAACAGGCCCAGTTCGCCGCCTCGCTGGCCGCCGCGCACACCCACGGGGTGCCCGTCGAGTGGGACGCGGTGTTCGACCCGGCCCAAGCGCGTGACGTCGACCTGCCCACGTACGCCTTCGAGTCGACGCGCTACTGGGCGACGGCCCGGACCGCCGCGGGGCACGCCGGGGCAGCGGGGCTGCACTCCACCGGGCACCGGCTCCTGACCGCCGGAGCCGAACTCGCCGACGGCAGTGGGTGGCTGTTCACCGGGCGCGTCTCACGGGACACCCACGGCTGGCTGGAGGACCACGCGGTCTACGGCACCGTCCTGTTGCCGGGCACCGCCTTCGTGGACCTGGCCGTCCTGGCCGCCTCGTACGTCGACTGCGACGTGGTCGAGGAGTTGACGCTGGAGGAGCCGCTGGTGCTGGCCGAGGAGGGTGCCGCCGACCTGCAGGCGACGGTCGGCGCCCCCGACGCCCAAGGGCGGCGGCCGATCACCCTCCACTCCCGGCCCGCCGACGCGGCCGGCGGCGAGGCCTGGACGCGGCACGCGGCCGGCTTCCTCGCGCCCGACCCGGCGCACGCCGACGCCTCCCCCGCTCCCGCCGCCTGGCCCCCGCCGGGCGCCGACCCGCTGGACGTCGAGGGCCTCTACGACCGGCTCGCCGACCGGGGCTTCGGCTACGGCCCCCTCTTCCGCGGGCTGCGCGCGGCCTGGCGGCACGAGGGCGGGCTGCTCACCGAGGTGGACACCGCGACGGCCGACGGCGGCGCCGAGGGGTACGGGGTGCACCCGGCCCTGCTCGACGCCGCGTTCCACGCCCAGCTGACCGACCTGGCCGGTCCCGACGGAGCGTCCGGGCAGGCCTGGCTGCCGTTCACCTGGTCCGGTGTACGCCTGGTGCAACCGGGCGCCACGCACCTGCGGGTGTCCCTCACCCCGCTCGGCGAAGGCACCGTAGGGATGTCCGCGCTCGACGCCGCGGGCAACCCGGTGGTCACCGTCGACGCGGTCGTGGCCCGCCCGGTGGCCCCATCCCGCCTGGCCGGCGCACGCGGGCCGGCCGACTCCCTCTTCCGCCTGGAGTGGCAGCCGGCTCGGACCCCGCAGCCCGGCCCGGCCGCCGTCTGCGGACGCTGGGCGGTCCTGTCCGAGGACGGGTCGACCCTGGCGCACCCCACTGCCGTGAGCGGCTCGTCGGACAGCAAGGCCGGGGACGCCCCCGACGGCTCCACCGCCCCGCGCCTTGCCACCTACCCCGCCCTGACCGGCCTTTCCGCCGCGCTCGACGCGGGCGGCCCCGTGCCGGACACCGTCGTCGCGCTCATCCCCGCGGCGCACGGCACCCCCACCGCGGCGGCAGCACGCTCCCGCGCTCAGCACACCCTCGCGCTGCTGCGGGGCTGGCTGGCCGACCAGCGGTTGGCCGAGGCGCGCCTGGTGCTGGTCACCCGCGACGCCGTGGCCACCGCTCCCGGCGCGGACCTCGACCCGGTCCTCGCACCCTTGTGGGGTCTGGTGCGGACCGCGCAGTCCGAACACCCCGGCCGCTTCACGCTCGTCGATCTGGCCGACGACGCCCGCGACGATCTCGCGCGCGTCCTGCCCGTCGCGCTCGCCGCCGACGAGCCGCAGATCGCCGTGCGCAACGGCGTGCTCCACGTACCCCGTGCCGTCCGTGTCCGCGGTGCCGTTGGCGGGCCGCTCCCCTTCGACCCGGACGGCACGGTCCTGATCACCGGTGGCACCAGCGGAATCGGCGCCCGGCTGGCCCGGCATCTCGCCGCCGAACGAGGCGCCCGCCACCTGCTGCTCGCCAGCCGGCGCGGCCGGGACGCGGCGGGCGTGGCCGAGCTGACGGCCGAACTGGCCGCTCTCGGCGCCCAGGTCACCGTCGCGGCCTGCGACGTCACGGACCGCTCGGCGACAGCCGCGCTGCTCTCCTCCGTCGACGCCGCGCATCCGCTGACCGCCGTCGTGCACTCCGCGGGGGCGCTGGACGACGGCCTCCTGGAGGCGCTGACGCCCGAGCGGCTGGAGCGTGTGCTGCGGCCCAAGGTGGACGCGGCCCTGCACCTGCACGAGCTGACCGCGTCCACGCCGCTGGCCGCGTTCGTCCTGTTCTCCTCGGTCGCGGGCACCATCGGCGGCCCCGGACAAGGCAACTACGCGGCGGCCAACACCTTCCTGGACGCCTTCGCGCAGTGGCGGCGCGCCCAGGGGCTGCCCGCGCTCTCGCTGGCCTGGGGCCTGTGGGAAGAGGCGAGCGACATGACCCGGCACCTGGGGGACGCCGAGGTGGCCCAGCTGGGCCGGTCGGGTCTCGCACCGCTGGCCGGCGCCGAGGGGCTGCGCCTGTTCGACGCGGTGCACGGCACCGAGGACGCGCTGCTGCTGCCCGCCCGGCTCGACCTGGGTGCCCTGCGGGCCCAGTCCCGCGAGGGCCTGCTGCCCAGCGTGCTGCGGGCCCTGGTGCCGGCCGCGCAGGGGCCGGCCGGGCCCTCGGGGGCGACGCTGCCCGCACGCCTCGCGGCCGCCGCGCCCGAGGAGCGCGACGCGCTGGTGCTGGCGGCGGTGGCCGCGGAGGTCGCCGTGGTCCTGGGGTACGAGGACACCGGCGCGCTCGACCCCGAGCGTCCCTTCAAGGAGCTGGGCCTGGACTCGCTGGGCGCGGTGCGGCTGCGCAACCGGCTGAGCCAGGTGACGGGCCTGACCCTGCCGTCCACCCTGGTCTTCGGCCACCCGACGGTTCCCGCGCTGGCCGCGCACCTGCGCTCGCTGCTCGACGAGCGTGCCTCCGGCGGCCGGGAGGCGGCGCCCGACGTGCACGCGGATCTGGACCGCCTCGCCGGGCTGCTCCCGTCGGTCGCCCGGTCCGACGCGGCGGCCGTCCGCACGCGGCTGCGGTCCCTGCTCGCGGCCCTCGACGACGGCCAGGACGGCGAGGACGGCGGCGGACCGCACGCCAAGCGCATCGACGAAGCCTCCGCCGACGACCTGTTCGACCTGATCGACAACGACTTGGGGGTGGGCTGAACCATGCCCGACGACGACAAGACACTGCGCTACCTCAAGCGGGTCACCGCCGAACTTCAGGCCACCCGGGAGCAGTTGCGCCAGGTGGAGCAGCGTGCGTACGAACCGGTCGCGGTGGTGGGCATGGCCTGCCGCTACCCGGGCGGCGTGACGTCGCCCGACGAACTGTGGGACCTGGTGGCCGCCGGACGCGACGTGGTCGCCGACTTCCCCGCCGACCGCGGCTGGGACCTGGAGCGGCTCTTCGACGACGACCCGGATCACCCCGGCACGACGTACGCCCGGGCCGGCGGTTTCCTGGAGGGAGCCACCGAGTTCGACGCGGAGTTCTTCGGCATCGGCCGCACCGAGGCCCTGGCGATGGACCCCCAGCAGCGGCTGCTCCTGCAGAGCGTCTGGGAGTGCCTGGAGGACGCGCGCATCGACCCCGGCGGCCTGCGCGGCTCGCGCACCGGTGTGTTCGTGGGGACGACGGGCCAGGACTACGCGCAGGTGGCGCGGTCGGGTCCCGACGACCTCGAGGGCTACTGGGGCATCGGCTCGGCGGGCAGCGTGCTCTCCGGCCGCGTCTCCTACGTGCTGGGGTTCGAGGGCCCGGCCCTGACCGTCGACACGGCTTGCTCCTCGTCCCTGGTGGGCGTGCACCTGGCGGTCCAGGCGCTGCGCCAGGGCGAGTGCGAACTGGCCCTGGCGGGCGGCGTGACGGTGATGTCCACGCCGGGTGTCTTCACCGAGTTCAGCAGGCAGCGCGCGCTCTCGCCGGACGGCCGGTGCCGTTCGTACGCGCAGGCCGCCGACGGCACCGGGTGGGGCGAGGGGGTCGGGGTCGTCCTGCTGGAGCGCCTGAGCGAGGCCCGCCGCAACCACCACCGTGTCCTGGCGGTCATCGCGGGCTCCGCGGTCAACCAGGACGGCGCCAGCAACGGCCTTACCGCCCCCAACGGCGGCTCCCAGCAGCGCGTGATCGCGCAGGCGCTGGCCGCGGCGCGGCTGGGTCCCGACGACATCGACGCGGTCGAGGGGCACGGCACCGGCACCACCCTCGGCGACCCCATCGAGATCGACGCCCTCGCGGCGGTCTACGGCCGCGAGCGGACCGCCGCCCGCCCGCTGCGCCTCGGCTCGCTGAAGTCCAACATCGGGCACAGCCAGGCCGCGGCGGGTGTCGGCGGACTGATCAAGATGGTGCAGGCGCTCCGTCACGACGTCCTGCCCCGAACCCTGCACGTGGACCGGCCCACGCCCAAGGCCGACTGGTCCGGCGGCGGCATCTCCCTGCTGACCGAGGCCACCCCCTGGCCGCGCGGCGAGCGGGTGCGCCGGGCCGCGGTGTCCTCGTTCGGCATCAGCGGCAGCAACGCGCACGTGGTGGTGGAGGAGGCGCCGCTCGACGCCGGAGCAGCGCAGTCCGAGCCGGAGCCGGCAGCTCTGCCGGTGGTGCCGTGGCTGCTGTCCGCCAAGACCCCGGCCGCCCTGCGCGCCCAGGCCCGCCGCCTGCACACCCACCTCACCACCGCCCAGCCGCACGCCACGGCCACCCAGATCGGCGCCGCACTCGCCCACACTCGCGCCCGCTTCGACCACCGGGCCGCGCTCACCGCCACCACCCGCGCCGAACTCCTGGCGGGATTGGCGGCGTTCGGTGCCGGGGAGCTGCCGGGCAACGCCGTCCTGGGCATGGCAGGGCGGGCCCGCAAGACCGCCTTCCTCTTCTCCGGGCAGGGCTCGCAGCAGGCCGGCATGGGCAGCGCCCTGGCCGCCGCCCACCCGGTGTTCGCCGACGCCCTGGACGCGGTCCGCGCCGAGCTCGACCGGCATCTGGAACTGCCCCTGCGCCAGGTGATGGACGCCCCCGACGCCACCTCCGACGGGGAGCTGCTGCACCGCACGGGCTGGACGCAGCCGGCGCTGTTCGCGCTGGAGGTGGCCCTCTACCGCCTGGTCGCGTCCTGGGGGTTCACGCCGGACTTCCTGCTGGGCCACTCGATCGGCGAGCTGTCCGCCGCGCATGTGGCCGGGGTGCTGTCCCTGGCCGACGCGAGCGCGCTGGTCGCCGCGCGCGGGCGGCTCATGCAGGCCCTGCCCGACGGCGGCGCGATGGTCGCCGTGGAGGCGACGGAGGACGAGGTCCTGGAGAGCCTGCGCGGCCAGGGGCAGCTGGCCGTGGCCGCCGTGAACGGGCCCCGCTCGGTGGTCGTCTCCGGCGCCGCCGACTCCCTCGCGGCCTGGCTTCGGCCGTGGCAGGAGCAGGGCCGCCGCACGCGCCGGCTCCAGGTGAGCCACGCCTTCCACTCGCCGCTGATGCGGCCCATGCTCGATGAACTGGCCGCCGTGGCCGGCTCCTTGAGCTACCACGCGCCGAAGGTGCCGATCGTCTCGAACGTGACGGGGACCTTCGCCGACACCGCCACCCTGGCCAGCCCCGACTACTGGGTGCGCCACGCCGAGCGGCCCGTCCGCTTCCACGACGGGGTACGTCTCCTGGAGGGCGCCGGGGCGACGGCGTTCCTGGAGATCGGGCCCAGCGGGGTGCTGACCTCGATGACCCGGCACTGCCTGCGCGACCCGGGGTCCGCGGTGCTCGCCCCCGCCCTCGACGGGCGCGCGCCCGAGCCCGTCGCGCTGATGAGCGCGCTCGCCGAACTGCACACGCACGGCGCGTGCGGCGACCTCGCGGCGCTCCTCCCCCACGACGCGGCCCGCCACGTCTCCCTGCCCACCTACGCCTTCCAGCCGCGCCGCCACTGGATCGACGCACCGCAGACCGTCCGGGGCTCGGCTGCCGGCCCCTCCCCGGATCAGGCCCCGTCCACCGGCCGGGCCCCGGCCGCGCAGGACCGGCCGAGCGCGGACGGGCCGAGCACGGACGGGCCGCAGCGGACAGACCAGGCGCACGACGTCCTCGGCCTGGTCCGCACCCAGGCGGCCCTCGTGCTCGGTTACGAGGACGGCGCGCACATCGACCCCGCCCTGACCCTGCTGGAGCTCGGCATCGACTCGCTCGGCGCCGTCCGCTTCCAGCGGCGCCTGGCCGCCGTCACCGGCCTCGACCTGCCCGCCACCCTCCTGGTCGACCACCCCACCCCGGCGGCCCTCGCCGACCACCTGCGCCCGCTGCTCGCCCCCAGCGCCGCCGACACCCCGCACGGCCCCGCCGACCTGCTCAAGGACCTGCACCGGCAAGGGCAACTCGCCCACGCCGTCACGCAGTTGCAGGCCACCGCCGCGGGGCGGCCCACCTTCACCACGGGCGAACGGCCCGCGGGGCCGCCGGAGTCCGTGCTGGTCTCCGACGGCCCGGCCACGCCCGCCGTGGTCTGCGTGCCGTCCTTTCTGGCCGGGTCGGGCCCGCACCAGTTCGCGCGGTTCGCCGCCGGATTCGCCCACCGGCCGCGGATGTCCGCGCTCACCCTGCCCGGCCTCGGCACCTCGCCGCTGCTGCCCGGCTCGTGGCGCGCCGCGGTCGAGGCCCTGGCCGCCGCCGCGCTGCACACCGCGGGCGGAGCCCCGCTCGTCCTGGTGGGGCACTCCATCGGCGGGGTTTTGGCGCACGCGGCCGCCGCGTCCCTTGAGCGCGCCGGGCACCGCGTCGAAGGGGTCGTACTGATCGACACGTACGAGCCCGAACCCGCCCAGCAGCAGGCGGTCTTCGCCTGGGCGATGGGCCGCATCCTCGCCCGGGACGGCGCGCTCGGCGACCTCGACGACGACGGCGTGCTGGCCATGGGCGGTTATCTGCGGCTCTTCGACACCTGGGCGCCCGACCCGCTGACGGCGCCCGCGCTGCTGCTGACCGCGGAACAGGGGCCCGACGCGCCGGACGGCGCCGCCTGGCGGCTGTGGCAGGCAGCGGACACCGTCACGCCCGTCACCGGCGACCACTTCTCGCTCCTCGAGGAACACGCCGCTCACACGGCACGCACCGTCGAGGACTGGCTTCGAAAGGAACTGTCATGCAGCCCGTCGGCATAGTCGACTTCGGGAGCTATCTGCCCGAGAACGTGGTGGGGCCCGAGTTCTTCCTGGACGAGAACGCCCCGGTGGACCCGCTGGCCAACACCCCGCTGTTCCGCGTGCCCCCGACCCGGCACCATGTCGCCCCCGGCGAGCGGGCCGCCGACATGATCGCCAAGGCGGCCCGGCCGCTCTTCGAACGCCTGGGCAAGGCGCCCGCGGGCCAGGTCGACGTGCTGCTGACGAACGTGCTGCTGCCCGACGAACCGTTCATGGGCGTCGGAGCCCAGGCCGCGCACGCCCTTGGCATCGATCCCGAGTGGATCGTGGACCTGCACAACAGCGGCTGCGCCTCGTTCCCCTACATGCTCTCCCTGGCCCAGAAGATCATGGCCGACGGAGCGGCCCGCACCGCGCTGATCGCCAACGTGCAGAACACCGCGGGCCAGATGTTCGCCCAGACCCAGGTGCGCAAGCTGTCGCACGCGCCGATCCCCGGGGACGGCTGCGGCGTGGCCTACCTGGAGGCCGGCGCGGGCTCGCCGATCCTCGGCGTACGCACCCGCAGCATCCCCGCGTACTCCGTGGACCTGGGCATCAAGACCCCCGACGGACGCAAGTACTGGGAGCCGGGAGAGGGCCAGATGGACATCGGCTTCGACGCCGAGAAATCGGCGGAGATCCTCCAGCGAGGCAACACCCTGGTGCCCGAGCTCGTCGGCAAGCTCTGCTCCGACCTCGGCGAGCTGCCCTCGGACATCGACGTGCTCGTCACCAACCAGCCCAACCGGATCTTCCTGAAGAACTGGCACCAGGCCCTGAAGCTGGACCCGGCACGGCACTTGGACACCTTCGACCGGTGCGGGAACCTGTACGGCGCCGCCGTGCCCGTCACCCTCGACAGCGCGGCCCGCGCCGGAGTCCTGCGCGACGGCGACCTCGTGGTGATGTCGGGCTTCGCGCACGCCGGTGACTTCGCGGCCGCCGCGGCGGTGCGCTGGAACGGCGCCTCATGAGCCAGCCGTCCCCGCAGGCCGGGGAGTTCGACGTGATCATCGTGGGTGCGCGCTGCGCGGGGGCCACCCTCGGCGCGCTCCTGGCGCGCCGCGGGCTGCGGGTCGCCGTGCTCGACCAGGCCACCGAGATCCGCTCGACGCTCTCCTCGAACATCCTGCAGGCCGACTCCCTGGCGTTCCTGGACCGCCTGGGCGTGATGGAGCAGCTGCGGGCGGCTGGTGTCACCACCATGAGCCACGTCGACATGCGCCTGGAGGAGTTCCGCTGCCGCACCGCGTTCCCGCAGGAGCCCGGTGACGTGGGCGGCGCGGCCTGCATCCGCCGCGAGGTCCTCGACCCGGTCCTGGTGGACGCCGCCCGCACGTCCGGCGCCGACGTACGCCTGGGCACCCGGGTCGTCGGCGTGACCCGTGCCGGCCATCGCGTCACCGGGGTCCGTGCGGTGTCCGGCGGCGTCGAGACACGGCTGCGGGCCCGCCTGGTGGTCGGCGCCGACGGACGCACCTCGAAGGTCGCCGAGGTGTGCGGGGCGCGCATGTACCACGTCAGTCCGGGCGAACGCAGCTACTACTGGACGTACTTCAAGGGCGCGGACACCGGGCCGCGGCCCACGTTCGTCTTCCACCGTTGGGGCGACCGGCACATGCTGGGCGGCCCCGCCGACAACGGCCTCTACATCGTGGGCGTCTCCCCGCAGCGCCACGAGCGCGAGAGTTTCCGCGCCGACCTCGACGGCTCCGTGCGCGCCCACGCCATGCGCTGCGCCCCGATCGCCGAGGCGCTGACCGGCGCCACCCGGGCGAGCAAGATCTACGGCATCCGGCGCTTCTTCGGCTACTTCCGAGAGGCGGCGGGCGCCGGCTGGGTGCTCCTGGGCGACGCCGGGCACTTCAAGGACCCGGCGGGCGGACGCGGCATCGGCGACGCCTTCCACCAGGCGCAGCGGCTCGCCGACGCGGTCGGCGACGCCATCGGGTCGGACGTCCGGCTCGACCGCGCCGTCACGGAGTTCGGCCGCTGGCGCGACCGCACCTACGCCGAGTACTACGGCCTGGCCGCGGACCTCGGCGTGGCCGGACCCATCGCGGGCCTGGTCCCGCGGGTCGTGCGGGGGCTGCACGCGCACGGCAAGGTCGACGGCGTCCTGAACCTGCTGAGCCACCGGGCCTCCGTCCTGGAGGTCCTCACCCCGGCGCGGGTGCTCGGCGCCACCGGCGGACATCTGCTGCGCGCCCCCGGCCAGCGCCGCGCCACGCTCGGCGAACTGGGTCAGCTCGCGACCACCGAGATCCGGCGCAGAAACGCGATGCGCAAGCCCGTCTTCCAGAGCGGCCCGGAGCCGCGCCCCGTCCAGCAGGACACGCCCGAACCGGAGCTGAGCCGATGACCAGCACCATCCCGCCCACCGCCGCACACGGCCACCTGCCGCCCCCGGGCGTCGAGTTGACCTTCGAGCAGACGGTGCCCCGCTCCCTCGCCCACCGCAGGCAGGTCGGCGAGGTGTTCGTCACCGACTCCGTACAGGGGTCCGACGACGCCTTCCACCTCGCCTTCCAGATCCCCCGCGCGCACAGCCTCTGGTCGGACCAACGGGCCGGATTCCACGACCCGTTCGCCTCCGCGGAGGCCGCGCGGCAGTCCATCTTCGTGCTGCTGCACCGCCATGTCGGGGTGCCCGTGGGGCTGCCCTTCAGCCTCCAGCGGATCACGCTGCGGGTGACCGACCCGCAGGCGTACGCCCACGACGGGACCTCCGCGCTGCAGGGGTATGTGCACTACCGGGTCGCCGAACGTCAGGGCAAGGGCTCCGACGTGGTGAGCATGGTCCTCGAAGGCGTCATGGAGATCGGCGGGCGCCCGGCCATGACCCTCAGCGCGGTGCTCGCCTTCATGTCGCAGGAGGACTACGACATCTTCCGGGCCTTCCAACGGGCACAGAAGCCGGTGGCCGACGCCCGCCCGACCCCCGTGCGGCGCCTGGAGGCCCCCCTGCTGGGACGCCAGATCCCGCGCAACGTCGTCATCGGCCTGCCCGCACACGAGACGCACACCGACGGTGGCCCCGACGGCGGCACGTTCAGCTACCTGCTGGCGGCCGACCCGCACCACCCCGCCTTCTTCGACCACGAGTACGACCACGTGCCCGGCCCCCTGATGGTCGAGGGCATGCGACAGGCCGCCGTCGCCGCGGCCTGCCGAGCCGGGGCCCTTGCCACCCCGCACGCCCTCGCCGTCGGCTGCGAGGCGGCCTTCCTGGACTTCGCCGAGTTCGAGGCCGACCTGGTCCACGAGGCGACCGTCGGTCAGCGGGACGCGGACGGCCGCGTCCCGGTGGCCGTGGTCCTGCGCCAGTTCGGCAAACCGATCGTCGAGGGCCGCATCGACCTGCTTCCCGACGCGACCCCGCAAGCCCCAACGACCGCGCAAGCGCACGGAGTCTGATCCATGACAGTGGCACACATAGGTGACAGCGCACGGAACCGGCGTCGCGTGGCCGTGGTGGGGGCGGGCATCTCCGGCCTCACCGCGGCGCTGCGCCTGGACCTCCTGGGCTACGACGTCGAACTCGTCGAGGCGGCCGACGTCCTCGGCGGCCGCTTCGGCCTCGACAAGCTCGGCGACCGGCAGGTCATGACGGGCGGGAAGAACATCGGGCGGCGCTACCACACGTTCCGCTGGTTCACCTCGGAGCTCGGCGCGGACGCATACGAGTCCTTCGGCTACAACGCCTCCCGCATCAAGGACGGCGAGATCCTCACCCTCGACAGCGAGCGGCGCGGCCAGACCCTGAAGAACATCCGGCGGATGGGCTCGGCCCGCGACTTCGCCCGGATGGCGGCGATGGCGGCACGGATCCGCGCCGACGAGCGCAACCGCTTCCTGGGCTCGCGCCACTTCAGCGGCATCTCACGGCGCCACGACCATGCCCCGCTCAGCTCGTTCTTCGGGCGCGAGATGACGGACATGCTGGTGCGCCCCATGGTCATCCGCAACAACGGGGCCGAGCCCGACGAGGTCTACCCCGGCACGTTCGGCACCAACCTGGCGATGCTGATGGACCATTACGACCAGCTGGCCGGCGGCATCCAGCCCGTCCTGGAGGCCTTCGCCAAGCGGGTCCCGGTACGCCTTGGCGCCACCGTGGAGGGCCTGGAGATCCGCGACGGCAAGGTCACCGGACTGCGCATCTCCCAGGGCGGGGCGCCCGCGAGCACCAGCGACTACGACGGCGTGGTGCTGGCCACCCCGGCCTACGCCACCGCCGAGATCGTGCGCTCCGCACGGCCCGCGCTCGCCCGGCGCCTGTCGGACGTGAACTACTTCCCCTCCACCGTGGTCCTCGTCGAGTACGACCGGCCCATCTTCGGCCACGACGTGCGCGCGCTGGCCATGGACGACGGGCCGTGCAGCAACGCCGGCTCGTACGGCATGGAGGAGCGCCACATCGTCCGCTACACCTACAGCGGACGCGAGGGACGCCTGACCGACCTCAGCCCGCAGAACATCGACCGGCTGACCACAGAGACCGAACAGCGCCTGGTGACCTACCTGGGCGCCCCCCGCGCCGAGCGCGTCAACCTCCTGGTCAAGCACTGGAAGGCGGCCTACAGCGGCTACCTTCCGCACCACGCCGACTTCCTGGCCGAGGTGCGGGAGAACGTCGCGGGCGTCGCGGGCCTGGAGCTCGCAGGCGACTACATCCAGGGCGTGTCCATCGAGGCGTGCGCCCGCACGGGCCGCGCCGCGGCAGGCCGCCTCGCCACGCACCTCACCTCCCCGTCGGCGGTGGCGGCGTGAGCGGCCCGGCCGACTGGGCGGTGGTCACCGGCGCCTCCTCCGGCATCGGCGAGCAACTCGCCCGGGGCCTGGCCGCGCGGGGCCACGGTCTGTGGCTCGTCGCCCGCTCCACGGACGCCCTGGAGCTGCTCGCCAAGGAGCTGCGCGACCGCCACCGCGTGCCGGTGCACGTGCGCCCCTGCGACCTGGCGGACCCGGCCGCCCGGCGGTCCCTCGAAGCGGAGTTGGCCGACCAACCGGTCTCGGTGCTCTGCGCCAACGCCGGCTTTCCCACCTGCGGGCCCTTCAGCGAGAACGACCCCGCCCAGGAGAGCGCCGAGGTCCAGGTCAACGTCGTCGCGCTGCACGCGCTGACGCAGGCGCTGCTGCCGGGCATGCTCGCCCGGCGGCGCGGCGGAATCCTGGTCACCGGCTCGACCGCGGGCTGTCAGCCCGTGCCGACCGCGGCCACCTACTCGGCCAGCAAGGCGTTCGCCAACACCTTCGCCCAGGCGCTGCACGTCGAACTGCGCGGCACCGGCGTCAGCTGCACCCTGCTCGCACCGGGCCCGGTGCGCACCAACTTCTACGCGGTGGGCGGCATGGCACGCCTCCAGGAGCAGAAGTTCCTGGCCTGGCTGACGCCCGAGCGGGTCGCCGAGGCGGGCCTGCGCGGCCTGGCCCAGGGGCGCCGCCTGGTGGTCCCCGGGCCGGTCGCCAAGGCCCAGTACCTCGCGGGCCGGCACACGCCGCGCCCACTGCTCTTTCCCGTGCTGCGCGCGGCGGTGCTGCCCGTCTTCCGCGGCGCGCGCAACGACACCCCCGCCCATCCGTCAGGCGCTACTCCCAACTTCCGCAACTTCCGTAAGTGAGAGGTACAGGAACATGGACGGCAAGAAGCACCGCTGGTTCATCCTCGGGGCGTCGCTGATACCGCTGGTCGCGGTGTTCGGCGCCATGGCCCTGCTGTGGAACGAGATCTTCGGCTGGTCGGACGTGGTGGTCCTGGTCATCATGTACGCGATCTCCGGCTTCGGTATCTCCACCGGATACCACCGGATGCTCACCCACCGCTCGTTCGAGACGTACAAGCCCATCCGCGTCGCCCTGGCCACCGCCGGGGTGATGGCAGGACAGGGCCCGCCGCTGATCTGGGCGGCCCACCACCGCAAGCACCACCGCGTCGCCGACAAGCCCGGCGACCCGCACAGCCCCCACCTGGACTTCGAACCGGGCTTCAAGGGCACCATGGCCGGTCTCTGGCACGCCCACCTGGGCTGGCTCTTCGACGTCAACCTCACCTCCGACCCGATGCGCTACTGCCCCGACCTGGTGCGCGAGAAGCCGCTGCGCTGGCTCAGCGAGAACCTCCTGCTGGTCACCGCCTCCAGCGTCGTGCTGCCCGGCCTGATCGCCTACGCCATCACCGGCGGCGACTGGAAGGCCGGCCTGACCGGCATGCTCTGGGGCGGCCTGGTCCGCATCTTCCTGATCAACCACATGACCTACGCGGTCAACTCCGTCGGCCACGTCTTCGGCCGCCGCCGCTTCGAGACCACCGACCAGTCGCGCAACGTCGCCTGGCTCTCCATCCCCTCCTTCGGCGAGGCCTGGCACAACAACCATCACGCCTTCCCGCGCTCCGCCCGCCACGGCATGCGGTGGTACGAGGTCGACCTCTCCGCGATCCTCATCTGGAGCCTGGAGAAGACCCACCTGGCCTGGAAGGTCGTACGCATCGACCCCGAGCGCATGGAGATGCGTGAGGCCGGTGTCAGCCGCGTCAACGCCGCCACCCTGGACAAGAAGGAACTCCTGGAGACCCAGCAGAACATCGCGCCCATGGCAGAACGCCGCCGCGAGACCCGCGAGAGCGACACCTCGCTGGTGGACGTGGAATAGCGCGGCCACCGCACGAGCCGACAACCAGACGGGGATCACGTACATGGAGTTCTTCCACGCCCTGACCAACGGGGCCTCGCACGGCGTGCTGCACGAGTGGACGGGCGAGGAGTTCGAGCACACCCCCTGGCGCGATGTCGTCAGGGACGCCCACGGCATGGCCGCCGAGCTGCGCACCCTGGGCGTCGGGCCGGGCACCCGGGTCGCCGCCATCCTCACCAACACCCCCGACACGGTCCGCGGCCTGCTGGCGATCTGGCTGGCCGGCGGCGCGGCGGCCTCGCTGCCGCTGCCCACCCGCGGCCAGAGCCAGGAGGCCTACGGCGAGCAGTTGGTGGCGCTCTCCGCGCGCCTCGACCCGACGCTGCTGCTGGTCGACGACTGGCTCACCGCCATGGTCCCCGCGCGGCTCGCCAAGGATCTGCCGGTCCACGGCTGGTCGGCGCTGCGCGGCGGGGGACGCATCGAGCCGAGCCCGCCGGGCCGGGACGACATGGCCTTCATCCAGTACTCGTCCGGCTCCACCAGCACTCCCAAGGGCTGCGCGCTGACCACCCGGGCCATCGAGCAGCAGCTGCAGATCATCCTGCACCTGACCGGCGGCCGCCCCGGCGCCGACACCGTCGCCTCCTGGCTGCCGCTCTCGCACGACATGGGCATGTTCGGCTGCCTGCTGTACTCCTGGGCCTACGACTTCGACTTCGTGCTGTCCACCCCCGACCGGTTCGGGATGGCGCCGCGTACGTGGTTCCGGGACATGGCGGAGTACGAGGCGACGATGACGGCGGGCACCAGCACCGCCGTCTACCTGGCGGCGCGGGCACAGGGCAGAGGGGCACTGCCCAAGGAGCTGAAGCTGCGCGCGGCCGTGATCGGGGCCGAGCGCGTCGACTGGGACACGCTGGCGGCGGCGACGGAGAAGTTCCGGCCCTACGGCCTGTCCGAGACCGCGTTCCAGCCCGCCTACGGCATGGCCGAGGCGACGCTCGCGGTCAGCGGAAAACCCTGGGACCAGGCACCCAAGGCGCTCGCCTTCGACGGCCCCGCCCTGGTGGAGGGCTCGGTGATCGAGGTGGCACCCGACCATCCCAAGGCGGCCCGGCTGGTCTCCAACGGCCGCACCCTGCCCGGGGTTTCGGTCCGGGCCGGAAGCGGCGGCGGCATCTCGGAGATCCTGGTGTCGTCACCGAGCCTGGCCACCGGCTACTACGCCGACCCCGAGCGCACCGCCGCGCGCTTCAAGGACGGCCTGCTGCACACCGGCGACCTCGGCTTCGTGCGCGACGACGAGCTGTACGTCCTGGGCCGGGCCGACGACATGCTCTCGGTGGGCGGCCGGAAGGTCTACGCCTCCGAGATCGAGTCGGCGGTCGACTCCCTGAGGAATGTCCGCAAGGGCTGCGCCGCCGTCGTCGACGCGGGCGACTCGGGCATGTCCCGGCTCGTGCTGATGGTGGAACCCCAGGGCAACCCCAAGGACTTCCGTCCCATCGCCGAGGAGGCCGCCTCGCTGGCCCTGGAGAAGGCCGGGGTCGCGCTCGCGGAGTGCCTGTTCCTGGCGCGCGGAGTGCTCCCCAAGACGCCCAGCGGAAAGATCCAGCGGTTCCGCTGCCGCGCGCTGCTCGAGGAGGGGCAACTCGTGCCCGTGGCACGGGTGACGTTCGCCTGACCGAAGCGAGCAGCCGGTGAGGGCTCGGTCAGGTCTGCGGACCGGCCGGGCCCTCCGCGTTCCCGGGTCCGCCACGCCTGCCCTGATCCACCCGTTCCGCCTGTCCCCCTGCCCCCCCTGTCCCGCCTGTTCCACCCGAGTCCGGAAGACCGCACAAGGAGAAGCCCCGCGATGAGCCACTACAAGTCGCATCTCAGGGACGTGGAGTTCAACCTCTTCGAGGTCCTCGGCCGCGCACAGGCCTACGGGCACGGCGCCTTTTCGGGCACCACGCCCGAGACCGCCCGCGACCTCCTGGTCGAGGTGGAGCGCCTGGCCGTCCACGAACTCGCCGACTCCGCCGTCGAGGCGGACCGCACCCCGCCGACGTACGACCCCGAGAACCGCACGGTGACACTGCCGGAGTCCTTCAAGAAGGCCTGCGCCCGCTGGGCCGATTCCGGCATGCACCTGATCGACCTGCCCGAGTCCCTCGGCGGGGCGGGGGTGCCGCCGTCGCTGCGCTGGGCCGTCGCCGAGCTGGTACTGGGGGCCAATCCGGCCCTGTACATGTACCAGTCGACCGTCGGCTTCGCGAAGATGCTCGACCGCCTCGGCACACCGGAGCAGCGCAGGCTGGCGCGGGTGCTCGTCGAGCGCGCCTGGGGCGCGACGATGGTGCTCACCGAGCCGGAGGCGGGCAGCGACGTGGGGGCCTGCCGGACCAGGGCGATCCCCCAGGCGGACGGCAGCTGGCACATCGAGGGCGTCAAACGGTTCATCACCTCGGGCGAGCACGACCTGTCCGAGAACATCCTGCACTTCGTCCTGGCCCGGCCCGAGGGCCACGGCCCCGGCACCAAGGGGCTCTCCCTCTTCCTGGTCCCGAAGTACCACGTGATCGACCAGGGGACCGGTGAACTGGGGGCCCGCAACGGCGTGTTCGCCACCGCGCTGGAAGACAAGATGGGCCTGAAGGCGTCCGCCACCTGCGAGCTCACCTTCGGCGCCGAGAGCCCCGCGGTCGGCGAGCTGCTGGGCGAGCAGCACGACGGCATCCGGCAGATGTTCCTCATCATCGAACAGGCCCGGATGATCATCGGAACCAAGTCGATGGCGACGCTCTCCACCGGCTTCCTCAACGCCCTGGAGTACGCCAAGATCCGCACTCAGGGCGCTGATCTGACCGCTCTCGCCGACAAGTCCGCTCCCCGGGTGCCCATCCTGCGCCACCCCGACGTGCGCCGCTCACTGCTTCTGCAGAAGGCGTACGCGGAAGGGCTGCGCGCCCTTGTCCTGCACACGGCCACCGTGCAGGACCGGATCGCCGAGGCCGAGGCGGCGGGCACCCGCGACGACGCGGCACACGCCCTCAACGACCTGCTGCTGCCCATCGTCAAGGGCTACGGCTCCGAGAAGGCCTGCGAGCAGCTGGGGCACGCCCTCCAAACGCTCGGCGGCGCGGGGTACACGCAGGACTTCCCGCTGGAGCAGTACATCCGCGACACCCGGATTGACACCCTGTACGAGGGCACCACCGCGATCCAGGGCATGGACTTCTTCTTCCGCAAGATCGCCAGGGATCAGGGCACAGCGCTGGCCGCGCTGATCGCCGAGGTGGACAAGACCGCGGCGGACGCGCCGGAGAGCGGCGAACTCGCCGACGCGCACGCGCTGCTTGGCCGGTCCGCGGCCCACCTCCAGGCGATGGCGACCGGCCTGGGCGGGCACCTGCTCACCTCGCTCGAGGACCCCGCGGCCATCTACCAGGTGGGGCGCGGGACGACCCGCCTGCTGTTGGCGGCCGGCGACGTCCTGGTGGCCTGGCTGCTGCTGCGGCAGGCGGGCGTGGCGGCCCGGCGCCTCGAGGACCCCGCGGCCGGGACACGCCGGGCCCAACGCTCCTTCTACCAGGGGAAGGTGGCCACAGCGGTGTTCTTCGCCCAGGAGGTGCTCCCGCTGGTCGCGGCCCAGCGGGAGATCGCCGACCGCGAGGACCGTGTGCTCATGACCCTGGACGAGGACGCCTGGTAGGCCGGGGCGGACGCCCGGGAGGCGGCAGACCGGCTCGGCGGGTCCGTCAGGTGCTCGCGCGCCGCCGCCCCACGCCGGCTTCCCCGGCCACCTCGCGGATGACGTCGAGGAGGGGCGCGCGGTTCTCGCGGAAGTAGAAGTGCCCGCCGGGCAGGACGCGTTGACGGATGATGCGGTCCAGGTGCCGGGCCCAGCCCGCGCTCTCACCGACGAGCCGCTCCTGCTCCCCCGTGCCGCACAGCAGGGTCGCCGGAACCTCCAGCGGGGGCTCGGACTGGTGGACGTACGTCTCGAAGACGCTGATGTCGGCGCGGAGCGGGCCAAGGACCAG
This sequence comes from Streptomyces sp. NPDC055243, assembly GCF_044544025.1. Lineage (NCBI taxonomy): Bacteria > Bacillati > Actinomycetota > Actinomycetes > Kitasatosporales > Streptomycetaceae > Streptomyces > Streptomyces sp. NPDC055243. Next base: position 277,835 of record NZ_JBITWR010000008.1, read on the forward strand.
CCGGCGCAGCCGCGCGTGCGCGTGCACCTGCTCGGGCAGCGGGCCCCAGCGCCCCTCGGCCGCCGTGATCAGGTCCTCGTCGGAGAGGGTGTGCAGCGAGCCGGCCGATCCTCCGGTGCCGAACGTGTGCGGGGCGGGGCAGGAGGACAGGATCAGATGCTCGGGCAGTTCGCGTCCCGCGCGGCGCAGCGCCCGTGTCGTCTCGTACGCCAGCAGGCCGCCGAAGCTGTGACCGAGCAGCATGTAGGGCGCGGTGAACACGGACTGGGCAATCAGGTCGGCGACGAGGGGGCCGATCGCGGTGTGCGCGGGCTCCGCGCGGCGCGCCGAGCGGCCGGGCAGCTGCACGCCCCACAGTTGAACCTCCGTCAGTTCCTCGCTCCACAGCAGATATTCGGCGCTGGAGCCGCCCGCGTGCGCGAAGACGTAGACATTCAGCGGCGCTTCGGGGCGCTCACGGCGGCGGACCAGCCAACGCGACGGCCGTGTACGGGGATCCATGAGTGCCTCGGGGCGGTGAGGGGCGACGACGGCCACTGACCGGGCCGTCTCGAAATCATAGGCAGGCTGACGCGAAGGCGACTTCTACGTCATGGGGCCAAGGTCGCCTTCGACGACCGCCTGGATGATCTGGGGCCGCCCCCACAGGGCCAGGAGTTCATTGGCCATGCCCACGGTGGACGGCGGGTCCGGACAGCCGTGCACCTTCACGAGGGCGGCGGACAAGCTGCGCGGGACGGCTCCCGCGTCCAGGAGGACGCGCCAATCCTCCGGGCCGAGCGCCAGGAACTCCAGCGTGCCCAGTTCGGCGATCTCCAGAGGATCGGCGAGCGTGCCGGGGTAGGCGGCCAGGGTCCGCAGACGGGGCAGCTCGGTGACGGGGGCGAGACTGAGCGGCTCGGCCTCCCATACGCCGATGGACAAGACCTCCAGGGCGGGGTGTGCGGCGGCCTCGATGCTCGGCAGGCGGCGGCTGTTGACGTGGGCCACGGCCGGAGGCCGGTCCGCGCCCGATCCCTGACGCCGCCCGCCGGGCCGGTCCAACACCAGGTCGGTGAGCGAGGCGGCGACCAGAGCGGCGCCGACGTTCTCCTCGTGGCTGAGCATGATGATCTGCCCGACGTGTCCGCACGGGCCGGGGGTCAGATCGACCGCGAGCCGGTCGCCACCGCCGTTGTCCCCGAAGGCGATCCAGCCGGGCGAGCCGACCAGGCCCTGCACCGCGGCGTCGGGCGGGGTGACGGCCGCTTCCATCGCCGCGAACTCCCAACGGCTGGGCCGCGAGGACGCGTTGGCGACGTACAGGTCCTCCAGGGCGAAGAGCTCGCCGCCGACGGCCATGCAGGCACGTTCCGCGGCATCGTCGTCATCATCCCGGTCCTCCGCCCGCAGCCGGGTCACCCGGTAGAGCGCCTTGAGCTCCTCCGGCAAGGGGACACCCAGGCGCGCTTCCGCGGCGGCGATCTCCGCCTCCGTCGCACCGATGGCGTCGGGCAGCCGCTCACGCAGCGTGCGCTCCAGCAACGCCGGATCCGCCGAAGGCGCCCGCACCGCGCCGGGCACCGGATCGGGAAGACGGCGCCAGGGCTGGGGAACGGCCCCCTCGACCAGGAGCAGCGCGCCCGGGTGCGGGGTGTCGGTGCCCGACTCCACGGCAGGGCTCGCCCCGCACAGACGGAGCCAACTCGCCCCGTCCGGCGACATCTTCGCCGTGAACCGGACCTCGTCGACACCGGCGTGCGCGAGCGCTCGACGCACCCGCTCCACCGCCGCCTTCTCGTCCCGCGTGTCCTCGACCTGGCCGTCCTGACCGGGCGCCGGCACCCTGCGCTTCAGGGGCAGATTCCAGCTCTCCCGGCCGATCCGCCCTCCCACGCGGACGGCCTTGTCAGCCTGCTCGGTGGCGCGGCTGTCCCGCAGCAGTCGCAGCACGGGCTCCCAGGTCGCGAAGTCGTGCACCGAGGGCGAGGAAGAGTCTCGATCAACCATGCGCAGACCGTACGCGGAGCCACTGACACCGCAGCCGGCCGAGCCTCGCCGACCACGGGCCGGCGAGGCTGCGCGGTGCGGTCGACTACCGCTGGCGAACGGGCCGTACGACGATCTCGTTGACGTCGACGTCGGCCGGCTGCGCCAGGGCGTAGGACACCGCGCCCGCGATGGCGTCGGCCCCGATCACGTGGGCCCGATAGGTGCGCATCGCCTCGGCGGCACCGGCCTCGGTGATGGTGCCGGCGAGTTCGGACTCGACCACGCCGGGCGAGACGGTCGTGACCCGGATCGACGGGTCGGACTCCTGGCGCAGGCCCTCGGTGATCGCCCAGGCCGCGTGCTTCGTGCCGCTGTAGACGGCGCTGGTGGGGACGACCTCGTGGGCGCCGACGCTGGCGACCGTGACGAAGTGCCCCGCGCCCTGCGCGGCGAACACGGGCAGGGCCGCGGCGATCGTGTGCAGCAGGCCGCGGACGTTCACGTCGATCATCCGGTCCCACTCGTCGACGAGCAGGGAGTCCAGCCGCGACAGGGGCATGACGCCCGCGTTTCCGACAACGACGTCGACGCGGCCGTGGCGCTCGCGAGCGGCTTGGACGAAGGCCGCGACGTCCGCCCGCTCCGTCACGTCCAGCTGTACGGGATGCAGGCTGCCGCCCGAGTGGGCGGCGGCCTCGGCCGTGTCGTCCGCCAGTGCCTTCAGGCGGTCGGTGCGGCGCGCACCGGCCACCACGTGGTGTCCCTCTGCCACGAGTCGTGCGGCGATCGCCGCGCCGATGCCGCTGCTGGCGCCGGTGACGAGGACGACCTTGCGGTCGACCTGCACGGCGTTTTCCGGGTGTTGTTGTGTCGGGTGCTGCTGTGCCGGGTGCTGCTGTGCCGGGTGCTGGTGTGCCGGGTGCTGGTGTGTGGTCATGCCTTTGAGGCTGGCCCGCCGTGAGCGCCCGTGGGAGAGGCGGCGTTCTCCTGGGTGCGGCGCACCCAGGAACCGCGGCGGCCCTCGATCTAGCATGACGGCATGGCCCGCACAGAGCTCGGCACCTACCTCAGCGCCCGGCGCGCCCACGTCACCCCGGCCGAGGTGAACCTCCCCTCCACGGGGCACCGCCGGGTGGAGGGACTGCGGCGCGAGGAGGTGGCCCTGCTCGCCGGGGTCAGCGCCGACTACTACGTACGCCTGGAGCAGGGCCGGGAGCGCTCGCCCTCCGCGCAGGTGCTCGACGCCCTGGCCGCCGCCCTGCGCCTGGACGAGGACGGCCGCCTGCACCTGTTCCGGCTCGCCGGCGTCGGTCCGCGCACCAGGGCCTCTGCCGTGCCCGACCGGGTCGAGCCGAGCCTGCTTGCGCTCATGGACGCCTGGCCGCACAACCCGGCCGTCGTCTACAACCGCGCGTACGACGTCCTGGCCTCCAACACGATCGCCGACGCGCTCTTCCACGGCTGGGCGCACTCGCGCAACCTCCTGCACGTCCTGTTCACCGACCCCGCGGCCCGCGCCTTCTACCGCGACTGGCACGACGTCGCGCGCAACTCCGTGGCCGGCTTCCGGCTGGGGCACGGCGCGGCGCCCGACGACCCACGGGTGCGGCAGGTGCTCGGCGAACTCCTAGAGCAGAGCGCAGAGTTCGCCGACCTGTGGGCCCGCCACGACGCCCGCGGCAAGGCCCTGGAACGCAAGCGCTTCGAGCACCGCGAGGTCGGCCCGCTGACGCTGACCATGCAGACCTTCGACGTCCGCGCGGCCCCGGGCCAGGAACTCGTCGTCTACCACGCCGAGCCGGCCTCACCCAGCAGCGAGGCACTCGCGCTCCTCGGCTCACTGGCCGCGACGGCGCGACGGGAGCCCTGAGCCGACTCCGTGGCGGTGCGGGCCGGTCAGCGGGGATCGGGCCGGGCGTCAGCGGCGATCGGCCGGGCGGGAAGAGAGCGCGGCATCAGTGCCGTCCTGCTTGGCATTCGGATGGGCCGCATCCACAAGGTGCGGCACGGCGGGTTCGGGCAGCGTGCGGAACAGCAGCCAGCTCAGTGCGGGCATCAGGGCCAAGGGCGCCAGGGCGGTCCGCAGGGAGGTCGCGTCGGCCAAGCCGCCGATGAGGGGGCTCACCAGACCGCCGATGCTGACGGTCAGACCCAGCGTGATCCCGCTGGCGGTGCCCATGCGGGAGGGCAGATAGTCCTGCCCGAGCGTGACCTGAAGCGAGAACGGGACGTACAGACCGGCCGAGGTCAGCGCCACGAACAGATACATCGCCGGGCCGGGTACGAACACCACACCCGCCACCCACCCGACCGAGAGCAGGTACGACCAGCGCGCGACGGTGACCCGGTCCCAGCGGTTCGCCAACGCGCCCCCCAGCACGGAGCCGACCGCGCCGCCGAGGTAGAGCACGAACAGCGCGGCGGTACCCGCCGCCGTACTGCCGCCCATGCGCTCCGTGGCGTACAGCGAGATGAACGTGCTCAAGCCGATGAAGACGATCGACCGGCACACCACGGCCAGCGAGAGCCGCACGAACGACGCCCTGTCGTCGCCGCCTCCGACCGGCACCGCCGCACGGGCCCCGGCAGCCCGCTGCCGCTCCAGGGCCCGCAGCACGGGCAGGCACAACACGGCACCGACGAGCGCCGGCAGTACCAGCAGTGGCGTCAGGCGCAGGCCCCCCGTGGCGACCACGGCGGTGACCACGAGCGGGGCCACCGCGAAGCCGAGGTTGCCGCCGAGCGAGAACCAGGCCATCCCGCTGTGGCTGCCCCGGCCGGCAAGGCGGGCCACCCGTGCGGACTCGGGGTGATAGGCGGCCACGCCCACCCCGGACACCGCCACGAACACGAGGGTCAGCGCATAGGAGCCGCTCACCCCGCTGAGCGCGATGCCCACGCCGCCCAGCACTGTGCTGACCGGCAACAGCCACGGCATCGCCCAGCGGTCGGTGAGGACGCCGAACACCGGTTGCGCCACCGACGACAACAGGGAGGCGGCGAGCACGATGCCCGACACGGCGGCGTAGCTGTAGGCGCGCTCGGCGACGAAGAACGGCACCAGGGACGCCACGGCGCCCTGGTACAGGTCGACGCAGGCGTGCCCGGCGGACAACAGGGTGATGGATCGATTCCTTCGCACCCCGTCATGGTCGACGCCGGGGACCATGACGCACTTCCGATAATCTGCCAGACAATGACGAACATCCGCCATCAGCCGGTCGCCCCGACCCGCACCCAGTCACTGGCACCCGGCGCCGCGATCGACACCCACCGCCACGACGACCACCAGATCGTCTACGCGGGTCGCGGCGTGCTGGCCGTCACCACCGACGCCGGTTCCTGGGTCGCTCCCGGCACCCGCGCCATCTGGATCCCTGCCGGTACGGTGCACGCCCATCAGGCCCACGGCGAACTGGAACTGCACCTGGTGGGCCTGCCGACGGCAGACAACCCGCTCGCCCTGGAGACACCGACGGTGCTCTCGGTGGGCCCGTTGCTGCGCGAACTGATCGTCGCCTACACACGCTCCCCGGAGGACGACAGCCCCGAACGGGCCCGCCTGCGCGCGGTGTTGCTCGACCAACTGCGGGCCTCGCCCCAGGAGCCCTTGCACCTGCCCACACCGACCGCACCCCTGCTGCGGACGCTGTGCGCCATCCTGAGCGCCGACCCGTCGGACAACCGCACCCTGAGCGAACTGGGCCGCGAGGCAGGGGCGAGCACCCGCACCCTGTCCCGCCTGTTCCACACCAACCTAGGCATGACGTTCCCGCAGTGGCGCACCCAACTACGCCTCCACCACGCACTGGTCCTGCTGGCCCAGAACACCCCCGTCACGGCGGTGGCACACCAATGCGGCTGGTCCTCGGCCAGCGCCTTCATCGACACGTTCCGCCGCACCTTCGGCCACACCCCAGGCACGTGGACACACACGTCCCGGTGATCCTCGGCCCCCGAAGCCATCCCTCCGCCGCGTGTAAAGCCATCCCAGTTCCACCTGAAGCAGTCAGGCGGCTACGTCAGGACCAACCACCGTCGGCCGTCGATGAGTTCTCGGGCCGCGTCGAGATGGCCGGCGTGGCACGCGGTTTCGGTGATGACGTGCAGCAGGACGTCCCGGAAGGTGTGCAGGTGTGGTTCGCCGAAGAGGTGCTGGGGCCACCAGGCCAGCGGCGTGTCCGCGGCCGTAGCGGCGATGACGGTGTCCGCGAGGCGCGTCTCCGTGCGATACCGGTCCAGGACATCGGCCACGGGAACGTCCTGCCCCACCTGCCACGCGTCGTCGACCTCGTCCAGAGCCTTGATGACTTCCTCGTCGCCGACCGTCACCGCACGGAACCAGAACCGCTCGACGTCGAGGGCGAGGTGCTGGACCAGCCCCAGGCAGCACCACCCGGAGGGCAGTACGGGCCGCCGCAAGGCTTCCGCGTCCAGCCCGTCGAGTATGCCGAGGACGTGGCGGCGCTGCCCGTCCAGGAACGACAGGAGAGCCCGGACCTCAGGGTCCGAAGTCCCACTCACTTGGCGATCTCCCAGATGTGGCCGCCGGGATCGCGGAAGCTGGCGGTCCTGATCCCCCAGGGCCGGTCCAACGGTCCGTTCAGCAACTTCACGCCACGGGCGCCGAGTTCCTCGCACATCGCGTCCACGTCGTCGACGGGGAGGGTGAGCTGGAGGCGTGAGCCGGCGTCGGGCGCGGCGACCCGCGCCGGATCGATCAGTTCTTGTGCGGCTGTGGTCTTCAGCAGATTGATGAGGGTGCCCCCGAAGCCGAACACGGCGGAGTTGCCGTCCTCGAACATCACCGGCAGCCCGAAGACCTCGCGATAGAACTGCTTCGTGGCCTCCAGATCCTCGACGAACAAGGTGATGGCACTGATGCCGGTGGGCCACGCGGGATCGCTCGTCGTATCGGTCACACGACAGAGGATCTACGGGTGAGCAGCCCTTGCATAGGGGTTGCTGATCAGGCTTCTCGCAAAAGGACTTGGCCGAACCGGCAGGAACCCGGCCTAAGGGGCCGGTCCAGGGACCCGGTCAAAGAATCCGTACCTCGGCCTCGGGGAGCTTTGCCCACCAGTGGTGGTAGCGGCTGTAGACCGACGCTTCGCGCTCGTCGAGGAGCGCTGTCAGGGACTTGGCCTCCTCGGCAAGTCCGTCCCAGGTGGCGGGTGCCAGAGGGTGGAAGGCCGTGGCCTCGATGCCGTCCTCCATCTGACGCCACACGCCGGCGACATGACCGTCCACCAGCAAGGTGGGCAGTACGTCGCCGTTGCGCCGGATCACCCATGGTCGGTAGGCCGGAGGTATCACCCGGCTGCGGTCGGCGTAGGCCAGCAGAGTGCTGTCCCACATGGCCATGAGCCGCGGCGGGGCGGGGGTTTCCGCAGGCGGCCGGGACGAGCCAGGGAGGTCGAACAGCACCACCCCGTCCGGGCCCTGTAGCTGCTCAACGGTGTCCCCCAGGGCAAGGAGCGCCGCACGGACGGGAGTCCTCTGCACCATGGCGAACTGCGCCACGTCCGCGACCGACGCAGGCCCGAACCCCGCCAGATAGCGCAGGATCAGGGTCCTCAGCGCCTGGGGGTCCGCCGCTCGCCCTCCTGGCACAGGTTGCACAGGCAGCCCAGGGCCACTTGGGGCGGCGACGAAGGACGGCCGCAGGCCGAAGGACCAGGGCGCGTCCGTCGGGGCGTGGTGCAACGGCGCGTACCCCTTCAGCCCCCACCACGCCCCGTCCTTCTTCTCGGCGCCGAGCCGCTCTTCCACCCATGCCTGCATCTGTGCCGAAGTCCGCGGCTCGCGCGCGAAGTCCAGGAGCTCCGGCACCAGTTCCTCGGCATCCGAAGGACTCAGTCCCGCGGCGGCGAAGCGGAAACCGAGCCGGGAGGCATGAAGAGTGGGCTGCATCGCCGCGCGAAAGACGGGATAGTCCTCGGCGTGCACGGCATGCAGCGTGATCCGCATCAGTGTCGCCTTGACCACCGAGCGGTCGGCAAAAGCGGCATCAAGCCCGGCCGGAGTGAACCCGGCGAGCCGGTTCCACAGAGCGAGGTACGGCGAGGCCGGGTGCTGCGCCTGGAGCGCGACCACGCGCCGCACTCCGTCCTGGACGGTCAATGACTGACGCTCCAGCAGTAGTTGGCGACTGAGGGTCGCCCGGTTGAGTTCACGCGCGCTGATCATCACAGTCCAGGATTCTGCCCTCCCCCGCGCTCCTTGGACCTCGTATTGGACCCTGTCCGCAACTGACCGAGCCCTGGACGAGTCCAGGAGGCAGCTCGTATGGACGTGGTCGGGGACAACTCGCTTGTCCAGCAACGGCTGTCAGTGCCGTGGGCTACCTTGCGGTCCAACCAGGATCAGGTGCCGTACAGGCCATGCGTGGAGAACGAGGTACGCCCCGTGAGGAGATGCGCTGTATGTAGGGCGGACATCAGTCACCGACACGGACTTGCGAAGTACTGCTCCGACACATGTGCCCTGGAAGCGCGCCGCCCCGCCATGCTCATCTGCGAGGAGTGCGCGGCCTCGTTCGTTCGGCCGAACCGCCCTGGTGCCCCTCCCCGCTACTGCTCCGAGGAACACAGGGCCACCGCGGCAGCCCGCAGGGCCAGGTCCCATCACGAGGCCCGTATGGAAGAGATTCGCTTGCTGCGGGGGGACAGGAGGTGCGAGGTCTGTGGGGCTGACATCAACCACCGCCGTCCCCGCGCGAGGTACTGCGGCGGGCAGTGCCGCTATGACGCCCAGGGGCATGTTCCGCAGCAGCCGCCCGTGTCACGCGAGGAGCGACTGCTCAGGCGGCGTGAGAGGAGGGCCGCCGCGCGGCCGGTGTCGATCACTCTCCAGTGCGAGCGCTGCGGGGCCCCCTTCGATGTGCCCGGCGACAAGCCTGGGCGCAAGCCGCAGCGCTGCCCGTCATGCCGGGATCTCGACAAGGCGCAGGTGCGCTCGGGGCCTCATGCCTGCAAGGGCTGTGGCCTGACCGTTCCGGCCGAGCGAGGCGCTCTCGCTCTCTACTGCTCCGTCGACTGCCAGGTCGCCAGGAACAACCGGGCACAGGCCGAGCGGCGCAAGATCGAGCGTGCGGAGGCAAAACGAGAACGGGAGTGCGCGGTCTGCGGTCAGCCGATCGAGATGCGGGAGCACGGTCTCCGCAAGTACTGCGGTCATGGCTGCTGGTATCGCGCCAACTACGTGCCCAGACCGAAGGCTGACGGCTGCGCGTGGTGCGGTGGCTCGATGGCCCACCGCCGGGGTGACGCCAAGTTCTGCGGGCAGTCCTGCCATTTGAAGGCCCAGTACAAGCGCAAGGTCGGTACCGCTCTTCGTTCACGTCCGTGCGGTTACTGCGGACACAGAATGCCGCTCAGCTCGGCCCTTCGCGTCTACTGCTCGGGCCGCTGCTCCCGCCGCGCCTACTTCGAGGCGAACCCGGAAAGGGTGCGGGCCGCCAAGCGTCGCGGGAACCACCAGCGCCGGGCGATGCTCGCCCGTGCCAAGCGGTACAGCGTGAGCGACCGAGATCTCGCACGGCTGTGGGGCCGGTACGAGGGCAGTTGTGCCTACTGCGGCGAGAGGTCCCCGTCCCTGCATCAGGAGCACGTCGTCCCGATCTCCCGGGGCGGAGTCGACGGCATCGGAAACCTGGTCCCGGCCTGCCCCGACTGCAACCTGTCGAAAGGCGACCGGACCGTCATGGAGTGGCGCCTCGGAAAGAAGTCCCCCCGCTACGGCACCCGGCCCGACCGCCGAGGCCCGGCTCGCCTTGCGACCAGCACGCACCACTAAGCCGAAGCCGACCTCTACGGCACCAACCCAGCCAGGTCCCAGACGCGTATCACGCCGTCCTCACCCGCGCTCACAGCCACTTCGCGGCCACGCAGCACGGCGGTCCGTACCACCGCGACGTTGCCCCGGTGGCCGAGGAGAGGAGCGCCGACTACCGCGCCCTTGCCCAGGTCCCAGACGCGTACGGTCGCGTCCGTGCCCCCGGTCACCGCGAAGGGGCGATCATCGACCATGGTCGTGTCCAGGGCGGAAATGCCGCCCTCGTGACCGGTGATCGGACCGTACAGCGGCTCACCGACCTCACCGTCCTCACCGTCCTCGTCGCCATCGTCGCCCGGCAGCCCCCATACGTACAGCTCTCCCGGGTCCACGTCCGCCGCCGCGACCACCACCGGACGATCGGCGATCCGCGACAGGCCGATCGCTGAGATCCCGCCGTGGTCCGGGTAGAACGACGCCAGCATCTCGTTCCGCGTCAGGTCCCACACCCCCACATCGCTGCCGCCCGCCGCGACCAGGGTGCGGCCACTGACCAGTGCGGCGGCGATCGTGCAGATGCCGTGTATGTCACTGTCCGGCAGCTGCACCGGGGGCGCGTCCGGGGACGCTCCCCACACCAGGACTCCGGCGTCGAACGAACCGGTCACGAACCGCGGCCGCTCTTCCCCCCTCACGGTGGTCATGGCCCCGACGTAGGGGTCCTCGTACATCGCCCCCCGCAGCAGCTCGCCGCTGTCCAAGTCCCACAGGGCGCAGCCCTGTTCATGACCGCCGGCCGCCAGCAGCACGCGCCCGCCGGAGACGGCCGCGGTCACCGATTCCAGCTCGTTGTCAGCATCGGGATACTTGGCGGCGAGCGGATCTTCGGCGAAGCCATACGCCAAGGGCCGCTTCTGCCACACGTCCCGCAGCGGATCCCAGGTCCACACGACATCGTTGCGATCGGCGCAGACCACCAGCGGCCCGCCGCCCACCTGAACCACCGAGACATCGATGATCAGGGACGAGGACGGTATGTCGCTGCTCACCAGCAGCGGTGCGTCAGACATGCGGTGAGGGTAGTCCCCAGCACTGACATCGCTGTCGCACCGGGAGCGTCCACCTGTTCAGATCCGCGGGTGGAGCGCCCGAGCGCCCCCGCGGACCCTTACCGCAGGGCAGCGGAGACGACGGGGTCAAAGCGCCGCGATCTCCCTGAAGAGACGCATCCACTGTGCCGTACTGCCATCGCCCACCGACCTGCCCAAACTGAGGGCCAACGTGTCACGCAGGCGCGGCCAGCCGCCACGAGGCGCGCTCGGTCGGATCGGCGACGTAGAAGGAGTCAGCCGCCATGCGCACCCTCGATCTTCTCGAAGACCAGGTGGCTCCAGCTCACTCCGTCGCGGCCCAGCCGGTCCTCTCCGCCTCCGCGCAGCAGCAGCCGCAGGCCCTGCTCCTCGGCCTGCCGCACCGTCTCCGCCGCGGGTACGTCGAACATCCGCCTGTCCTGGGGCGGCGAGCCGTGCCGAAGCGTCACCGCCAGTCGGCCGCCGTCCGCCAGCAGGCCGCTCAGGCGTGACATGGCCTCGGTCCGCTCCCCGGCGTCCAGATGCATCCACACGGCGGAGAGCAGGATCAGGTCGAACTTCCCCGTCAGCCCGGCCAGCGCCGGCAGCGCGTCCGCCACCCACGTGATCGGCTCGGGGTGCAGCCGCGCCGCCGCCTGCCGCATCTCCCGCACCGGCTCGACAGCCACCACCTGATGTCCGAGCCGGGCCAGGGCCGCGGCGTCCCGGCCCGTCCCCGCCCCGATGTCCACAGCCCTCGCAGGCGGTATCGGCAGCAGATGCAGAATCTCCGCGTGCACGCTTTCGAAGGTCAACTCCTCGTACCGCTCGGCCAAGGCGTCGGCCCACTCCGCGTAATACCGCTGCACCCCTGGCGCGAGCACCGCGGAGCGGTCGGTGCCTGAGCCGCCGTCAACTACCTCTTCCATGCTCCGCACGATACGACGCCCCACTGACATCACCGGGCCCCGGAGACGCGCGCGGTGATCAGCTGAGTACGCGTACCCACCCGGTGCCGGGTATCCGCGCCCATCCGCCGCGCTCCCCCACCGGCATACCGTCCTCACATGCCCCAGGAGAACGTCCCGACCAGTACCGCCACCGCCCAGGGCGCGCCCACGACCGCGTCCACCGGCTCCGCCCCTTCCCTCCTCGGGCGCCTCGGATTCAGCGGCTGCGCCGCGCTCGTCGTCCTCGTTCTGGTCGCCCTGGTCGTCCCGCTCGCTCTGCGCTCCGAGGGGTCGACGGACTTTCCCCGTGTCGCGCCCGAGGACATGGCCGACCGTGCCTTCCAGCGTTCGGAAGATGCCTATGACGTCCTGGGGTTCACCCGCAGCGTCAAGCCGGGATTCGAGGAGATCGGCGTCAGCACCGAGAACACGTTCGGCTCCGGACTCTGCTACGACGGAGGCCCGCTGGGGATGGAGGACGAGACCGTCGACGGCGCCTACTCGGCGAACCACAGTTGGGCGCTGGACCACGTGCCCGCGGATCGGGCCCAATCCGGTCTGCGCCGGCTGCACCAGCACCTGAAGGACGACGGCTGGACGGTGTCGTCCTACCGCGAGGGCGCCAAGGGCAAGGACTGGGACCTGTTCGTCCAGCGGGACGACGGCGACGAGCGGATGTCCTTCACCTGGTACGCGGACCGGGAGTACTTCACCGGCGGCGCCAGCGTCCCCTGCGCCTACGACCCCGCCTGGAAGACGGGCGACGCCGCCCCTTCCGCGGACGCTCAGTGGCCACCCACCCTCAGCCCGTCGCGCTGACGGCTCCCTGGGTCAAGGCCGGTTGTCCCGTTTCGCTGCGGTCGTCGCCTGTGTCCCGGCGAGCTCGTCGAAGAGCAGGGCACAGTCGCCGATCTGCCCCGTGCGGTAGGCCACGCGTGCCACCAGGTGCGCGGCGACGGGGCTGGTCAGGAGTTGGAAGAAGACGACCAGGGCGAGCGTGCCCAGGTCGGCCCACGAGCGCAGCCGCAGCGCGACGCCCGCGGTGAGCAGGAGGATGCCGAGCGTCTGCGGGTTGGTGGCGGCGCTGCTGCGGGCGAGGACGTCGGGCAGGCGCAGCAGGCCGATGACGCCGGTCAGGCAGACCAGGGCGCCGACGAGCAGCAGGGCCGCGCCGCCGATGTCGGCCACGTGGTTCCAGGTGGTCACGGGCCCTCCTTGGTCGGGACGGTCGGGGCGGTCGGAACGGGCGGCGCGGGCGGGGCGGGCGGCAGGGTGGGGCGGTCGCGTACGGCGATGAAGCGGGCGATGCCCACCGAGCTGGTGAAGCCGAGGAAGGCGATCACCAACATGATCGACAGGTAGTAGCGCGTCCGGGTGGAGGCCGCCTGCACCCCGATCCCCGCCACGATCAGCGCGGCCGCGACATCGACGCCCACCGCGCGGTCGAGCATGGACGGGCCGCGCCAGATACGGATCAGCAGGAGTGCGCCCGCGAGCAGGATCACCGCCAGGGCGGCGTCGAGCAGGAGGTCGTCCACATCGGTCACGGCCGGGGATCCTTTCGTGCGGGAGGAGCAGGAGGCGTGGGAGGAGCGGGAGGTTCGGGTCCGGGGTCCACCGCTACGCGCGTGATCTCGTCACGGGTGCCGAAGGCCCGCACGACCAAGGCCTCCAGACGCCACACGTCCCGGCGGGTACGGCGCACCATGTCGCGGTCGTCGGCGTCGGACATGTGCAGGTACAAGGTGGCGGTGGCGCCGTTGACCTCGACCAGCGCGCCGCCCGGCACGCAGGAGGTGGCGACGGCGGTCGCCGCGATCATCAGGTCGGTGCGGCAGCGAAGTTGGACGGCGATCACCGCGGCGGGGCGTCTGCGGCCGGTCAGGGCCTGGCGGGTCACCGTGGCGCTGGAGACCACCATGTCGTACGCCATGTAGCCGGCAAGGCGCACGATGCCCAGCGGACGCAGGCGCAGGGCGAGGTCGACGGCGGGCAGCGGGAAGACGAGGCACAGGGCGACGGCGACGACGATGCCGCTGATCAGGTTGCCCCAGGTCGGGCCCGACCACAGCAGCATCCAGATCACCGTGAGCCAGGCGATCAGAGACAGGTCAAGGCGGCGGCGCGGGCGGTGCGCGGTGTCGGGGGAACTCACGGGCCGAGCACCGCCGTGATGTAGGGGGCCCGCGCCAGGAGTTCGGCGGCCGAGCGGTCGGCCAGACCGGCCAGGGGCGTGGCGAGGACGGTGTAGGAGAGGCTGAGCAGCACCGCACCGACGGTCGCGCCGATCATCACGCGCGGCACGCGGGCCGTGGTGCGCACGCATGCGGTGGCGGGGACGGCCACCGCGCCGCCGTTCCCGACTCTCACGCCTCCTTCGGCCCCCGCGGAATCCTCGCTGTCCTCGATGTCCTCGGCGTCCTCCAACACGGTTCCTTCCAGGGGGAGTTGGGAGGGGGCGGCCCGCCAGAAGGCCAGGTTCCACACCTTGGCCATCACGTACAGCGTCAGGAGGCTGGCGACGGCGCAGGCGCCGAGCAGCACGTACGCGTCGGTGCCGCCGTCCGCCGCGCCCGCCCGCATCAGCCCCAGCTTGCCGAGGAAGCCGGACAGCGGCGGGATCCCGGCGAGGTTCATGGCGGGCACGAACCACAGCGCGGCCAGCAGGGGCGCGGTGCGCGCAGCGCCGCCCAGACGGGTCAACTCGGTGGTGCCGTAGCGACGTTCGAGCAGCCCGGCCCCCAGGAACAGCGTCGTCTGTACGGTGATGTGGTGCGCCGTGTAGACGATGGCGCCGCCGATGCCGCCCCGGCTGCCGAGCGCGAGTCCGAAGAGCATGAAGCCGATGTGGCTGACGAGCGTGAAGGACAGCAGCCGTTTGAGGTCGGTCTGGGCCACCGCGCCGAGGATGCCGATCAGCAGGGACGCGAAGGCGATCGCCATCAGCAGGGTGGAGAGCCGGTTGCCGGGGAACAGCAGGGTCTCGGCGCGCAGTATCGAGTACACGCCGACCTTGGTGAGCAGCCCGGCGAAGACGGCCGTGACGGGGGCGGGGGCGGTCGGATAGGAGTCGGGCAGCCAGGCGGCCACCGGGAAGGCCGCGGCCTTGACGCCGAACACGGTCAGCAGCAGCGCCTCGATCAGTGTCCGTACGCCCAGGGGCAGTTCGGCCAGGCGGACGGCGAGCTGAGCGAAGTTGGCGGTGCCGCACGCCGCGTAGGCGACCGCGATGCCGGCGAGGAACACCAGCGACGAGACGAGGGAGACGACGACGTACGTCGAACCGGCCCGCAGGCGCGGTTCGGTGCCGCCCACCGTGAGCAGCACGAAGCTGGCCATCAGCATGATCTCGAAGCCGACGTAGAGGTTCACCAGGTCGCCGGCGAGGAAGGTGAGCGAGACCCCGGAGACCAGCACCAGGTAGGCGGGGTGGAAGACGGCGATCGGGGCGCGTTCCTCGCGGTCGACCATGTCCTGGCCCAGCGCGTAGATCAGGACGATGAGGGTGACGGCGCCGGAGACGGTCAGCATCAGCGCGGAGAGCCGGTCGGCGACCAGCGTCACCCCCAGCGGCGGGGCGAAGTCGCCGAGGTGGACGACCAGGGGGCCGCCGCGGTCGGATTCGACGAGAAGGATGATGTCGACGGCGAGGACGGCGGCCAGGACGCCGATGCCGATCAGCCGGTGCAGCATGCGCAGCCGGGGCCCGATGAACAGGCTCAGGCCGCACGCGGTCAGCGGCAGTACGACGGGCAGCGGGACGAGGGCGTTCACCGGGGGGCGTTCTCCTGCCGTACGGGGCTTGGCGGTGGGGGCGGGTCCGCGCCGAGGATGTCGTCCCACAGATCGCCGGTGGCATCCCGGGCGCGGGCCTGGAAGGCGCGGTCGGCGCGCAGCCGCCGGCGCTGCTCGCGGCGTTCGTCGCGCCAGGCACGCGGCCCCTCGCCGCGGTGCAGCTCGCGCAGCTCGGCACGCTCCTCGGCGATCTCCGCGCGCAGGACGACGCGCCGGTCCTCCACGTCGTCGGGCACGAAGTCCGAGCCGGTCAGCTGGCTGCTGCGGTAGACCATCGCGAGCACGAACGCCGTGGTGGCCAGGGTGATGACGACGGCCGTCAGCACGATGGCCTGGGGCAGCGGGTCGGTGACCCGCGCGGATGCGACGCCCGGGTACAGCAGCGGCGGCACCCCGGCCCGGCCGGTGGTGGCCAGGACGAACAGATTGACGCCGTTGCCGCAGACGATGACCCCGATGAGCACCCGGGTCAGGCTGCGGGTGTGGATGAGGACGCCGCCGACAGCGGTCAGGACGACGGCGCAGACCAGCAGGGTCAGGCTGAGGGTCACCGCTCCCCCTCTCCGGCGAGCGCCAGTCCGGCCCGGTGTTCCGTCTGCTGGTCGATCTTCGAGCCGAGGGCGCGGACCATGTCGAGGACGACGCCCAGGACCAGCAGGTACACCCCCAGGTCGAACAGGACGGCGGTGCCCATGTGCCAGTCGCCGATCAGCGGCAGATGCCCGTGCCACGTCCAGGCGTGCAGCACCGTCCCGTCGGCCAGGCCGGCGAGCGCGACGCCCGTCGACAGGGCCAGGCCGAGGCCGGTGAAGAAGCCGGGGTGGACCGGGGCGGCGGCCTCCAACTCGTGGCGTCCGCCCGCAAGGTAACGGATCATCAGGGCGACGCCCGCGACGAGTCCGCCGACGAACCCGCCGCCCGGCAGGTTCTCCGCGCACAGCAGCAGATACACCGACAGCATCAGGATCGGGTGGAAGACCAGGCGGGCGATCACTTCGAAGACGACCGAGCGGTGCTGGGGCGCGAGTGTGTCACCGGCCATCAGCCAGCTGCGCTCCGGCGCGGTCTGCCGGTACTTGAGCGGCACCTGGATGGCGGGCGCCGCGAGCGACCAGGCCGTCACCCCGCCGGGCAGCGCGCGCGGCGCACCGGGGGTCGGCCCCTGTCTGCGGTGGACGTACAGCAGGCTCGTCACGCCCAGGACGGCGACCGCGAGGACGGCCGACTCGCCCATCGTGTCCCAGGCGCGGAAGTCCACCAGAATCGCCGCCACGACGTCCTTGAGGCCGTGGTGCGCGGTCTCCTCGGTCATGGCGGCCCCGGCCGGCGCCGCCGTCCGCGCTCCCGCCGCCAGCCACACCGCGCAGGCGACCACGACGCTGCTGGCGAACGCGAGCAGCAGACTGGCCACGCTGCGCCACGACCGCGCCGTCTGCCCGAAGTGCACCGGCAGTCTCCGCAGCACCAGGACCAGGACCACGGTCGAGACGGTCTCCACGCCGAACTGCGTCAGCGCCAGGTCCGGGGCGCCCTGGACGACGTACAACAGCGCTGTGCCGTACCCCGTCAGGCCCGCGAGCACGGCCGCCTTCATGCGGCGCTGCACCACCAGGCACATCAGGGCGCACGCACAGGTCAGCGCGGCGACCGCCGCCTGCCACGGCGAATCCCAGACGCGCGGGGCGGGAACACCGCGCCAGGGCCGGTCCACGACCAGGACCGCGAGAAGCCCGGCGAGCATGACGCCCAGAATCGTGGCCACGTACGCGGGCAGCGAGCCCTTCTGGACCGCGCCCGTCACCTGTAGCGCCGTCCGCTCCACACCCAGCACGATCCGCCCGAAGCCTTCGTCCGCCTTCGGCCACGCCAGGCGCCGCCCCAGCCGCACCACCGCGTCCCGGCCCGCGAACAGCGCCACACCGCCCGCCCAGGCCAGCGCGGAGAGCCAGAGCGCGGGCCCGAACCCGTGCCACAGCGCCAGGTGATAGGGGTGGTCCGGGGCGGGGTAGCTCGCCGCGTACGCCTCGAAGAGAGGTGCCACCCAGCCGATGCCGGGGCCCAGCAGCAGACAGGCGGCGGCAAGCAGCGCGGGCGGCGCGAGGAAGGCGGGGCCCACGCGGTGTACGGCACTGTCGGCGAGCCCGGGCTTGCGGGCGAACGCGCCCCACAGGAAACGCAGCGTGTACGCGGTGGTGAGCGCGGAGCCGACCACGATCAGGGCGAGCACCCACCGCTCGGCGACGCTGCCGTGCCACAGCGCCTCGAACGCGGCCTCCTTCGCCACGAATCCCAGCAGCGGCACCAGCGCGACCATCGACGCGCCCGCGAGGCCGGCGACCGCGGCCACCCAGGGCAGCGCCCGCCCCACCCCGGACAGCCGTCGCAGATCACGCGTCCCCGCCGCGTGATCGACGATGCCGGTCACCAGGAACAGCGGCGCCTTGAACAGCGCGTGCCCCAGGATCATCGCGATGGCGGCGAGCGCGGTGTTGTACGTGCCGTCCCCCGCGAGCACGATCAGGAAGCCGAGTTGGCTGACGGTGCCGTACGCGAGCACGAGCTTGAGGTCGTTCAGGCGCAGCGCCCGCCAGCCGCCCAGCAGCATCGTCGCCGTGCCCAGCGCGAGGAGCACCGGCCGCCACGGCGCGACGTCCGCGAACGCGGGGGCCAGGCGCGCCACCAGGTACACGCCCGCCTTCACCATGGCCGCCGCGTGCAGATAGGCGCTGACCGGGGTGGGCGCGGCCATCGCGTTCGGCAGCCACAGACTCAGCGGCCAGATCGCCGACTTGGCGAGCGCCCCGGCCAGGATCAGCACCAGCGCCACCGACAGCGTGCCGCTCGCCGCGGGCGGCGACTCAAGGATCCGCGAGATGCGGTAGGTGCCCGCCGTGTGACCCAGCATCAGGAACCCGACGAACATGGCCAGTCCGCCCACCGAGGTGACCGTCAGCGCCTGGAGCGCGGAGCGGCGGCTGGCCCGCTGCTCGCTGTCGTACCCGATCAGGAGGAAGGACAGGACGGTCGTCAGTTCCCAGAACAGGTACAGGATCATCAGGTCGTCGGCGAGGACGAGCCCCAGCATCGCTCCGGCGAAGGCCAGTAGATTCCCGCCGAAGGAGCCCAACTGCCGTGTCCCCTGCGCGAAGTAGCGCACGCAGTACAGCAGCACGAGCGCACCGATCCCGGCGGCGAGCAGCACCATCACCAGCGCCAGCGCGTCGAGCCGGAACGCCACCTCGACGTCGTACGCCTCGATCCACGTCCACGCCTCGCTGCGCGCTCCGCCGCCCGTGACCGTGCCCCACTGGCCAAGCGCCCAGGCGAGCGCGGCCGCGGGCGGCAGCGCGAGTGCGACGAAGGCGCGCGGCCCGACGCGGCGGACGAGCGGGGCGGCGCAGAGCGCGACGACGAAGTGGGCCAGGACCAACACGGTCATGGGTCATGCATATCGGCAAGTAAGCGACATATAGGGTGGGCGCGCCGAGAAGCCGAGAAGCGGGGCGGGCGGCGAGAAGCACTGCGGCGCCGCGCGATCCCCGGGCTACGGCTTGCCTACGTCCTGCCTACGTCCTGCCGAAGCGGAAGGCCAGTTGCGCAGGGCTCACCGCGACGTCGTCCACCGTCGCGCGACTCGCGGGTCGGTGGCCGCGCCGGTCAGTAGCCGCGCAGGGCCTTCCAGTCGTCCTCGAGAATGGAGTACTGGACGATGTCGTGCCACACACCGTCGACATGGCCGTAGTGCCGCAGCCGTCCCTCCCGGACCATGCCGGCCTTCTCGATGGCCCGCTGCGCGGCGATGTTCGACGGCATGAATCCCGACCAGACGCGGTGCAGGCCGAGCCGGTCGAAGCCCAAGACGCCCAGCAGGAAACCGATCTCGACGCTGTGGCCCACGCTGACCCGGTCGGCGCGCAGCGCCAGACCCACCTCGGCGCTGCGGTAACCGACGCGGACCATCCCGCCCTCGCCCGACTGGTCCTCGACGATCAGCTTCGCCGAGCCGATCAACTCGCCCGTGGCGATCTCGCTGACGCCCAGGCGGTAGTGCGAGCGGGGAGTCCGCCGGGCGCCCGCCCGGGCCTGCTCCACCAGCGCCGCGGCGTCGTGGCGCTGAAAGGGCGGCATCCCGAACTCGCGGGTGGTGCGGGGGTCGCCGAAGATGCCGAGTACTCCCTCGACGTCGCTTGGCAGGAACTCCCGCAGCCGCAGCGTGGCGCCTTCGATGAGGACCGCACGCTGCTCCGGCACCGGCGAGGGCCGTTCATCGACCTTCACCTGGCGCGGCTCTCGCGGCGCCCACAGGGGTGTCTGCTCCCGCTCGGCTTCCAGGCGATCCGTCATCTGCTGACTCCTTGGTGATGTTTCGTCGGGCCGAACGACAGGCGCGTGACCCAGAGTGGTTTGCGCGTGCGGATCGCAGGCAGAAAGTCGGCGAGTGGCAGGAGCCACCCGCAGAGGAATCCCCGGCCCCGCGGCGCGCGCACGGCGCGCACGGCGGCGATGTTCGGGTGCACCCCGCGCAGCTTGCGCTGTTCCGCGGGTGTCATCCCCCAGAGCATCGGCGGCGGCCGGTATCCGGCGGGGTAGCTCCACCGGCCCCGCTCGGTGCGGGCGGCCATCCAGGCGGGCGGGGTGTCGAAGACCAGCTCCGCTCCGGGAAAGCGGGCGGCGCACGCCTCGATGAGCCGGTGCACCACATCCCGCGGGAGATACATCAGCATCCCCTGGGCCAGGATCAGCACCCCGCGCGAGGCGTCGACCTCGTCCATCCACCGCGCGTCGGTGGCCGAACAGGACAGCGTGCGGTGACGTGGGGCGTCCGGCAGCAACCGCTGCCGCAGCGCCGCGACCTCGGGCAGATCGACCCCGAGCCAGCGCACCGTGCCGTTGTCCACCCGCCAGAACTGCGTCTCCAGGCCCTCGCCCAGCGAGACGACCGTGCCGTCCGGATGGTCCTTGAGGAAGCGGCGCACCTCGCGGTCGTAACAGCGTGCTCGTACGGCCATCCCTTGCGCCATGCCCCAGTTGCCGGTGCCGAAGCGCCGTTCGAAGGGGTAGTCGACGGCATCGATGACCTCGATCGCCTTCGGGTCCAGCAGTGCCGAACCGGGGTCCTTTGCGGCCAGAGCGCGATGGTGCAACGTCCACAGCGTCGTCTCGGCGACGCCGTCCAGCTGGGCCTGCCGCTTCTGTCCGTCCATCCGGCGATGGTCACAACACCGGCGGCGGCCCAGCAAGGAGCATCACTCCTCCGAGCGTATAGATCACTCCTTCAGTTGGGATTTCCTACCGAGCCGTTCCCGGCCCAGAGCCCCTGCCCTGGCTTCGCGCCGAGCCGCGCCGCACCGGTCGGTTGAACCTCTGATGTGACTGCACGAAGCGGGACTTACGAGGGCGCCGCGAAGGCGGCTTCGGTCATCACCCTCCAGGTCGGCCCGCGGGAGCGAGGACGCCTAAGGCACGGCGGCGAAAGGCGAGTTGAGCTCTCTGGTGCGAGGCAATACACCCCCGCCGCAGTCATCAGCACGGGGCATCTGGACATTCGCGGCCAGGTTCTGACACAGCACGCCGCGCCGCCGGGCGTCGAACGCGCGGCCGACGCCGCCGGGGGCCCGCCACGCCATCCGCTCGCCAGGGGCACGACGGGCAGGCTCGGCCTACGGTCGATGCGCCGGGAGACGGGCCGGGTCCCGCGGTCCGCGCGCCAGGATGTAGAGGAACAGGACGGCCATGACGCCGACGCCTGCCCCCATGGCCTGCTGCCAGCCGTCGACGAACGACTCCTGCGCGGCTCGGATCAGCGCCCGGCCATGGGCGCCCGCACCGGCTCCCTCCGCGGCTCCGATCGCGTTGGCGACGCCTTCGCGCGCGGTGTCGGCCGCCCCCTGGGGGACGCCCTCGAGCCGGGCGTCGATGGCGCTGCGGTAGCCGGAGGACAGCAGCGCGCCGAGCAGGGCGACGCCCAGCGCGGTGCCGAACTCCCGGGTGACGTCATTGAGTGCGGAGGCGACACCCTGGCGCTCGCGCGGCAGGGAGCTGGTGATGGCCTCGGTCGAGGGTGTCATCGCCAGCCCCATGCCGGTCCCCATGGCGAGCATGCCGGGAAGTACGGAGAGGTAGCCGCCGTCGACGGAGACGAACGCGGCCATGAGCGCCAGACCCGCGCCGGCCACGAGGATTCCTGTCGCCATGGTCGAGCGGGCCCCGATGCGCACGGCCAGCCTGGGGGCCAGGCCCGAGGCCATCATCATCAGTACGGCCATGGGCATCAGCGCCAGCGTGGACAGCAGGCCCGACCACCCCAGTACGGCCTGGAAGAACGGGAAGAGGACCACGAAGATGCCCGCCTGCACACCGAAGACCGCCAGGAGCGTGAGCGAGCCGCCGGCCGGCGAGCGGTCGCCGAACAGGCGCACGTCCAACAACGCGGCATCCCGGCGGCGCAGTTCCCAGACCACGAAGCCGACGGCGGCCACGACACCGACGACGAGGCCGAGCAGCGTCGCGGGGGCGGTCCAGCCCCGCTCGGGCCCCTCCTGCAGCACGAAGATGAGTCCGACCACCGCGACGACGGAAGTCAGCGCACCGACGGTGTCGAACCTGTGCCCGGACTTCTCACGGGAGTTGGGAACCGACCGCAGCGCCATGACCAGGGCCACGACGACCAGCGCGATCGGCAGGACGAACAGCCAGCGCCAGCTCGCCACGTCGACCAGGGCCGCGGAGAGGAACATGCCCAGGATGCCGCCACCGCCGGCGACACCGGTCCACACCCCGATCGCCCGGCCGCGTTCCTCCACGGGGAACGTGGAGGTGATGACGGCCAGCGTGATCGGCATGATCATCGCCGCGCCGATGCCGCTGAACAGGCGTGCGGCGAGCATGACTTCGGCCGACGAGGCAAGCGCGGCCACCACGTTGGCGGCGCCGAAGACGGCCAGGCCCGCGAGCAGCATGGGCTTGCGGCCCCAGCGGTCGCCGAGCGCGCCCAGCGGCAGGAGCAGTGCGGCCAGGCTGAGGGTGTAGACGTTGATGATCCACAGGATGGTGCTCTGCGAGGCGCCGAAGGCGACGGCGAGGTCGGGCTGGGCGACGTTCAGCCCGGACACCGATGCGATCACGGCCATCAAGGCGACACAGACGGCGATCAGGATGGTGCGTCGCCGGCGCGCGTCCGACGCGCCCGCGCCAGGGTCGCCGCCGGGTTCGGCGGCACGCAGCGGTGGAGGCTGGTTCGTACGCATGGATTCCTCTCCAAGGGCATGCGGAGATCAGCGCCGGATCGGTCGATGGGCGCCGGGGTGAGGGGGCAGGCACAGGCCCCGCGCGGGGCGCACACGGTCGTCGTCGTGCAGCGGACTGCGGGTCCTGCGGGTGGGACTGAGGGGCGGGGATGTGCGGGAACTCAGACGCGGGTGAGGCCGTGCTCCGTGGCCGCGAGGGCCGCGTCGGTGTCGGCGGCGACCAGGTCGGCGTTCATGTGGGCACCGGCCAGGGCGCCGGCCGCGGCGGAGGCGCCGACCTGGGCGGACGGGTCGGTGGCGTTGCCGGCCACCCACACCCCCGGTACGTCGGTGGTGCCGGCCATGCCGGTGACGAAGTGGCGGCCCATCCCGCCGGGCAGGTCCTGCGTCGCCAGTCCCAGTTCCTCCAGTCCCTCGGTGCGGGCCCACATGGTGGTGGCGACGGCCAGGACACGCCGGGGCACCAGTTGTCCGTCACTCAGGCGTACGCCCGCGATGCCGCCGTCCCCGGTGGCCGCGACCTCGCTCACCGGGGCGTCGACGACGCGGATGCCGCGCGCGGCGAAGCGCGCACGGGTTTCGTCGTCCAGATCGGTGCCACGGGTGAAGTAGACGAGGTCGTCGGTCAACTGACGGAACAGCAGGGCGTGGTGGACGGAGGCCGGGCCGACGGCGAGAACCCCGATGGGCTCGTCGCGCACCTCCCAGCCGTGGCAGTACGGGCAGTGCACCACCCCATGCCCCCAGTGCTCGGCGAGACCGCGCACGTCGGGCAGCACATCGCGCAGTCCCGTGGCGACGAGCAGGCGGCGCGCCGACAGGGTCCTGCCGTCGGTGAGAGTGACCCTGAAGCGCGGATCGCCTTCGGCGGGGGCAGGGGCCGGTGCAGCGGAGGCAGGGGCCGGTGCGGCGGAGGCAGGGGCCGGTGCGGCGGAGGCCACTTCCCCGGTCACGACCAGGCCGCCGTAGCGGCGCACCTCGTCGCGCCCCCGCTGAAGCAGTTCGGCCGGCGGAGTGCCGTCGAGGCCGAGCAGTCCGTGCACGCCGTCGGCGGGTGCGTTGCGCGGGCTGCCGCTGTCGATCACGACGACCGCACGGCGGGAGCGGGCGAGCATCAGCGCGCCGTTCAAGCCCGCGGCGCCGCCGCCGATCACCACGGCATCGACGGTCTCGCCCGGCAGCTGGTCGCTCGCACGGGCGCTGGTCTCGGTCGCATACGCGGCAGTGGTCCCGGACATGGCGTCGCACCTCTCCTTCACATGAGCCCCCAGTGATTCGTGGGCTGTGCTCACGACGATAGGCACGACTTGCGGACAGGGCATAGGATGTTGCCCATGACGCAAGACAATGGCGAGATGGACAGCCTGGTACGCAAGCGGATCCGTGCCCTGCGTGTGGCGCAGGGCTGGTCCCTGGAGGAACTGGCCACCCGCGCCTCGGTCAGCCAGTCCACGCTCAGCCGCATCGAGAACGGCCAGCGCCGCCTGGCCCTGGACCAGCTCGTCACCCTCGCCCGGGCCCTGGACACCTCCCTGGACCAGCTCGTCGAGACGGCCACCGAGGATGTCATCACCAGCCCGACGATCGACGGCGCCCATGGGCTCATGCGCTGGCCCATCAAGGCAGAGCCCGGCATGAGCGTCGTACGCCAGCGCATGACCAATCCGCCGCCCGACAATCCGGCACGCATGCGCGCCCACCCGGGCCGTGAATGGCTCGTGGTCCTGTCCGGCACCGCGGTCCTGCTGCTGGGCAACCGGCGCCTGCGCATCGAGACCAATCAGGCCGCGGAGTTCCCCACGATGCTCCCGCATGCCATCGGGGCCGAGGGCGGGCCGTGCGAGATCCTGGGCATCTTCGACCGCGACGCCCGCCGCGGCCACCAGCGCGAGGACAAGGGCGACAGCGACCAGTCCAGCGCGTGATGCCCACGGCCTCAGGAGCACGCGCACGCCCCACGCGCCGGCCGGCCGATTGCGCGTACGGCAGTGCAGCGCGCCTTCTTCTTGCGCACTCCGGGATCGGTGATGACGCCACAGGAGGATCGACTTAGCGTCGCTGTCATGAGCCACGCTTCCCCGCACGCAGCCCACGACGGCGCCCACCCCCATGCCCCGCACAAGCCGGACGCCGACGACCAGGCGGAGATCCTCGATCTGGACGCGGAGGTGCTCGCCGAGCACATCGCGTCCATCACCGCATGGCTGCCCCTCGAAACGAAGCCGCGTCAGATCGTGGACCTGGGATGCGGGACGGGAGCAGGCACTTTCGCTCTGCTCTCGCGTTTCCCCGACGCGCAGGTGATCGCCGTGGACACATCGGCCGGCCATCTCACCCGCCTGCGGACCCGGGCCGAAGCCCTCGGGGTGGCCGGCCAGGTACGCACCGTGCTCGCCGATCTGGACGCCGAGTGGCCCGAACTCGGGCGGCCCGACCTGGTGTGGGCCTCCGCGTCGATGCACCACATGGCGGACCCCGACCGGACCCTGCGCGGCGTCCACGACCTGCTCGCGCCCGGCGGCCTGTTCGCCGTCGTCGAGCTGGCCGGCTTCCCGCGCTTCCTGCCCGCCGACGCTCCCAAGGAGCGGCCCGGCCTGGAGGACCGCTGCCACGCCGCCCTCGCGCACCACGACGCCGAGCACATGCCGCACCGCGGCGCCGACTGGGGTCCCAAGCTGGCGGCCGCCGGGTTCACCGTCGAGGGCGAGCGCACGATCCCCGTGAACGTCGATGGCTCGCACAGCTCGGCGGTCGGCCGGTACGCGCTCAGCAGCCTCAAGCACCTGCGCTCCGGCGCCGCCCACGCCCTATCCCCGGACGACCTCATCGTCCTCGACCAACTCCTCGACACCGACGGCCCGCACAGCGTCCTGCGCCGCGGTGACCTCGCGGTGCGCACCGAACGCACGGTGTGGGCCGCGCGCCGCGCCTGACCTGAACTCCTCCGAGGCGTCCGAGGCGCAGCAAGCCCCGGCGTACGCAGCCGCCACGCCCGGCCCCGCCAGCCCCGCACGGCCTCAGCCTGCCTCGTCGACAGGCTGAGGCCGATTGTCAGTGGCGCCAGGCACGATGGCGCACATGACAACCTCAGCTCCTGTGTTTGCCGATGCCGCTGCCTACGTGCAGGCGGTCGAGGACGCGTCGAAGGCCGCGGCCGCCTACTACACGGGCGGCACCTCGGTGTTGGACGACGACGCCTACGACCGCCTGGTGCGGGCGATCGCGGCGTTCGAGGCCGAGCATCCCGACCAGGTGCTGCCCGACTCCCCGACAGGGAAGGTCGCGGGCGGGGCCGTACAGGGCGACGTGCCGCACACGGCGGCCATGCTGAGCCTGGACAACGTCTTCACGCCCGAGGAGTTCACCACCTGGACCGCCTCCGTGGCCCGCCGCATCGGCCGGGAGGTGACGCGGTGGAACGTTCAGCCCAAGCTGGACGGCCTGGCCATCGCCGCCCGCTACACCGACGGCCGCCTCACCCGGCTGGTCACCCGCGGGGACGGCGCCGCCGGGGAGGACGTCTCGCACGCCATCGGCACCATCGAGGGTCTGCCCGGCCGGCTCACCGAGCCGGTCACCGTGGAGGTGCGCGGTGAAGTCCTGATGACCACCGACCAGTTCGAGCACGCGAACACGGTGCGCACCGCGCACGGCGGCTCCCCGTTCGCCAACCCGCGCAACGCGGCGGCCGGTACCCTGCGGGCCAAGGATCGCGCCTACACGGTGCCGATGACGTTCTTCGCCTATGGCCTGCTGCCGCTGCCCGCCACACCTGTCGACGCCGCCGAGCACCTGGCCGGGCTGGCCCACGGCGACCTTCTGCGGTACGCCGCCGACCTCGGCGTGCACACCCCGGCCGGTACCGCGGTACCCGGGCTCACGCTGGAGAGCGTCGAGGACGTCCTGGCCCGGGTGGAGGAGATCGCGGCCCTGCGGGCCGAACTGCCCTTCGGGATCGACGGGATCGTCATCAAGGCCGACCTGGCCGCCGACCAGCAGGCTGCCGGATCCGGCAGCCGGGCCCCGCGCTGGGCGATCGCGTTCAAGCTGGCGGCCGTGGAAAAGATCACCAGGCTGGTCGGGGTGGAGTGGAACGTCGGCCGCACCGGCATCATCGCCCCGCGCGCGGTCCTTGAGCCGGTCGACATCGACGGCTCCACCGTCACGTACGCCACGCTGCACAACCCCTCCGACATCACCCGGCGCGACCTTCGCCTGGGGGATCAGGTGATGGTCTACAAGGCGGGCGACATCATCCCCCGCGTCGAAGCCCCGGTCGCCCACCTGCGCACCGGCGACGAACAGCCGATCGCCTTCCCCGAGGTGTGCCCGCAGTGCGGCTCCCCCATCGACGCCGGCGAGCAGCGCTGGCGGTGCGAGCGCGGCCGCGACTGCCACCTGGTGGCCTCGCTGTCCTACGCCGCAGGGCGCGACCAGCTCGACATCGAGGGGCTGGGCGCCAGCCGCGTCATCCAGCTGGTAGAGGCCGACCTGGTCGCCGACATCGCCGACCTGTTCACCCTCACCCGTGAACAGCTCCTGGGCCTGGAGCGGATGGGCGAGACCAGCACCGACAACCTGCTGGCCGCGATCGAGGCGGCCAAGACCCAGCCGCTGTCCAGAGTTCTGTGCGCACTGGGCGTGCGCGGCACCGGCCGCTCCATGTCCCGCCGCATCGCCCGGCACTTCGCCACCATGGACCGCATCCGCTCCGCCGACGCGGAGGCGATGCAGCGGGTCGACGGCATCGGCGGCGAGAAGGCCCCCGTCATCGTCGCCGAGCTGACCGAACTGGCCCCGGTCATCGACAAACTCGCCGCGACCGGGGTGAACATGACCGAGCCCGGCGCCACTCCGCCCGCTCCCGAGGACTCGCCCGAAGGCTCTCCCGCGGATCAGGACGCGACCGACACGCAGGCAGGCCCGCTGAACGGCATGACAGTGGTCGTCACGGGCGCCATGACCGGCCCGCTGGAACAGCTCAGCCGCAACGAGATGAACGAACTGATCGAACGCGCCGGCGGCAAGTCGTCCTCCAGCGTCTCCAAGCGCACCAGCCTGGTCGTCGCGGGAGAAGGCGCCGGATCCAAGCGCACCAAGGCCGAGACACTCGGCGTACGCCTGGCCACCCCGGACGAGTTCGCCGACCTCGTGGCCGCGCTGCTCACCTGACCACCCCCGCACACAAGAAGGGTGGGCCCGCCACGTGCGAACGGAAACGGGCCCACCCACAGCGTCCTCGGGAACGCATGCGGCCACCGTACGATCACCCGCGCCCACCCGCACGCCGAGCAGGCCGCCACCAGCCGCTGCGCCGAGGTGACGATCACTCCGCTGATCTGGAATTTTTGCGCTGGTTGGCGTTGAAGCGCGCCTTCTTCTGACGATTCCCGCACGTGTTCATGTCACACCACTTGCGGGTGCGGCTCTGGCTGGTGTCGAAGAAGGCGGCTCGGCAGGTCGGGGATGCGCACAAGGCCAGTCTCCCGTCTCGTTCACCGGCGATGATGCTGATGGCGTCGGCCGCGATCACGCTGAGGGCATCTTCCACGCAGGAAGCCGAGCTGAGCCGCCATCGCCGCTTGCCCTCGGGCGTCAGGATCGCCGCGGCCCGGCCCTGAGCGCTGCGGTCATTGATGACTTGGACGGCGGACACAGGGAGAACGTCCTGGACCGCGGCCGCTGTCGCGGCGGCGTGGATCGACTCCCTCAGCTCCCGAGCGAGGCCGAGCTGGGCAGGGGTGCAGGAGTCCACGGCGAGGCCGCTCACCGCAAGCCAGTCGACGAGTCGGTGCGGCGTGGGAATGCGCTCCACGGCGTCGCCATGACGCTCCGACAGAGTCCCCGTGAAGCTGGTCGCCAGCACAGTGCCGAGGCGGAAGTCAGGGAACGCAGCACGCATGGAACCACCTTAGCGGGTTGCCGCGTGACCCAGAGATTTGCTAGAACCGCCTTAGACGGTTCGCGACAGGTCGTAGCCGGTTCCACGATGGCCAGGAGGTCTCATGCCCCGTCCGACCGACGACGTGCAAGCATTTGAAGCCCACGCAACCGACGCCGACCTCGACGATCTGCGCGCGCGGCTGACCGCGGCGCGGCTACCGGAGGCCGAGACGGTCCATGGGGCCGCGCCGGGCCCCGGCCGATGGGAGCAGGGCGTACCTCTCGCCGATCTCGTCGATGTCGTGAACTACTGGCGCACCGGCTACAACTGGCGGTCGTTCGAAGAGCGCCTCAACCAGATCGGCCAGTTCCGCACGACCATCGATGGCTTGGGAATCCACTTTCTGCACCGCCGATCCGCGCGCGCGGATGCCACGCCTCTGCTCATGACGCACGGCTGGCCGGACAGCATTGCTCGGTTCATCGATGTAGTGGACGAGCTGGCAGATCCGAAAGACGCGAACGCACCGGCGTTCCATGTCGTGGTCCCGTCGCTGCCGGGCTTTGGCTACAGCGACAAGCCGGCCACCACCGGGTGGGGAACCGAAAAGATCGCGGCCGCATGGGTGGAACTGATGGGAAGGCTCGGCTACGGCAAGTTCGTGGCCCACGGCGGCGACTGGGGCGGAAACATCACCACGGTTCTCGGCGGCAGGTTCCCGGCGCACGTTCTCGGCATCCACACGACGTTCGCGGAGGGACCGCCCGGTTTGACGACGGTCGGGCTGACGGCGGTCGAGCGCAAGTGGGCCGAGGAAGCCCGTGATTTCTGGCGTCACCGCGCGGCGTACGCGAAGCAGCAGGCGACACGGCCGCAGACCATCGGCTACGCGCTCGTCGATTCACCGGTCGGGCTTCTTGCCTGGATCCTCGACAAGTTCGCCGAGTGGTCGGACACCCAGGACAGCCCCTTCGAGACGATTTCCATGGACAGGGTCCTCGACGACGTCACCCTGTATTGGCTGACGCGGACCGGCGCGTCGGCGGCCCGCATCTACTACGAAAGCCACAACTCGCTCGATCCCGAACTCCGGGTCGACGTCCCGTCGGCACTCACCATGTATCCGCGCGACGTCGAGAAGTGTCCGCGTCCCTGGGCACAGGAGCGGTACCGACAGATCGTCCGGTGGAGCTCGCCCGAGAAAGGCGGACATTTCCCGTCGCTGGAGGTTCCCCAGTACTTCGTCAAGGATCTGCAAGAGGGCCTCGCGGCAGTACTGGCCGCTCAGCGGTGAACGCGGCTGGGCGCCGGCCCTGGGTCGCGTCCATCGAGCGTTGGGCGACCTCGGCCACCACGCCGACAGGGCAGGGCCGGCACCCGCCAGACAGGCGTCCATCGCTTCCGTGTTGCTCAGTGGTCGCCCGTGTGCGGGCGCACGGGGCGTGGCAGTGGCTGCCGCCAGTCGCCCAGCGTCGTGCGGAGAAACTGGCGGGCCAGAGGCCGTATCTCGTCCCACGTCGGATCGGTGGCCAGTGCGTTGGCCCAGAGGCCGACGCGGCAGGCGGCATCGATCTCGCCGAGGCGGCGGCCGATGGCCCGAAGACCGTTCAGGTTCTCGGGCTCGAAGGCTCCGCGCTCCGCGAGTCCTTCGGCGACGCGGCAGAGGAGCTCCAGCTCTTCGACGACGGACTCCGTATCCAGCTCACGCTCCCCCAACCAGGCAAGCTGGTCCCGGGGGCCGGCCGCGAGGAGGGTCATCCATCGCAGCGTCCAGGCACGCAGGTGTGCGTCGCCGAGATGGTTCATGTCTGCAGGATCGCACTCGGCAGGGAAGCCACAGGGCCCAGGGGCCAAGCCTGCACCGCAGAGAGTCACCGCGGGGCGGCAGAGCACCGACAGGTCCGCGGCTGGGCCCTCTGCGGTCTCGGCGACCCCTCGTGTCGTGTGGCGATCAACCCGGGAGGTACCCCACCAACAGCTCCGCCAGCTCTCGCGGCCTGCTGAGCGCCACGCAGTGGCCGCCACCGATCTCGTCGGGCACGAGACCGAGGCGCTTTCGTGCCAGGTCACGGAAGAACTCGGGCGGGAAGAAGCGGTCGTCCTTGCACACGATGAATCGGGTGGGGACGTCGGGCCAGGCCGTCAGCGGCCAGGGCGCCTCGCCCGCCCGTGAGCATTCCGCCCGCTCTCTGCGCATGGCCTCCTCGGCCAGCTCGCGCGGAACATCGTGACAGAAGCTCTCGAAGGGATCTTCGATGGCGGCCAGGCCGGCGGCTTCCCTGGCCTGGTTGCATCCGGTGGCCTCCCACCAGTCGTTCGGCCGCTCGCCCGGAGCAGGGATCATTCCGGCCAGCAGGACCAGCACGTCGGCC
This sequence comes from Streptomyces sp. NPDC055243, assembly GCF_044544025.1. NCBI lineage: Bacteria > Bacillati > Actinomycetota > Actinomycetes > Kitasatosporales > Streptomycetaceae > Streptomyces > Streptomyces sp. NPDC055243. The sequence goes on from NZ_JBITWR010000008.1 coordinate 308,900, forward strand.
CGGAGCCGGTCGGCCACCAACGGCGCGGTGAACGCACCATAGGAGTGGCCGACGACCATGAGATTCCGCCGCTCGCCGACGGCCTCGATCACGGCCTCGGTGTAATCGCCGAGCCCCGCGGAAGGCTGGTCCGACGGCAGGTCCGGGGCGACGGTCTCATGCCCCCGCGAGCGCAGTTCGGCTTCGAGGAGATGCCAGGCCCAGGCGCTGTCGCCGCCACCGTGGATGAGTACGAAGGTTGCCATCCCCCCTGTATATCGCGGGAGTTGCCCTCCTCCCCGAAGGTTCTACGGAGTTTCGGCGGGCCCGGCTCCTGTTCGCGCTGCCATCAGGAGCCGAGCACGGGCCGTCGGCTCAGCAGCAGGTCGTGGCGATCGAGTCCTCCGGCCGGGCGGCGGTGCCGGATCCGCCCAGCCACTTCAGCCCGTCCAGCAGGAAACGGTTCTGGGTCTGGCTCGCGAACGACGACGAAAGCCGCGTGTTGGTCGCGTAGTCCATGGCGTTGTGACCGAAGTTTGCGTACAGCATCTTGTACTTCGCGTGGGTCCACAGAATCGGGTAATAGCCGCTGTACCACGACTGATGGGGATCCGTGCCCAGCGGGAAACTCCTGGGGTCTACAGAGGCCAGGATCTTGATGTCGGGGTTCTGCCGCAGATCCTTGGACCAGCTGTACCACTCACTGACCGACGAGGTGAATGTGGCCGGCAGGTTCTTGGTGGTCGGGTGCGTCCGGTCCTCGACCTTCAGGACCGCTGTCGTCGGGCCCCAGGTGTTCGACTTGAAGTTCCCGCTGCCCAGGAACTGATGGTGGTACCAGGGCCAGCTCGCCGCCTCGGTGGTGAAGGCCGAGACGTGGAAGCCCAGCCAGGCGCCGCCGCCGCGCATGTACCGCTCGAATCCGGACCGTTGAGCGGCGCTCTGCGGCAAGTCGTCCAGGAACAGCACGACTTGATAGGCGTTGACACCGCCGTTGCTGAGCAGGTCCCAGTTCTTGCTGGCCGTGTAGGTGAAGCCGTTCGCTGCTGCCTGCCGGGGGAACCAGTCGTTCGCCTCCTTGACGAAGTCGATGTGCGCCGCGTCCCAGGTGCCGCTGTAGAGCGCGAGCACCTTGAACGGCGCCGCTTCATCGGCATCCGCACTCGCCCGGGCGGCGGGCGGCGCAGCGAGGGCGAGCAGGGTCGCCAGCAGGAGGAGAATACGCAGGGATATGCGCGCCGAACCGGATCTGAGAGTACGCATCAGGGGATCACAGCCCTTCATGGGGAGGCTGGCGTGGGGGGTGGCTCCCCGTTCACCATGTTCACGTTGATGAACAGCGAGTGCATTCATGAAGCTGTGGCGATCGGGAACCTAGAGGTCCGTACCAAAGACGTCAAGAGGTGAAACCATGAAGGGCGCGAACGGAGCTTCCCTCAGCAGGAGTTGAACGCGGACCCGTCGGGACGCGCCGGACCTCTTCACGACGGGGGAATCAGTCGGTATGTTCCCTTCCGACCTGACCGGTCCGACCGGTCGGTATGGTCAACCCGAGAAGACGGAGGCTCGATGGCGGAGCAGGCGACACCTCAGATCGAGGGCCACCTCGACCAACGGTTCGAAGGCGTCGGCGCCGCGTTCGAGGAGAACTTCCGCGAGCGCGGCGAACTCGGCGCGGCCGTGACCGTCCTGCTCGACGGAGCCCCGGTCGTCGACCTGTGGGGCGGCTGGGCCGATGCCGCGCGGACCCGCCCGTGGCAGCGCGAGACCCTCGTGAACGTGTGGTCCACGACCAAAGGCGCCACCGCGTTGTGCGCCCATCTCCTGTCCGACCGGGGCCTGTTGGATCTCGATGCACCCGTCGCCGCGTACTGGCCGGAATTCGCCGCGGCCGGCAAGGAGCGCATCCTCGTACGGCATCTGCTCTCGCACCGGGCGGGCCTGGCCGGGCTGCGTGAACCGCACGCGCTGGCCGAGCTCTACGACTGGGAGCTCACGACGGCGCGTCTGGCCGCCACGGCGCCGTGGTGGGAGCCGGGCACTCAGTCCGGCTATCACGCGCTGACCTATGGCCACCTGGTCGGCGAGGTCGTCCGACGCGTCACGGGGCAGCTGCCCTCCGCATTCCTGCACCACGAAGTCACCGGCCCGCTGGACATCGACTTCACGATCGGGCTACCGGCGGAGGAGGCCCGGCGAGCGGCCGAGCTGGTGCACCCTCGGGTTGCCGTGAGCAGCGAACAGCGCGCCGCCTTCAGCCAGTTGGAGCCGGTCGCGCTCGCCGCCCTGGCCAATCCCGCCACCGGCGCCGCCGACGCCAACACTCCCGAGTGGCGCGCCGCCGAGATCCCCGCCGCGGGTGGCCACGGCACGGCCCGGGGTGTCGCCGCGCTGTACGACATCTTCACCGGCAGGGGACAGTACGCGGGCCGGCGCGTCCTGTCGGCCGGGGCCGCTGCACGCATCCGCGAAGGGCAGGGCGCCTGCCGCGACCTGGTCCTCGGCGCCGGTTTCGCGCACGACACCGAGATCGGCCTCGGCCTCTGGCTCAGCGGTCGGAACGGCTCGTACGGGCCCAACCCGCGGGCCTTCGGCCACGACGGCTTCGGGGGCTCCTTCGGCCTGTCCGACCCCGAGTCCGGCATCAGCATGGGCTATGTCATGAACCGCATGGGTGGGAACATCGCCGATGACCCGCGGAAGATGGCGTTGATCGAGGCGGTGTTCAAGGCCGGGCACCATCGCGGCGCGTAGCCGAACCGCCCCAACGACCCAGCGGCGTCTGCAAGAGCCCGATACGCCGAAGTACGCGGGAAGTAAGTACGCAGCGGGAAAGGCATCGCCGCGTTCGCGCCCGACCAGGGCGAGTCGGTGAACACCCTCATCGCCGACCAGCCCCCCGGGCGTCCCCGTCCCGCCGGTCCTGCCGCCCATCAGAAGACCGCGTGCCCGGCTGCAGAAGGGCCTAGCTGTCCCGCAGCCGGATCACCGCGCGCTTGGACGTCGGGTCGCGCTCCAACAGCACATACCGGCTGAGGACGGCGAGGGCGACGAGGCAGCCGCTCATCTCCAGGCCCTCCTCCACGATCGTTCCCAGCATGAGCACCGTGCTGTGGTCGTTCGCGTGCGCCCAGCCGTTGAACCCCTCGGTCAGCAGCGCCCCGCCCAGATACACCGCCAGCGCGCCCAGCAGTCCGTAGCGCAGGTCACGCGGGAGCTTCCGCGCCCACAGCACGGCGCACAGGGTGCCCGCTGCCGCGAGGACCGCGCCGGGCAACACCCAGGCGTGCGTGGGGAGCGAGCCCCCGGCCCACTCCTTCCACGACCGGCCGACCTCGCCGAGGCGCTCGTGCAACGAGATCGTCTCGTCGATGCTGAGCAGCGCTGTCGCGGCGGCAAGACCCAGCCAGGACAGCCGCCCGGGGCGCGCACCGCGCCCGGTGAGCAGCGCGGCGATCAGCGCCATGCCCGCCACGGCCAGCAGCAGCGTGCTGTTCCACCAGGTGGCGAGGTTGGCCTCGACGTCGACGTTCACCAACCTGCGGACGCTCGGGATGGGGTCGTAGTGGTTGTAGGCGCGTGTGGCGAGGTCGGCGACGAGTAAGGCCACGGTGGCGCCCGCGGCGAAGCCCAGGACGCGGTGGGGCGCCGGTCTCGCGGTCTCACCGGCGAGCCGGTCGTCCATTTGTATATCGGTCATGCGCACGAAGGCTAGCGTCGCGATCAGAGGACGAAGTACGCGGGGCACCCCGTACGGGGCTCCTCCAGACATCCCTCCTACGGCCACGCGTAGACGGCGAACTCGGCTCCCTGACCACGCGTCACGTCGACACGGACGCGGCCGACACGGACGTCGGGGGCCCCGGCGCAGGGTGCCACCGCGGCGGTAGTTGGCACGAAACGAGTGGGCGGGGCTGGAACTTCACCTTCTTCCGCGCAACGCGCCTTCCCTCGCCGGGACTACATTCCCAAAGGGGTCTATCGGGGCCGCGCAAGGCGATGAAGCCGACGACTGGAGCAGCCGTGTTCCACCGATACGCCCGCACCCGCCGACCCGAGCCCCGTTCACATATGCACGTCTGTTGCGGGGAGTTGTGTGCGTGATGGGCGATCTCGGTACAGGGCTGGGCGAGATGCTGCTCTTCGTGCTGTGCACGACCTTCCTGACCGTGCTCGCAGCCGCGTCCGTCCTGTTGCTCTCCGGGGCGGACGCGATCGTGCACGATCTGGGCCGTGGCGACTACCGGCGAGGAGCCGGACGCACGGCGGGAGATCAGCACGGCAGGGCCGCGCCTCGCGATGGCGGGCCTGGGGCGGCGGCCGATCACCGCTGCGGCGCCGCAGCGGTGTGTCTACGGCACCCTGACGCCGATCATCGTGCTGACGTCCTCGCCGGCGCTGTCAGGCGCACCGGATTCGCTCTTCCCGGAGGCGGACTGGAGCCTGTGGCCGCTGTACCCGCCGGTCATCGTGAGCGCATCCGCAGGCTTCCTCCTGGCCCGGTCACGGCACACGGACGGTCCGAACCGGCCGACCGCTTCTCCGTCGGAGGGGCGCGCGGGGTGAGCCCTGTGCCATCGGCCGTGCGGGCGGATTCTCCACGGCTCGTCCTGGTGCGCGCAGAAAGCGTTCTTCCCTTGAGGCGGAAGGAGGCTCCCACCGGGCAGGGGCGGTCGATGGACCGGATGCCCCGCAATGCCATTACCGCAGGGCTGCGGATGGCTGCTTCAGTGCGAAACCGCTCAGGCCAACCGTCTCCAGGGAGTCGTCCATGTTCCAAGTCCACCGTACGAAGCTGCGTGGCGCGGTGATCGGCGCCTGCACCGCGGTTCTGGTGGTCGGCTCCGGCCTGACCACTCTTCCCGCGCAGGCGCAGGCGCAGGCGCCGAGCGAGCAGGCGGCCACGGCCACCGCGGTCATGTCATCGCCCGCGGAGCAACAGGTCGCGAGCTTCTTCCAGAACTACCTGGACGCCTCGAACGGCCACCAGATCGACGGCAAAAGCCCTGCCGAGATCCGCCGGGAGTACCTCACCTCGGAACTCGACGACGCACTCACCGTCTGGGGCTCCGAACACCAGGCGAATCCGATCTTCCGCCGTGACGAGGTGATCAAGAGCTGGTCGACGACGGAAAGCGACAGCACCACGACCCACACCAAGATCATCATCACTGAGAGGTGGGAGGACGGCACCAGCCAGGACGTCTGGTACCAGGTCCGCCTCTCCGACATGGTCATCGATGACCTGAAGGACCCCACCGCCTGAGCCAGGGCCCCGCACCTCGAACCGCCCACTCCCGCCCTGCCGCTAGCCCAAGGCGCGGGCCCGTGCGAGCACTTCGGCGGGGGCCTTGGCCACCGAGCCGGTATCGAAAGGAGGTTGTGGGTCGTACTCGGTGTAGAGCTGGATGGCCTGGGCGGTCACGTCGTCGGTGAGGAGGGCGGCGAGCTGGACCGCCATGTCGATGCCGGAGGAGACTCCGGCCGAGGTGATCACTCGATCGTGCCGGACCACACGCTCGGAGGTGTAGTCGGCCCCGTACGACTTCAGTTGGGCGGCCGCGTCCCAATGGGTGGTGGCGGTCAAGCCGTCCAGCAGACCGGCCGCGCCGAGCACCAGGGCACCGGTGCAGACCGAGGTGGTGAAACGGGTTCCGGCGTGGATGCGGCGCACCCAGTCGAGGAAATCGGGGTCGTCCACCATCGCGAGGAAGCTGCCCCCGCCCGGGATCAGCAGGACATCACACGCTTCCACCTCGGAGTACCGGGTCGGCACGTGCACCGGCAGTGACCCCAACACGTCCTGCACCAGGCCCGGTTCGGCCGTGACGAACCGTACGGTGGCGCCGGGCACGTACGCGAGGATCTCGTAGGGCCCGATCGCGTCGAGCGGCTCGAAGCGGTCGAAGATCGGGATCACTATGTCCATGCGCCGCAGCCTAGCCGCCGTCCGGTCCGCTCTCGCCGGGGCCTCGCAATCCGAGGGGGTACGGCCACGGAGGCGTGACCGGGACGGGCGAACTCGGCGGGCATCAGCCCGCCCCCTCCCCCGCCGCCCGTGGACGGCAGGAGAGGGGGCGGGTGTGCGTGCGACCCCTGGGCTTCAGGTACCGCAGTTGCCCGACGTCGGCTCACCGGCGAAGCGTCGGCCGAGCCACTCAAGTGCCGGTCCGTTGCCCTGAATCGCCGTGCCCACGTGGGACTGGCCGGGGAAGGTCTTCCACTCCACGGCGTTGCCCTTCGCGCACCAGTCGGCCCGCAGCTTCTGGCCGACGGCGTAGGGGATCGTCTCGTCCGCGTCCCCGTGGTACACGAACGTGGGCGCCGACGGCCGCTTGGTGCCGATCAGCTGCTTGGCAATCGCCCGCTGCCACACCGGCCGGTCCAGCGGGTTGGACTTGGTGACGTCTTCGATCTTCTTGCCGCGCCCTGCTTCCAGGACCGTCCCGCCACACTCGTTGCGCACCACTTTGACGAGCTTGTGGCCCTCCTTGTTGAGGTACTTGTCGAGCCCCAGCTTCGGATACGCGGCGTTCTGGCCGACGGCGGACATCAGCAGATAGCCCGCGCTGTCCCCGCCCTCCAGGGATTCGGCGACCTTGGTGAGATCGGCGGGGACGCCGCCGCTCGCCGTTCCCTTGAGCTTGAGTTCGGGAGCGTAGCTCGCCGCCATCTCGGCGGCCTTCGCGCTGGCGCCGCCGCCCTGCGAGTAGCCCATGATCCCTACGGGCGCGGCCGAGGAAACGCCGTACTTCGCCGCCTCCGGGTGCCGCTGGGCCGCGCGCGCCGCGTCGAGGACGGCGCTGCCCTGCGGCTTGGCCACCATGTACGTGTGGTCGCCCGGGGTACCGAGACCTTCGTAATCGGTGACGACGACGGCATAGCCCCGTACCAGCGCCGCGTTGACGAGCGGAGCCTCGGCCGTCGTGCCGCCCGGGAAACCGGCGGACGGCGCGCACTTGTCGCCGATACCGACCGTGCCGACGGCGTATGTGATCAGTGGACGGGGGGTGACTTTGCCGTCGTCGGGGACGATCACGGTTCCGGAGACCGCGTTGGGGCGGCCGTTGGCGGAGGTCGACCGGTAGGTGATCTTCCAGGCCTTGGTGGGGGTCGGCACGCCCGGCGTGTACTGGAACGAGGACGGCGCCGAGCTGAGGATCTTGCCGGGGCCGGTCTTCTTGCCGGGCTTCTTGCCCGGCTTCTTGCCCGGCTTCTTCCCTGCGGTCTCGGCCGCGGCATGGACCGAGGGGGTGGCGTCCGCCGCGCCTGGGGGACCGGCCGGCGCGTTCGGGCTCTCCGCGGCCGCGGACCCGGGGAGCCCGAGCACCGCCACCGCGAGAACGGCACCTGCGGCCACGGGTCGTCTACGTAAGGCTGACATCATGCGGCTCTCCCAACTCTCCTGTGGGCAAGGGGGGTTGTGGAGCACCGTACTGACCCGTCAGTAATACGGCTATAGATGTGCAGGGGGCCGAGGCGACGCCGGTCGCTCAGGCCCGGTGGAAGACGAGCTCGGGGTATACACGTGCGCGGGGGGGGGATCGTCGGGTCGGTTACGCCCAACTGACCGACGAGCCAAAGGATATCGGTGGAGGCGAGGCTCCCGGCGTCGGCGACGGCCGGGTCTCAGTGGTGCTGCGTCATGTGGGCGAGGGTCTGGGCGGCACTGTCGGGGGCGAAGGCGCCGCTGATGCCCTCGGCCGCTCCTTCGGCGGCTTCGATGGAGCGCGGGACGAGGATCTTCTCGTACGCGGTGACGGCCTGGTCGGGGGTGGGGTGGGCGATGAGGGCCTGGGCGAGGTCGGCGCCGTCGAGCATGGCGAGGTTGGCGCCCATGCCGGAGAAGGGGGACATGAGGTGGGCGGCATCGCCGAGGAGGGTGAGGCCGGGCGTGTGGGGCCAGGTGTGCGGGACGGGCAGGGCGTACAGGGGGCGGTTGGTGTAGCCCGTGTCGGTGCCGGTGATGAAGCCGAGCAGGGCGGGGCTCCAGCCGGTGAACTCCGCGAGGAGTGCCTCGCGTACGGCGTTGGTGTCGGTGAGGTCGACACCGGCCCGCTCGTGCCAGTTCTCGTCGGTGCGCATGCCGACGTAGATGCGGATGTGCGCGCTGCTGTTGCGCTGGGCGACGAAACCCTGGTTGTTGTCGAGGGCCATCATCGTGCCCGCGCCGGCGAGTTCGGCGAGAGCGGGGTGGCTGCGGTCGGCATCGCTGAGGCCGGTCTCGACGAAGGTGACGCCGGTGTAGAGCGGCGTCGCGTCGGACAGGAGGCGGCGGACCTGGGACCAGGCGCCGTCGGCCCCGACGACGAGGTCGGCATCGGCGGTCGTGCCGTCGGCGAAGTGCAGGCGGTGCGCCCCGTCGCCGAGCGGGGCGACGCGGGTGAGCTTGTGCTCCCAGTGCACGGTGTCCGGCTTGAGGGAGTCGAGGAGGAGGTCGCGCAGTTGGCCGCGGTCTATCTCGGGGTTGCCCTCGGTGGCGTCGGCGGTGGTGCCGTCTGTGGGATCGGCCGTGGGCGGCGCCGCGTCGAACAGGATCTGACCGTCGCGGCCGACCAGTCGCATCTGCTGGCCCTCGGGGCGGGCCACGGCCAGGAAGTCGTCCAGCAATCCGGCTGCACGGAGGGCGTGTTGGCCGGATTCAGGGTGCATGTCGAGACTGCCGCCCTGGTCACGGGCGGTGCGGGAGGCGTCGGCGTCGTAGACGGTCGCGGTGATGCCGTGCTCCTGCAGGACGCGGGCACAGGTCAGGCCGCCGGGGCCGGCTCCGATGATCGCGATGCGGGGTGCGGGTGTGCCTATGGGTGTGGTGTTCAAGGTGTTCAAGGTGACCTCCGTTCGCGCAGCACAGCAGTGCTGCGCTGAGGCGTGGTGTCGTCCGACGAGGTGTGCGCGGTGGCGGGGGCTCAGCCGTCCGCGATGGCGGCAGCGTCTTCTGGGACGTCCGGCCGCCACTACAGAAAAGCACACCAACCCAATAAGTGCAACGACTCAACTTTTGAAGTTGGACAACCGAAGAAGTAGAGTCCAGGCATGACCGATACCGAGGCCGACACCGAGGCCGACACCCCGCCCCCGCCGATGGGGCGCCGCGAGCGCAAGAAGGCCGCCACCCGCCAGGCCATCGCGGATGCGGCACTGCGTCTGTTCTTGGAGCGCGGATACGACGATGTCGGCATCCGGGAAATCGCCGACGCCGCAGACGTGTCCACCACCACGCTGTTCAAGCACTTCCCGGTCAAAGAAGCCCTCGTCCTCGATGAGGACGCCGCCCAGGAAGCCCGCCTGCTCGCCGCCGTCCGCGAACGGCCCCCGGGCCAGTCCATCCCCGCGGCGCTGCGCGAGCACGCGCTGCGCCACCGCACGGCGGCCGCGGACGGCGACCCCCGCTTCACCGCCTTCTTCGACCTGGTCAACAGCACCCCGGCCCTGCGCGACTACGGCCAGAACATGTGGCTGCGCCACACCTCCGCCCTGGCACGGGCCATCGCCGACGAAAGCGGCCTGCCCGCGGACGATCCCGCCTGCACCGCGCTGGCCCACTTCGCCCTCGAAGCGCCCCGCGCCGCCCGCGGCCACGACGACCCTCGCCAGGCCATCACCCGCGCCTTCGACCTGCTGGAGAACGGGTGGCGCGCGCCTGCCTGAGGGCAGCCGCCGGTTCGGCGCGGGCTCAGGAGACATCCGCGCGACCCGAGCGGCGAGTGCGAGCGGCGAGCGGGTCATGGCGCCGCTGGACCCCAGGCCCTGGGTCAGGCCGCCGGAGTGGTGGCCTCTCCTGCCGGGCCGCCGTCCTCCTCGGGCGAGCTTCCCTCCGGCCCCAGCGGGCTCCCCTCCCACACCAATGCCTGCCAGCCCTCGTCAGGCGAGCCCGTGAGGATGACCACGCCCGTGTTGCCCAGCGGGTGACTGGCCCCGAACGCCACGTCGACATTGGCCGCGCGGGCAGCCACCCACATCCGGATCGCCGCACCATGGCTGACCATCGCCACCGTCTCCGCCCCCGTCGCTGCGGCCTCGGCGACGACGGTGTCGAACCGCCCCAGGGCCTCCGCGCCCGTCTCGCCACCCGGCATCCGGCGCTCGGTGTCGCCCCCGGACCAGGCGAAGGCGGTGTCAAGGTAAGCGGCGGCGGCCTCGTCGTCGCCGCGCATCTCCAGGTCCCCGGCGATCAGCTCCCGGATCCCGTCCCGGACCTGCACCTCGAGGCCGGTCGCGTCGGCCAGGGGCGCGACGGTCAGCTGCGTGCGTACCAGCGTGGAGGCGTACAAGGCGTCGATCTTCTCCCCCGCCAAGGCCTGCGGGAGCGCCGCCGCCTGGTCCTGCCCCAGCGGCGTCAGGCCCGGGCCCGGCGCCCCCGTGTCCAAGAGGTGCTTGACGTTGGACGGGGTCTGGCCATGACGTATGAGCAGCAAGCGCATGCGGGGACTACCTCCACTGGACGGAACAATCTCTTCCACTCTGCCACCAGAGCCCTCCCCCGCGGAGTGCGGGCAGACAGCCGGCCGCCAGCCAGGAGACTTCACCGCGCACCGCCAAGGTCGGTCAGGGGATGTCGAGCAGGACCTTCCCGACCAAGCCCTGTTCGAGCGCGGTGTGGGCGTCGGCCGTGCGCTCCAACACGTAGCGGTGCAAGGGCAGTCCGGCCTCCTCGCCCACGCGCAGCGCGCCCGCGCTCACGGCTGCCGACACGTCGGTGAGCGCCTGCCGCTTCGCCGCATCCGGCACGGTGTAGACGAAGACGCTCTGCCAGCGCAGATTCGCCGACAGGGAGGTGAGCACCGGGACGGACAGCTGCTCGCCCTCGCCACCCGAGTAGTACGCCACCACGGCCCCTTGAGCGGCGACCTCAATGTCGAGAGCGGCGTTGGCGCCCGGTGCGACCTCCACGACGATGTCCACGCCCTTGGGGGCGAAGTCCAGGATCTCCGCTACCGCGTCCTGGGTGCGGTAGTCGACCGTCCGGTGGGCACCGGCCGCGCGCGCAAGGGCGGCCTTGGCGGGGCTGCTGACCGTGGTGATCACACGGGCTCCGGCGTAGCGGGCGAGCTGGATGGCCGCGTTGCCGACCGCACCGGCGCCGCCCGCCACAAGGACGGTGGTGCCTTGCAGGGCGCCGGGCGCGATCCGCCCCGGTCCGCCGTCGTGAACGGTCAGTGCGCGGTGGGCGGTCAGGGCCGGGATGCCCAGGGCGGCGCCGAGTTCGAACGGGGCCTGGTCGGGCAGGGCGACGGCGTTCCGGTCCGGGACGAGCGTGTACTGCTGAGCCGTTCCCCAGGGCCGCCCCCACGCGGCCTCCCAGATCCACACCCGCTGCCCGATCCGCGCCGGGTCGACCTGCGGACCGACGGCGTCGATCACCCCGGCGCCGTCCTGGTGGGGCACCTGCTCGTTCATGCCCGGCGGCAGCGCGCGCCTGCGGCTGCGCCAGTCCGTGGGGTTGACACCCGAGATGTGCACACGAACCCGTACCTCACCGGGACCGGGCTCGGGAACCGGACGCTCGACCAGCTGGAGGACCTCGGGACCACCGGCAGCCGTTCGGATGACGGACTTCATCTCTCACCTGTCCTTCGCTGGCCCCTGGGGAACGTGGGGAACGGTCCGCCGACGCCCGGGAGGACGCCGCCACGCACGGGGCACCTCCCTGAACTCCCGCGCGGAGCGGACTATTCCGGGAGTTTCAGGGAGGGGGAAACTGCCGGTCAGGCGGCGAAGACCTGGGAGTCGTCGGCGAACGCCTTGAACTCCAGGGCGTTTCCGGCCGGGTCGAGGAGGAACATCGTCCACTGCTCGCCCTTCTGGCCGACGAAGCGGACGTAGGGCTCGATGACGAACTCGGTGCCTGCCGTGCGCAGTCGCTCGGCGAGCTCCTGGAAGGCGGGGATCGTCAGGATCAGCCCGAAGTGCGGCACCGGCACGTCGTGGCCGTCGACCGGGTTGTGTATGCGCGGGGCGCGCTTCGGTGCGAGGTGGGTGACGAACTGGTGGCCGTGCAGGTTCCAGTCCACCCAGGTGTCCGCACTGCGGCCCTGCTCCAGGCCCAGCACCTCGCCGTAGAAGCGCCGGGCGGCGGCCAGGTCGTCGACAGGCATGGCCAGGTGGAATCGCGGTATCGGGGAGGCGAGGACGGTCATGGCACTGCCTTCCTGCCGGGGAACGGGCGGGTCAGAGTCGGCCACCAACCCATGTCCTAATGTTTACATCACGACAACAGCTCTTGTTAACATTCCGACATGAGTGATCAGGGCAAGGTGGCCCCGGCCCGCCGTCGGGGCCTGGCCGACGAGGTCGCGGACCGTATCCGCGAGGCCATCTTCAGCGGCGCCTACGCCCCCGGCGCGCAGCTGCGCGAGGTGGAGCTGTCCGGCGAGCTGGACGTCAGCCGCGGGCCGGTGCGCGAAGCCCTGCGGCTGTTGGAGCGCGAGGGCCTGGTCCACTGCGCGTGGCACCGGGGTACGACGGTGACGACCCTGTCCACCGAGGACGTCGCCGAACTCGACAGCCTGCGCGGCGCCCTGGAAGACCTCGCCGTACGACAGGTGATCGCCCGTGCCTCGGAGGAGGACCTCGCGTCCGTCGCGAAGACGGCCGACATGATGGAGCGGGCCGCGGACGCGCACGAGATGGTGCGCTGGGACATCGCCTTCCACGACGCGGTGTTCGCCGCCGCAGGACACCGGCGCCTCGCCGACGCCTGGGACGGCATCCGTTGTCAGGTCCACCTGTTCCTGCTGACCCGGATCGGCCGCAGCACCAAGGACTACCTCGACCGCATCCCGCGTGAGCACCGCGGGCTCGTCGCCGCGCTGCGCGCCCGCGACAGCGCTGCCGCCCTCGACCTCTTCGCGACGCATCGCCGCCACGCCGTCGACGTGGTCACCGGCGCCCCCGACGCCACCGACGCCAGCTGACGGAGCGGGCCGGCGGTGGTCACACCTGCCGATCCCTGGGTCACGGTCCGGCTCCGGCAGGGAAGGTCGCGCTCACGACGCCGATGCGGTGGACGCCGTCGGCGCGGAACGCACCGCCGGGGCGCGCCGTCGCCTGCGCCCCACCATCGCGAGAGCCGTCCCGACCCCCGCCATCACCAGCCCGATGCCTCCGAAGATCAGCGGCAGCAGCCACAGCGAGGCGAACCCCTTGATCCGCGCGTCCTCGGGGGAATCGGCACGGTAGAGCACCTCGACCTTCTCCCCCTCCTCGTACGCCGGCGGATTGGTGCCCGTCGAGCTGCGGAACGTCCTCGGCGTACCGTCCGCCGAGGTGAACTCGACGACCGGGTACGCCGCGGGCTCGTCGTTCTCCCGCTGCTTGCGGGATGCGCCGCTGGAGTCGTTGCGCCACTCCAGCGCCACCACCGTCCCCGGGGCCCGCTCGGCATCCGACTGGAACGCGACCGACTCCCCCGCCAGGACCAGCCCGACGACCAGGAACAGCGCCCCGAAGGCGAGAAAACCGATCGTGACCCACCGGGCAGCACCCCGCCCACGCAGCCGAACCTCCACGACGCCCCCTCGCTTGCCCAAAGTGAGGTGGACGCTATCCCAGGCATGTTGCCGGTCTGCTCCCGCCCCGGGCTCCCCCCTGGGCTCCCGCCCCGCGCCGCCGTACAGGAGCGGCCCGGCTGCCGCCGCGGCCGCCAGGCTCATTGGACCGTTAGCGTCATCTCATGACCCGCTAAACCCACCCGCACCGCTCCGCTAACATGATCGAACTCACAACGAGTGCCCTGATCGCCCGTACTTCACAAGAAAACACGCTATCTCGCACGAAGAGTGAGCTATTAACTAACATCTAACAAATCGGCCAAACCATTGATATCTATAGCATCTCAAGTGTTTTCGCGAAAAAACTTCAGCACGATGTTCGCCGCGTGGCGTCAGCCGCGGGCACTGCTGTGGACCGCGGCAGCTGTGGTGGGCCTCGGGTTCCTCGTCGCGCTGGAGATCGCCGCGCGCCATTACGGCGTACGGGGGCCGATCGCCAACCAGGTGCGCGAGGTGGTGGTCGCCCCCAAGTCGGGGCCGCTGCTGTACGCCTCCATGGCGTTGATGATGGTGGTGCTCACCTGGCGGCAACGGTTCATCGCGGTCGGTGTCGCGGTCGGCATCGATGTCGTCTTCTTCCTGGTGCGGTGGGCTCTCGACGCCAAAATGATGTTCGGCAACGGGGCGTTGTGGGTGTTGCTGGGCTACGCGGTCATCGCTGTCACGCGCCGCACCGGCTCCGAACGCGTCCTGCTCCTGAAGGGCGTAGGGCTTGGTCTGCTCCTGGTGGCCGGCCGTAAGACGGGCGACATCTGGCTGCTCATCACGTCGAAGACCCGCCCCGCGGTGCTCGACCAGTACGTGGCCACCGCCGATCACGCGCTGGGCAACCCCTCGTGGGTGGTGGGGCGGATGGTCTCCGCCACCGGCTCGATCGGGGCCCATGTTCTCGACTACGTCTACATCCAGCTCGCGGTGGCCGCGGTCATCGTCGCGCTGTACCAGCTGCGCAACGTGGCGGCCGAGCGCCGCTTCCCGGGCCATCATCTGGTGCGCACCTTCTTGGTCATCGGCCTGCTCGGGCCGGCCATCTACATGATCTTCCCGGTGGTCGGACCGATCTTCACGTACGGCACCGGCGCCTTCGGCACCGGCGGCGAGCACCTGGCCCTGGCCAACCTGTGGCCGCACACGCCGCCACCGCTCAGCACCCCGCAGTCGATGCCGTTCGACGAGCTCACCCCGCGCAACTGCATGCCCAGCCTGCACACCGCCTGGGCCACGACGATCTTCATTCACTCCCGCAAGGGCCCACGGGCGCTGCGCTACGCGGGCGTGTTCTGGTTGATAGCCACGCTTGGTGCGACGCTGGGATTCGGCTACCACTACGGCGTGGACATCATCGCCGGCGTGGTGTTCGCGTTCACCATCGACGCGGCGCTGCGCGCGCTCGACCGCGGCTGGGACCGCGCGGGAATTCAGCTGGTCGTCTACGGCACGACCGTATTCACCCTGCTCCTGGTGTCGTATCGCTATCTGCCGATGGAAATGGCCAAGCACCCGGGGGTGTTCGGTCCACTTCTCATTCTGGCGATGGCCTCCGTGGTCTACGGCTACATGCGGACCACCAAGCTGTGGGAACCGAAGGTCGCCCCGGCACAGCAGCCGGAACCGCAGCCCGAACTCGTTTGAGGCATGCTGCGAAAGCTCGCGCGCTGAATGCTCACCGGGCGGACCGGGGCGGCAACCAGACGTTCCGGTCCGGCCCACGCCGGACCGGAACGCGGCCTCGCGGCCTCAGGCCCCTCGCTTCTTCGGCGTTGTCTTCTTCCCGGCCGCCGTCTTCTTCGCCGTGGACTTCTTGGCGGCAGTCTTCTTCGCCGTGGACTTCTTCGCGGTTGTCTTCTTGGCGGCCCGCTTCTTCGGCATCTCGTGGACCGTCGCGTCCTTGCCGGTCTCCTCGCGGGCCGACTGAGCCTTCTGTACGGACTCTTGGAGCGCGGCCATGAGGTCGAGTACCTGCCCGGCCGGCGCCTCCCCCTCGTCCGGCTTGGGCGGCTTCTTCCCCTCCGCCTTCGCCTGGATGACCTGCTCGAGGGCTTCGGTGTAGCGGTCGGTGGCCCAGTCCTGGCCGACGATGCCGTCGGCGGTCATGGAGTCGATGAGCATGACCGCCCGGTCGATCTCCTCGTCGTCCAGCTCCATCGCCTTGGGGGCCAGTTCCTTCGGGTCCCTCACCTCGTCGTCCCACTTCATGGCGTGCAGCAGGATCACGTCGTCCTGCACGCGCAACAGGCCCAGCCTCTCGCGCCCGTGCCAGGCGAACTTCGCGACGGCGGCCTTGCTGTTCCGCTCCAGGGCCTTGCGCAGGAGCGTGTAGGGCTTGTCCGCGACCTGTCCGTCGGCCTGAAGGTAGTAGCCCTCGCCGATCCGGATCGGATCGATCGACTCGTAGGGCACGAAGCCGGCGATCTCGATCGCCTTCGCTGTCGGAAGCGGCATCTCACCGAGCTCGGCGTCGGTCACCGCGACGATCGTGTCCTTGCTGACCTCGAACCCTTTGCCGATCTCTGCGTTCGTGAGCTGCTTGCCGTCGATGTCGCAGATCTTCCGCGTGCGGACCCGGCTCATGTCCTCGAGGTGGTACTGGTGGAACGAGATCGAGTGGTTCTCGGTGGCAGGCAGCACCTTGATCGGGATCGTGACCAGGCCGAACGAGATCGCACCGGACCAGACAGGGCGGGGCATGACGTACCTCCAGTACAGCCCCGAGATGGCCAGGCTATGGCGCAGCTGCGCCGAAGGCATGTCGAGGCGGCGTGCGCAGCCTGCCGGTCCACACCCTGGAGAGGTCACCGCTGCCGGGAAGGTGCTCGCAGACGGCGTCTGCGCGCACGCGGGCCGCCTCGCGCCCGGCGATCACCTCTATGCGCCCCGACATCACTCGACCCGGTGGGCCTCCTCCCCGTATGCCCGCCCCGGGGCCCACCCGTGCGCCACGGTGTGGACATGCGCCGCTGTCTGCTCGTCCTCGCCCTGGGCGCCGCCCTCACCACCTGCGGATGCACGGCCGTCCCGCCACCGTCTCCCGCACACCGCCCGTCCCCCGCTCGTGCGAGCGCCGCGCCGCCGGGTCCGCCTGCGCGGCCCTCCCCCGTACGCCCCGTACAGCCACCCGCCCGCGACGCCCTCGTCGACGGCCGTGAGCCCGCGCCCCGCGCCGTAGACACGGCCCCCGCAGCGGCGGCCCGTCCCCCTACCAGCAGCCGCCCGCAGTCACCATCCCTCGCGCCCGCGCAGCCCAGCACCCGCCGCCCCGCGCAGGCCCCCACCGCGCCACCCCCGCGCCGACGAGCCCCTGCCGCGCAGCGGCCCGACCCCGGCCGAAACCCCTCAGCGGGCACACCCGGTGCGGCCGACATGGCCGCCCTGTGCGGCACGGCCGAGGAGATCGACGTCAACCCGGCCCTGACCGCGCTGTGCCGCCAGTCCTACCCGCGCTGACCTGTGCCGTGGTTCCGCGCACCAAGAGATCTTGAGCGTGTTGATCTTGGGCACATGGAGAACGACGGAGATAAGTGATCTTCGTTTTCGTCCTCCGTAAGGATGTGCAATGACCGTACCCTCGCGCCCGGTTCGACGTTTGGACCGCGAACGGCGCTTCGATCTGCGGGCGACCGCCGTGTACTTCGTACTGCTCGCGATCGTCCTGTGCGTCCTGGTGTTCCTGGTGCGCACCGCGGCCGACATCGTCGAGAGCCGCCCGCTGTGGGCCGGGGCGGTCGTCGTGGTGGGCCTGGCGGTCGCGCAGTTGTGCCGGTCCAGGTGGCGTCGCTTCTCCGCCGCGAGATACGCGCGCCGTGCCGCCGCGGCGCTGGAGGAAGCAGCCGAGAAGGCGTCCGACAGCCTGGTCCCGGAGCCTCACCTCCCGGACGCGAAGCAGGCCGACCCCGGAGCGCTGGTGCCGGACGGCGAGGAGCCGACCGTCGTCCTTGGCGCGCCCGTCGAGTACGAGGAGGAGTACGGGGACGAGTACGAGGATGAGCACGAGTACGCCGAGCTCGATCCCGACGGTTTCGAGCACGCCATAGCCGACCTGTGCGCCCGTGACGACTGCCGGGAGGTGGAAGTGGTGGGCGGCGCGTGCGACTTGGGCGCGGACGTCACGGCGGTCACCGCCGAGGGTCTCCGCCTCGTCATCCAGTGCAAGCGCTACGGCGACGCCAACAAGGTCGGCTCGCAGGACCTGCAGCGCTTCGGCGGGACGTGCTTCACCGTCCACGAGGCCGACGTCGCGATACTCGTCACGACGAGCGACTTCACCGCTCCCGCCCTGGAGTACGCGCAGCAGATCGGCATCGTGTGCGTCAACGGCACGGAACTGGACGCCTGGCTCGACGGCACCGGGCCCACCCCCTGGCAGGGAGCGGGCGTCGACGCCTGACCGGCCGGACCCGCACCCGCCTGCGCCGGTCCGGCTGCCGCCGTGCCGTCAGCGGGAGCCGGATCTGTCCAAACGCTTGAGCACGGGTGAGGCCGCGGCCCCGTGCAGCATCACCGACAGCAGGACGATGAACGTCACCACCGCCCACAACTCCTCCTGGAACGCCTCGAGGTCCCCCACACCCAGGGCGTACGCCAGATAGAAGACGGACCCGATCCCCCGGATGCCGAAGAAGGAGGTCACCGCGCGTTCCCCTGGCGTCGTCCGGCCCCGCAGCTGGGCGATCCAGCCCGTGAGCGGACGGATCACCAGCAGCACCAGGACGGCCGTCACCGCGCTGCCCCAGGTGAGGGCGGACAGGCCGCCGCAGGCGATGAACCCCCCGATGAGGAACAGCACACCGGCCGTGAGCAGCCGCTCGATCTGCTCCATGAAGGTGTGCATCACCACCTGGTAGCCGTGGGCGCGCTCGGCGGACCGGATCGCGCAGGCCGTCGTGAACACGGCGAGGAATCCGTAGCCGTGCAGCACCTCCGTGAGGCCGTACGAAAGGAAGGTCGCCGCCAGTGCGACGAACCCTTCCCGGTGGTCGGACAGCCGCAGCGCCTGCCAGCCCGCCCGGAAGAACATCCAGCCGAGCAGCCGCCCGACCAGCAGGCCGACCGTGACGCCGACCGTGACGCGTACCGCCACGTCGCTCCACAGCCAGTGGCCCAGCCACGCGCCCGACCAGCCCGTCTCCGAGGCGGCG
Organism: Streptomyces sp. NPDC055243; assembly: GCF_044544025.1. Lineage (NCBI taxonomy): Bacteria > Bacillati > Actinomycetota > Actinomycetes > Kitasatosporales > Streptomycetaceae > Streptomyces > Streptomyces sp. NPDC055243. The sequence continues at coordinate 327,564 of NZ_JBITWR010000008.1, forward strand.
AACATCGCAAGGGCCGCCAGGACCATCGGGAAGGCCAGACCGTCGTTGAGGCCCGCTTCGCCGGTGAGGGCGAAGCGCACCTCGTCCTCGTCGTGCTCGCCGTCGGTCGGCTCCCCCACCCGTACCTCCGCCGCGAGCACGGGGTCGGTCGGGGCGAGCACGGCGCCCAGGAGCAGCGCGACGGCCGGCGGCCAGCCCACCAGGCCCCAGGCGACCAGGGCGGTGACCAGGACGGTCAGGGGCATGGTGATGCCCAGCAGGCGCCAGGCGGTGGACCAGGAGTGGCGGCCGAAGGGTCTGTTGATGGCCAGGCCCGCGCCCATCAGGGCCACGATCACGATCACCTCGGTGAGGTGCTCCACCCATGCCCGGTGCTGGTAGGGGTCCAGGTCGGGAAGCCCGGTGGGCAGTACGTAGACGAGGAAGCCCACGGCCAGAAAGACCATCGGCATGGACATGGGCTGCCGCGCCACCAGTCTGGGCAGGACCGCGGCGAGCAGCGCGCCGATCCCCACGCAGGCGTACCCGACGTCCGTGGCGGTCACGTCCATCTACCGGCACCTGTCCCTGTGGTCGTCCGAGGCGATGTCAGGACGCCGGGTAGGGCTTGCGGTCGAGCAGCTCGGCCAGGTGGAACGCGTTGACCGCGAGCGTGTGCGTGGCGGAGGCGACGGCGTCGGGTGTCTTCTCGAGGTCCTGGTAGTCGGTGCCCTGCTTGGCCTCGCCGACCCAGTAGGTGACCGCTCCGGGAGCCAGCGAGAAGCCGAGGTCGTTGCAGGCCTGGAAGACGTCCGCGCTGACCTTGTGGGCGCCGTCCTCGTTGCCGACCACGGCCACCGCCGCGACCTTCCCGTACATCAGGGGCAGGCCCTCGTCGTCGGTCTCCGACATGTCGGCGTTCAGACGCTCCAGGACCCGCTGGCAGATGCTCGACGGGTGCCCCAGCCAGATCGGCGTGGCCAGGAGCAGGATGTCGGCCCCCAGCACCTTCTCGCGCAGGGCCGGCCAGGCGTCCCCGCTGCCCAGGTCCACGGCGACCCCGGCGTGTACGTCGTGGTCGGCGACCCGGACCGTCTCGACCTCTACGCCCAGCTTTTCGAATTCGGCCATGACCTGGTCGGACAACGCGTGGCTGCTGGATGAAGTGGGCGATGAATTCAGGGTGCAGACCAAGGACAGTGCACGCACGGAGCGCTCCATTCGACGGTGACGGGGTCGTTGCCCTGTGAGGCGTTCCCGTTCGGATCGACCCTAATCAAGCACGTACGGGACAGATCCGTATGACGGACTCCATTGTGAAAAACCCTCCGAGGGCCGAGCCATTACGTTTCCGTCGCCGATCGCAGGGAAACCGGCAGAAGACAAGCCGTGCAGGAGTTATTGAACTGACGACGCGCACATAAAGACGTTCTATGGAGGTCCCGACATGCTGAAGGCCATTGCAGATGTTCTCCGAGCCATCGGTGGAGCCATCGCCACGGTGGTCACGCTCCCCTTCCGCGCCGTCGCGCGGCTCTTCGGCGGAGCTTCGTCCAGCGCCCACGGCCACCACTGAGAGCCGGGCCGAGAACCTGGGAGCCCATGACCCCGTCGAGGAGGTCACGCCTCCTGCCCCACGTGCCGTTGCAGCACGTCGCAGGCGTGCTGGAACTCCTCCATGAGGCGGGTGGATTCGACGACAAGGACTCCGTAGGGGCGAGCCGGGTCGGCCAGGGGAAGGCCGGCCCGGTTCGCTCCGTCGGTCACGTCGTGGCAGCACCGCCGGGCCTCGTCGGCCAACTGGCACAGCTGCCGGGCCTGCTCGGTCAGGGAGTCCTCGTCCAGTTCCCCGAGGACCTGGGCGATCCGTTCCAGGGCCTCGAGGAAGTCCGCGTAGCCGAGGAGGAAGGCCCGGTCGTCGTGCCGGCCCCCCTCCTCTTCGTGCCACTGGTGCAGGCTGCGCGTCAGCGATGCCACCTGGTACAGGGATCGTTCGAGGGCTCCCAGCACCGCTCCGTACCCCTCGAAGGAGGTCCGGCCGCGGTGTCGGCGCAGCAGTCGACGGGGGTTGAAGTACAGGCTTTCCTGCGCGGTACGGAAGCCGTCCTTCGCCTGCGTGATCAGTCCACCGGTCTGCTCGGCCCGCCAGCGCCACTGCCGGCAGCGTTCCTCGTCCAATTCGCCCTCGCGCAGCACCGGGTACATGTCGCCCACCAGCTCGCCCAGGGCGATGGACAGCGAGCGAATCCCGTACTCGGCGCTGCGGTAGCGCATCGGCGGGGCCACCGTGATGTTCACGGTCACGCCGATGGCGCAGCCGATCAGGACCAGCAGGATGATCTGCCCGAGCTGGGAGAGCTTTTCGGTCGCCGATGTGGCCGAGGCATAGGTGGAGAAGGCGAAGAACGCCGCCGTGGCGACCTGCGACCCCTGCGCACCCAGCGCGGGCCAGCGCCCGATGGACAGGCCCACCAGCGCGACCAGCACGAAGGTCAGCAGGTCGGGGCCGCCCAGGAACCCCAGGGCGGCCACCATGGCCACGCCCGCCGCCACTGCCGCCAGGTAGCGCATCGACTGCAGCAGGGACTGATACACGGTCACCTGCATGATCAGCACCGCGGAGAACGGGGCGAACGCCGGGGAGGGCGCGTCGAGCAGGTAGTAGGACACCACCCAGGACAGGGTCGCGGCCAAGGTGCTCTTGAGAACCAGGAGCAGCGTGTGGCGTTCGTAGCCCGGCACCCCCCGGGCCCGCTGCCACCATCGCCGCACACGCTCGAACCACCCCGGGGCCGCGGCTTCCGCTCGCGGCCCTCCGCCCTCGCCGGCCATGCACCGACTCCGTTCCGTTCAGCAGGTCATGAGCACAGCCTGCTACCCGGAGAAGCCGTCCGCATGCGGACGTCGGGCCGCGAAGGAGAACCGGGGCACACCGGAGAAATTCTTGCCGCTGCGAATACCAGGGCGTTGGCGCTTATGAAAGCCGTCCGGTTTCGATACCGGTGCGCCTACCAATAATGCTTTCGCCCGCCCACTGCGTGGCCCACGGAGCCCAGAATCCACAGGATGGCACCAATGACGACGAGGATGACGCCGATGGTCCACAGGATGGAGATTCCGGCCAGGAGACCGATGATGAGCAGGATGATTCCGAGTGCGATCATTGAGCCCTCCGACCCTCAGAATTATTTCAAGTATGCACCTTTTGGGCGCCGATGACAGCCCCGGCGCCGGGCCCCTACCGAGTGCCCTCCTGGCGTCCGTCGACGCACCATCGACGCCGTTGTGACCGTGTGTGACGCCAGGCCACCCAACCGTGCATCCACATCCGTGCCGATCTTGTGCATCTTTGCAGTCAGCAGCATGGAACCCGGACGAGACCTCCCATCTTGCTGAGCAGCACCGGTCGACGGCGTGATAACACGGAGTGATCAAATCCAAGGAGACGACGACATCATGGGTATCTTCAGCCGTCGCCAGACCGCGACCCTCGAGCCGACGCCGTCGGGCGCCGGTTCGCCCTTTTCCACGGCCGACGGAGCCGCGCTCGACCCGGCGCTGCGTGCGCTGACCGGGCAGTGGACCATCGACCGGCCGCACAGCCGCATCGGGTTCTCCGTGCGGCACGCGATGGTCACGACGGTGCGAGGTGCCTTCGCCGACTACGACAGCACGCTGTACTTCGACGGCGCCCGGCCCTCCGAGTCGCGGGCCGAGATCGTCATCCGGATCGCCAGCGTCGACACGGGTGTGGAACAGCGCGACACGCACCTGATAGGCGCCGACTTCTTCGACGCGCGCCGCCACCCGGAGATGTCGTTCCGCAGCACCTCCACCGTCCATGAGGGCGGCGAGACCTTCCGCATGGCGGGGGACCTGACCATCCGCGGTGTGTCCAGGCCCGTCGAGCTGCAGCTCGACTACCTCGGCTCGGTCGTGGACCCGTTCGGCTTCGAGAGAGCCGGCTTCGACGGCACCACCACCATCGACCGCACCGACTGGGGCCTGGTCTACAACCAGCGCCTGGAGACGGGCGGCGCCATGGTGAGCGAGAAGGTCCGCCTCCAGTTCGACATCTCCGCGATCCGCGCCACCCCCCAGGCGTAGCCGCCCGCCAGGCGTAGCCGCCCACCGCAGGGAACGGGGAGGGCCCCATCCCGACGACACCGGGATGGGGCCCTCTCGTGCGCCGGCCCTCAGGCCGGGCCGGTGCTCAGTCCTCGCCCTCCAGATTGCCTTCCGTCTCCAAGTACGCCTGCCGCAGCGCCTCGAGCACCGCCGGATCGGGCTTGGCCCACATGCCGCGGGACTCGGCCTCCAGGAGACGCTCGGCGATGCCGTGCAGGGCCCAGGGGTTGGCCTGCTGGAGGAACTCGCGGTTGGTCGGGTCCAGGACGTACGTCTCGGTGAGCTTGTCGTACATCCAGTCGGCGACCACGCCCGTCGTCGCGTCGTAACCGAAGAGGTAGTCGACCGTGGCGGCGAGCTCGAAGGCCCCCTTGTAGCCGTGGCGGCGCATCGCCTCGATCCACTTGGGGTTGACCACCCGGGCCCGGAAGACGCGGGAGGTCTCCTCGACCAGGGTGCGGGTGCGCACCGTCTCGGGGCGCGTGGAGTCGCCGATGTACGCCTCCGGGGCGCTGCCCTTGAGCGCCCGGACGGTGGCCACCATGCCGCCGTGGTACTGGAAGTAGTCGTCCGAGTCGGCGATGTCGTGTTCGCGGGTGTCGGTGTTCTTCGCCGCGACCTCGATGCGCTTGTAGGCCGTTTCCATCTCCTCGCGCGCCGGACGCCCGTCGAGCTCACGGCCGTACGCGTAACCGCCCCACACCGTGTAGACCTCGGCGAGGTCGGCGTCGGTGCGCCAGTCGCGGGAGTCGATCAGCTGGAGCAGGCCCGCGCCGTAAGTGCCGGGGCGCGATCCGAAGATGCGGGTGGTGGCGCGGCGTTCGTCGCCGTGGGCCGCCAGGTCGGCCTGGGCGTGGGCGCGGACGTAGTTCGCCTCGTCGGGCTCCTCCAGCGAGGCGGCCAGGCGCACCGCGTCGTCCAGGAGGCCGATGGTGTGCGGGAAGGCGTCGCGGAAGAAGCCACTGATGCGCAAGGTGACGTCGATGCGCGGGCGGCCCAACTCCTCGGCGGGGATGACCTCCAGGCCGGTGACACGGCGCGAGGCGTCGTCCCAGACCGGGCGGATGCCAAGGAGGGCGAGGGCTTCGGCGATGTCGTCACCGGCGGTGCGCATCGCGCTCGTGCCCCACAGGGACAGGCCCACCGAGGTCGGCCAGTCGCCGTTGTCGGTGCGGTAGCGCTCGAGGAGCGAGTCGGCAAGCGCCTGGCCGGTCTCCCACGCCAGGCGCGAGGGCACCGCCTTGGGGTCGACGGAGTAGAAGTTGCGGCCGGTCGGCAGGACGTTGACCAGGCCGCGCAGCGGGGAGCCGGAGGGGCCCGCGGGAACGAAGCCGCCCTCCAACGCGTGGACGGCGTGGTCCAGTTCGTCGGTCGTGGCCGCCAGGCGCGGGACGACCTCGCGGGCAGCGAAGTCGAGGATGTCGGCGACCGACTGCGGGTGCCCCTGGGCCACGCCCGCCACGGCGTCCGGGGCCCAGTCGGCGTCCTCCATCGCCTGGACCAGGGCGCGGGCCTGCTCCTCGACCGCGTCGGCGCTGGTGCGGGTGGCGGCCGACTCGTCCAGGCCCAGCGCCTCGCGCAGGCCGGGAAGCGATGCCGTGCCGCCCCAGATCTGCCGGGCGCGCAGGATCGCCAGGACCAGGTTGACGCGGTCGGCGCCGGCCGGGGCGCCGCCCAGGACGTGCAGACCGTCGCGGATCTGCGCGTCCTTGATCTCACAGAGCCAGCCGTCGAGATGCATGATGAACTCGTCGAAGCCCTCGTCCTCGGGGCGGCCTTCGAGCCCCAGGTCGTGGTCGAGCTTGGCGGCCTGGATCAGGGTCCAGATCTGCGCGCGGATCGCCGGCAGCTTCGCCGGGTCCATGGAGGCGATCTGGGCGTGCTCGTCCAGGAGTTGTTCGAGGCGCGCGATGTCGCCGTAGCTGTCCGCGCGGGCCATCGGCGGTACGAGGTGGTCCACGAGGGTGGCGTGCACGCGCCGCTTGGCCTGTGTGCCCTCCCCCGGGTCGTTGACCAGGAACGGGTAGATCAGCGGCAGGTCGCCGAGCGCGGCGTCGGGGCCGCAGGCGGCGGACAGGCCCGCGTTCTTGCCCGGCAGCCATTCCAGGTTGCCGTGCTTGCCCAGGTGGATCATCGCGTCGGCGCCGAAGCCGTTGTCGTCGGCGGAGGCGGCGATCCAGCGGTAGGCGGCCAAGTAGTGGTGCGAGGGCGGCAGATCGGGGTCGTGGTAGATCGCGATCGGGTTCTCGCCGAAGCCGCGCGGCGGCTGGATGAGGATGAGCAGGTTGCCGCGGCGCAGGGCGGCCAGGACGATGTCGCCCTCCGGGTTGCGCGAGCGGTCCACGAACATCTCGCCGGGGGCGGGGCCCCAGTGCTGCTCCACGGACTCGCGCAGCTCGGCAGGGAGCGTGGCATACCAGCGGCGGTAGTCGGCCGCCGGGATGCGCACGGGGTTGCGGGCCAGCTGCTCCTCGGTGAGCCACTCCTGGTCGTGGCCGCCCGCCTCGATCAGCGCGTAGATCAGCTCGTCGCCGTCGCCGGAGGCCAGGCCGGGCACCTCCTCCGTGCCGAAGTCGTAGCCCTCGTCCCGCAGTCGGCGCAGCAGGGACACGGCGCTGGCGGGGGTGTCCAGACCCACCGCGTTGCCGATGCGCGAGTGCTTGGTCGGGTAGGCGGACAGGACGAGCGCGATGCGCTTGTCGGCGGCTGGGATGTGGCGAAGGCGCGCGTGGCGCACGGCGATGCCGGCCACGCGGGCGGCGCGCTCGGCGTCGGCGACGTACGCGGGAAGTCCGTCCTCGTCGATCTCCTTGAACGAGAACGGCACCGTGATGAGGCGGCCGTCGAACTCGGGGACCGCGATCTGGCTCGCGGCGTCCAGCGGGGACACGCCCTCGTCGTTGTCCTCCCAGTCGCTGCGGGAGCTGGTCAGGCACAGCGCCTGGAGGATGGGCACGTCCAGGCCGCTGAGGGCGCCGGCGTCCCAGGACTCGTCGTCGCCGCCCGCCGATGCCTCGGCGGGACGCGTGCCGCCCGCCGCCAGGACCGTGGTCACGATCGCGTCGGCGGCGCGCAGTTCGTCGATGAGTTCGGGTTCGGGGGCGCGCAGCGAGGCGACGTACAGCGGCAGCGGGCGCGCACCTGCGTCCTCGATGGCACTGCACAGGCCCTCGATGAAGGCGGTGTTGCCGCTCATGTGGTGGGCGCGGTAGTACAGCACCGCGATGGTCGGTCCCTCGGCCTGGCGGGCGGTGCGCTCCAGCGGGCCCCAGGAGGGCGCCGGGGCGGGCGGTTCGAAGCCGTGACCGGTGAGCAGGACGGTGTCGGAGAGGAACCGGGCCAGCTGCTCCAGGTTGTCCGGTCCGCCGTGGGCCAGGTAGGCGTGGGCCTCGGCGGCGATGCCGATGGGCACGGTCGATGCGGCCATCAGCTGGGCGTCGGGGGCCTGTTCGCCGGTGAGGACGACCACGGGGCGTCCGGCGGCCACGACTTGGTCCAGGCCTTCCTGCCAGGCGCGTACGCCGCCCAGGAGGCGTACGACGACCAGGTCGGCGCCGTCCAGGAGCTGCGGAAGGTCCTCGAGCGGGAGCCGGGAGGGGTTCGCGTGGCGGTAGGCGACCGGGCCGCCGGCGGCGCGGGCGCTGAGCAGGTCGGTGTCGGACGTCGACAGGAGCAGGATCATGCGGCGTCGGGCCTTCCTCGGGGTGTCCACGCCCCGGGTGGTGTCGATGGCGTCTCCCCTGCTCGAGCGGACGAGAGCTCGGGGAAGGGAGTTCCTGGCTCGCCCGGCGGCTGCACCGGGCTCACAGTGGCGGGACCGCGCCGGAATCGCACCGGGCTTCCTCCCCTTGTCGCCGTCTGTGGCGACGACGGGCCGGCTGGCCCGTCGCTAGGAATACTAAGGGCCGATCAACTACTGGGGGGCAGGCGGACCTGCTGCAATGGGTCGGTATGCTCGCCGCCATGCCCCCATCGGTCCCCCCGCCCGCACTCTCGGGAGACGCGTCTGCCCGCGGCCGCGGTGACGCCTGCCCCGGCACGCTGCGGCTGCACCGGGCGGACGACGGGGCGCTGGCCCGCGTGCGCATCCCCGGTGGCCTGCTGACCGCGGGACAGGCCGACGTGCTGCGCGAGGTGGCACAGCGGCTGGGAGACGGCGAGTTGCATCTCACATCGCGCGGCAATGTGCAGCTGCGCGGACTGCCCGCGGACCGCGGCGGCGAACTGGCTTCCCTGCTGGGCGAATCGGGGCTTTTGCCCTCCGAGCGCCACGAGCGGGTACGCAACGTGGTGGCCTCCCCCCTCTCGGGACTCGACGGCCGCGGTGAGCAGGACATCCGCCCCTGGCTGTCCGCCCTCGACGAGCTGCTGTGCGCCGGCGCCCGGACCGCCGCCCTGTCCGGCCGGTTCTTGTTCGCCCTCGACGACGGCCGCGGCGACGTCGGGGCCCTCGGCGGCGACGTGACGCTGACGGCGCGGGGCACGAAGCACGCGCTGCTACGGATCGGCCCGGCCCACGACGCCCTCCTGATCCAGGCCGCGCAGGCGCCGCAGGCCGCCCTCATCGCGGCCGAGACCTTCCTGGAGCAGGCACCCGACGGGAGTGCCTGGCGGGTGACGGACCTGCCCGACGGCACCGGACCCCTGCTGGAGGCGGTCGTACGTCGCCTGCGGCAGGCCGGGTTCAGCCCCGCGCCCATCACCGAACCGCTCCCCCAGGAAGCGGACGAGCCCGCGCTCGGCATCGTGCCCGGCCCCCTCGGCACGGCCGCGCTCTCCATCGGCCTGCCGCTGGGCTCCATCAGCTCCCCCCAGTGGCAGACCCTGACGGACACCGCCCGCCGTCACGGCGTCGGCGAGCTGCGGCTGACCCCCTGGCGCGGCGTCGTCCTGCCGGGCGTCGCACGGCGCGAGGCCGCGCGACTCCTGGCGGACCTGGGGGCCGCGGGCCTGATCACCGGCCCCGACTCCCCCTGGACCGGCGTGGGCGCCTGCATCGGCCGGCCCGGCTGCGCCAAGGCGCTGGACGACGTACGCGCCACGGCGACGGCCGCGTCGGGATCCGTGGGGGCGCTGCCCGTGTACTGGTCCGGGTGCGGACGCCGGTGCGGTCACCCGCATGGGGAGTGGATCGACGTCGTCGCCACCCCCGACGGGCATCAGATCTCTCACGTACACGGCGAGAAACGCGACACTCCGGCGAGCATCCCGGGCAGTCCGGGCGCACTCGCCGCCGCCGTGGCAGCGGCCCGCGGCTGACGCGCCGCATGAACACATGAACAACCCTGCAACACTTGACTGTTCCATGCCCTATCAAGAGAGCGAACGCACTGTGCATCAGTACGAGAAGGACGGACCGGCGATCTACCGCCAGTCCTTCGCCACGATCCGCGCGGAGGCGGATCTGTCGGGCCTGCCCGCCGACGTGAGCCAGGTCGCGGTCCGCATGATCCACGCCTGCGGCATGGTCGACCTCGTACGCGACCTCGCTTTCACCCCGCAGGTGGTGGCGCGGGCCCGCGAGGCGCTGCGCGCGGGCGCCCCCATCCTGTGCGACGTGGCCATGGTCGCCAGCGGTGTCACCCGCAAGCGGCTGCCCGCCGACAACGACGTGGTGTGCACGCTGTCCGACCCGGCGGTGCCCGGCCTCGCGGCCGAGCTCGGCACCACCCGCAGCGCCGCCGCCCTGGAACTGTGGCGCGATCGGATGGAAGGTGCGGTCATAGCCGTCGGCAACGCGCCCACCGCCCTGTTCCGCCTCCTCGAAATGATCGAGGAGGGCGCACCGCGCCCCGCCGCCGTCATCGGGGTGCCCGTCGGCTTCGTCGGCGCCATGGAGTCCAAGGACGCCCTGGCCGCGCACCCCTCCGGCCTGGAACACATGATCGTGCGGGGCCGCCGGGGCGGCAGCGCCATCGCGGCCGCCGCACTCAACGCGATCGCCAGCGAGGAAGAATGAGCGTGAGCGAGCACACCACGGACCGGCTGAGCGAGCACGCCACGGGTCGGCTCTACGGCGTCGGGCTCGGCCCCGGCGACCCGTCCCTCATGACCCTGCGAGCGGTGGAAACCATCGCCCAGGCCGATGTCGTCGCCTACCACAGCGCCCGGCACGGACGCTCCATCGCGCGGTCCATCGCGGCCAAGCACCTGCGCGCCGACCACATCGAAGAAGCCCTCGTCTACCCCCTCACCACGGAGACCACCGACCACCCCGGTGGCTACCGGGGCGCGATGGAGGACTTCTACACCGAGGCAGCGGCCCGCCTCGCGGTGCACCTGGACGCCGGCCGCACCGTCGCCGTACTGGCCGAGGGCGACCCGCTCTTCTACGGCTCGTACATGCACATGCACAAGCGGCTCGCCGACCGCTACCCCACCGAGGTGATCCCCGGCGTCACCTCCGTCAGCGCCGCGGCCGCCCGCCTCGGCACCCCGCTCGCCGAGGGCGAGGAAGTGCTGACCATCCTGCCCGGCACCCTGCCGGAGGACGAGCTGACCGCCCGGCTGGCCGCCACCGACGCCGCGGTCGTGATGAAGCTGGGCCGCACCTTCCCCGCGGTGCGCCGCGCCTTCGAGAACTCCGGACGCCTGCCCGAGGCCCACTACGTCGAGCGCGCCACCATGGCCGGTGAGCGCATCGACGAGCTCGCCGCGGTCGACCCGGAGTCCGTGCCGTACTTCGCGGTCGCCGTCCTGCCCAGCCGCATCGACGCCCCCCGGCCCGAGCGCGCCCCGGACGCCGGCGAGGTGGCCGTGGTCGGCACCGGTCCCGCCGGGCCGCTGTGGCTCACGCCCGAGACCCGCGGCGTGCTGGCCGCGGCCGACGACCTGGTCGGCTACACCACCTACCTCGACCGGGTGCCGGTCCGCCCGGGACAGGTGCGCCACGGCTCCGACAACAAGGTCGAGTCGGAGCGCGCCGAGTTCGCCCTGGATCTCGCCCGGCGCGGCCGACGCGTGGCCGTGGTCTCCGGCGGCGACCCGGGCGTCTTCGCCATGGCGACGGCCGTCCTGGAGGTCGCCTCGCAGAAGCAGTACGCGGACCTGCCGGTCCGGGTGCTTCCGGGAGTGACGGCGGCCAACGCGGCCGCCGCCCGCGCGGGCGCCCCGCTGGGCCACGACTACGCGACGATATCGCTCTCCGACCGGCTCAAGCCCTGGGAGGTCATCGCGGAGCGGCTGCGGTCGGCGGCCGCCGCCGACCTGGTGCTCGCGCTGTACAACCCCGGCTCCCGCAGCCGCACCTGGCAGGTCGGCAAGGCCCGCGACCTACTGCTCGAACACCGCTCGCCGGACACTCCCGTGGTGTTGGGCCGCGACGTCGGCGGACCGGCCGAGAGCGTGCGCACCGTGCGCCTCGCCGACCTCGATCCGGCCGAGGTCGACATGCGCACGATCCTGCTGGTGGGGTCCTCGCAGACCCGCTGGGAGCAGCGCGGCGACGGCCGGCAGATCGTGTGGACGCCCCGCCGCTACCCCGAGGACTGAGCCTCCGGTCGCGCTAGGTCTGGCTGCCGCCGCGTGCGCGCAGCCAGGCCAGCGCCTCCTGCGGGGTTCCGACCACCGCCACGCCTTGAGGCACCGGCGGCCGGCGCACCACGACCACCGGGATCCCCGCCTCGCGAGCCGCGGCCAGCTTGGGCGCGGTCGCGGCCCCGCCGCTGTCCTTCGTGACGACGACGTCGATGCGATGGCGGCGGATCAGCTCGCACTCCCCCTCCAAGGTGAACGGGCCGCGGTCGAGCAGCACCTCCATGCGCGCGGGGTGCGGCGCGTCGGGGGCGTCCACCGAACGCATCAAGAACCACAGCCGGTCCAGATCGGCGAAGGCGGCAAGGCCCATGCGCCCCGTGGTCAGGAAGACCCGCTCGCCCAGCGCGGGCAGCGCCCGTGCCGCCTCGGCCAGGGAACCGACCGGGTGCCAGGCATCGCCCTCGCCCGGCACCCAGCCGGGCCGTCGCAGCGCCAGCAGGGGAACATGGGCAGCGGCGGCGGCAGCGGCCGCATTGAAACTGATCGTCTCGGCGAAAGGATGGGTGGCATCGATGAGCGCGCTCACCCGGTGCGTACGCAGCCACGCGGCAAGGCCGTCGGCTCCGCCGAAGCCGCCCACGCGCACCTCGCCCGGCGGCAGCTTCGGGCTCGCCACCCGTCCGGCCAGGGAGCTGGTCACCTTCGCGGCGGCGGGCAGCGTGTCCACCAAGGCCTCGGCGAGGCGGCGGGCCTCCGTCGTCCCGCCCAGTACCAGAACGTGCATCGGATCCATCCATGAGTGAGGCGAAAGGCGGGCGCAGCGCCCAACTCAAGCACACCGGGCTGCGGCCCGGCTGGACGACCGGTGCCTGCGCCACCGCCGCGGCCACCGCCGCCTACACCGCCCTGCTCAGCGGCGACTTCCCCGACCCGGTGACCATCACCCTGCCCAGGGGACAGACACCGGCCTTCGCCCTGGCCGTCGAGGAACTGACCGAGGGGCGGGCGACAGCGGGCGTGGTCAAGGACGCGGGCGACGATCCCGACGTGACGCACGGCGCCCTGGTGCGGGCCGGTGTGCGGCGGCTGCCGCCCGGTTCGGGCGTGGTCTTCAAGGCGGGGCCCGGCGTGGGCACGGTCACCCTGCCCGGCCTGCCGCTCGAGGTCGGCGAACCCGCGGTCAACCCCGTGCCGCGCCAGATGATCCGCGACCACATCGCACGGGTCGCCGCCGAGCACGGGGGCTCGGGCGACGTCGAGGTCACCGTCTCCGTGGACCACGGCGAGGAGATCGCCCGCTCCACCTGGAACCCGCGCCTTGGCATCCTGGGCGGTCTGTCGATCCTGGGCACCACCGGCATCGTGGTGCCCTACTCCTGCTCGGCGTGGATCGACTCGATCCGCCGCGGCGTGGACGTGGCACGCGCCGCGGGCCACACACACGTGGCGGGCTGCACCGGCTCGACCTCGGAGAAGACGGTGGTGGCCGAGTACGGGCTCCCGGAGATCGCCCTGCTGGACATGGGCGACTTCGCGGGCGCGGTCCTCAAGTACGTGCGCCGGCACCCGGTGGACCGCCTCACGGTGTGCGGCGGCTTCGCCAAGCTGTCGAAACTCGCCGCCGGGCACCTCGACCTGCACTCGGCCCGCTCCCAGGTCGACAAGCCCTTCCTGGCCGAGCTGGCCCGCCGGGGCGGCGCGGACGAGGCCCTGGGGGCCGAGGTGGCAGGAGCCAACACGGGCCTGGCCGCACTCCAGTTGTGCCAGGCCCGCGGCATCCCTCTCGGGGACCTGGTGGCCGTGGCCGCCCGCGACGAGGCCCTGTCGGTCCTGCGGGGCGCGCCGGTCGCCGTGGACGTCATCTGCATCGACCGGGCGGGCACGGTCGTGGGGCGCAGCAGCGTGCGCTGAGCCACGCTTCCAGCCGAGCGCTCAGCAGACGTGGCGGTCGCGTTCGGGCGAGTAGAGGTGGCTGTCGCGGAACTGCTCCGCGCCCAACGTCCGGCCCACCATGATGACGGCGGTACGGATCACACCCGCCGCCTTCACCTGCTCGGCGATCTCGTCGAGGGGCCCACGCAGGATGAGCTCGTCGGGGCGCGAGGCCAGCGCCACCACGGCCGTGGGGCAGTCGGCCCCATAGTGCGGCAGGAGTTCCTCGACGACGCGGTCCACGTACTTGGCGGCCAGGTGCAGCACGATCAGCGCGCCGCTGCGGCCCAGTGTGGCCAGGTCCTCGCCCTCGGGCATCGCGGTGGCCCGGTGGGCGATGCGGGTGAGGATGACGGTCTGGCCGACGGTCGGCACGGTCAGCTCCCGCTTGAGCGCCGCCGCGGCGGCCGCGAACGCGGGCACACCCGGCACCACTTCGTAGGGCACGCCCGCCTCGTCCAGGCGCCGCATCTGCTCGTTGACCGCGCTGAAGACGGACGGGTCGCCCGAGTGCAGGCGGGCCACGTCCTGGCCCGCCGCGTGCGCGGCGACGAGCTCGGCGGTGATCTGGTCGATGTCCAGCTGCGCCGTGTCGACCAGGCGGGCGTCCTCGGGACACTCGTCCAGCAGTTCACGGGGCACCAGGCTGCCCGCGTACAGACACACCCCGCAGGCGGCGAGCGTGCGCGCCCCGCGCACCGTGATCAGGTCGGCCGCACCGGGCCCCGCGCCGATGAAGTACACGGTCATGTCTTGTCTCCTGAGGGTTCTGCGGGGGCTTCTGCTGAGCGTTCCGCGGTGGGGACGGTCGAAGGTTTGCGTACGGACCACTGGGTGACCGGCATCGCCTGGCGCCAGCCGGTGAAGCCGCCGACGGGAACGGCGTGCGCGACGGCGAGGCGGACCAGGTCACCGCCGTGGCGGCGGTACCACTCGGCGAGCAGCGCCTCGGACTCCAGCGTGACGGTGTTGGCGACCAGGCGCCCGCCTTCGGGCAGCGCGTCCCAGCAGGCGTCGAGCAGGCCGGGCACGGTCAGCCCGCCGCCGATGAACACGGCGTCGGGCGTGGGCAGTTCGGCCAGGCTCTCGGGCGCCCGACCCGAGATCACGCGCAGGGCGGGCACCCCGAGGCGGGCGGCGTTGCGCTCGATGCGCCGCGCCCGCACCGGATCGCGCTCCACGCTGATGGCCCGGCAGGAGGGGTGGGTGCGCATCCACTCGATGGCCACGGACCCCGAGCCGCCGCCGATGTCCCACAGCAGCTCGCCGGGGGCGGGCGCGAGCGCCCCGAGGGTGGCGGCCCGCACGTGGCGCTTGGTGAGCTGTCCGTCGTGTTCGTACGCCTCGTCGGGCAGGCCGGGAGCCGCGCCGAGGCGCAGGGCGTCGGGGGCGCGTCGGCATTCGACCGCGATGACGTTCAGCGGGTCGCCCGGCGGGTGCGCCCAGGTGTCCGCCGTTCCTTCGACGTACGCCTCGCTCTCGCCGCCGAGCTGTTCCAGCACGCGGACCGAGCTCGGCCCGAAGCCGTGTTCGCTCAGCAGTTCGGCGACCACGGCGGGCGTGGTCGCGTCCGCGCTGAGCACCAGCAGCCGGCGGCCGTCGTGCAGGGCCGCGGCGAGACGGGCCGCGGGCCGCCCGACCAGGGTGACGACTTCGGTGTCCTCCACCGGCCAGCCGATGCGCGCGCAGGCGTACGACACGGACGAGGGGTGCGGCAGGATACGCAGCCCGTCGGCGCCGAGGACTTCGGTCAGGGCCCGGCCGATGCCGTAGAACATCGGGTCGCCGCTGGCCAGGACGGCGATCCTGCTGCCCGCGTGCGCGGCCAGCAGACCGGGGACGGCAGGCCGCAGCGGCGAGGGCCACGGCACCCGCTCGCCCGCGCATTCCGGCGGGAGCAGGCCCAGTTGGCGCCGGGCGCCGATCAGGACCTGTGCCTCGACGAGTTCGGTGCGTGCCGCGTCGGGCAGTCCGGCCCACCCGTCGGCTCCGATGCCCACCACGCTCACGGCAGGTGGGACGGGGGGTGCGGCGGGTGCGGGGGTCACGGACGGTACCTCGGTGTTCGGGGGCTGACGCACCCGAACTCTACTGTCCGGCCTTGGCCGGGCACCGGCCAGGTGGTCTTCGCCGTACCCTTATTGCACATTACTTGCAACTACTCGGAAAGATCAGGAGGCGGGACGTGGAGGAGTCTCCAGTGGTGCTGGGCATCGAGTCGTCGTGCGACGAGACCGGAGCGGGTCTCGTGCGCGGGGGACGCCTGCTCGGACATGCGGTGGCGTCCAGCATGGACGAGCACGCCCGGTTCGGCGGAGTGGTGCCGGAGATCGCCGCGCGGGCGCACGTGCACTCCTTCACGCCCGTCGTGCGCGAGGCCCTGGATCGGGCCGGACTGCACATGGCGGACATCGGGGCGGTGGCCGTCACCACGGGCCCCGGCCTCTCGGGCGCGCTCCAGGTGGGCCTGGCCGGGGCCAAGACCCTGGCGTTCTCGCTCGGGGTGCCGCTGTACGGCGTGCACCACCTGGCAGGTCACGTCGCCGCCGACACCCTGGAGCACGGCCCGCTGCCCGACCCCTGCATGGTCCTGATCGTCTCCGGCGGGCACACCTCGCTGCTGCTCGTACGGGATCTGGCGCGCGACCCGATCCTGCACCTGGGCGACACCATCGACGACGCGGCGGGCGAGTGCTTCGACAAGGCGGCCCGCGTCTTCGGCCTCCCCTATCCCGGCGGCCCGGCCATCGACCGCACCGCGCGGCAGGGCGATCCGGCCGCGGTGGCGTTTCCCCGGCCACTGACCGGGCCACGTGACGCCCCCTACGACTTCTCCTTCTCCGGGCTCAAGACGGCCGCCGCGCGCTGGGCCGAGCAACACCGGCTGCGCGGCGAGGAGTTGCCGCTCGCGGACGGGGCGGCCTCGCTCCAGGAGGCCGTGGCCGATGTGCTCACACGCAAGGCGGTGGCCGCCTGCCGCGAGCACGGCGTGGGAACACTGGTCGTGGTGGGCGGCGTGGCCGCCAACTCCCGCGTACGGGCCCTGGCGGAGGAACGCTGCCGGACCGCCGGGATCGCGCTTCGCGTGCCGCCGCTGAACCTGTGCACCGACAACGGCGCGATGATCGCGGCCGTAGGTGACCTACTGCTCCGCGCAGGAGCCGAACCGGCCCCGCTGGACGTGTCCATCGACCCGTCCGCCCCTTTGGAGTACGCCGCCCTGCACCCTGTGGCCCGAGCCGCCCGGGCCGCGTGACGGCGCCGCAGGCCGCGAGCAACTCCGGGGCGTGGCAGTCAACGGCCAACTCGGTGAACCTGCTTGTCATGACTCCCCAAGGTGACGCACACCGGGGTTGATTATCAAACGGGGCGACCCGTATGGTAAATGAGTATGAGCTCCTCTCCGTCCTCCAGGGGACGTCCCAGAGATCCCCGTTCGCACGAGGCGATCGTCGGCGCGACCACGGAGCTGATGACCGAGGTCGGCTACGCCGCGACATCGATCGGGGCGGTGGCCGCCCGTGCCGGTGTCGGCAAGGACACGATCTACCGGCGATGGCGGGGCAAGCCGGAGCTGGTCTTCGAGGCCGTCTTCACGACCACCGACCACGTTCCGGCCCCGGACACCGGAACGCTGGCCGGGGACCTGACCGCACTGCTGCGGGGTCTGGTCGACGAGTTCCGGGCACCGGCCGCCGCAGCGGCGCTCCCGGGTCTGCTCGCCGACTTCGCCGCCGATCCGGAACTGAAGGCGCGCATCCGCGGCGACTTCCTGGCCCCTGCGAAGGAGCGGCTGCTGATCGTCTTCGAACGCGCCGCGGCGCGCGGGGAGATCGCGGCCGACACACCCGTGGATCTGGTCCTGGACACGCTGGCAGGAGCCGTGTTCTTCCACGTCGGCCTGGTCGGGGAACACCCGGACCGTCAGCTGGCCGACCGGCTGGCTTCTGTCGTGGCCCGAGGAATCGAGATCCGATGAACGGCTGGCTTCTCGCAGCGGGCATCACCGCGTTCGGGGTGGCCGTGGCGCACATCGTCGGCGGGCACCGGGACGTGGTGCGCCCGCTGCTGTCCTGCGGCCTCGCCGACGAACCCAAGCGCGTCCTGCACGCCGTGTGGCACATGGTGAGCGTCGACCTGGTGCTCTCCGCGGCCGCCTTGATCTGCCTCGCGCCGGCGGACGACACCTCGGCGACCGGCCTGATGGCGTGGTTCGTGGCTGCGCACTTCGTGGCGTACGCAGCCGCTTTCCTGGCCATCACGCTGTCCATCGGCGGGCCGAAGCCACTGCTCCGGCTGCCGCAGTGGATGCTCCTCCTGCCGGTCGCGGTCCTGACAGCGGCGGGTGCCGCGTAGTGGCCCGTGCCGGGCGGGGCGGCGCCGTCCCGTCGCCGAGGCGGGCGGCGCTTGTCCGGGCTGCGGCACCCCACTACGTTGGCGACGTGGATCTCTTCTCGCGCTCTTGGACGGCATTGCGCGCGGCCGTCGCCGAACTCCCGGACGAGGACTTCGCGCGGCCGTCCGGTTGTACCGGCTGGCTCGTGCAGGACCTGGTGTGCCATCTCATCGTCGACGCCCAGGACGTCCTGATCACCCTCGTGACCCCCGCCGACACCGAACCGACCCACGACGCGTTGACCTACTGGGACGTCACCGAGACCCCGCCGACCGGCGACGACCCGCTCGACGCGCTGACCGTGCGGCTCGCCGCCGCCTACCAGGAGCCCTGGCTGCTCAAGTTCCACCTCGACGACATCGGCTCGGCCGCCGGCCGCGCCGCCGAACTCGCCGACCCTGACGCCCGGGTGAGCACCCGCGACGAGGTCCTCACCGCGGGCGACTACCTCATGACGTACGTCATGGAGTGGACCCTGCACCACCTCGACCTGATCGCGCACCTCCCTCAGGTGGCCGGGCCACCCGCGGAAGGCCTCGCCTCCAGCCGCGAGATGCTGGAGAAGATCGCCGGTGCCGCGTTCCCCGCGTCGTTCTCCGACACGGACGCGCTCCTCGTCGGTACCGGACGACGCGCCCCGACCGACGCGGAGAAGGCCGAACTGGGCGAGCTGGCCGCGAAACTCCCCTTCGTCCTCGGGTGATCGGCCCGCCGAGCGGCCCCGCTACCGCCCTCTGACCACCACCTCCGTCAGCGACAACGGGTCGGTCCACGACGCCAGTTGGATACGCACGTAGCGCCCCTTCGCTCCTTCGAGATCGACCTGGGTGGGGCGCTGCGCCCGGCCGTCCTGGTGTACGGCCACCACTCCCGGCACGGCACGCGCCTCCTCCAGGGAGTCGCCGGTGAACGGAGTGTCCGAGACCAGCACCCAGTAGTCCGAGAGCCGTTCGGTGCAGCAGTCGGTGCGGTTCCAGATCTCCGTGGACGCGATCTCGTACGACTGCCCCAGATCGACCTGCCACCACGCCTGGCGCGAGGGCTCCGCGGTGTGGGTCGTGGTGTTGTCGCGCAAGTAGTCGCCCGCGGTGTCGCCGTCCACCGCGCGGCCGGCGGCGCCCGCCCACGCCGTGCTCACCTGGGTGGCCGTCTTGCCGCGCGCGATGTTGGGCAGCACCACCTCGACCCGGCTGCTCAGTTCGACGACATCTCGGCCGCCGCCGGAGACCGTGGTCTTGAGGGTCTGCGGCCCGGTGGCACTGTCGGCGGGCACGGCGAGGGGGAACGACGCGGTGTGGGTGCGGCCCGGTGCCAGGCCGGTGAACTTCTCGCCCGCGCCGGTGGACCACCCCTCAGGTGCGCGCAGCGCCAAGGTGCCCTGTGCCGTGTCGCGCCCCAGGTTGGTCACGTGCACCGGCACGTTCCTCCGCGAGCCGGCTTCGAGCCGCGGCGGCGTCCGGGTCCAGGCCACGAGGCTGCCGGCGGGGGCGACCAGCAACGAGTCCAGGCGCAGGCCGAGTTCCTCCCCCGCGTGCCCCGGCTCGGCGAGGGTGATGGTCACCGGGGTGACCTGTCCGCCGCGTACGGGGAAGGGGCCGAGGGCGCGTCGGGTCAGGTCCGCGCCCTTCACCAGCCGGGCGTGCTTGCCGACCTGGACCCGGTAGAGCGCTTGAGGGCGCGCCTCGCCGCCGACCGCCACCGACAGCCTCTCGGCGCGGTCGGCGGTGATGTGGGCGGTGTGCCGCACCGTGGTCCGGTGGGTGCTTGAGTAGCTGCCGTCGTCGGCGTAGCTGTAGCCCTGCTCGATGTCGGCGGCTTCCAGGGCGGCGGTCCGGTCCGCACCGAGGGCGACCGTGTGCTCCGGGATGATTCGCAGCTCGCCGCCGAGTTCGACCTTCACGACGGGCAGCACCTCGTCGCGCGGCCGTTCGGGCAGGGTCACGACGAGGTCGTTCCCGTCCCGGCGCCATGTGAGCCGGTCCGTCGAGCCGTCCTCGTGGACCGTGCGTACGGAGGTGGCCAGGCCGGGCAGGCGGAGTTCGCCGGATGCGGGCCAGTCGCTCACGTGCAGGAACAGGTCGCGGTCGTTGACCGTGACCTCCCCCCACGGCCGGCCGCCGAAGCGGGTGGCCGAGGCCCCCAGTACGGCGCCGGGGTGGCGGTCCAGCCAGTCGCCCATGCCGCGCAGGACGTCGGCCTCGAACTCCACGACCGAACCGTCGCCGCGCGGGCCGATGTTGAGCAGATAGTTGCCGCCGCGGGCACGTACGCCGGTCAGTCCGCCGACCAGGTCCCTGATCTTGCCGGGCAGGTCCTCACGTTTCTGCCAGCTGCGGTAGCCCCAGGTCTCGTGGTAGATCGACGCGGGTGTCTGCCAGGCACCGTCGAGGGCCACCGCGGGGATCTCGTTGTCGCCCAGGGTGCGGAAGTCGCCCTGGTTGTTCCACACCCGGCTGTTGATCGCCGCCTTCGGCTGGAGTTCGCGGACGATCCCGGCGAATTTCCGGCTCTGGGCCGCGGTGGGCGAGGACATGTCGAACCACACCTCGGCGATGTCCCCGTACCCGGTCATCAGCTCACGCAGCTGCCCTTCGATGACGGGTTCCATCGACGCGGGGATCGGATTGTTGTTGTTGCCGTCGAAGTCGTGGCCCTGGTGCCAGTCGACCAGCGAGAAGTAGAAGCCGAACTTCAGCCCCTGGCCGCGGCATTCGTCAGCGAGTGCCTTCAGCGGGTCCTTGCCGTAGGGGGTCGCGTCGACCACGTCGTAGCCGGTGGTGTCGGTGTCGAACATGGAGAAGCCGTCGTGGTGCTTGCTGGTGATGACCACGTAGCGCATGCCGGCCCGCTTCGCGAGGGAGCAGATCTCCGCGGGGTCGAACCGGTCGGGCCGGAAGCGCTGGGCCACTTCGAGGTACTCCCGCTCGGAGATGTCGGCCCACATCTGGATCTGTTCGCTGTAGCCCTTGGTGACCGGCTCGCCCTTCCATACGCCTCCGAGTTCGGAGAACAGACCCCAGTGGATGAACATCCCGTACTGGAGCTCCTGCCAGGCCGCGAGGTCCTTGTCGTCGCTGGGCTCGATCTCCCCCGGGATGCCTTGTACGCGTGGGCCGTTGACCGGATCCGCCGGGGTGGCGACCGCTGCGGGAGGGCCGACCACGGCCGCTCCAAGAGCGAGCAGCAGCGCGAGCATGACGCCGATCACCTTGCGCATCACGAATCTCCTCTCCAACTGCCCCTGCCGATTCATCCGACGTTATGAGCCCATTCAGGCGCTCTACGGGTCACGAGGGAGGTGTGGGGGCGGGTACATCGGATGTTAGAGGCGCGAGGGCGTGGCGTCACCACCCCCGACAGAGCGGCTTGCGGCAGAGACCGGTTTCTACGCGGCTGCGCTCAACTCACGCTTCCCTCTTGAGCGTTCAGGCGCGACCATGCTAGAAACCGCTTACTCTCCCCCCTTCGCACGGATGGCACACAGCCACGCGAGCCCCTCCCCCCACTCGCAAGGAGCCCCCTCATGCGCAAGCGAACCGGCACCCTCACGGCCGCTGCCGCCTCCCTGGCCCTGCTCACCGCGGCCCCCGCCGACGCCTCCGTCATCTGGGACGGCGACGCCTCCGCGGGGACCGGCGTGTTCTCCTCGACTCTCTGCGACTCCCCCGGCAGCGTCACCGCGCAGGACAACGGCGACGGCCGCGGCCAGGTCTTCAAGTTCAACAAGCCGCTGGGCCTTGAGCGTTGCGAGGCCCATGGCATCAACGTCGGCGGCTCACGCCACACCTTCGAGAACAACTCCACGTACTGGATCGGTTGGGACACCTCCACCAACACCCCGGACGCGGGCACGATCTTCCAGTGGAAGTCGTACGGCACCAACGACCAACACCAGCAGAACTACCCGGTGTTGATGAAGGTCGAGGGCGGTGTCCTCAAGCTGTTCCACATAGAGGTCGGCGAGAAGTGGACCCTGAAGTGGTCGACACCCGTCACCACCAGTACGTACAAGCGCGTCGTGCTCGGCATCCACACCTCCTCCGACGCCTCCGCCGGGTGGGTGGCGGCCTTCTACAACGGCACCAAGGTCGCCGAGTTCTCCGGACGCACCTGGGACGACCTGGGCAACGACACCCGCTTCGGCTCCTACGGCTCCGAGGTCAAGGACAAGCGCGTCATCAACTGGATCGACGGACTGAAGGTCGGCACGACGTACGGAGACGTGGACGGATAGGCCTCAGTCCCACTCGGCGGCCTCAGTCCCACTCGGTTGCCTCAGTCCCACTCGGTTGCCTCAGTCCGCCAACGGCGTTGCGCAGCGGGCGCAGTAGCGGGCGTCCCGTTCACCGGCGAGACGACCGCACTCGGGGCAGACTCGCTCCAGCAGGCAGACCGGCTCGCCCGCGTCAAAGCCGCCGCCGCGACCCGTGCCGAGGGCCGGGTCGCGACGTCGGGCGCTCGTGTAGACGAGCCCGTCCTGCCCCGCGTCCACACAGCGGGTGATGCCCGCGGGAAGCCAGGCGAGCGCACCCGGCGCGAGCTGCCAGGCCGCATCGGGAGTGCGGAGTTCACCGGTGCCGGCCAGCACGGTGAACAGGACACCGAACTCCTCCTCCACGTGCTCGCCGACGCTCGCGCCGGGGGCCAGCCGCACGACGTCGGCGTCCAGCTCCCTCGCCGGGGCGCCGAGCGACCACAAGACGCTGACCTGCCCTCGCCCGGCGGCCGCGGTCTGCTCCGGTCCGACGAACACCGGAGCGGCGGGGGCGGGGGTGCTCATAAGGACTCCAGTCGGCGGAGGCGGGCGGCCGGACGTACAGGTGCAGCGCTCGTGCGGGTCGGCTGCGGCGCCGGCGGGATTCGAACCCGCGGACGAGGAAGGGCAAGGCCCGCCCGGCTCCCGTCAGTCGGCGTGAGAGGGGCTTCCCTCACGCCGATCGCAATGGGCCGCTCTGCCACGGCTCCGCAACCTGCGGGACCGCGCGGTCCCGCTCCGGTGAGGATAGGGACTGCTCCGGGCCGGCGGCGAGTTGATGGTCGGCGCGGGACCGGACGCGCGGGAGTCGACACCCCGCGCGTGGGATCAGGGGCGCGGACCGAGGAACAGCCCGCCACTCGCGTCGATGACCTGGCCGGTGATCCAGCGCGCCTCGTCGGAAGCCAGGAACGCGACCACGTCGGCGACGTCGTCGGGGCCGCCCAGTCTCCCCAGTGCCGTCGCTCCCGCGATGAACTCGGCCAGGCCCGGTGCTTCGAAGGACGCTCCGTTGGTGGCTGTCCGCGTGGTGCCGGGAGCGACCGCGTTCACCGTGATGCCGCGGGGGCCGAGTTCGTTGGCCAGCGTCATGCTCATCGTCTCGACCGCGCCCTTCGTCATCGCGAAGGACGTCTGGGTGGGAATGGCACTGCGGGCCGACACGGACGACATGGTGACGATGCGGCCGCCGTCGCGGAACAAGGGCAGCGCCCGCTGGATGATGAAGTACGGCGCTCGTACGTTCACCGCGAAGAGGCGGTCGAACTCCGCCCGCGTCGTGGCTCCGAGCGGACCGGCGGGCGCGGCCGCGGCGTTGTTGACGAGGATGTCGAGCGGCCGCCCGGCCAGGCCCGCCTCGACTCCCGCGAAGAGGATCTCGACGTCGTCGTCCGTGCCCAGTTCCGCCCCGACGGCGAACGCGGTCCCCCCGGCCCGCTCGATCTCCTTGACCGTGGCCGCCGCCCCGTCCTCGTCCGTGCCGAAGTGCACGACGACCAGAGCCCCCTTGGCCGCCAAACGGGCGGCGATCGCCTGCCCGATGCCCCGCGATGCCCCCGTCACGAGAGCCGTCCTGCCGGTCAGATCACTCATGTCCACCATCCCGTGATGCGAGTGACTCCCTATCTGGTAGTCACTACCACTCCGGTAGGGTCTACCACATGCCCGACCACCACTCAACACTGCGCGCACAACGGCGACTTGAGACCCAGCGCACGATTCAGGCGCATGCGGTACGGCTGTTCACCGAGCGGGGATACGACGCCACGACCGTGACCGACGTCGCCGAGGCCGCGGGCGTATCACCCATGACCGTCTACCGGCACTTCCCCACCAAGGAAGACCTCGTACTCCTGGAACAGCACAGCCGGCTGGTCGCCGAGCGGATCGCCGCATCGCCGGCCGCGCAGCCCCTGGTCCGCCGCATCGGCCGGGCGCTCGTCGACTCGGCCGCGACCATGACCGGCGGCGGCCGCGGAAAGGGCCTGACCCCGAACGAGCGGTTCCTGCTGGCCCAACTCCGGCTCATGATCTCGACGCCGGCCCTGCGGGCCAAGCACCTGGACAGCCAGTACGCCCTGCAGCAGGCGATCGTCGACGCCCTCGGGAGCGATGCCGCCCAGGGCGAGACGGCGTTCCGTGCCCGGGCGGCGGCCGGCGCCTGCCTGGGCGCGATGCACACGGCGTTGGTGCGCTGGGCCGAGGACGAGGGACGGACCGACCTGCCCGACCTGATCGCGAAGGCGCTGGCCGCCGCGTTCGGCGATGACGTGATCGGCACCGGACCGGAGGCGTGAGGCGGAGATGAGACGGACCGGAGGCGTGAGGCGGACGGCAGCTCCGCATCGGCCCTCGCTCGCGAGGGCACCCCGGCCCGACCATCGAAGATCATCGTGTGCAGAATGACCTCTATGTCGATATCGAACACTCCGAAGACGGCAACGATCGACGATGCCCCGCTGATCGGCCGCACCCTGGCTCGCGCTTTCGACGACGACCCGATGATGCGCTGGTTCTTCCCCGACGACACCACGCGCGAGGAGGGCCTCGGCCGCTACTTCACCACGCTCTTCACCCGGCAGTACGTCCACCACGGCGTCTGCGAGTACACCCCGGCGGCTGCCGCCTACTGGGTGCCGCCGGGCGCGCAGGACAAGGCCGTTCCCGACGCGGAGACCATCCAGGAACTCGTGGCGATCCTGGGCGACCGGGCCCCGCTGTTCCAGCAGGCCACGGCGGAGGCCGCCGAGCACGGCCCCCAGGAGCCGCACTGGTACCTGGCCGTGGTCGGCGCGGACCCGGCCGCCCAGGGCCAGGGCCACGGAGCCGCCCTCCTGCGCTCGGGCCTCGCCAAGGCCGACGCGGACGGCCTGCCCGCCTACCTGGAATCCTCCAAGCCGGCCAACCTGCCCGTGTACGAGCACTTCGGCTTCACGGTGCTCGGCGAGGTCCAGCTCCCCGGCGGCGGACCGACCTTGTGGTCGATGCGCCGCGAACCGCGCCGCCCGGCCGGCGCCTGAAGGACCGCGGATACTCATGAGGGCCGGTGGCCGGGGCGGCATCGTCACCCCGGCCACCGGCCCTCGGGTCAGCCGCCGGTCCGCGGCAGAAGGGTGACGATCTCGCTGCCCTTCCGGACCACCAGCACGTCCTTGTAGAGCAGGAGTTGGGGCGGGAGCAGGGAGACGAGGCCCCGCTCCTCGATGTCCACGTGGCTGCGCCAGACCCGCTCCCCGGTGCGCAGATCGAGGCCGGACAGATCTCCGGTCGGGCTGAAGAAGTACACGACTCCCTGCC
Source organism: Streptomyces sp. NPDC055243 (assembly GCF_044544025.1). Classification (NCBI taxonomy): domain Bacteria; kingdom Bacillati; phylum Actinomycetota; class Actinomycetes; order Kitasatosporales; family Streptomycetaceae; genus Streptomyces; species Streptomyces sp. NPDC055243. The sequence continues at coordinate 353,027 of NZ_JBITWR010000008.1, forward strand.
CCGTCGACACCGCGGGAGACGCGAGGCCCGCCCTCATTTGTTCCCGGTCGGGCATCTTGACGCCCACTGGCTGGGTCCACAGGGTCTTTCCCGTGGTCAGTGAGTAGGCCGATGCCTTGCCCTGCCAGGAGACGGTGAACAGACGATCACCGACGACATCGGCGTTGGCCATCGTCCCCTGGAGCCGGTAGGAGTGGGAGACCTGCTCCCCGGAAGTGTTGACGGTCGTCAACTGCCAGGTCTTGGCGCCCGGCTTCGTCACTCCCTTCAGGACCATCCGGTCCCCCGTCATCCCCAGGAGCTGCTGCCCGCCGGGGACGCTCGTGACCTTCTTGGGCTCTCCGGTGGCGGGATCAAGACGGATGACGTCCGTGTCGTCCGGCTTCTCGGTGTCCCGCGCACACAGAAGATGCGGAACGCCGCTCAGCACCGTCCGCTGGCACGCGTTGCCCTTGTCCCATGTGTAGTGCCACTTCTCGTCCCCGGTCCGCGGGTCGAGGGCCGACATCGTGCGCAGCGACGGGGTGTTCGCCAGCATCGCGCCGTCGATGAGCATGGCGGCCTGGTCGGTGCGGTCGTCCTGCGGCATCTTCTTCTTCCACAGCACGTCGCCGTTGTCGGTGTCCACCGCCATCAGTTCGGTGCCGCCCGCGTAGTCGCCGCCCGGCTCGTTCTTCGCGGTGTGATTGCGGTAGGCGTAGACCACGCCGTCCCGCACGGCGAAGGGGTGGTCCATCCCGTCGCCCTCGCGATTGACCTTGACGGTCCACAGCCGCTCGCCGGTGTTGGCGTCGAACTTGACGGTGTCGTACTTGGACCCGCCGCAGTACAGCGCGGAGCCGTCCACCAGGCAGCCCCGCTCGGCGGCGCCCGGGTTGTCCTTCTGCCACGGCTTCCAGCCCTCCGGCGAAGCCGCCGGCCGCACGGGCCGGTCCTGCTCGGCCCCGGCACCGCCCCCGAAGCCGAACACCGCCCCCACGGTGATCGCCGCTACGGCCACCGCCGCGCCCGCGGCCTGCGAGAAGCGGCGCCTGCCGCGCCGCCGCACCACCTGCTCGGCCAGGTCTCCGGATGCCCGCACCCGGTCCAGGGTGATGGCGTGCAGAGTCTCCCGGACCTTCTCCTCCACCTGCTCCGTCGTCATCCCTGCATCTCCTTCGGCCTGTAGCTGAGCGGCTGCACCTGTTCCGCGGGCCTTTCGGGCCCCAGCTCCGGCACCAGCTCCCGGAGCTTGGCGAGCGACCGGTGCGCCGTACTGCGCACCGTGCCGACCGGGCACCGCAGCAGTGCCGCGACCTCGGCCTCCGGCAGATCCTCGAAGTAGCGCAGGACGACCACGGCCCGCTGCCGCTTCGACAGACGACCGAGCGCCGCCCACAGCGCGATCCGCAGCTCGGAGTCCGACTCGGTGCCGGCCTCCGTGCCCGAATCGGGCAGGACGGACACCGTGGTCTCGGCACGGTGTCTGCGCAGCCGCCAGCGGTTGACCTGCTGGCGGTACAGGATCTGGCGGACGTACGCCTCGGGCTGCTCGATGCGCGCCCAGCGTCCGTACGCCTTCATCAGCGCAATCTGCAGCAGGTCCTCCGCTGCGTGCCGGTCCCCGCCGGTGAGCAGCACCGCGAGCCGCAGCAGCGCGGTGGAGCGCATCGCTACGAACTCCCGGAACTCGTCGTGACTTGAGGCCTCCATCGACCCTCCCCTTCTTGGCAACCATCACGACGCGATGGGACGCCCGCGGCTATCCCTCCACGCACGAGATTGTTTGATCACACCAAGGGGGCGGTGTCCGCGGTCTCGCGCCGCCTCAGCCGTGGCGTCGCGGCAGGCGTACCACCTGGACGAAGAAGTCGTCGATCTGGCGTACGGCGGCGATGAACTGGTCCAGGTCGACCGGTTTGGTGACGTAGGCGTTCGCGTGCAGTTTGTAGCTGCGCAGGATGTCCTCCTCCGCTGCCGACGTGGTGAGGACCACCACCGGGATGTCCTTCAGGTCCGGGTCCGACTTGATCTTCTCCAGGACCTGGCGCCCGTCGTACTTGGGCAGGTTGAGGTCCAGCAGGATGAGACCGGGACGCGGCACCCCCGTGTGCTCACCGCGCTGGTAGAGGAAGTCGAGCGCTTCCTCGCCGTCCCGGACCACGTGCAGCTTGTTGCGGATCTTGCTGTCCTCGAACGCCTCGCGCGTCATCAGCTCGTCGCCCGGGTCGTCCTCCACGAGGAGCACGTCGACCGGCGCGGCAGATGGGGTGGTCATGTCAGGGCCTCTTCCTCGGCGCGGGCTGCGGTGTCCTGCGCGGTGTCGGTGGTGTCTGTGTCCGTGTCGGACGGCAGGGTGAAGCAGATGCGGGTTCCGCCGGTGTGGCCGCTGTCGAGCCAGATGTGGCCGCCGTGATGCTCGACGATCTTCTTGCACAGGGCCAGGCCGATGCCGGTGCCCCCGTAGGCGTCGCGGCCGTGCAGCCGCTGGAAGATCACGAAGACCTTCTCCGCGAACTCCTCGGGGATGCCGATGCCGTTGTCGGTGACGCTGAAGTTCCAGACGCCGCCGCCCTCGTCCTCCTCGCAGGTGATCTGGATCCGCGGGGTGCGTTCGGGGTGGTGGAACTTGACGGCGTTGCCGACGAGGTTCTGCCAGAGCATCGTCAGCAGCGTCGGGTCGCCGACGATCTCGGGCAGCTTCTGCGGATGTTCGACGAGCGCGCCGGTGTCCCGCACGGAGGTGTCCAGGTTGCCCAGTGCCTTGGTCAGGGCCTGGTCCAGGTCGACGGGGACGCGGGCGTCGTTCAGTCGCCCGACGCGGGAGAAGGTGAGCAGGTCGTTGATGAGGACCTGCATGCGCTTGGCGCCGTCGACCGCGAAGTCGATGTACTGCTTGGCGCGGTCGTCGAGCGTGTCCCCGTACCGCTTCTCCAGGAGCTGGCAGAAGGAGGCGACCTTGCGCAGGGGCTCCTGGAGATCGTGGGAGGCGACGTAGGCGAACTGCTCCAGTTCGGTGTTGGAGCGCCGCAGTTCCACGGCCTGGACGTCCAGTTCGGCGGCCTGCTGGGTCAGCGCGTCCCGCTGGCGGCGCGAGGCGCCCAGTTCCTCCACTATCTGCTGCCGCATGCCCTCTACGTCCACTGCCACCGCCCGGAGGTCCGCAGGGCCGTCGACCGTGATGACGTGGTCGAAATCGCCGCGTGCCACCTGCCGGGAGGAGACCCGCAGCGCCTCCAGGGGGCGGGCCACCAGCATGCGCACCAGGAACGCGAGGGCGATCCCGGCCAGCAGGAACACCGCCACCATGGCGCCGAGGATCACGGTGCGCACCGTGCGGGCGCTGTCCAGCTCGTCCTTGCCGTCTTCGACGGCCCGGGTGAGGTCGGCGTTCTGCGCTGCCCAGGTCTTGCGGACCTGGTCGAAGGCGTCCTTGCCGCGCCCGGCGTTCGTCTCGGCGACGGAGCTCGGCTCACCGGGCGTGACCTCGGCCACCAGCGGGTCGGCGTACACGCGCCGCCAGTCCGCCGACTCCCGCTGGACGGCCTTGAGGTCGGCGACGAGCCGGGGCTCGTCACCGATGAGGTCGCGCAGCTGAGCGGCGGCGCGGACCTCGTCGCGCTTGCCCTGGGTATAGGGGTCCAGGAACTGGCCGTCGGCGGTGATGGCATAGCCCCGGACGCCGGTCTCCTGGTTCACCAGAGCGGCCTGCAGACGGTAGGCCTGCGTCCGGGCCGGCTGGAGGCGATCGGTCAACCGGTCGGTCACGTCCGCGGTCTGCCCCAGCAGCCGGGCGCCGACCACGGTGCCGATCACCACCAGGAGCACCATCAGCGCCAGCACCAGCTGGAACCAGCCCTGGACCGTCAATCGACGGCCGATCCACGCTCTGTTCGTCGTCTCAACCACGGCGCTGCTCTCCGATGCTGCTCCGGTAGCGACCTTCGGCCACCGCTCTCGCCGGCCCGTCGCCGTCTCTGTCACGCTCGTCGTCCCCCCGCCAGTGCAGGTGCACCACGGCCACGTCGTCGGCCAGGCCGCCCTGCTCCTCGGCGAGGCCCTCGGCCCGCTGGATCAGCGTGTCGACGAATGCCTCCGGCGCCAGCGCGGCCAACTCCCGCGCGAGGCCCAGCAGTCCCTCTTCGCCAAGACGCTCGCGGCCGTTGCCGATATGTCCCTCGAACAGGCCGTCGGTGAACAGCACCAGTGCCGCGCCCTCGGGGAGGGGCACCTCCTCGACCGGCCAGAGCCGAACGCCGGGCGCGACGCCCAGGGCAGGACCGCCGGCCACCTCCACCCACTCGACACCGCCCTCCGCGGTGCGCAGCAGCATCCCGGGGTGTCCGGCGCGCGTCAGCCGCACGTGCCGCGCCTCCGCGGAGACGGAGAGACTGGTCAACGTGGCGAAGACGTACGGCTTCACCCGCTCCGCCAGCATGATCTCCTCGAGTCGGCCCACCTGTTCGGGGCCGGTGACGCCGCTGAGCACCAGCGTGCGCCAGGCGATGCGCAGGGCCACGCCGAGGGCCGCCTCGTCGGGGCCGTGCCCGGAGACGTCTCCTATGAGCGCGTGCACGGTGCCGTCCGCGCTCTGGACGATGTCGTAGAAGTCGCCGCCCAGCAGGGCCTGGGCGCGGCCGGGCCGGTAGCGGGCCACGACGTCCACGCCCGCGCTGTTCAGGAGCGGCCTGGGCAGCAGTCCCCGCTCGAGGCGGGCGTTCTCCTGTGCCTGCATCTGGCTGGCCTGCAGGGCGACGGCCGACTGTTCGGCCTGCTTGCGCTGGATCGCGTAGCGCACGGCCCGGCCGAACAGCTCCGGTTCGACGCGGCCCTTGACGAGGTAGTCCTGGGCCCCCGCGGCCACGGCGGCGAGCCCGGTCTCCTCCTCGGCCAGGCCCGTGAGCACGACGACCGCGACCTGCTCGGCATGGGACTGGACCATGGACACGGCCTCCAGCCCCTGGGCGTCCGGCAGATGGAGGTCGAGCAGCACGCAGTCCGGCACCTCGAAGGCCAGCGCCACCCGCGCCTCGGACATGGAACGCACCCACTGCAGACGCATCTTCAAGGCGCTGTCGGCAACGAGTTCCTCGACCAGGAGCGCGTCACCGGCGTCGTCCTCGATCAGCAGCACCGAGGGCTGCGACACCTGCCGGGCCGCTGCGGTATCACTCTCGGCTGCCATACGCACACCGGAAGTCCATGGCTGTGAAGCCACCGCTATGCTCCGCCTTCCCCACCCAGTAAGTCCGCCTGACCGAACAGCCGTTGCCGACGGCCCCTACCGCGACGGGCCCGCCCGCCGCAACCATCGAATGGTCTCCGGATCTTCGCACAACGCGCACAGCGCCCGGTAGCGGACGGTTGAGGCCAACAGGCCCCTGCCGCCACCGGGCCGCCGGCAGGAATCATGCCGCCCTGAGCCGGCCATCCTTGTGCTCCGGGTGGAGCGTCTCCAAACCATCGGCGTCGAGATGTGGATCACATCACGGCACGGCCCGCAAGCGCGTTCGCTTCGATCACCGATCGCGGCGGGGGGGGGACCCAGCGGGAGAAGGCTTCTTTACTGGCCAACCCTGCCGTCGACGCACTCGCGCAGCAGGTCGGCCTGTCCGCAGTGGCGGGCGTACTCCTCGATCCGGTGCACCATCAGTTCGCGGACCGCGAAACCGTCCTTGCCAAGCCGTTCGCCCAGGTCCGGGTGTTCGGCCAGTACGGCGTCCGTCGCGGCCTGTTCGCGTGCCAGGTCGGCGTAGGCGGCATCGACCTGGGACTGTTCGCCGACCGCTTCGTCGAAGTCCGCGTCGCGCTCGCCGTACAGCTTGGGCAGCGGGTCGTCCTCGCGGAGCCAGTTGCGCCAGTCCCGTTCCACCTCGGCGAGGTGCCGCACCAGGCCGAGCAGGGACAGCGTCGACGGCGGGACCGACCGGCGGGCCAGTTGCTCCGGGTTCAGGCCCTCGCACTTCATCCGCAGGGTCATGCGGTAGCTGGTCAGGAAGTCCAGCAGCGTCGCCAGTTCGCCGTCCGGACTGACTCCGTCGCTGTTGCGGGGGTCGTCGTCCGGGTCCGCCCACATGTCGGGGTAGGTGGTTGCCTCGCTCCAGCGTTCGGGGTGCTCGCTCATGCCGGTCATAGTCGTCCGTGCGGGCCCGGTCCGCCACTGACTTATGCGATCGGGCCCCGCCGAAGACCGCTGCGTACTCGCGCCGGGTCGTTACTTGCTGTGCACGATCTGGATCAGGTTGCCGCAGGTGTCGTCCAGCACCGCGGTGGTGACCGGGCCCATCGCCAGCGGCTCCTGGGTGAAGACCACCCCGAGCGCCCGCAGCCGGTCGTACTCCGCCTGCACGTCGTCCACGGCGAAGGACGTGACCGGGATGCCGTCCTCGACCAGCGCCGTCTTGTACGGCTTCACCGCGGGGTGGCCGGAGGGCTCCAGCAGCAGTTCGGTCCCCTCGGGGTCTTCCGGCGAGACCACGGTCAGCCAGCGGTCCTCGCCGCCCAGCGGGACGTCGTGCTTCTTCACGAAGCCCAGTACGTCGGTGTAGAAGCGCAGGGCCTTTTCCTGGTCATCGACGAAGACGCTGGACAGGTGGATCTTCATGGGGTGCTCTCCGGTGCGTCGGGCCTGAGCCATCGGGTCACGATGACCTCAAGGGGTTCGGTGTTCAGATCGTGGAACTTGTAGCGGCCCTGGCGCCGTGAATGGACCAGGCCCGCGGATTCCAGGACGGCCAAATGCTGGCTGATCGCCTGCCGGGACAGCCCCAGACCGTGCTTGGTCACCAGCCGGGCGCAGATCTCGAACAGGGTCTGCCCGTCCCGTTCCACCAGCTCATCGAGGATGTGCCGACGGGTGGGGTCGGCCAGCGCCTTGAAAACATCCTCCGTCATGACTCCACCATAGGCAAGTCACGACTTACCTATCAAGGCGGGGAGCTGCCGTCACGGACGGCTCGGTGCGGGGCTCAGCGCCAGTCGGGAGCGCCCGAGACCGGTGACAGCGCGCTTTCGATCTTCGTCTGGATCTCCCGCATCACGGACACGACGCGGCTCTGGTGCGCGTCGGTCAGCCGGGCCACCGGCACCGAGCAGCTGATGGCGTCGACGGCCGGCGCGTCGTAGCGCAGGGCGAAACCGAAGCCCGCGATGCCGTCCACCGTCTCCTCGCGGTCGATGGCGTACCCGCGCTCGCGCACCCGCCCGAGGTCGGCGAGGAGCGCGGTGCGGTCGGTGTGCGTGCCGTGCGTGAACGCGGCCAACGGGCCCTGACCCAGCGGGAGTTCATTGTCCGGACGCTCGGCGAGCAGTGCCTTTCCGAGCGCTCCGGCGTGTGCCGGGACGCGACGGCCGACCCGGCTGATGGTGCGCAGGTACTCGTGGGACTCGCGGGTCGCGAGGTACACGACGTTCGGGCCGTCGAGCCGCGCCAGGTGGATCGTCTCGCCCAACGCGTCGGAGGCCTCGTCCAGGTACGGGCGGATGGCGCGCACCCGTACGTCGCCGTCGAGGTAGCTCGTGCCGGTGAGCAGCGTGCGGATTCCGATGCCGTACAGGGACCCGGTGGTGTCCGTGCGCACCCAGCCGCAGTCGATCAGGGTCCGCAGCAGTTGGTACATGCTGCTGCGCGGCACGCCCAACTCCTCGGCGAGCTCGTCCAGGCGGGCCGGCCGGTCGGCGCGCTCGGCCAGCAGTTCCAGCAGCGCGACGGTGCGCAGGGCCGATTTCACCCCGCGGACTCCCGCGCCCGCCCCGTGGTCCGTTCCGCGGGCCGCTCCGCTCTCCGCCATGCGCCCATCGTAGATCCGCGGCGCCTGCCCATTGACCCCCATCGTTCATGACTCTAGCCTCCATTCTCATACGTGGACGCCATCTGCATATAGAGATGAGATTCATGAACAAGCCCAGTACGACGCCCCAGCAGCCCCAGGACGTGGCCCAGCGACTCCGGGAGGGCATGGCCCGCGGTGTCCTGTCCTTCCCGCTCACGAGCATGGACAGCGACGGCAGCCTCGACCTGAAGTCCTACCGCTCCTATCTGACGGCCCAGTTGGCGACGGAGCCCGGCGCCGTGTTCCCCGCCTGCGGAACCGGCGAGTTCTTCTCCCTCGACGAGGAGGAGTACCGCGCCGTCGTCCGCGTCACGGTCGAGGTCGCCGACGGCCGGCTGCCGGTGGTGGCGGGCACCGGATACGGCTGGGCCCAGTCGCTGCGGTTCGCCCGGATCGCCGAGGAGGAGGGCGCGGACGCCCTGTTGGTGCTGCCCCACTACCTGGTCGATGCGGGGCAGGACGGCCTGGTGGAGCAGCTGCGCCGGCTGTCCGCCGGTACCCGACTGCCCCTCATCGCCTACCAGCGCGGCCAGGTCACCTTCAACGCCCGGTCCCTGCGCCGGATCGCCGAGATCCCCACCGTCATCGGCCTCAAGGACGGGCACAGCGACCTCGACCGGCTCCAGCGCCTCACCCTGGCCGCCCCCGAGGACTTCCTCTTCTTCAACGGCGCCTCCACCGCGGAGATCCAGGCCCGCGCCTACGCCACCGTCGGCGTGCCCGCGTACTCGTCCGCCGTCCACGCCTTCGCCCCCGAGATCGCCGCCGCCTTCTTCACCGCGCTGCGGGAGCAGGACGACACGGCGGTGGACCGGCTGCTGCGCGAGTTCTACGTCCCGCTGGTCGAGCTGCGCGACCGGGCACCGGGCTACGCCGTCTCGCTGGTCAAGGCCGCCGCCCGGCTGCGCGGCCTCCCGGTCGGACCGGTGCGCGCACCCCTGACCGACCCCGGCCCGGACGACGTCGCCGACCTGGAAAAGGTGCTCAACGCCGGCCTCGACCTCGTCTCGGCCGCGCGGCACCGGGCCTGACCGGCCGTCACAGCCTCGTCCCACAGTTCAAAGGGGAACTGATACATGCCGCTCGTCGTAGTCGGGGTCAGCGTCTTGATCCTGCTGTTCCTCATGACCCGCTTGAAGCTGAACGGTTTCGCCGCCCTCCTGTTCGTGGCGGTCGCCGTCGCGCTGGTGCAGGGCATACCGGTGGCCTCGATCCCCGACGTCCTCTCGGAGGGCATCGGCGGCCAGATCGGCGACACGATGCTCGTCATCGGGCTCGGCGCCATGGTCGGCCGCGTCATGGGGGACTCCGGTGCCGCACAGCGCATCGCCAACAAGATGCTGGACGCCTTCGGACCGCGATGGGTCCAGGTGGCCATGGTGGTCACGTCCATGCTCATCGGCGTCACCATGTTCTACGAGGTCGCCTTCATCATCATTGTGCCCATCGCGTTCACCCTCGTACGCGTCACCGGGGCGAAGCTGCTGTGGATCGGCCTGCCGATGTCCATCACGCTCTCCACGATGCACAGCTTCCTGCCGCCGCACCCCGGCCCCACCGCCGTGGCCGCGACGTTCCACGCCTCGGTCGGCCTGACCCTGGTCTACGGCCTGTTCATCGCGGTACCCGCCGGTGCGCTCATCGCGCTGGCCTGGCCGCGGCTTCCGTTCGTCAGGGCGATGAACCCCTCCATACCCAAGGGCCTGGTCAGCGAGCGCGAGTTCACCGACGAGGAGATGCCGGGCATGGGCTGGTCCCTGACCGTGGCGCTCTTCCCCGTCGTCCTGATCGCCGGTGCGTCGGTGACCGAGATGGCCGCGTCCGGCGAGAGCCCGTTCCTGCACTTCGTCACCTTCATCGGCTCGGCGCCGATCGCGCTGCTGCTGACCCTCCTCCTGGCGATCTGGGCGTTCGGTCCGCGCATCGGCCGCAGCCTCTCCGACGTCAGCGCCTCCTGTACGTCGGCCGCCCAGGCCATGGCCATGATCCTGCTGGTGATCGGGGCGGGCGGCGCCTTCAAGAACGTCCTCGTCGAGGGCGGCATCTCCGACCACATCAAGGACACCACCGACGGCTGGGCCATCTCGCCGCTCATCCTGGCGTGGCTCATCGCGGTGATCCTGCGCATCGCCCTCGGCTCCGCCACGGTCGCCGTCGTCACCGCATCCGGTGTGGTGCTGCCGCTCCTGGCGAACAGCGGCGTCCACCCCGAGATCCTGGTGCTCGCCGTCTCCTGCGGATCGATCGCCTTCTCGCACGTCAACGACCCCGGATTCTGGCTGTTCAAGGAGTACTTCAACCTCTCGGTCATCGAGGCGATCAAGGTGCGCACCACCTATACGACGGTGCTGGCGATCCTCGGCCTCGGCGGCGTCCTCGCGGTCGAGTGGGCCCTGGACGTCCTCAGCCTCTGACCCGCCCGGCGACCCGTCCGCTTCTTTCCCGTATCTCTCACCCGAGGAATCTCTGATCATGAACAGGCAGCCGACCGTCACCGCGTTCAGCGTCTACCCGGTCGCAGGCCGGGACTGCATGGAGCTCAACCTCTCCGGCGCTCACGGCCCCTACTTCACCCGCAACATCGTGGTCCTGCGGGACTCCGAGGGCCGCACCGGCCTGGGCGAGGTACCGGGCGGCGAGAAGATCACCCAGACCCTGCGCGACGCCGAGTCCCTCGTCGTCGGCGCCCGCCTCGGTGACCACAAGCGCGTCCTGCGCGAGATCGGCGACCGTTTCGCCGACCGTGACGCCGGTGGACGCGGCGCCCAGACCTTCGACCTGCGCACCGCCGTCCACGCGGTGACCGCCGTGGAGTCCGCCCTGCTCGACCTGCTCGGCCAGCACCTGGAGGTGCCCGTCGCGGCGCTGCTCGGCGACGGCCAGCAGCGCGACTCCGTCCGCGTCCTGGGCTACCTCTTCTACGTCGGCGACCCCGACCGCACCGATCTGGAGTACGTCCGCGAGCCCGAATCCGCCGTTGACTGGCACCGCATCCGGCACGAGCAGGCCCTGTCCCCCGAGGCGATCGTCCGGCAGGCCGAAGCCGCCTACGACCGCTACGGCTTCCGGGACTTCAAGCTCAAGGGCGGTGTCCTGGAGGGCGCCGAGGAGGTCGCGGCCGTCCGCGCGCTCAAGGACCGCTTCCCGCAGGCCCGCATCACCCTCGACCCCAACGGCGCCTGGTCGCTGCGCGAGGCGATCGAGCTGTGCACCCCGCTGACCGACACCCTCGCCTACGCCGAGGACCCCTGCGGCGCCGAGGGCGGATACTCGGGCCGCGAGGTCCTGGCCGAGTTCCGCCGCGCCACCGGGCTGCCGACCGCCACCAACATGGTCGCCACCGACTGGCGGCAGATGACCCACGCCCTGGCCCTCCAGTCGGTCTCCATCCCCCTCGCCGACCCGCACTTCTGGACCATGCAGGGCTCGGTCCGCGTGGCGCAGCTGTGCAACGCGATGGGCCTGACCTGGGGATGCCACTCCAACAACCACTTCGACATCTCCCTGGCCATGGTCACCCACTGCGGAGCCGCGGCCCCCGGGGACTACAACGCCCTGGACACCCACTGGATCTGGCAGGAAGGCCTGGAGCGCCTCACCACCGCCCCGCCCCGCATCGTCGACGGCGAGATCGCCGTGCCGGACGCCCCCGGCCTGGGCGTCGAGCTCGACATGGACCGGCTGCTCGCGGCCCACGACCTCTACCGGCGTAAGGCCCTGGGCGCACGCGACGACGCCACCGGCATGCGCTACCTCATCCCCGACTGGCAGTTCGACAACAAGCGCCCCTGCCTGGTGCGCTGAGCGCCTACGCGTTCCCGGGCCTGGCGATGAGGGCCTCGATTCCGTCCAGGAACCGTTCGAGCCCGAACTCGAAGAGCGTGCCCAGCTCCAGGCTGAAGTCGTCGTCGCCGAAGAGCGTGGACAGGACCGGGTACGCCTCGGCGGTCTGGATGGCGTCCATCCGCGGCTCGTTGGACGCCATCCACTCCTCGGGGGTCATGCCGGTGTCCTGGCGCGCCTGGGATTCCAGCTCGATGGCCAGCGCGACGCCTTGGGCGTACCCGAGGACGGCCAGGTGAGCATGGATCATCTGGTACGGCGTGAGCCCCACGCCGCGCAGAACGGCCAGGACCCGCTCGGTGTAGCGCATCGCGTGGGGCGAGGCCATCGGCCGGGTCAGTCCTGCCATGGCCCGCCCCAGCCAGGGATGACGTTCGTACAGACTCCACAACCACCGTGCCTCCTGCGCCAGTTGCGCGCGCCAGCCCGGCGGCCTGGGTCCTGCCGGCGCCTCGCTGAACACCGCCTCCGACATCAGCCGGACGAGTTCGCCCTTGCTCGGGACGTGCCGGTACAGGGCCATGGTGGAGGCGCCGAACTCGGCGGCGACGCGCCGCATGGACAGCGCCGCGAGCCCCTCCGCGTCGGCGAACGCGATCGCGGTGCGGATGATGCGCTCGCGGGTCAGCCCGCCCTGGCCGGGGGCCGTGCGGCGTTCCCGTCCCGGCTCCGCGACCACCGTGCCGACACCGGGCACGGCGCGCACCAGGCCCTCCTGGTTCAGTGCGGCGAGCGCCTTCGTCGCGGTCGCCATCGCCACCCCCCACTCCTGGGTGATGCGCCGGGTGGAGGGCACGCGGTCGCCCGGTGAGAGAGCGCCGGAGTCGATCCTGCGGCGGATGTCCCGCGCGATGCGGAGGTAGGGCGGATCGGCAGCCATGGCCGCACTGTACTAGTGCACCAGGTGCGCCATCTTCCAGTTCAGGAGCTGCGGAGGGGGAAGTGCACTAGGTCGTTGTTTGCGGCGTACGCGCCGAGCCGATTCCGTACCGGGCATGGAGAACTCACCCCACCCCCGCGCGGGCCGCAAGGAATGGTCCGCCCTCGGCGTCCTGATGCTGCCCCTGCTCCTGGTCTCGATGGACGTCTCGATCCTCTACTTCGCGATTCCCTACATCAGCCAGGACCTGGAACCCGGCGCCACCCAGCAGCTGTGGATCCTCGACATGTACGGCTTCGTCCTCGCCGGCCTGCTCATCACCATGGGCGCCCTCGGCGACCGGATCGGCCGGCGCACGCTGGTGCTCGCGGGAGCCGCGGTCTTCGGTGCGGCCTCGGTCGCCGCGGCGTATGCGCACACGGCCGAACTGCTCATCGCCGTACGGGCGTTGCTGGGCCTCGGCGGCGCCGCCCTGATGCCCTCGACGCTCGCCCTGATCCGCAATCTGTTCCGCGACCGGAAGCAGCGCGCCCAGGCGGTGACCCTGTGGACGGGTGTCATGACCGCGGGCATCTCCCTGGGACCGGTGGTCAGCGGTCTGCTCCTGGAACACTTCTGGTGGGGTTCGGTCTTCCTGATCAATCTGCCCGCGATGGCGCTCCTGCTGGCTCTGGTCCCCTTCCTGGTACCGGAGTTCAAGGCGCCGCAGCAGGGCCGCTTCGACCTGCCGAGCGCGGCGCTCTCCCTCGGCACCCTGCTCCCGGTCATCTACGGCATCAAGGAACTGGCCCAGCACGGATACGCACCTTTGCCCGCGCTTGGCGTCAGTTCGGGGCTGGTGCTCGGCGTCGTCTTCGTACGCCGTCAGAAGCGCCTGGCGCACCCGATGATCGACCTCGGCCTGCTGGGACGGCGCGCCTTCGGCGGCCCGGTGGTCGCCAACCTCCTCGCCATGTTCGCCACGGTGGGCATGGCCGTCTATCTCACGCAGTACCTGCAGTCCGTCCTCGACATGAGCCCGTTCGAGGCCGCCCTGTGGAGCCTGGTGCCGGCCGCGGGTCTGGCCGTCATGGCGCCCACCGCGGCCGCGCTCGCCCAGCGCGTCGACCGCGCGTACGTCATGGGCGGCGGCTTCCTCGGCTCCACCTGCGGCTTCCTCTGGCTGACCCAGGTGCACGCCGACACGGCGCTCTGGGTCACGCTGACCGGCGCCTCGGTCTATGCGGGCGGCCTGGTCGCCGCCATGACGCTGGCCACTGAACTCGCCCTGGGAGCCACCCCGCCGGAGCGTGCGGGCTCGGCCGCGGCCGTCCTCGAGTCGGGCCAGGAGCTGGGCGGAGCGCTGGGCATGGCGATCCTCGGCTCCATCGGTGCGGCGGTCTACAGCCGCGACATGGCCGACGCCCTCCCGGCGGGTGTTCCGCACGCGGACGCGGTACGCGAAACCCTGGGCGGCGCCACCACCGTGGCCGAGCGACTGCCGTCCGGTACGGCGGACACCGTACTGACGGCAGCGCGCGACGCCTTCACGCACGGGATGGGCTTCGCCGCGATCGGCGCGGCCGTCGTCATGGCCGCAGCGGGGCTCTTCTGCCTCGTCCTGCTGCGCGGCGCGGGCACGACGCCGCTCGGTGTCGCGCACGCCGGGCAGCCGCCAGCCGCTGACCTGCGCATTCGCGCCACCCGCGCGCCGTGACGCCACGAGCGACACCAGTGGCGTCATTAATGGCTCGCCATGGTGTCACTCGTGTGCCATGATGGCACCACGGATCGCGCACCCCTCCGTCTCGCAGGCCGAGGGGCGCGCGCTTCGCGAAGCAGCCGTTGAGGGGGGCCGATCATGGAAACAGCACAGAGACAGCAGCAGGCGACACCCGGCGCGTTCACCGCCTTCGCCCGCTTCGTGCTCTGCGGCGGCGGGGTGGGACTCGCCTCCAGCTTCGCCGTGGCGGCCCTCGCCTCCTGGATTCCCTGGGCCCTGGCCAACGCCGTGATCACCGTGGCGTCCACACTCCTGGCCACCGAGCTGCACGCCCGCTTCACCTTCGGCGCGGGCGGGCGCGCGACCTGGCGTCAGCATGCGCAGTCGGCCGGATCCGCGGCGATCGCGTACGCGGTGACCTGCATGGCGATGTTCGTCCTGCAGCAGCTGGTGGCGGCGCCCGGTGCGGTGCTCGAGCAGGTCGTCTACCTCTCCGCCTCCGCGCTCACCGGTGTCGCGCGGTTCGCGGTCCTGCGCCTGGTCGTCTTCGCACGCACCCGCTCGCAGGCCACCGCCCACGCCCCCCGGCCCGTACCCGCCACCATGACCCGCGCCACGGCCCCGGCCACCCCCGCAGCCCTCTGCCCCGCGGCCTGACGGCACGGCACCCCCTCCTTGCGGTCCTGGTCAGCACAGTGATCACCGGACCTGGCCGCAGGCCGCGCGGCAGGGCTTCGTAGGATCTTGGGTGAGTACGCGGACGCCCCGACCCCGGGCCGCCGATGCTGCCCGCGCCCCCCTGCCGACCGCACGGGCGGCCGTGGCGACTCCTGCCCTTTGTCACCTCGCCGTCCGGGTTTCCCGCCGGCTGAAGTCCGGAACGTCCTTCTCTTGAGCACCGACGAAATCATCGAGGCGCCGCCCGCGCCTGCCCGACCGCGCCCTCAGATCCGCGCACTCCCCCGCGTCCTGCCCCGCCTCGTGGGCCGCGCCCCGGCCCCGCCGCCCGCGGGCACCGCCCTGCACAACGTCAGCGCCGTCACCGCCGTGCTCCTGGCGCTGGTCGCCGTCGGCTCGGTCGTCCACGAGCCGGTCCTGATACCCCCGCTGGCGGCATCCGCCGCGATCGTGCACAGCGCGCCCCGGCTGCCGCTCGCCCAGCCGCGCAGCGTGATAGCGGGCCATCTGCTGTGCGCCGGCGTCGGCTACGCGGTCCTCGCCGCGCTGGGCAGCGCCCCGTGGGCGGCGGCGCTGGCCGCGGGCATCGGCCTGGCCGTGATGACCGCGGCGCGCACCCCGCACTCGCCGGCCTGCGCCACCGCCGTCGTCATCGTCCTGCACCACCCCCGGCCCGCCACCTTCGTTCCCCTGCTGGCCGGATCGGTCCTCGTGGTCGTCCTGGCGGGCTGGGCCGCCTCGCGCGCCCGTCCCAGCGCGCCACGCTATCCCGCGTACTGGTGGTGATCGGTTGTGCGGCGGCGCCGGGCCGTGTGAAGTTCTCTGCGTGAGGGCCGGGCGGCCGGGAAGGGAGTCCGATGACTTCGGGCACCGGCGCTGTCGTGCGCGGCCCGCACCCGCGAAGTGACGAGAAGGGATACGCGATGGCAGCGGCTAGGACAGTGACGTTCCCCAACGGCGTGAGCGTGCCCGCCCTGGGCCAGGGCACCTGGCGCATGGGCGACGATCCTTCGCGCCGCGCCGAGGAACTGGCCTCCCTGCGCAGGGGCCTGGACCTGGGCATGACGCTGATCGACACGGCGGAGATGTACGGGAGCGGCGCATCGGAGGAGCTGGTCGGCGAGGCCGTCCGCGGGCACCGCGACGAGGTCTTTCTGGTGAGCAAGGTGCTGCCGTCGAACGCCGACGCCCGCGGCACGGTGGATGCCTGCCACGCGAGCCTGCGCCGCCTCGGCACCGACCGGATCGACCTGTATCTGCTGCACTGGCGCGGCGGTGTGCCGCTCGCCGAGACCGTCGAGGCCCTCGAGGGCCTGATGAGCCGCGGCAGCATCGGCGCCTGGGGCGTGAGCAACCTCGATGTCGACGACCTGGCGGATCTCCCCCGGGACGCCCTCCCGCAGACGGATCAGGTGCTCTACAACCTCACCCGCCGCGGCCCCGAGTACGACCTGTTCCCCTGGTGCCGCGAACGCTCGGTGCCCGTGATGGCCTATTCGCCGCTGGAACAGGGGCGGCTGCTCGGCCATCAGGCCCTGGAGGCGGTGGCGTCCGCGCACGGGAGCACACCGCTACAGGTGGCGCTCGCCTGGGTGCTGCGCCACGACGACGTCATCGCCATCCCCAAGGCCTCCACCGCGGCGCACGTGGAGCAGAACCACGCCGCCCTCGATCTCCGCCTCACCGACGAGGACCTCAAGGCGCTGGATGCCGCGTTCCCCGCGCCGGTGGGCAAGGAGCCCCTGGAGATCCTCTGAAGGGCCCCGCCCCGAAGATCCGACCGGCCAGGGGACGTGTGCGTTCCCCATATCAGGGCACCCGGCACGTCGCAGCGCATGCTTCCCCGAGCATGTCGCTCTAGGGTGAATCCCGGGGACCGCAACACCCGGGGCCACAGCCTTCGGGCCCTATAGGAGGCACTGCATGCCCCTCGCCGCAAGCGGAACCTCGTCGCTGATGCTGATCATCGGCGTGGTGATCGTCGCCGTACTGCTCGCCCTGTTCCTGTTCGGACGGCGACAGGTCACCCGACGCCCCGACCCACCGCAGGAGCCCCAGCCGCGCGCGGACTCCTGGGAGGAGCCCCACCAGGGTCCCCCCGAGTCGCGCTAGGCGTTTCCAGGAGGAACGGCATGCCCATCGCCACGGTCGATCCCGCCACCGGCGAGACGCTCGAGACCTTCGAGCCGCTGGAGGACGCGACGGTCGAGCGCCGTCTGGCGTCCGCCCACGCCGCGTTCGGCCAGTACCGCACCAGCGCCTTCAGCGAGCGTGCCCGGCTGATGAACCGGGCCGCCGAACTGCTGGAGGAGGACAACGCGTTCATCGCCCGGACCATGACCACCGAGATGGGCAAGCCCATCAAGGCGGCAAGGGCCGAGGCGGCCAAGTGCGTCAAGGCCATGCGCTGGTACGCCGAGCGGGCCGAGGACCTGCTCGCGGACGAGCACCCCGCGCAGGCCGACGTGGCGGATTCCGGCGCGAGCCGGGCCATCGTCCGCTACCGCCCGCTGGGCGTCGTGCTCGCCGTGATGCCCTGGAACTTCCCGCTCTGGCAGGTCGTACGGTTCGCCGCGCCCGCCCTGATGGCGGGCAACGTAGGCCTGCTCAAGCACGCGTCGAACGTGCCCCAGACGGCCCTGTACCTCCAGGACCTCTTCCAGCGCGCCGGGTTCCCCGAAGGCTGCTTCCAGACGCTGCTCGTCGGCTCGGGCGCCGTCGAGGGCATCCTGCGCGACGAGCGGGTGGCCGCGGCGACCCTCACCGGTAGCGAACCGGCCGGCCGCTCGGTGGCGTCCATCGCCGGCGACGAGATCAAGAAGACGGTCCTGGAGCTGGGCGGCAGCGACCCCTACCTGGTGCTGCCGAGCGCCGACATCGAGCGGGCCGCGGCGACCGCCGTGACCGCCCGGGTGCAGAACAACGGACAGTCCTGCATCGCCGCCAAGCGCTTCATCGTGCACACGGACGTCTTTGACGACTTCCGCGACCGATTCGTTTCGGGTATGCGGGAGTTGACCGTCGGCGACCCGGCGAGCGAGGACACCGACGTCGGCCCGCTCGCCACCGAACAGGGCCGCAGCGACCTGGAGGAGCTCGTCGACGACGCGCTCGCCCGGGGCGCCACCGCGCTGTGCGGCGGGCAGCGCCCCAAGGAGCAGGAGCGGGGCTGGTACTACTCCCCCACCGTGCTGGCCGACGTGACCCCGGACATGCGCATCCACAAGGAGGAGGCGTTCGGCCCGGTGGCCACGCTCTACCGCGTGGCGAACCTGGACGAGGCCGTGACGCTGGCCAACGACTCGCCGTTCGGGCTCAGCTCCAATGTGTGGACGCGCGACGACGCCGATGTCGAACGCTGCGTCCAAGACCTCCAGGCGGGCGGCGTCTTCTTCAACGGCATGACCGCCTCCCACCCCGGCCTGCCCTTCGGCGGCGTCAAACGCTCGGGGTACGGACGGGAGTTGGCCGGGCACGGCATCCGCGAGTTCTGCAACGCCACGACGGTCTGGTACGGCCCGTCCGACCCGGACGGCAAGGGCTGACACACCTGGCCGCACGGCCGGGTGACTGCTGCGCGATGATCCCCTGCCGCGCGATGATCCAGGGATGGATCTGGACGACGCACTGGTGGGCCACTGGAGCAGCCTCCCCTTCTCCTACGGGGTCATGGAGGCCTCCGAACTCGGCCTTCTCGACGACGGCCGGGGCTGGAGCGCGTGGTTCAACGCCGACGCGCTGTGTGTCACCCGCCTGTTGTGGCGGTGCCCGGAACCGGGCGTCGTGGAGCTGCATGCGAAGTGGAGTGTGGAGGGGCCCCTGGGCGACGGCCCAGGGGCCTCGCCGTTCTCCCGCGTGGAGTTGGTCGAGCCGATGGACCAGGTCACGCGCCACCGCTACGTCATCGAACCGGCCGTACCGCTGCCGGGGGCCGACCCCGTGCTGGCGGTCGACTTCGAGGAGCCGGTGGAGTTCTGCTGTCAGTACGCCAGGGGCTCCAGGACGATCGGGCCCGAGGACGACCCTTCTCACCTCGTACTCCCGCATCAGTAGGCCGGCTGGTTCCCCGCCCACACCGTGGGGGTCCGGCCCGACCACGGGCTTGCCTGTTCGAGCTGTCCCGCGAGGCGGAAGAGGCGGCCTTCGAGCCCGTATCCGGCGGCGAACTGCATACCGATCGGGAGCCCTGTCCCGGCGTCCGCCGTCACCGGCACGGACATGGCGGGTGTGCCCGCCACGTTGGACGCCATGGTGAACGGCGAGCGGTCGTTGAGGCGGTCGATCCAGCCGAGGCCGTCCAGTGTCTGCGCACCCTCGGTGTAGGCGCCCGCGAGCAGCGGAAGCTCCGGCACGGTCGGGGTGAGCAGTACGTCGTAAGTCTCGAAGTACCGGGCCAGGCTTCGCGCGACCCGGTTGCGGAGGGCGAGCGCGGTGACGAACTGGGCGCCCGTGACCCGCTGCCCGTAGTGGTAGCCGGCCAGGGTCCCCGGCTCGAGGGTGGAGGAGTCGACGGGCCGGTCGAAGGCGGCAGCCAGCTCGTCGACCGAGGCCGCGAGATGCGCCGTCATCAGCCGGGCGCTGGCCAGGACGAACTCCTCCCAGTGGGCCCCGAGGTCGACCTCGGCCTCCTCCACCCGGTGGCCGAGGGATGCGAGCAGCCGCACCGTGCGCGACAGCGCGTCGGCCACCGGTGCGGTGGTACGGCGTCCGCCCCACGCCTGGGCGATGACACCGATCCGCAGCGAGCCCGGCGGGCGGGTGACTTCCTCCGCGTAGGGCCGGGACGGCTGGTGGGCGAAGTAGGGATCACCCGGTTCCGGGCCGCGGATCAGGTCGAGCAGGGCCGCGCTGTCGCGCACGGTGCGGCTGACGCTGCCCTGCACGGCCAGGCCGCTGAAGACTTCGTCGGCGCCGGGGCCCATGGAGACCCGGCCACGGGTGGGCTTGAGCCCGAACAGGCCGTTGTAGGCGGCGGGTATGCGCAGCGAGCCCGCGGCGTCGGTGGCGTGGGCGATCGGGACCACCCCGGCAGCCACCGCCGCGCCCGCGCCGCCGCTGGAGCCGCCCGCGCTCCGCTCCAGGTCCCACGGATTGCGGACCGGGCCGTACAGCGCCGGTTCCGTGGTGATGCTGTAGGCCAACTCCGGTGTCGCGGTACGCCCGAACGTCACGAGGCCGGCGCGTCGGAAGCGCCGCATGAGGGCGGAGTCGGCGGCGGCGACGTGGCCGGCCGCGAGACGGCTGCCGAGCTCCATGCGCCGCCCGGCCATGGAGACTCCGATGTCCTTGATCAGGAAGGGGACGCCCGCCAGAGGTGTGCCGGCGGGGTGGGGTTCGTCGTCGGCCTGCCAGGTCTCCACGATCGCGTTGATCTGCGGATCGACCGCCTGCGCGGCCTCGCGCGCGGCTGCTTCCAGTTCGGCGGGGGTCACTTCGCCCCGGGCCACCAGCTCTGCAAGGCCGACCGCGTCGAAGCTCACGTACTCGGCAACTCTCACTGTCACTCCCAGCGGAAGAACGATACCGTCGAGTCCCTGACGATACCGATCGGTATCGCACGGGACAGACTGGTACCGTAACAGCGAAGTCAAAGGACCCCTCGACCGGACGTCACGGAGCAGTCATGGCAGCGACCGCCGGAAGGCCGAGCAGAGCGAGCAGATCGAGCAGGGTGGCGAAACTGCCGCCCCGGGAGCGCATCCTCGACGCGGCGGAAGAGCTCTTCCAGAGCGAGGGAATCCGGCGCGTGGGCGTCCAGGCGATCGCCGACAGGGCCGAGACGACCAAGATGGCGATCTACCGGCACTTCGGGACCAAGGACGCACTGGTCGCGGAGTGGCTGGGGATCGTCGCCGCCGACTACCAGGCGGCCTTCGACCGGGTCGAGGCCCAGTACCCCGGCCGGCCCAGGGAGCAGATCCTGGGCCTGGCCCGGTTCATCGCCGAGGGTCTGCCGGCGATCTCGCACCGGGGCTGCCCCTTCATCAACTCCCTCGCCGAACTGCCCGACCGCGCCCACCCCGCACGGCAGGTCATCGAGGAGCACAAGGCCCGCCAGACCCGCAGGCTGCTCGCCCTGTGCGTCGAGGCCGGGCTGCCCGACCCCGAACAGGCCACGGCCGAGATCACCTTCGTACTCGAAGGCGCGCAGGTCAGCACGCAGAACGGAAGCATCGATCAGGCGGGGGACCGCCTGATGCGCATCGTCGAGGCAGTCATTGATCTGCACTGCTGAGGGCAGGCCTCAGTGGCCCGGCAGCGGCGGCTCCCCGTGCTCGGCGCCCGTCAGGCGCAGCTGCACCTGGACCTCCTGGTCGCCGGAGGCCGTGCCGGTGGCCGAGGCCACGAAGGCCGATTCGAGCGTGGCACGCAGCCGGTCCACCGCCACCGGGCTGCCCTGCAGGTCGGCGGTGACCGTGGCCGCCAGCAGCACGCCCCGGACGGGTCCCGGGCTGTGGGCGGCGACGAAGGCACCGGTCCAGACGGCGGGGCGGGGCTGCTCCGTGCGGTGCGGCGCCTCCTCACCGCGGTCGGAGGAGAAGTGGGTCCGCAGCACGCCGAAGACGGCGTCCGCGTCGGCCGCGGAGCACTCCCCCAGGACCACTTGCACCAGGTCGGGGGAGTCGGAGGGGGCGGTGGGGGAAGCCGGGCCGGATGTGTCGTTCACGCTGTTCTCCACTGGGGTCGCGGGTACCTGATGTGGGGTCACGGGTACCCGATGTGGGGGCAGGTATCTGGTGGGGCGACTGCCGGTGCCCGATGTGGTGGCCGACGGTGCCGTGTGAGGGGTTCAGAGGTCGCGCAGCGCAGGCAGCAGCTTCTTCTCCGCCCAGTCGATGAAGGGGCGTTGGTGCTCGCCGCCCACCTGGACGAGGGCGACCTCCGTGAAGCCCGCCTCGGCGTAGGGGCGTACGGCGTCGACGAAGGCGTCGACGTCATCGCCGCACGGGATCTGGTCGGCGATGTCCTGCCGGGTGACGTACTGAGTGGCGCCCGCGAAGCCGGACGGACCGGGCAGTTCCGCGTTGACGGGCCAGCCGCCGACCGACCAGCGGAACTGGTCGTGCGCACGGGCGACGGCCGCGTCCTTGTCGGTGTCGAAGCAGACGGGAAGCTGACCCACACGCGGCTTGCCGCTGCCGCCGTGCTCGTCGAACGAGGCGAGCAGCTCGGCCTTGGGCTCGGTCGCGATGACCAGGTCGGCGAGGCGTCCGGCCAGGGCGCAGGAACGTCCGCCGGAGACCGCCACTCCAATGGGGGGCAGCTCGTCGGGGACATCCCACAGCCGGGCGTTCGCCACGTCGAAGTGGGTGCCCTGGTGGTTGACGTTGTCGCCGGTGAACAGCGCGCGGATGATCTCCACCGCTTCCTCCAGCATCTCCAGGCGGACCTGCGGGGAGGGCCAGCCCGCGCCGACCACGTGCTCGTTGAGGTTCTCGCCCGAGCCCAGGCCCAGCCGGAAGCGGCCCTCGGAGAGCAGCTGCATCGTCGCGGCCTTCTGCGCCACCACGGCCGGGTGATAGCGGACCGTCGGGCAGGTCACGTACGTCATGAGCGGGATCCGCGAGGTCGCCTGCGCCGCCGCGCCCAGCACGCTCCACGCGTAGGGCGCGTGCCCCTGCGAGTCGAGCCAGGGGAAGTAGTGGTCGGACGTGACGGAGAAGTCGAACCCGGCCCGCTCCGCCGCGACCAGATCGTCGACGAGGGCTCGGGGGCCCGCTTGCTCGGTCATCATCGTGTAGCCAATTTGCACCATATTTGTACGCTTTGCCGAACGGCTCCCGCTGAAACATCACCACCAGCGGGCGTGTGAGCCTGCTGCCCACGCGCCGCGGGGCTACTCGGGTCCCCTGCGTCCCTACTTCCAGTCGTACGCGTACGCGGCGACCCAGGTGATCTCCAGCTGCGCGCTGCTGCCGGGCGCCGCTCCCGGGCCTTCGAGCGCGCTCTCGTTCTGCAGGACCCAGGACAGCGGATGGTCCGGCACACCCCTGGTGTCCTGTCCCGTCTCCCGCCCGTCCACGAAGAAGCGCACGCGCCCGGGAGTCCATTCGGTCGACACCGTGTGCCACTCGGTCCACTTGTCGGCGCCGCGGTACGTGCCCTGCTCCCCGCCGCCGCACGGATGGTGGAAGGCGGTGAGGTCCCCGGCCCAGTTGCCCTCGGGGTGGTCCATCTCGCAGCCGCCGCCGTAGTGCAGCCACGCCGACTTGTATCCGGGGGCAGGCTTGGTCACCTTGATACGGGCGCTGTACTTGCCGTACCTCATCTGCATGACGGCACGCGGTACGACCGCGGCGGCATGGACCGGCCCTCCGTCGTCGGGCCGCCACATCCGGATACGCATGCGGCCGTCGCCGTTCTCCGCAGGGCCCACGCTCACGGTGTCCTCCGGGTGGTAGACGCCCACGACATCGCGACCCCGGTCGTTGGCCGTGTCACGCCAACCGGTGGGATACGCCCACCAGTTGGCGCGGTAGGAACCCTTGAGGCCCTCGCAGTACGCGGCGGACGTGTCGGCGTGATGGTCGCAGTCGCTGAACGCGCCGAGCGGCACCCGGTCGCCGTTGAAGTCCTCGGCGACGACCTGCCAGAACGGGCCGCAGTCGCCGCGCGGCAGCTCCGTGCCGACGCTGCCGCAGGCGTCGGCCGACTGCGGCGCTCCCCCGGCGCTCGGGATGGACAACAGGGCCGCCAGCAGTCCCGCGCCGAGCGCCGCCACCACGACCGGCCTGCGCCGTCCGGCCGCCGCGTGTGATCCCATCGCGCTGCCCTTCCTCCCGGCCGCACACGCCCCACAGGAACCGGCGGACACCTCAGGCGAAGGGGTCATCCTCGCGGAGGCAGCAGGGCGCCGCCAGACCGCTGACACGACCTCTTCATGGCGCGCCGGTCACAGAACTCGCCGAGAACGTGAACTGGTGTACGCGTCGGCGCGGTTGGGACATAGGTTGTGCGTTGAACAGTTCACGCCTCGGTGGAAAGACGGACGCTACCCATGACCGACCACGCCACGACGCCCGGACCTGCGGCGCATCAGAAGATCGACACATCGGTGCCGCACTCGGCCCGGATCTGGAACTACTGGCTGGGCGGGAAGGACAACTATCCCGTCGACGAGGCGGCGGGCGACGCCTACAGCGCCGTCTTCCCCGGCATCGTCACCGTCGCCCGCAGCAGCCGCGCCTTCCTGCGCCGCAACATCACCCACCTGGTCACCGAGGCGGGCATCGGGCAGTTCCTGGACATCGGCACCGGCCTGCCGACCGTGGACAACACCCACGAGGTCGCCCAGCGGCTCGATCCCCGCACCAAGATCGTGTACGTCGACCACGACCCGATGGTCCTCGCGCACGCCCGCGCCCTGCTCACCTCCACCCCCGAGGGAGCCACCGCGTACGTCGACGCCGATCTGTCCGACCCCGACCGCATCCTGGCTGCCGCAGCCGAGACGCTCGACCTCACCCGCCCCACCGCCCTGATCCTCAGCAACATCCTGGGCCACGTCGCCGACTACGACCAGGCGCGCTCCATCGTCACCCGTCTGATGGAAGGCCTGCCCTCCGGCAGCTACCTCTCCATCAACGACGGTTCGCGGGGCACCGACACGGACTACGAACAGGCCCAGGACGCCTACAACGAAACCGGCGCCGTCCCCTACTTCCTGCGCCCCGTCGACCAGATCACCGCGTTCTTCGACGGCCTGGACCTGCTGGCCCCCGGAGTCGTCTCGGTCCCCTTCTGGCGCCCGGACACCGACACCCCCGCCCCGGAGCCCATCGGCGAACACGGCGGCCTGGCCCGCAAACCGTGACGACACCCTGACGGCGCCCGGCATGCCGGAACGTGTGTCCTGACTCAGGCTGGTTACGCGGTGACACCGCGGACGTCACGCAGACCAGACTTCGACGAGGGAGCAGAGCGCCATGGGGACCGATGTGTTCCGCTCGGAAGTGCCCCTGACGGTGAACGGCGAGCCCTGCCTCGTCACCGTCGACCACCGTTCGACGCTGCTGGACGTCCTGCGCGAGCAGCTGGGTCTCACCGGCGCCAAGAAGGGCTGCGATCACGGCCAGTGCGGTGCCTGCACCGTGCTGGTCGACGGTCGCCGCGCGAACAGCTGTCTGCTGCTGGCCGTCGCTCACGACGGGTGCGCCGTCACCACCGTCGAGGGGCTGCGCGGCGCCGATGGTGAGGGGCTGCACCCCCTGCAGCAGGCCTTCCTGGAGCGCGACGCCTTCCAGTGCGGCTACTGCACCCCCGGACAGATCTGTTCGGCCGTCGGCGCCCTGGAAGAGGCCGCGGCGGGCCACGCCTCGCACGTGACGGATCCGGGCGCCGACACCGGCGCGCCCGTGGAGCTGACCCGGGACGAGATCCGTGAGCGGCTCAGCGGCAACCTGTGCCGTTGCGGCGCCTATCCGCACATCGTCGAGGCCGTCGAGGACGTGACCCGGTGAAGCCCTTCCGGTACGTACGCGCCTACAGCGTCGAAGAGGCGGCCGCGGCCCACGCGGGCCGGCCCGGCTCCCGCTATCTGGGCGGCGGCACCAATCTCGTCGACCTGATGAAGCTGGGCGTGGAGCGGCCCGGCACGCTGATCGACGTCAGCAGGCTGCCGCTGGACGCCGTCGAGGAACTGCCGGACGGCTCCGTCCGCGCCGGTGCGACGGTGCGCAACAGCGACCTGGCCGCCCATCCGCTGGTGCGCGAGCGCTACCCCGTTCTGTCCCAGGCGCTGCTCGCGGGGGCCTCGGGCCAGCTGCGCAATGTGGCCACGACCGGCGGCAACCTGCTCCAGCGCACCCGCTGCCCCTACTTCCAGGACCTGAGCAAGCCGTGCAACAAGCGCGAGCCCGGCACCGGCTGCGGCGCGCGCGACGGCGTCCACCGCGACCACGCGGTCCTGGGCCACTCGACGCAGTGCATCGCCACCCACCCCTCCGACATGGCCGTCGCGCTCGCCGCACTGGACGCCCAGGTGGAGCTGCACGGCGTACGGGGACGGCGCACCCTGCCCGTCACCGAGTTCCACCGCCTGCCCGGCGACCGTCCGGACCTGGACACCGAGATCGCACCCGGCGAACTGATCACCGGAGTGGTGCTCCCGGCCGCGGCCGCGCGGCTGCCGTCCGCCTACCGCAAGGCCCGCGACCGCGCCTCCTACGCCTTCGCGCTCGCCTCGGTGGCCGTGGTCCTGGACGTCGAGGACTCCGTCGTACGCGAGGTGCGGATCGCGTTCGGCGGGCTGGCCCACCGGCCCTGGCGTGCCGTGCGTGCCGAGCGGGAGCTGGTGGGCGGCGCGCCGAGCGACGAGGCGTTCCGGCGGGCCGTGGACGCCGAGCTGTCGGCGGCCGAGCCGCTGCGGGACAACGTGTTCAAGGTGCGTCTCGCCCGCAACCTCGCCTGTGACGTCCTGAGCCGGCTCGCCGACTCACCCTCCGCCACCTGACCAAGACCCCGCCCGCCCTCAGGGAGAACCCCATGCCGGACACCGTCAGCGCACTCGGAGCGCCCGCCGAGCGCAGGGAGGGCCCCCAGAAGGTGACCGGGACCGCCCGCTACGCCGCCGAGCACACCCCCGAAGGCTGCGCCTACGCCTGGCCGGTGCCCGCCACGGTGGCGCGCGGCACGGTCAGCGCCGTCGACGCCTCGGCGGCCCTGGCGCTGCCCGGTGTCGTCGAAGTCCTCACCCACCTCAACGCGCCGCGCCTGGAGAAGCCGGACGACGCCACGCTGGCCGTGCTCCAGGACGCGCGCGTTCCGCACCGGGGCTGGTACGTCGCGCTCGTCGTCGCCGACAGTCTGGAGGCCGCCCGCGAGGGCGCCGCAGCCGTCCGGGTCAGCTACGCCGAGGAGAAGCACGACGTCACCCTGAAGGCCGATCACCCCGACGCCCGTGTGCCGGAGGACGAGGACGGCACCTCGGGCGAGCACGTGCGCGGGGACGCGGAGGGGGCGTTCGCCTCCGCGCCCTCCCGCGTCGATGTCACCTACCGGGTGGCGCCGCTGCACAACCACCCCATGGAACCGCACGCCTCCACCGCCCACTGGCAGGACGAGCGGCTGACCGTGCACGACTCCAGCCAGGGCGCCAGCACCGTCCGCGATGTCCTGGCCGGCCTGTTCGCGCTGCCCAAGGAGCGGATCACGGTCGTCTCCGAGCACGTCGGCGGCGGCTTCGGCTCCAAGGGCACGCCCCGCCCCCAGGTGGTGCTCGCCTCCATGGCGGCCCGCATGACCGGCAGGCCCGTCAAACTCGTCCTGCCGCGGCGCCAGTTGCCGGCCGTGGTGGGCCATCGCTCGCCGACCCTGCACCGGGTGCAACTGGGAGCGGACCGGGACGGCACGCTGACCTCGGTGATCCATGAGGTGACCGCGCACACCTCACGCATCAAGGAGTTCGTCGAGACGGCCGCCGCCGCCACGCGCATCATGTATCCCTCGCCGCACGCCCGCACCACCCACCGCGTGGTGCCGCTCGACGTGCCGAGCCCTTCGTGGATGCGGGCTCCGGGCGAGGCGCCGGGCATGTACGCGCTGGAGTCGGCGATGGACGAACTCGCCCAGACGCTCGGCATCGACCCCGTCGAGCTGCGGCTGCGCAACGACACCCAGCGGGAGCCCGACAGCTCCAAGCCCTTCAGCAGCCGCCACCTCGCCGAGTGTCTGCGCGAGGGAGCCCGCCGCTTCGGCTGGTCCGAGCGCGACCCGCGTCCCCGCTCGCGCGCCGAGGGGCCCGTTCTGGTGGGCAGCGGAGTCGCCGCGGCCACCTACCCGGTGGTCGTCGCGCCCTCCCGGGCCAGCGCCCACGCCTACCCGGACGGCAGCTTCGTGGTCCGCGTCAACGCCACCGACATCGGCACCGGCGCCCGCACCGTGCTCGCCCAGGTCGCCGCCGACGCGCTGGGCGTCCCGCTGGACTCCGTGCGCACGGACATCGGCAACAGCGACCTGCCGGCCGCGCCGCTGGCGGGCGGTTCCTCCGGGACGGCCTCCTGGGGCTGGGCCGTCCACGAGGCCTGTACGCGGCTGGCCGCCCGCCTGGCGGGACAGCAGGGGCAGCAGCTGCCCCCGGAGGGCGTGGGCGCCACCGCCGACACGGCCGGCAAGGCCGACGCGGACAGCGCCTACTCCCGCCACTCCTTCGGCGCCCACTTCGCCGAAGTCGGCGTGGACACGGTCTCCGGCGAGGTCCGGGTGCGCCGCCTGCTCGGCGTCTACGCGGCCGGGCACATCCTCAACTCCCGTACCGCACGCTCGCAGTTCATCGGCGCGATGACGATGGGCCTGGGCATGGCGCTGACCGAGGGCAGCACCATGGACGCGGCCTTCGGCGACTTCACGGAGGCCGACCTCGCCGCCTATCACGTACCGGCGCACGCGGACGTGCCCGCGATCGAGGCGCACTGGATCGACGAGGAGGACCCCCACCTCAACCCCATGGGCAGCAAGGGCATCGGCGAGATCGGCATCGTCGGAACGGCGGCGGCCATCGGCAACGCGGTGCACCACGCGACCGGACTGCGGCTGCGCGAGCTGCCCCTGACGCCCGACCGGCTGCTGGCGGGCGGTCTCTGAGCGATCTCCGAGCCCGCTCCGAGCGTTCTCCGAGCGGGCTCCGCACCGCAGGCCCCCCGACACAATCGCAGCCCCCCCCCGACGCCGAGCCCTCTCAGGCAGCCGCCCGGCTCTGCGCCGTCCACGCCAGCAGTCTCTCCGCCGTCCAGGTCGTCACCACGCGCTCGGCGGGCACCCCGCACTCCTCGGCCCGCGCGCACCCGATCACCTGCCAGTCCAGCTGACCCGGTGCGTGCGCGTCGGTGTCCACGGAGAACAGCACTCCGGCGTCCACCGCCCGGCGCAGCAGCCGGCGCGGCGGGTCGAGCCGCTCCGGACGGCTGTTGATCTCCACGGCCGTGCCGTGGTCCGCGCACGCGGCGAACACCGCGTCCGCGTCGAACTGCGACTCCGGCCTGCCGCGCCCGGTGACGAGCCGGCCGGTGCAGTGCCCGAGCACGTCGGCCCGCGGATCGCTGACGGCGGCGACCATGCGCCGGGTCATCGCGGCGGCGTCCATGCGCAGCTTGGAGTGCACCGAGACGACCACCACGTCGAGCTGGTCGAGCAGCTCGGGCTCCTGGTCGAGCGAGCCGTCGTCGAGGATGTCGCACTCGATGCCCGTGAGCAGCCGGAAGGGCGCCCAGCGCTCGTTGAGGTCGGCCACCACCGCCAGCTGCTCGCGCAGCCGCTCCGGCGACAGACCGCGCGCGATGGTCAGCCTCGGCGAGTGGTCGGTGAGCACGGCCCACTCATGGCCCAGCGCCCGCGCCGCCCGGCCCATCTCCTCGATCGGACTGCCGCCGTCGGACCAGTCGGAGTGCAGGTGGCAGTCGCCGCGCAGCAGCGCCCGCAGCCGGGTACCGCCCTCGACGAGCGGGGCGTCCGCCTCGCCCTCGAGCCGCTCCAGGTACCCCGGCACATCGCCGGCCAGCGCTTCGCGGACCACACCGGCGGTCTTGGGCCCGATGCCCTTGAGCGACTCCAGGGACCCGTCGGCGACGCGCCGCGCCGCCTCGCCGTCGGCCAGGTCACCGATCACCGCGGCCGCGGTGCGAAAGGCCTTCACGCGGTAGGTCGGGGCGCGGCCGCGCTCCAGCAGAAAGGCGATCCGTTCCAGCGCCCGCACGGGATCCATCGGCACCTCCGGCCATCGGGACTGCGACGGCGTACGTGTGCTTCCAGCGTCGCCCACAACGGGCGGCGGGGCATGTGAGGGCCGCGGGGCTGTGAGGCCGGGGCCTTCCCTGCCCCGTCGAGGCCTACGCCGCGGGTTCGGCGGACGGGGCGTCCGGGGCGACCGTGATCGGCCCCCTGAAGTCCAGCACGGCTTCGGCTCTCTGCTGGGTCTCCTCGGCGGCCTTGCGGGCTGTCGCGAGGACGTCGCCGTGCTCCTGGACGAGGGTGTCGTAGATCGGCGCCTCAGCGGCGTCATTGGCTGGCATGACCAGCGGCTCCTTGTTCGGTGACTGTATTGGTCGGTTCGGCCGCATGCGGCCGGTCCGCGACCTTACGCTGCGCTTGCGGGCCTCCGCGGACCGGGGTCAACCGCTGAGACGGCCGGCCCGGTGGACCGGGGCAGGCGCCTAGGAGCCGGAAATCGGGCGGGCGCAGGCGCAGAACGTGCCCCGCCCGCCCCAAGCCGGGCGCGATCCGGGACCCGGTGTGAGACTGCTCATGAGGCGGTGATCACAGATGTCGAGCCAGCCCAGGGAGCCCGGAGCCGGAAACGCCGGACCGGGAGACGCCGGATCAGGAAACGCCGGGCCCGACAGCTACGGGCCCGACAGCTCCGGACCCGCGCGCTCGGGCCCCGGCCCCCGGCAGCCCGGCCCCGGGGAGCAGCTGTTCGAGCAGCTGCTCGCCTCGGCGCACGCGGCGGCGCCCATGGAGCTGCCCGCCCTGGCCCAGCGCTTCGCCGACGCCGTCGGGCTCGACCGGATCGACGTGTACCTCGTGGACATCCAGCAGCGGTGCCTGGTGCCGCTGGCTGCGGGACCGGACTCGCTCACGGTGGACACCACCGTCGCCGGTTCGGCCTACCGGGCGCACGCGCTGCGCGTCGAGGAGCTGGCCCAGGGCCGGATCGTCGCCTGGCTGCCGCTGATCGACGGCGCCGAGCGGCTCGGCGTGATCGGTGCCACGGCGTCGGTCATCGACGTCGCGCTGCTGCGCCGCTGCCGCATGCTGGCTTCCGTCCTGGCCATGACGATCACCTCCAAGCGGGCGTCGAGCGACAGCTTCGCGCGCCGGACACGGTCCGAGACCATGCAGCTGCCCGCCGAGATGCTGCGGGCCTTCCTGCCGCCCAGGACCATCGGCAACTCCCACGTGATCTCCACCGCCGTGCTCGAACCGGCGTACGAGATCGGCGGCGACGCCTTCGATCACTCCCTGACCCCCTCGACCCTGCACGTGGCGATCCTGGACGCCATGGGCCACAACCTCGCCTCGGGTCTCACCACCGCCGTGGCCATGGCCGGCTGCCGCAACGCCCGCCGGGCCGAGGCCACGCTGACCGAGCTCGTCGACACCGTCCAGCACGCGCTGGCCGGGTGGCTGCCCGAGCAGTTCTGCACCGGCATCCTCGCCCAGCTCGACCTGGCCTCCGGCCTGCTGCGGTGGTGCAACTGCGGCCATCCGCCACCGCTGCTGATCCGGGACCACCGCGTACTGGACCGGGCGCTGGAGCGGCCGGCCCAGCCGCCCATGGGCACCCCCGCCCTGCTGGCCGACGTGGAGTGGGAGGTCCACGAGGAGGCGCTCCAGCCGGGTGACCGCGTGCTGATGTACACCGACGGCGTCACCGAGCTGCGGACCGGGGGCGGCGCCGAATTCGGCCTGGAGCGGTTCACGGACAGCATCATCCGTGCCACCGCGGCGGGCGAACCGGCGCCCGAGGCCCTGCGCCAGCTCATTCACTCCATCCTCGACCGCCAGGACAACCAACTGCGCGACGACGCGACGCTGTTGCTCCTCGAATGGCGTCCGCCGGGAACGCGGTGACCTGCCGACCGGTCGCGTGGCCCCCGCTCCCCCGCATGCCGGAACGTGTGTTCTGGATCAGGGTGGATACACGGGACAACAGCAGCATCAGTCGCGCGTGAAGGAGGACGAGCACCGTGGGAAACGACGAGGTCATGGGCGACGAGGTCTACCAGCCCGATGCCGAGGAGGTCCGCGAGGACGAGGGCATCCTCGACGCGGAGGACACGCTCAGCGACCGCGGGGCTGATCCCTACGACGAGGGCTGGTCGCCGCCCGAGCGGCCCCTCGGCGTGGCCCACACCGGCACCACCGCTCAGGAGCAGCAGGACGGCGAGAGCCTGGCCGAACGCCTCTCCGAGGAGCGGCCCGACCCCGCGCTCGAAGTCCCCGATCCGGCCGAGGACGACGACGGCATCGGGGACACGACCGACACCGACGGCGAGCCGATCGACGAGACGCAGGTCGGGGACGCCCGCGCCGGGCGCCTGTTCGCCCCCGACGAGGGGGCCAGCGTGGACGCGGAGGACGACGCCGAACAGGACATGATCGGCGAGGACATGGGCATCGACGGCGGGGCGGCCTCCGCCGAGGAGGCCGCGGTGCACGTCATCGACCCCGACGCCGCCGGCCGGCCGGACTCCGCGGGCTGACGTGGCAGCCCAGGGCGCGGCCCGCGGCTGCCGGCGTCTCAGCGCAGGTCGAGCCGCATCAGGATGCGGGGATGACCGGCCAGCACGGAGGTCGTGTCGGCGGCGTGGGTGAATCCGGCGCGCTCGAAGTTCTTGCGGAGACCGGCGTACGCCATCGTCAGGTCGACCTTGGCGGCTCCGTTGTCGAGTGGGTACGCCTCGACGGCGGGTGCGCCGTGGGCGCGGGCGAACTCGACAGCGCCTTCGATCAGGGCGTGCGAGATCCCCTGCTTGCGATGGCCGGGCCGTACGCGGACGCACCACAGCGACCAGACCGGCAGATCGTCGACGTGCGGGATCTTCCGGTTCCGCGCGAAGGACGTCTCCGAGCGGGGCGCCACGGCCGCCCAGCCCACCGGCTCGTCGCCGTCGTAGGCCAGCACTCCCGGCGGGGGATTCGCACGGCACAGCTCGGCGACGTACTCACCGCGGGCAGGACCGCGGAGCTCGTTGTTGAGCTTGGACGGGATCCGGTAGCTCAGGCACCAGCAGACATTGGCGTCGGGTGACTTCGGGCCGACCACGGCACGGACATCCTCGAAGACCGAAGCGGGGCGTACGTCGATGGACATGGCCCCACAGTGGCACGCGTAGCGGCAGTGATCGTGGCAGTGGCGCGGCGGAGCCCAATTCCTCGGTGATGCGGTTCTTCCGAGCAAAGGCGGGCAGCTGAGAAGTCTCTGTCCGCCGCGCCGATACGGGGTGTGCCATGGTCGGAACTGCCGCAGGCAGCGACTCGACGTTCGTCCGGGGCATGGCTGTCTTCTCCGCCATCGCCACCGCCGCCCTTTACCTCCTCGGCCTCGCGGCCGTCGGCCTCGCTGTCGGCGAGGGGGGAGGGGGCGCGGATTCCACACCCCTGCGCGAGTGCCGCGACGCGTCCCAGCGTCCGCGGGACGCACAGGTGTCGGCCCATGAGGTGCGGTTCCTTCCGCTGAACGTCATGTGCCGTACGACCGACGGGCACGTGTTCACCAGCCCGGTCGTCCCCTCCTGGCTCAACCCCGCCCTGACGACCGCCTTCGCAAGCTCGCTCGCCTTCACGGCGGGCGCTTTGGTGCAGACGAATCGACGAACGGCGGCGCGGTCACGGTACGGCCGAGGAGACGGACTGGAAGACGAACTCGCCGCACCGGCACCGGGCCGCTGATCAGCCCCCCCAAGTCCCCAGGAGCCTCCTGCCGTCCAGCGGTTGCAGCCAGCCGGAAAATCATGCCCTTCGGATGATCCGGAGCGTCAGAATGGCGCGATGGATCATCGCTTTGTAGGCATACCCGAGTTGACCGACGTTCCCCGTGTCGCCGTCGTCGTCGACGTCATGCGCGCCTTCACCGTGGCTGCCTGGGCCTTCTCTCGTGGTGTCGAGAGGATCGTCCTGGCCTCGACGGAGAGTGAGGCGCTGGCTTTGAAGGAGGGCCGGCCGGGGTGGCTGGCCTTGAAGGACGGTGCTCCGGCAGCGGGCTTCGACGCGGTGAACTCGCCCGGCCTGCTCAGGTCGCGGGACTTCACCGGTCGCACGCTGGTGCAGAAGACGACGGCGGGGACCGTGGGCGCGCTGGCCGTCGCCAACGCGCCGCTGGTCCTGTGCGCGAGCTTCGTGGTGGCCGGCCCGACCGCGCGGTTCCTGCGGGCGAAGGATGCCGGTCCGGTGACGTTCGTCGTCACCGGCGAGGGTGGGCGGGCCGACGAGGACCTGGCCTGCGCCGAATACATCGGGCAGTGCATGGCCGGAGGCGATGTCGAGGCGGCCCCGTATCTCCACCGGGCGAGGGCTTCTCGTGCCGCGGCGGAGCTCGCCGGCGGGCTGCGGAGCGGGTACCACCCCGACGATGTGGACCTCTGCCTGGAGATCGACCGGTTCCCCTTCGCGATGGTGGCCCGCCAGGAAGAGTCGCTGACGGTGCTCCGTCCCGTTGTCGTTAACGGAACGGCCTCATGAGCTCCACATGATCTCCACGTGAACCCTTGACCAACGGTTGAGGGTTGGATCAACTCCCAGCTCAGGGGCGTTTATTACTCAATCTTTGGCAGATTTTTGCTCTGTCATCAGAGGTTAATGCAATGGCAAAGTGAGAGACACAGCTGAAGTACAGGCTGTCACCGGGGCGACGTGGAGCCCGCTGTCACTCAGCGGCCCGCGCCGCCTCACTGTCACCATCGACCCGACCACACCGCGTCCCGGCTCCGCCGCAGTGACGCAGGAGGCAGGCCATCATGAAGTCCCTGATCGACAACGCCCGTTCCTTCGCCGCGACCCACGTCGCGGCCCCTCAAAACGCCGCGGCCTTCCAGGCCCTCGGGGCCGGCCAATCGCCCGAAGCCCTGTTCGTCACGTGCTCCGACTCACGCGTCGTACCGGCCCTGATCACCGGCGCACGCCCCGGTGAACTCTTCGAACTCCGCACCGCGGGCAACGTCGTACCGCCCTACCCCTCCGGCAACGACGCCGGCCGGGAGGGCCGCCCCCTGAGCGAGGCAGCCACCATCGAGTACGCGGTGTGCGTACTCGGAGTCCGCGACATCGTCGTCTGCGGACACTCGCACTGCGGCGCGGTGGGCGCCCTGGTGCGGGGCGAAGACCTGTCGGCCGTGCCGGCCGTGCGCGACTGGCTGGACCACTCCGTCGCCCCCGACGCCGCCGTGCGCGCTCTCGTCCCGGCCTCCGCCGACGTGGCCGAGGCCGTGCAGACACACGTGCTCGCACAGGTGGAGAGGTTGCGCGCGTACCCCTGCGTGAGAGA
This sequence comes from Streptomyces sp. NPDC055243, assembly GCF_044544025.1. Classification (NCBI taxonomy): domain Bacteria; kingdom Bacillati; phylum Actinomycetota; class Actinomycetes; order Kitasatosporales; family Streptomycetaceae; genus Streptomyces; species Streptomyces sp. NPDC055243. Next base: position 387,919 of record NZ_JBITWR010000008.1, read on the forward strand.
GCGGATCGACGAGGGATCGCTCACCCTGCACGCCTGGTACTACGAAGTACACACCGGCACCGTCACCGCCCATCGTCCGTCGTTCGACGACCGGCCGGCGTTCGGTCCGCTGTGAGAGCCGCCGCGCCCCACCGACCGGACCGCTCCCACGACAGGACCCCCCACCCTCATGCCCTCCTTCCTCTCCTCCCTTCGCTCCCCCTTCCGCCCACTGCGTGAACCGGGCGTCCTGCGCCAGGACTTCCTCGCCTCACTCGTCGTCTTCCTGGTCGCCCTGCCGCTGTGCGTCGGCGTGGCGGTCGCCTCCGGCGTCCCGGCCGAACTGGGCCTGGTCACCGGCATCGTCGGCGGCCTGGTCGTCGGCTTCCTGCCGGGCAGCGCCCTTCAGGTGAGCGGGCCCGCCGCCGGACTGACCGTGCTCGTCTTCGAGGCGGTGCAGGAGTTCGGGCTCGGCATGCTCGGCGCGATCGTGCTGCTCACCGGCGCCCTGCAGATCGTCCTCGGCCTGCTGCGCTGCGGCCGGTGGTTCCGCGCCATCTCCGTGTCCGTCGTACAGGGCATGCTGGCAGGCATCGGACTCGTCCTGATCCTCGGTCAGCTGTACACGATGGCCGGCGCCGAACAGCCGCGCTCCGGGCTCGAGAAGATAGCCGGGCTGCCCGGACTCCTTGCCGACGTGCTGGGTGACACCACCTCACTGACCGCCGTGGCATTGGGTCTTGGCACCATCGCCGTGCTGGTCCTGTGGCCGAAGCTGCCCGCGGCCGTGCGCGTGGTGCCCGCCCCGCTGGCCGCCGTCGCCCTGGCCACCGCCGTGTCCGCCGGGCTGAGCCTGGACGTGGCCAACGTGACGGTGCGCGGCCTGTTCGACGCCATTCAGCCGCCGGGCTTCGGCGACCTGACGGCCCTGGGCGGCGTGGCCGTGCTCGGCACGGTCCTGGCCTTCACCCTCATCGCCTCGGCCGAATCGCTGTTCAGCGCCGCCGCGGTGGACCGCATGCACGACGGACCGCGCACGCAGTACGACAAGGAGCTCGTCGCCCAGGGCGTCGGCAACACGGTGTGCGGCGTGCTCGGCGCACTGCCGATGACGGCGGTCATCGTGCGCAGCTCGGCCAACGTCGAGGCCGGCGCCCGCACACCGCTCTCCCGCGTCCTGCACGGCGCCTGGCTGCTGCTGTTCGCCGTGCTCCTTCCGGCCGCGCTCGGCATCATCCCGCTGGCGGCGCTCGCGGGTGTACTGGTCCACGCGGGCTGCAAGCTGATCCCCGTCAAGGAGATCGTCCCGCTGGCCCGCGCCCACCGGGGCGAGGCCCTGGTCCTTGCCACCACCGCGATCGCCATCGTGGTGACCAACATGTTCGAGGGCGTCGTCCTCGGATTGGTGCTCGCCGTGGTCAAGTCCGCCTGGGACACCTCCCATGTCCACCTGGACGTACGGGAGTTGACCGGCGGACGGATGGTGGTCACCCTCACCGGCAACGCCACGTTCCTGCGGCTGCCGCGCATCCTGGAGACGCTGGAGGCCCTGCCCAAGGACCGGCCCATCGAACTGGACCTGACCGCGCTGCGCCATCTGGACCACGCCTGCCGCACGACCCTGGAGAACTGGGCGATGCGGCACAACGACAGCGGTACGGAGGCCGTACGCATGAAGACGTTCCCGGTTTCCGATGCCGGGACCGAGGAACCCGTGGAGGCACCGATGCGGCGCTGACGCGTCCGCCCCACCTGCCCGCCGCGACGCCCGCCACCCGCCCCGGTGGCGGGCGTCGCGGTGTCCCGCGAAATCCATCCGCCGAAGCAGGCATGACGCCGACTTCTCCGGGCACCCGCCTCTATGGCCCCGCCGCGTCCCCCCGTCGCGGCGGGGTCGCTGTGCTCTGCCCCCTTGCCACGGGGCACTGTTTTGCTACGGTGCGCCGATGTCATCGATCAAGCAGTTCCAAGTCACCTTCGACTGCGCTGAGCCCGCGCGCCTGGCCGGCTTCTGGTGCGAGGTGTTGGGGTACGTCCTTCCGCCGGTCCCGAAGGGGTTCGCCAGTTGGGAGGAGTACCACCGCTCGCTGCCGCCTGAGGAGCAGGTCACCTACTTCGCGTGCAGTGATCCCTCGGGTGCGGGCCCGCGCCTGCTCTTCCAACGCGTTCCCGAAGGGAAGATCGTCAAGAATCGGGTGCATCTCGACGTGCGAGCCGGCACAGGACTCGTCGGTGATGAGCGCCTCGCCACGCTGGAGGCCGAATGCGCACGGCTGGTCGCGCTCGGCGCCGTACACGTGCGCACGCTGCTTGCCGACGACGACAACGAGTCGTGCATCCTGATGCAGGACATCGAGGGCAACGAGTTCTGTCTCGACTGAGCCTCCAGCGGCGCCACCTGCCGCGGCGTCCGGTTCGGCATCCCCATGCTGAACTCCTAGTCGACGATGGCCCCGCAGGAGATGTTCACGTCGGTCGACGTCAGCGTGCGGGCCCGGTCCGAGGCCACGAACGCGGCCACCTGGCCGACGTCCCTCAGCTCGGCGGTCCGCCCCAGCAGCGTCGCCTCCTCGAGCGCGGCGGTGATCTCGTCGCCTCCCGGGAAGCCCTCGGGGATGGCCTGGGGCACGCCGCCCGACTTCAGCGTGACCACGCGGACGCCGTGCGGCCCGAGTTCGCACGCCCACTGGCGGCGCAGCCCTTCCAGCGCGTCGAGGGCGACCTTGAAGCCGCCCAGACCCGGCAGGGTCTGCGGCCCGCCCCCGCCGAAGGCCAGGATGACGCCCGTCCCGCGGGGCACCATGTGCCGGGCCGCGGCCCGGGTGGTCAGGAACTGCGAGCGCAGCACCGTCGTCACGGGCTGCAGGAAGTCTTCCACCGAGATCTTCTGGAGCGGTTCCTGGACATCGGCGGCTCCGATGGCGTTGAACGAGATGTCGATCCGCCCGGCCTGGGCGACGATGCCGTCCACGCACTCCGCCACCGCCCGTTCGTCCAAGGCGTCGACGACCACGGGCTGCGCCAGGCCGCCGCCCGAGCGGATCGTCCCGGCGAGCGCGTCGAGGGTGGCCCGGGTGCGTCCGGCGACGAACACCCGGGCTCCTTCCTCGGCGAAGGCGCGGGCCGCCGCTTCACCGATCGCCCCGCCAGCCCCGTACACCACAGCGATCTTGTTCTCCAGCAGCATCTCCACCACGCCCTTGCGAAACGGACCTCTCCGGATTCCTCCGGCTTCCATGAGATACGTCGGAGCGGCCCACCGGAATTCGACACGTCGGCCCGCTTTCCGGCTGATGCGTGACGGGCGATGGGTGCTGCTGGGGTGCGTGGGGAAGACGGCCCCTATGACATACGACAGTGAGACGGGCGTCGCCCACGGCATCGGCGCGGAAGAGCCGCTGGCCGTGGTGGCCGCCGCGATCGTTCAGGAGAACCGCCTGCTGGTCGTCAGCAAGCAGGCGGCTCCCGACGTCTTCTATCTGCCGGGCGGCAAGCCCGATGCGGGTGAGGCCCGACTGGAGACCCTGGTCCGCGAACTGGACGAAGAGCTCGGCGTGCAGCCCCTGGAGCCGCGGTTCCTGGCCGACGTCGAGGCCATGGCCGCCCTGGAGCGGGCGCCCATGAGGCTGTCGGTCTTCGAGGCACGCATCAGCAAGGAGCCCGAGCCCGCCGCCGAGCTGGCCGCCCTGCGGTGGATCTCCGGGCGGGAAGGCGACGTTCAGCTCTCCCCCGCGGTCAGGGACCACGTCCTGCCGCTGCTCAGGCAGCGCGGCAGCATCGCCTCATAGCGCGGCACGCGGCCGCCGCCCCACTAGCGGCGGCTGCGCACCAGCAAGTACACGAAGTACGGCGTCCCCACGACCGCCGTCATGAGTCCCGCGCCCAGCTGGGCCGGGGCGATGACGGTCCGGCCCAGCAGGTCCGCGAGGCAGACCAGAGAAGCGCCCAGCAGCATCGCGACCGGAACGACCCGTGCGTGGCGTCGGCCCACCAGCGCGCGTGCCGCGTGCGGCGCCACCAGACCCACGAAGCCGATCGTGCCCGCCGCGGCCACCGCGGTGGCGCTGAGCAGCACGCTCACGACGAGGAAGCCGAGACGTCCGCGTGCCAGGTCCAGGCCCAGGAGCCGCGGGGTGTCCTCGTCGAGCGACACGAGGTCGAGTTCCTTGCGGCGGGCAATGGCCACGACCGTCCCTGCCACGAGCACGGCCGCGACCGGCAGGATGTCGGTGCCGGACCGTCCGTAGGTGGAGCCCGAGAGCCAGATCAGCGCCTTGGTCGCGCTGAACCGGTCGGTGAGCACGATCAGCAGGCTGATCAGCGCCATCGTCCCCGAGGACACACCGATGCCGACCAGGACGAGCCTGCTGTTCTGGAAGCCGCCCTTCGCCGCGAGGCCGAAGACGACCAGGGAGCTGACCGCGGCGCCGGCGAACGCCGCGCCCGCGATGCTCCACGACCCGGCGCCCGGCGCCGAGGTGACGAGGATGACGGCGCCGAGCGCCGCTCCGCCCGAGACGCCGAGGACACCGGGTTCCGCGAGCGGATTGCGGGTCACGGACTGCACGAGCGTGCCGGACAGGGCGAGCGCGGCACCCGCGCAGAGTGCGGCGAACACCCGTGGCACCCGGGTGTCCAGGACGAAGGTGATGGCCTGTCCCGACTGTCCCCGCACCCAGTTGACCACGTCGCCGAGCAGGAGCGTGCTGTCGCCGACGAGCACCGCGGCGGTCATGACGCCGGCCAGCGCGGCCACGAGGACCACCACGGTGACGAGGTAGGCGGTCCTGCTCGGGATGCGCAGCCGGTCCGGCGCCGAGGCACCGGCGCCGTCGCGCGTGCGCATCGCCATGACGACGAGGAACACGGCGCCGACGACGCTGGTGATGACGCCCGTGGGCACGGTGACCGCGGTCTGCGAGGACGTCACGGTGCGCAGGAGCACGTCGGAGCCCAGCACGAGGGCGGCGCCCACGAGACCGGCGACGGGGATGCGGGTCCGGTGGCGCAGGAGGCCACGGATGCGGCCCGCGAGCGGCCGCACCAGGGCCGGCGCGCACAGGCCGACGAAGGCGATGGGCCCGGCCAGCGTCACCGCACCGGCCGAGAGCAGCGAGGCGAGGACGACGGCCGTGACGCGGGTGCCGCGGACCGGGATGCCCAGGCCCCGCGCGGCGTCGTCGCCCAGAGCCAGGGCGTCGATGCGGCGGGCGATGAGCACCAGGCCCACCAGCGCGGCCAGGACGACGGGCGCCATGTCGGCCACTCCGTCGAAGCCGTTCTGGCTGATGCTTCCCTGGCCCCACTGGTAGAGGCCCTGGGTCTGTTCGGGCGCCAGCAGGAGCAGCGCCTCGGTGATGGCGTTGAGCCCCAGGGCCAGCGCGCTGCCGGCGAGGACGAGGCGGACGGTTCCGGCGCCGCGTCCGGCGAGCACGAGGACGACGGCGGCAGCCGCGAGGCCGCCGACGAACGCCACTCCCGATGAGGCCAGCAGCGGCGCCGTCGCACCGCTGGCGACCATGAGGGTGATCGCGAGGTACGAACCGGCGTTGACGGCGAGGGTGTCGGGTGCGGCGAGCACATTGCGGCTGACCGCCTGGAGGGCTGCGCCCGCCGCGCCGAGCGCGACGCCGACGAGTATCCCCGCGGCCATCCGCGGCAGGCGTGAGGCGATGACGACGGAGGAGTCGCCCTGCTCGGCCTGACCGGTGAGGGCCCGCCACACCTGGCCGGGACCGACGGACGCGGTGCCCTGCGTGATGTCGACGACCGCGAGAGCGGCGACCAGAAGAACGAGACCGGCCGTCACCGCGACCGCGCCCAAGGGGGAGGCGACCGCGCGCTCGGGCGTGGCTGAGTGCGTTGCGGTGACGGCCACGGCGCTACTTCTTCAGGGTGTCGACGAGGGCGTCGATGTACGCCTCCATCGCCCCGGGGCCGCCGAACATCCAGATGCCGTCGGGCAGCCGGTGCACCTCGTCGTCCTTGACGAACGGCAGCGACTTCCACACGGAGTTGTCGGCGAGTTCGTCGGTGAACACGTCCGAGCTGTCGTCGCCCTTGTTGCCGATGTAGACGAACTTCACGTCGTCACCGAGCGCCGTGAGGCCCTCGACGTCGGTGGTGGCGAGTCCGTAGTCCTTGTCGCCCTTGATCTTCCAGGCGTTCTTCAGGCCGAGCTCCTCGTTGACGGCGCCGAGCAGGGAGTTGCTCGTGTAGCCGCGCAGGGAGACCTGGTTGGAGGCGGCGTAGCCGTCGGCGAAGGCGACCTTCGAACCGTCGAGCTTGGCCTCCTTCAGCGCCTTCTTGCCTTCGGCGACCTTGGCCTCGTACGACTCCTTCGCCTTCTTGGCCTCGCCGGTCGTGCCGGTGGCCTTGGCGATGACGTCCAGGGTGTCGAACATCTGGCCCACCTGGTCGGAGCCGTCGGCGGCCTTGACCTGGAGGACGGTGCCGACCTTCTGCATCTGCTTCACCGCGGAGGCCGACATGTCGGTCGTTGTGACGATGAGGTCGGGGGTGAGACCGGCGAGGGTGTCCATGCTCGGCTCGCCGCGGGTGCCGATGTCCTTGGGGTCGTTCTTGAGCGGAACGGCGGAGTCCCACGCCTTGTAGCCCTTGACGTCGGCGACACCGACGGGGTCCACGCCGAGCGTGACCAGGGACTCGACGACGTTCCACTCGGTGCCGACGACCTTCTTGGCCGGACCGTCGAGCTTCACCGTCTTGCCGTTGGCGTCGGTGAGGGTGATCGGCTCGGACTTCTTGTCCGCACTGGTCTTGGCGGGCTCGGAGGTGCCGCAGCCGGACAGGACGAGGGCCACGGCGGTGGCGGCCGCCGCGGCGAGGAGGGGGCGTCTCATGAGGAGGTGTGGAGCCTTTCGCTTCTGCTGTGGTGGCGGCCTATCGCGCGGGTGCGCAGCCGGCCGGTGAGGGGGTCGGTGTCGACCTCGATGCGGATGCCGTACGTCTCGGAGAGGCGCTCCGGTTGCAGTACGTCCTCGGGGGCGCCGTCGGCGACGATGCGCCCGGCGTCGAGCAGGGCGATCCGGTCGGCGACGGCGGCGGCCTGGTCGAGGTCGTGCAGGACGACGCCGACGGCGATGCCGCCGTCGTCCGCGAGGTCACGCATCAGGTCGAGGAGTTCGATCTGGTAGCGCAGGTCCAGGTAGGTGGTCGGCTCGTCGAGCAGCAGTACGCCGGTCTCCTGGGCCAGGCAGCTGGCGAGCCACACCCGCTGCAACTGCCCGCCCGAGAGCTGGTCGACGGCGCGGTCGGCCAGGTTGTCGACGCCGGTCAGGAGGAGCACGCGCTCCACCACGGCGGCGCCGCCCGCGTCGGCCTGGCCCCAGCGGCCCCGGTAGGGGTAGCGGCCGAACTCGACGACGTCACGGACGGTCAGGCCGCCCGGTGTGGGGCGTCCTTGGGTCAGGAGGGCGACGCGGCGGGCGAACTGGCGGGCGGTGAGGTCGAAGCCGTCGGCGGCCTCGGCCGTCCCGGAATCGAGGGTCAGCGTGCCGTGCCGTGCGCCCTGCAGGCGGGCGACGGTACGCAGCAGTGTCGACTTGCCGCTCCCGTTGGGGCCGACGAGAGCGGTCACTTCGCCGGGCCTGAGCTGGATGGCAGCGTCGTGCACGACATCGACGCCGTCGTACGACACGGTCATGTGCTCGGCGGACAATTCGTGACCGCGCGGACGTGTGGCGCTACCTGCGCGTTCACCTGATCTCACGGCGTGCAGGTTAGCCTAACCTTAGTCTGGCTGGAAGTAGGGGGTCGGAATCGGGGCGAACGGCACGAGCCTCACTCCCCCGCCGACGCCACCACCGAACCAGTCTGTTTTCTGTTCAACAAGGCCGCACGGCAGCCCAGTTGAAACGCCTTGAGCAGTGGTGCGCCCGGCCCGGACGAGGGCCCGAACGCACCGATGCCGCCCATCGGTCGATATGACGGGCGGCACCGGAGCACACGGTTCGTCAGTACAGCTTGTTGACGGCCTTGAGGGTCGTGGTCTTGAAGTCGGCCACCTGCGCGTTGGCGAAATCGCCCATTTGCCCCCACTGGACGAGTGTCACCGTGTTGCCGTCGCGGCCGACCGAGAACATGTTGATGTCGGAGGCTCCCCACGTGGCCTCGGTGTGGACGCCGTAGACGTGGGCGCCCTCCTCGACGTTCAGCTTGCCGTAGTACTTCTGCGTCGCGGTGATCTCGGGATCCTGCTGCATGACCTTCTCGGCGCAGCCGGCGAGGTTCTTGCGCAGCAGGGCCGCGAAGTCCTTGGCGCGCTGCTCGCTGCGCTCCACCACCGTCACCTGGAGGGCGCCGGTGTCGAGGTCCGTGCGGTAGGCGCGGTGCACGGAGATCGACGGCAGGGCCTCACCCACGCACATCGGCAGCGGGTCGGGCTGCCCGGCGGTCACCGGACCGGCCGTCCACGCCGACGACGCGTGCGGCGGCAGTTCGGACGCGGCCAGGAACCGGGGCGAGCCGGCGGCGGCCGCCGGACCCGTACTGGCGACCACCCCCGCCACGGCCACTGCCGCACCCAGCGCACACAGTCCTCGGCTCATACGAACACTCATGATCGTCAACTCCCCGTTCACGGAGGGCCGGCTTGCCCGACCCCCACGCCACATACGACCCGCGACACCCTGCGTCCGTTGCCCTCGCTCGCGTCACAGCCCTGTCCGATATATCACCGAACGGTAACGTCCGCGGCTCTTCATCCGCCCGCCACGGGGAAGACGCATGGTCAGGGCGTGAACCTCCCCGCGCACGAGCGCCCAGGGCGGCTGCGATCGGCATCCGGGGGCAGGGGAAGATTACGTTCCGGATGCTCCCGCGTAACGGACCCGGGCGACCGGCGTCCAAGGGGCGGAGCGTGGACGGCGGTGCGTACACCGTCGGCAACGGACAACGAGGAGTAGCCCATGGACAGTTCCGCAACGCCTGCCCGTGCGACGTCTGCCCGCGTCGTGGACGGGTCCGGCGCGCTCGCCGCGCCCGCGGGACCGGCCGGGGCCCCGTCCCCGTGGGCGCGGCGGGGCGCCGCGCTGCGCCGCACCCCGGTGGCGATGTGGAACGACGACGTGTCGGACTGGGCCGCGGCCCTGACCTACTACGCGATCCTCGCCCTGCTGCCCGCCCTCCTGGTCACGGTCAGCCTGATCAGCCTGGTCAGTCCCGACACGACCCAGACGCTCATCGCCGAGGTCACCGACTGGGCTCCGGCGCAGTCGGGCAGCGCCTTGAACGACGTACTGACCGAGATGGCCGGCGCGCGTTCCGCCGCCGTGACCGTCGTGGTCGGCGGCGCCGTCAGCGCCCTGTGGTCCGCCTCCAGTTACGCGGCCGTCTTCCGCCGGGCGCTGCACGCGATGCACGGCGTGAAGGACACGCGGCCCGTGTGGCGCAAGGCGCACCGGGTCCTCATGACCGCCCTCGCCCTGCTCGCGCTGCTGGCGACCAGCGCGCTCGTACTCGTCCTCAGCGGCTCCCTCGTCCAGGCGGTCGGGCGGCGCGCCGGGGTCGGCGACGCGGGGCAGACCGTCTGGACCGTCCTGCGCTGGCCCGCTCTGGTCTGCCTGGTGGTCCTGCTCGTCCTCGTGCTCTTCCGCAACGCGCCGCCCTCGGAGCGCGGTTGGCGCCGCAGCCTGCCGGGCGGTCTGCTCGCCGCGCTGCTCTGGCTGGTGTCCTCGGGCCTGTTCACCCTGTACGCCTCGGGGTTCGGCACCTACGGCAAGCTCTACGGCTCCCTCGCGGGCGTGGTCGTCTTCCTGGTGTGGCTCTGGATGTCCAACCTGGCGCTGCTCGCCGGAGCGCAGTTCACGGTGGAGATGGCCCGCGCCCCGGCCGCCGCACCCGGGTCCTGAGGCCTACCAGGGGACACGCCCGGCACGTCTCGCCGCCGTCAGGGACTCCATCAGGATGAACAGCCGACGCGAGCGTGCCCACGCCCCGGACGTGAACGCGACCTGGCGCTCCAGATCACGGACGAGCGTCGCCGCCAGTTCGGCCCGGGTGGACGCCTCGCCCATCAGGCCGGGAACGCTGGGGCGGCGGTGGACGAGAGGGGCGTCGTCCACCGTGAAGGGGACGAACTTGGTCACGACCCGGAGTGCTTCCTCCATGGTGGGAGGAATGCGGCCGTCGCGGGCGACGACCACACCCTCGATGCTTTCGGGGTCCGTCGGCTCCACGTCATGACGTCCGGTCGGAAGCACCGGCGTCGTCAGCACGCCGTCGCAGCCGGACCCCGGGCAGGGCCGCGAGACGATCTCCGGCATTTCGACCGGGTCGGTGTACGACCGGGGCCGCTGATTGCGGCCGCACCCGCCACGCACATCCCCCTACGCTGGATGACACCGTCCAGACCCACCCACGGACAGATCAACTGCCCCTAACCATCGGCGAGTTACGCTCCCCGGACCACCTCTTCTACCACTTCCGTGTGGCGTTCACGCAACCCCACCCGCCACGTCCGTCAATCGCCCTACGGGAGTTCCTGGATCGCCGTAGGCTGGCAGGCTCCTCAACCTCCGGGAGAAGGCAGGTCACGTCCTCATGGTGGTAGGCCCAGAAGCCACGGTCGTGGCGAAGGCGGCGGGCAACGTGCTGCGCGGTGTGTCCGACCGGGCCACCAGCACACCGGCATGGCCGAACATGCACGAGGCGCTCATGGAGCTCCACGAGATCCTGAACGACTGGTGCGAGGCGGCGCGCAAGACCAGCGAAGCGCTGGAGCAGCTCAGAACGCACCACCTCACCCGCCGGTTCATCGCGCACATCGGGGGTGGCGGAAACGGCGCGGGGCCGCGCCCGGTCACCTTCATCGGGCTCCCGTTGAGGCGCGGGTACATCGAGATCGCCCAGCGCGACATCGATGCGGTCCTGGCGCCTCCCGCGCCCCTGATACAGCGCTGGAGCACGACCAAGCGCCGACAAGCGGCCCGGCGTTCGCTGCGCAGCCTGATGAGCATCTACTGCGCCGAGCTTCTCGACGACTTCGATCGTGCGGTGGAGGGTCGCGTCGACTGGGTGGAGTGCTATCGCGACGACATGGACCGCGCTCTCAAGCACGGGCTGCAGCCCGAGGACCTGGTGCGCATGATCCAGAACACGACGCGCACCACCCGGGAGCTGGTGGCCGTACGGGATGACATGAAGCGTCTGATCCAGGAGTGCTACCCGATGGGCAGTACCGACGCGCAGACAGCCACCGGGTAGAGCCCCGCCCCCACCACGGCGGACCCCGGTCCGTGCGCCCCCGGGCGGAAAGACCGGTCGGTGCGCCCGTCCTCGCCCTTCCCTGCGCGCCGCGTGCGCTCCCCCCGCAGGGGTTCGGGTCGGGCACACACCGGTGATACGCCTGAAGGACAAACTACTCGTGCGCGTGTTCGCCCGAGCGGCATCGAACCCGAGCGGTATCGAAGAGGAGTCATCCCATGGCCTCGTTCGACACGGGACGGTTGTGCGCGATCGTCAAAATCCTGGACCAGGCAAGCATCCACCTTCGGCTGGCTGCCCGCGAGTGTGCGCCCGCCGGCCCCTCGACAGCCGTGGCCCGGCCGGCCGCGGAACCCACCGCGTCCGGCATCACCGCGCTCCTGAGCGTCTCGGAACAGGCATCGGGCAGTGTCCGGCGCGCCCTCGTCCACATCGGCAACGGTGAGGTCCAGCGCGCCCAGCACGAACTGGACCGAGCACGCACCCAGCCGTGCGGGGCGGCCCTCACTCCAGCGGGGCTGCCCCGCCCCCTCCCCCGGCGCGTGGCCACGGCGCTGCGGCTGATGCAGGGGATCAGCAACTTCTTCCCGTCGGAAACGGAACAGGTCCTGGTGCGGGCGGGCCTCCCCTAGCCGGCACCGTCTCCGCGTCTCCGCGTCTCCACGTGTCCGCGTCTCCACGAACGGTCCGGCAGGACGCTCACTCGTATGGACTAGTTGGCGGTGCGGCGCCCCAGATCGGCCCGATCGCCGCAAACACCCCGCCGAAGAGCTTCCGTCGAGCCGTCCGCACACGCTCCGTGACTCTCCTGGTTGCGTCGCGCACCCGTGGGGCGCGCGATGGAGGGGACGCGTGCGACGTCCGTGGCGAGATTCGATTCTGCCCGTCGCGCGCTGCGAGGGAGTGATCACCCATGACTCAGGGCGAGGCCTTCACCAGCGCCGATGGGCTCGCGGGCCTGACGGCCTACGACCGGACCGGCGAGAAGATCGGCAGCGTCGAGCAGGTGTATCTCGACGACCGAACTGGGCGTCCCGAGTGGGTGACCGTCAAGACCGGTCTCTTCGGCATGAAGCAGAGCTTCGTGCCGCTCTCCGGAGCCCGCCGCCAGGAGGACCAGCTGCACGTGGCGGCCACGAAGGAGGCCGTGAAGGAGGCTCCGCGCGTGGACGCCGACCAGCACCTCGAGCCGGGACAGGAGCAGGACCTCTACACCCACTACGGCCTCACCCGGCCCGACGGCGCGAAGCCCCGCACCGCCCCGGCGGCAGGTGGTCGCGACCGCGCCGGTGCCGCAGGCATGGCCGGAGCAGGAGCGGGTGCCGGGATGGGCATGGGCGAGGGCCGCAACACGGGCTCGCGCGAGTTCGCGACCCGCTCCGCCGCGGGCGACGACAGCAAGGCGGACGAAATGATCCGCTCGGAGGAGCGGCTGCGCGTCGGGACGGAAGAGACTGAGGTCGGGCAGGCCCGACTGCGCAAGGTGGTCGTCACCGAAGACGTGAAGACCTCCGTCCCCATCTCCCACGAGGAAGTTCGCGTCGTCCGCGAGCCCATCCGCGAGGGCGACCGCACGCGCGCCAACATCGGCGAGGAGCAGACCGAGGTGACCCTGCACGCCGAGAAGGCGGTGGTCAGCAAGGAGTCCGTGCCGGTCGAGCGCGTGCGTCTGGAGACCGAGAAGGTCACCGAGACGCAGGAGGTCTCCGACACGGTGCGCAAGGAGCAGATCGAGTTCGACGACGCCAAGGGCGAACGCGGCGCGAAGGGCGAGGGCTGGCGCGACCGCAAGCAGGGCCCGCGGCACTGACGCCCCTCAGGGCGCCCTGATCGAGGGCAGCTGACGGCGGAGGGAGGGAGCACTCGGCGGGAGTGCTCCCTCCCTCCACGTTCGGTGCTGGCGACGGAGCGGCCGCTCTGGAGCGGCGGAGGAAAAGCTGGTTTGCTGGTCCACCGTGACCCGCGCCGCCGAAGAGACCAACCGCCGCATGCTCCGGGCGCGGGACGCGATGGACCGCTCCTACGCGCAGCCGCTGGACGTCCCCGCCCTGGCCCGTATCGCCCATGTGTCGCAGGCGCACTTCACGCGCACTTTCCGGGCCACGTTCGGCGAGACCCCGCACCGCTATCTGCAACGCCGCCGCGTCGAGCGCGCGATGTCCCTGCTGCGCGATACCGACCGCAGCGTGACGGACATCTGTTTCCTGGTCGGCTTCGGCAGCCCGGGAACCTTCAGCCGCACCTTCCGCGACATCGTCGGCCGGTCACCGCGGCAGTACCGCAAGGAAGCGGCACCCACGAACGTACCGACGTGCTTCACGAAGGCATGGACGCGCCCAAGGGCCTGACCGACACGTTCCGACTCCTCGCCGCTGAGCAGTTCTGGATAAGTTTCCGTCCGGCGTGCCCAGTAGCGTGACGGACATGTTCAACGCCATCACGCACTCGCAGATCTACGTACTCGACCAGGACGAGGCCCTCGAGTTCTACGTCGGCAAGCTGGGCCTGGAGGTCAGCGCCGACGTCGACCTGGGCTTCATGCGCTGGCTGACCGTCAGCATCCCCGGACACCCTGATCGCCAGATCCTGCTGGAGAAGCCGGGGCCTCCGGCCATGTCCGACGAGACGGCGCAGCAGGTCCGTGAGCTGGTGACCAAGGGCGCCACGGGCGGCTCGCTCATCTTCAGCACGGACGACTGCCGCAAGACGTACGAGACGCTGCGGGGCCGCGGCGTCGAGTTCACCGAAGAACCCACCGACCGCCCGTACGGAATCGACTGCGGCCTGCGCGACCCCTTCGGCAACAGCATCCGCTTCACCCAGCCGAAGGTCTGAGAGCGGCCCGCCGCAGCCCGTCCGTCCGTACCCGTGGCACGACCGGGCGCTAGCCGCGGCCGGCTTCCGCGCACTCGAGGCAGACCGGCTCGCCGTCGATCGTCGCCCCCGCCTCGGAGGCGGCTTCGCAGATGCCGGGGCGGCCGGGGTGATTGGCCTGGCAGTGGCAGGTGCAGGTGTCGGTCACCGCTTCGAGGTCGGAGTCGCGTTGAGGGGCCAGGCCCATGCGGATGTCGTGGCAGTTCCGGCACAGCGGCATGCGCCGCGGGCCGGTGGCGGGCGCGTTGAAGACGACGGTGAAGCCTGGTTCGGCGTAGCCCCTGCACGTCCCGGGGAACTCGGGGTGGGTGTCGCACGGACAGTGGCAGGAGCCGAGTTCGGGGTGCTGGGCGGTGAGCGGAAACGGGTTGCCCGCCTGCTCGTCGACGATCGGGGCCATCTCCCTGTGCAGGGCCTGGACGTGATCGGCCATTCCTTGCACGGCGGGCACCATCGCCCGCCTGAGGGCATGGGCGAAAGCCTGAAGCTGCTCTGCGTTCTGCGCGGGTGCAGGCTCGGTCATGCCTCCATTGTCCCCGCCAGGTCACGCGTCAGGGGCGATACCCGCGAAGGCGTCCGTCGGTACGCCGCCGCTGCCCGGCCCGGCCGCCGAGCCGCCGGTCCGGCACGCCGCCGCCGATGCGGTGATGACCTTCTCGTACTGCTCGTCGTCGAGTAGGACGGTGAGCCCGCAGCCGATCGCCCACGCGACGTGAGCGGCCTCTCCACCGAGGGCCTGGACGCGCTGGTGCAGTTGCCGACCGAGGTGCTCGCCGTGCAGGTCCCTGGAGTCCTGGCTCTCCGCGCGGCGCCGGATGGCCTCCACCGCGCTTTCGGTGAACGTCTCGTAGTGGGTGTCACCGAGCAGTCTGCGCAGTTGCTCGAGCTGGGCGTGCGCGGCACGAAGGTGCAGCGGCCAGTCCCGGCAGGTGCCGAACTGCCCTTCCATGGCCCGCGTCAGGTCGATCCGCCGGAACATCTCGTCGAGGGGGTCGTAGGTCATGATCGATCGGTAGCCGCTGCCGGCGTCGGGGCGACGAAGGCTCGCTGCGGGCTCCCCCGTGTGGCCGCACACCGGCCCGTTCCGCGGACGGTCGTTCGTATCCATGAATAAGAATCATGTACATGACCATTGACGCGTCCATGGCGTAGCAATAGCTTCCAGGAAAGCGCTTTCCAGCAGCAGGTGCAAGGGGTGTTTCCGCAGCCATTCATGCTGCCGAATGCCCCTGCGTCATCGCACCCAGCCCCGTCACCCCGCCCCGCCCGCCAACCTGGAGACCCTCGATGCGAACACGACCCATCACCGCGTGCGTCGGATTACTCGCCGGCACACTCGTCGCGCTGTCCGGCAACCCGGCGCAGGCCGCGGCCACCCTCTACGAGGCCGAGAACTCCCCCGCGGTCTGCACCGGCACCGTCGACTCCGACTGGGCCGGCTACTCCGGCAGCGGGTTCTGCAACGGCACCAACGCGACCGGCGCCCACGTGCAGTTCACCGTGAACGCCTCCGCCGCGGGCACCGCGACGCTGAAGGTCCGCTTCGCCAACGGCACCACCACCGCGCGGCCCGCGGACCTCACGGTGAACGGCTCGGCGGTCACCTCGGCGTCGTTCGAGGGCACCGGCACGTGGGGCACCTGGGCGACCAAGACGCTCACGGTGCCGGTGAGGTCGGGCAGCAACACCGTCCGGCTCAGCCCCACCGCCTCCGCCGGCCTGCCCAACATCGACTATCTCGATGCCGAGGTGGGCGACGACACCACCCCGCCACCATCGGCCTCCGCGCTGTACGTGTCACCGAACGGCACCGACGGCGCGACCGGGACGCAGTCCGATCCCACGACGCTCACCTCGGCCATCACCCGCATCACTCCCGGCGGCACGATCTACCTGCGCGGCGGGACCTACCGCCACGCGCAGACGATCACGATCCCCCAGGGGAACAACGGCACCGCGAGCGATCGCACCGAACTGTCCGCCTACCCGGGCGAGACGCCGGTCCTGAACTTCTCCGCCCAGAGCGAGGCCACCTCGAACCGCGGGCTCGCGGTCAACGGGTCGTACTGGCACGTCAAGGGCATCGTCGTCGAACGCGCCGGTGACAACGGCATCTTCGTCGGCGGCAGCAACAACGTCTTCGAGCGCACGGTGACGCGCTACAACCGTGACACCGGACTCCAGCTCTCGCGGATGCTCTCCAGCACCCCCAGCAGCCAGTGGCCGTCCAACAACCTCATCCTGAGCGCGGAGTCGCACGACAACGCCGACTCCGACGGTGAGGACGCCGACGGCTTCGCCGCCAAGCTCACCTCCGGGCCCGGGAACGTCTTCCGCCACGCCGTGGCCCACAACAACATCGACGACGGCTGGGACCTGTACACCAAGTCGGACACGGGCCCCATCGGCGCGGTCACCATCGAGGACTCCCTCGCCCACGACAACGGCACCCTCAGCGACGGCTCCCAGGCCGGCAACGGGGATCGCAACGGCTACAAGCTCGGCGGCGAGGACATCGGCGTCAACCACGTGATCCGGCGCAACATCGCCTACAACAACGGCAAGCACGGATTCACGTACAACAGGAACCTCGGCACGATGTCGGTGTCGGACAACGTCAGCATCGACAACGACGAGCGCAACTACTCCTTCGACGGCGGCACTTCGGTGTTCCGGAACAACACCTCGTGCCGCGGCGGCAGCGGCACGAACGACAAGATCGTCGGCAACTCCGACAGCTCGAACCAGTTCTGGTCCGGCTCGAACGGCTCTCGCTGCTCCTCGTACGCCGGGGCCTTGAAGTGGACCTACGCGGCGGACGGGCGCCTCGTGGTCACCTTCGGCGGCAATGCGATTGCTCCGTAATCGCTCCATGGACGCCGCTGCCGGCCGGGGTGACACCCCGGCCGGCAGCTCTCGCTCAGGCCGCGGGCACCGCCCCGGTGGCGAAGTACGGCTTGCAGACCGAGCCGGACCAGTCCGTGGCGATTTCGAGGAGCCGGTTGCCGTCGGCCGACGGCAGCAAGCTGGAACTGTAGTTGGGGCAGTAGTCGACGGTCGTCGACTCGACGGCGACCGGGGCGGGGATCTCCCGCCAACTGCCCGCACCGCCGTTGCCGTTGACCCAGACGGTGCGCCCGCTGCCGGCCGCCTTGCTGCCGTCGCGGTTGTACATGACCTGGCCGACGAGGAAGAGCCTGCCCTTCGGGTTGCCCGCCTCGGGCGCCCACGCCAGGTTCGGCGCGTGCTTGAAGTACTTGCCGTCGGCGGTCTCCGGGCGGATACCCAGGGAGGTGGCGGCGCCCCAGTTCCAGCCGTCGGACGAGGTCCGGTAGTGCACGACGCACTGGAACTGGCCCGCGGCCGCGCAGATCTCGAACGACATGAAGTAGGTCCCGTCGCCCATCCTGCGCACCACCGCCATGCCGGGCCGGTCCGAGGCGAGCGTGCTGGCGACGGTGTCGTGGTGCCCGGTCCAGGTCACCCCGTTCGCGGTGCGGGCGGCCACCAGCTTCTGGCTGTGCACGCCGTCGGTCTCGTCGGAGTAGTGCGCCACCAGTCGCCCGGAGGCGTCAACGGAGAACTCCGGCTCCCACAGTCCCTTGTCGTTGGACGCGGTGGCGATGGTGGACAGATAGCTCCAACTACGGCCCACGTCATTGCTCTTGAAGACGCGCAGGGCCATGCGCCGGTTCGGCTCGTCCTGCCCGACCGACGCCGCCCACAGCAGCGTGCCCGCGGGCAGTTTGCCGATGCGCTGCGGCAGTTCGTACAGCGTCGAACAGCACAGCCCCTGCCCGCCGGCCGCCTCGGGGTCGCGCACGGTGCCGACCTCGCGGAACGACGCGCCCCCGTCCGTGCTCTCGTGGATGGCGCCGAGCCCGTTGTTCCCGGAGAACGTGACCACGGAGGCCAGGACCCGGCCGTTGGCGTCGCCACTGTGGGCGAGTCTGACCGCGCGTGGGTACAGGCCGGTGCCGTCGCGCAGCAGGGTGCCGGTCGCGGCGTCGGCCGACGATCCGGACTGCGTGACGAACAGCGCCGCCAGGAAGGCGAGCAACAGGGGGAACAGGACGGTGGGGCGGAGGAGACGTGGTCGTGCGGGGTCGTGCGCTGACATGGGCCTCTCCTGACTCTGCGGGGATGGGGGTGAATCGGTGAACTGGGCCCGGCTATCAGCCCTGTTGGGGCGCGAGGCGGATGACGTTCCAGGAGACCGGCGGCAGCTCGGCCGCCAGCGTCCCCTCGGCGGTGATGTGCGTGCCGGACGCGTGGCGCGGCACGACCCGGTCCGGGTCCGCCTCGGTGTTGACCGCGTCGGGGTCCTGGTCGGCGAGGACCAGGTGCTCCACGACGCGGTATCCGCCGGCCGCCCCGCGCAGCGCGGCCTCAAGACGCAGCGGCTGCTCCTGGTCACGGTTGACGGCCAGGACGGTGAGCGCGCCGGTCTGCTCGTCGTGCGTGACCACGGTGTCCAGGGCGGACACGTCACCGTACTGAGGCGTGTCGATGCGAGGGCCGGTGGCGTCGGTGCGCAGGACGCGGCCGGTCGCGAAGCGGGCCGCCTGGGCGAAGGGGTGGAAGATGGTCTGGCGCCAGCTGGCGCCGCCGGGCTCGGTGCGGATGGGTGCGATGACGTTGACCAGCTGGGCCAGGCAGGCGATGGCCACGCGGTCGGCGTTGCGCAGCAGCGTGATGAGCAGCGAGCCGACCACGGCGGCGTCGGTCACGCTGTAGGTGTCCTCGATGAGCCGGGGCGTCTCGGCGGTCTCCAGGTTGCGCTCGCCGACGAAACGGGCCGCGTACCAGACGTTCCACTCGTCGAAGGAGAGCTTGATGTGCTTCTTGGCGCCGCGCACCGCCCGCACGTGGTCGGCGGTCGACACCACGTCGCGGATGTACTGGTCCATGTGCGCGCCCGATGCGAGGAAGCTGGCGCGGTCGCCGTCGAACTCCTCGTAGTAGGCGTGCAGGGAGAGGTAGTCGACCTCGTCGTAGGTCTGCTCGAGGACTTCCCGCTCCCAGGTGCCGAACGTGGGCATCCGCGAGTTGGAGCTGCCGCACGCGACGAGCTCGATGGAGGGGTCGACCTGGCGCATCGCCTTGCCGGCCTCCGCCGCGAGGCGTCCGTACTCGACGGCCGACTTGTGGCCCGTCTGCCAGGGTCCGTCCATCTCGTTGCCCAGGCACCACAGCTTCACGCCGTGCGGATCGCTCACGCCGTGCTTGATGCGCAGGTCCGACCAGGCGGTGCCGCCCGGGTGGTTGCAGTACTCGACGAGGGCGCGGGCGGCGTCGATGCCGCGCGTTCCGAGGTTCACGGCCATCATGGGGTCGAGGCCCAACCGGCGTGCCCAGCCGAGGAATTCGTTGGTGCCGACGTGATTGGTCTCGATGGAGCGCCATGCCAGGTCGAGGCGGCGCGGGCGCTCGGATACCGGTCCGACGCCGTCTTCCCAGTGGTAGCCGGAGACGAAGTTGCCGCCGGGGTAGCGCACGAGGCCGGTGCCCAGTTCGCGGACCAGCTCGGCGACGTCGCCGCGGAAGCCGTCGGCATCGGCGGTGGGGTGCTCGGGGTCGTGGATGCCGGTGTAGACGCAGCGTCCCATGTGCTCGACGAAGGTTCCGTACAGGCGCGGGTCGACGTCGCCGACGCTGAACTCGGGGTCGATGACGAACCGTGCGGTGTGCGGCATGTTCGGGTGCCTCTCTCTGTGGTGCGGTGTGCTGGCTCGGGTCGGGCAGGGGGTGGGCTATTTGAGGCCGGTGCCGGCGATGCCCTCGACGATGCGGCGCTGGAACAGCGCGAACACGGCGAGCAGCGGGATCGCGCCGAGCACGGCGGATGCCATGAGCTGGGCGTAGGGCACGCCGAACACGTCCTGGACGGAGGTGAGTCCGACGGGCAGCGTCATCATTTCCGGGTCGGTGACCACGAGCAGCGGCCACAGGAAGTTGTTCCAGACGCCGACGAACACGAAGATCGTGACGGCGGAGACGGCCGGACGGGAGATCGGCATCACGATCTGCCAGTAGGTGCGCAGCCAGCCCGCGCCGTCCGCGCGCGCCGCGTCGATCAGCTCGCGCGGGATCCCGTCGAAGAACTGCTTGAAGACGAACACGGCGACCACGTTGGGGACTTGGGGCAGGACGACGCCCCAGTACGTGTTCAGCAGACCGGCCGACTGGAGCGCGAGGAACTGCGGGATCATCAGAACCTGCCCCGGGATCATGATGCCGGCGAGCAGCATCACGAACGCGGCCCGGCGCATCCGGAAGCGGGTCTGCGACAGGGCGAACGCGGCCAGGGATGCCATGACCACCGTGAGGACGGTGGTGAGGATCGAGGTGATGAAGCTGTTGGCGTACCAGTAGGGCAGCTTGCCCGCGTCGAAGATCTCCCCGTACGCGTCCAGGGTCGGATGCGCGGTGAACCATCCGGTCGGATTGGTGACGACCTCCTGCGCGGGCCGGATCGAGGTGGCCAGCGCCCACGCCAGGGGAACGAGCCACAGCAGCGCGAGGGCGATGAGCGTGCCGAGGGCCACCCGGTTGAACAGGCGCTCCGAGTCGCGGCGGCGGGCCGGCGGGGCGGTGGTGCCGCGCTGTCCGGTCTCGGGGCGCGTGGCGATCGCGGTCATGGTCAGTTCTCCTTCTCGGCACGGCGTACGAGAGCGAACCAGACGAGGGAGACGAACAGGATCACCACGAACAGCAGCAGCGACACGGTCGAGGCGTAGCCCACGCGGCCCTCGACGAACCCGGTGTCGTAGATGAGCTGGAGCGAGGAGCGGGTGCTGCCGTCGGGGCCGCCGCCGGTCATCATGTAGATCTGGTCGAAAACCTTCAGCGAGGCGATGACCTGCAACACCGTCACCAGCGTCGTCGTGCGGCCCAGCATCGGCACGACCACGTGCCGGATGCGCTGCCAGGGTCCTGCCCCGTCGATGGCGGCCGCCTCGTGGACCTCGCGCGGCACGTCCTGCAGGCCGGCCAGGTAGAGCACGAAGTTGAAGCCGATGGTCCACCACACGGTGGCCGCCGCGATGGAGAGCATCGCCCAGTCCGGGTCACCGAGCCAGGACGGCGGGGTGTCCACGCCCACCCACTTCACCGCCTCCTGGGCCAGGCCCAGTTGATCGGCGTAGATGAACATGAAGAGCAGCGAGATGACCGCGGAGGGCAGCACGAACGGCGCGAAGAACGCGAACCGGAAGAACCAGCGGCCGCGCACGAACCGGTCGGCGAGCACCGCGAGGACCAGGCTGAGCAGCACCAGCGGCACGGTCGTCAAGGCCGTGAACCACAGCGTGTTGCGCAGGGTCCGCCAGAACTCCGCGTCGCTCAGCACCGCCGTGTAGTTCGACAGGCCCGCGAAGTCACCGAGGCCGCTCTTGAGCAGGCTCGTCTCGAAGAACCCGGCGATCACGGTGTAGATGAGCGGACCCACCAGGAACACCAGGTAGAAGAGGGCGAAGGGCAGCAGCATCCCCGGTCCTGCCCAGCGGTCGCCTCTGCTGGACGTCGGGGAGGGGGCGGTCGTCGTGGCCACGGTTCGGCCTTTCGGTCAAGGCGTACGGGATCCGGGGGAGGGTGGAGCAAGGGGCGTCGAGCGGCGGTCGGGGGCGGGCCCGGTCATACGGGAGCGGGGCGCGCCGCCAGGGTTCGCAGGTCGCGGCGCAGGCGCGCGGCGCCCGCCGTGGGGCTGGTGTCACCGGTGAACACGGAGGTCACCGCGTCGCCCACCACGTTCTGCAGGGTGCTGCCCGCGCCGCCGTACCAGGCGGCCGGGTCGTAGACCGCGCCGTCGGCGGCCGCGGCGTAGTGCGACTGCGGCACCAGTTCCTCGTACGCGCGTGAACGCTGGGTCGGCAGCCATGCCGGCACGTGCCCGCCCTCCGCCCACAGCTTGCTGGAGTGCAGCATCGAGGCGATGAACCCCAGGGAGAGATCGAGGCGTTGGGCCGACTCGGTGGGGGCCTTCGGCAGCACCAGGGCGTGCGAGTCGGCGGCGCAGGCGTAGGGCGCGTCCTTGAAGATGCGCGGCAGCGGGCGCATGTCGAACTTCACCTTCGCGGACTGGACCGCGAGGGCCTGCCAGACGCCGTCCATCAGGAACCCGGCCTTGCCCGTGGTCAGCAGCGTGATGGCGGCCTTCCCGTCGGTGTTGGCCGGGATCACCTTCTCCTGGCTGAGGCGGCGGACGTACGCGAGCGCCTCGGCCGCGGCGGCGGTGTCGATGACCACCCGCTTGCCCTGGTCGGCGACCAGGTCTCCGCCGCCGACCTGCCGGTAGAGCGACCAGAACAGCCGGAACTGCATGGAGGCCTCCTTCACCGAGGCGACCGAACCGCCCCAGGCGCCGGTCACCTCCTTCGCCGCGCGCAGCGCGTCGATGAAGGCGTCGGGCCCGTCCACGTCCACCAACTGGCCCTGCCCGTCGAGCAGTCCGGCCTTCTCGGCGATGTCCGTGCGGAAGTAGAGGACGAAGGGGTGGGTGTCGAGCGGCACGGCGTGCGGCTGCCCGCCGACCTGGGACGTGCGCCACGGCCGTGCGTCGAACTTGTCCTCGGTCAGACCGTGCCGGGCCAGGTCCTCGGTGTGCAGTTCGGTGAGCAGACCGGCCTGGGCGAGCGTGGGCAGCTTCGACAGGTGGATCACGGCGACCTGCGGGGGCCGGTCGCCGAGCGTGGCAAGGGTGAGCTTCGTGTAATACGGGTTGCCCCACAGGAACGTCGCCGATTTCAGTTCGGTCGAGCGGTGCGCGGTCCGGTAGGCGTCCTGCATCGCCAGCATCCGCTCGCCGTCACCGCCGGTGAAGGGGTTCCAGAAGTTCAGCCGCGACGGCGAGGGCGCGCCGCCGGTGAAGCCCTGCGCCAGGGTGCTGCCGCAGCCTCCGGCGGTGAGCGCGGTGGCGCCGGAGGCTCCGAGCGCGAGCCCTGTGCGCAGCACACGGCGGCGGGACGGGGCGGGCGGCGACGGGGTCGGTATGCGGTCCCGCATGGGCATGCGTCCTTCCACGGCAGACGAGCAATACGCAGTGCAACGTTGGAATATGCAGCAACGGCAACCGCGTCTCGTGGCCGCCCGCTGTGTTTACAACGTTGTACTCAGGTGGCAATACGGCGTCAACACCTAGGCATGCATTACCTGTTCACGTACCTGCTCATGGATCTGGTGCATCCTTGCCGTCCTCACCGGTTACAACGTTGGACCATGACGTACGCTGCTGCTGTCGGGGGAGGGAGAACACCGTGGCAGGCACCCGCCTGAAGGACGTCGCGGAGCGCGCCGGGGTATCGATCAAGACAGTGTCGAACGTCGTCCGCGGCGAGACCAAGGTCGCCGACCGGACACGCGAACGCGTCCTGCGCGCCATCGCGGAACTCGACTATCAACCCAACGCCTCGGCACGCCACTTGCGCACCGGACGCAGCGGCATCATCGCGCTCGCCGTCCCCGAACTCGTCGCGCCGTACTTCGCCGAACTGGCCGCGCAGGTCATCGCGGCCGCGAAGAAGCGCGGCTGCACCGTGCTCATCGAGGACACCGGAGGCAGCGCGGACGAGGAACTGCGCATCGCCTGCGGGCTCAGCGACCCGCTCATCGACGGCGTCCTGCTCAGCCCGCTGCGCCTGGACGAACAGGTCCTGGCCGCCCGCGAACGCCGCGTACCGCTCGTGCTCCTGGGCGAGCAGTCGTACGAGATCCCCGCCGACCACGTCCTGATCGACAACTCGGCGGCGGCGCGCGAGGCCACCGACCATCTGCTGTCCCTGGGCCGACGCCGCATCGCCGTCATCGGACAGCCCTCGGGCCCCGCCCACGCCACGACGGTCCAGCGCATGCACGGCTATCTGACCGCACTGCACGCGGCGCGCGTCCCGCACGACCCCCAACTGGCCCCGGACACCCGGGCGTTCACCCGCGCCGAGGGGGCCAGCGCGATGCGCGCGCTCCTGGCGCTGGGAGATCCACCGGACGCCGTCTTCTGCTTCAACGACCTGCTGGCCTCCGGCGCGCTGCGGGTGGCGCACGAGCACGGGCTGCGGGTCCCGCAGGACCTGGCCGTGGTCGGCTTCGACGACGTGGAGGAGTCCCGCTACAGCGTGCCGAGTCTGACCACCGTCTCCCCCGACAAGCGGGGCATCGCGGAACTGGCCGTGGACGCGCTGCTGCGCAGGATCGACGCGGGCGCGATGGCCCCGCACACGCGGCTCACCGCGGACTACGAGCTGGTGGTACGGGAGAGCACGCGCGCCGACGCCTGACCGGGCCGCGTTGCTCCGGGGGCGACTCGGCCCCGGCGAGGCCACTGCGCAGGGGGCTTCGGACCGGCCGTGGGGGCACGCGCCGGGCCTTGCGTGCGCGGCTTGCGTCGGCCACCGAAGCTGAAGCTTGGGTGCCTGCAAGGAAACCCGAGGATTGACTTGGATACGGCGGGGGCGGGACGCTCTTCGCGGGCCCATGGCGGCAACCCGGCCACGTCCGCAGTGCTGTTCCGGACGGCATCGCGGGGTGACCGGGTGCCGACCCCGCCTCCTCCGTCGCCGCGACCCGGTTCATCAGCAACCGGCAGCCGCCGTCCGGAAAGGAACCCGAGTCCATGCTGGACGCCACCGATGCCACCGACACCGCCGACGCCGCCCGTGCCGCACGGCAACTCCTCCTCGACCTCGGCGCCGAGACCCTCGACCACCCCGGCGGCACACTCCTGGCCCACCTCGAACGCGTACACCGACAACTGGCCCACTGGAACGCGCGGCCGGCCCTGCGGCTGGCCGGACTGTGCCACGCGCTGTACGGCACCGACGGCTTCGCCCCGGCGCTGCTGCCGCTCGACCGGCGCGCGCAGGCCACCGCGGCCCTCGGCCCCGAAGCCGAGTCACTCGTGTACTTCTACGCGAGCTGCGACCGGCGGGCCTCCTACCCCACACTGACCGGCCGGTCCCCACGCTTTCGGGACCGCTTCACCGGCCGCGCCTTCGTACCCTCCCGCCGCCGACTGGAGGACTTCGCCGAACTCACCGCGGCCAATGAACTCGACATCGCGCGGGTCGACAGCGACTTCCGAGCCCGGTCGGGCGCCGATCTGCTGCGGCTCCTCACCAGGCTCCGCCCCCTGCTGAGCCCCGCGGCCCGACAGGACTGCGAAACCGTCCTGGGCGGCGCCGCCGGGCAACCGCGCACGGCCCCGGCGCCTCGACCCTCACCCTCCCCCTGAGGGTGAGACACCACTCGATGCGCGCAACACCCCCGGACTTCACCCGTGGCCAGATCCTTGCACTCCCTGGCCATCTGGCCACTCGTCCCCCGCCGAACAGCGGCGGAGGATCGATGGCATGAAGATTCTTTGGATATTCGCCCACCCCGAACCGCACTCCCTCAACGGCTCCCTGCGCGACGACGGGATACAGGAACTGCGCGACCTCGGGCACGAGGTCCGCGAGTCCGATCTCTACGCCATGGACTGGAAACCCGTGGTGGACTCCGGCGACTTCCACCGCGAAGCGGTCGACCGGCTCCTGGTCGGCGCCGAGCAGGAACACGCCTACAGCGCGGGCAAGCTGACCGACGACATCACGGCCGAGCAGGAGAAGATCGCCTGGGCCGACACACTGGTGTTCCAGTTCCCGCTGTGGTGGTTCGGACCGCCCGCCATCCTCAAGGGCTGGTTCGACCGGGTCCTCGTCCAGGGCTTCGCCTTCGGACTCCAGGACGACGCGGGGCGAACCCTGCGCTACGGAGACGGCGGCCTCTCCGGCAAACGCGCCATGGTCATCACCTCGGTCGGCGCACGGGAGTCGGGCTTCGGCCCGCGCGGAATCCACGGGCAGCTGGACGAGGTGCTGTTCCCGGTGCTGCACGGCACGTTCTGGTACACGGGGATGGACGCACTCCCGCCGTACGTCGTCTACGGCGCCGACCGCCTGGACGCCGCCGGCTACCGCACCCGCGCCGCCGAACTGCGCGAGCGCCTGCGCACACTGCCGGTCACCGAGCCACTGCCCTACCGCCACGAACACCGCGGCGACTACGACGACGCACTCGTCCTGCGTCCGGAGATCGAGCCGTACCTCACCGGCGTCGCGGCGCACCGCTCCCGAACACCGGGGCGCTGACGGAGGCCCTGAGCGCCGCACGGTCACCGGCGCGGTTCCCAGCGGAAGAGCCGGGCGGCCAGGGCGGCGGAGACGACGACCCAGGCCAGGGTGGGCAGCAGCAGGGGCAGGGACTCGGCCACGGGGACGCCGCCGTTCCAGGCGTTGAGGACCAGTTCGGTGGCCGAGCCGCCGGGGAGCAGCCGCTTGAGCAGGGTGAGCTCCTGGGTGCCGGTGATGGCCACCCAGTTGGCGACGGCGATGGCGCCGAGGCTGATGGGCAGGGTGGTCACCTGGGCGTGTTCGGGAGAGTTCGTCACACCCGCCGTGGCCAGTCCCAGGGCGAGCATCATGATCACTGTCGAGAGGACCGCTGCCACCAGGAGAAGGACGTTGTCCGGCTCGCCGGCCACCGCCGCCAGCACCGCGAGGATCGCGGTCACCTGGACCAGGGCGAGGACGGTGACCGGGAGAACGAGCCCGGAGAGGATGCCGGCGTCGCCCGCCGGGGTGGAGCGCAGCCGCTTGAGGAAGAGGGTCTGGCGGCGCGATGCCAGCGTGGTCACCGTGGTGGCGTAGAGACCGAAGGCGGCCACGGTGAACATCACCACCGCCGCGATGTACCCGAGGCTGCGCAACTCCTCGAAGGTCTCGTGCTTGTAGACGAAGAACACGCAGACCGCTACGGGGATGATGAAGCTGTTGAGCAGCACCAGCCGGTTCCGGAAGATCTGGGTGAGCTCGCTCAGGGCGATGGAGAGCATGGTGGGGCCTCTTCTCGGGAAGTTCCGGGAGCGGACTGGCTTTGGGTGCGCGGGAACGGATGTGAGAGCGGACGCGGTCTATGCGCTGCCGATGGCGCGGAAGACGTCGTCGAGCCGCGTCGGTCCGGCTTCGAGCTCCCGCAGTTCCACCGCGTTGTCGTGTGCCCAGCCGAGCAGGGTGTGGAGGTCCTTCTGCAGGCCAAAGGTCTCGATGAGGACCTTCCCGTCGCTCTCGCGCGTGGCCCGCAGCGGCAGCGCCGGCGCGGGCGTGGGCAGGAAGAAGCGGATGGCGGCCGGCAGGGTCCGCGTCAGCTCGGCGACGGTTCCTTCCTGATGGAAGGCGCCCTGATGCATGAGCCCGACGCGGTCGGCGCGCTGCTGGGCCTCTTCCAGGTAGTGCGTGGTGAGCACGATGGTGGAGCCGTCTTCGCGCAGTTTGTCGACGGCGTCCCACAGGGCGTCCCGGGACCGGATGTCCAGGCCGGTGGTCGGCTCGTCCAGAAAGACCAGTTCGGGGCTGCCGTAGACGGCGGTGGCGAAGTCCAGACGCCGCTTCTCACCGCCGGAGAGCTGGGAGACCTGGGTTCCGGCCTTGTGCGTGAGGTCGACGACGCCCAGCACGCGCTCGACCCGGTCCCTGCGCCGGGAGAGGTTCCCGATCAGGCGGACCGACTCCCGCACGGTCAGGTCCGGGGAGAATCCGCTCTCCTGCAGCATGATGCCCATCCGGGGCCGCACGGCGCGCCGGTCGCGCGGGCTCTGCCCGAAGACCCGCACGGTGCCCGAGGTGGCCGTACGGTGGCCTTCGATGGTCTCCAGGGTCGAGGTCTTGCCGGCCCCGTTCGTGCCGAGCAGCGCGTAGAGCTCCCCCTTCTCCACCTGGAAGGACAGGTCCTTCACGGCGTGGAAGTCGCCGTAGCTGAGGTTGAGACGGTCAACGTCGATGACGGGTGTCGAGGTCATGCATCGATTTCAGCCGCCGCCACGCCCGTCCGGCAGGGGCGTGGTGTCATCACCGCGCCATGACATTCCTCGGGGTGAAGGCATGACGTGGTGTCACTGGTGACGCCCGCGGAGCCGGAAGAATACTGAGGCACAGACTTTCCATCCCGACCCCGGCCCCTACCCTGGTGACGACCGGTGAGACCGACCCCACGAACGGCCCACACGATGCCCGAGTACG
This sequence comes from Streptomyces sp. NPDC055243, assembly GCF_044544025.1. Lineage (NCBI taxonomy): Bacteria > Bacillati > Actinomycetota > Actinomycetes > Kitasatosporales > Streptomycetaceae > Streptomyces > Streptomyces sp. NPDC055243. The sequence continues at coordinate 416,046 of NZ_JBITWR010000008.1, forward strand.
CCCGCACGACGCAGGGGCGGCTGCGCAACGTCAACCTCACCGCGTTCCTCCCGCCGCTCGCCGTCGTGGGCGCGGTCCTTGTGGCGGTCGATGCCCGGAGCTGGTGGGAGGCCGCCCTCCTGACCCTGGGGGTGGTGGCGGGCCTGGTGGTCGTCGAGCGGTGGACGACGGGCGACACCTCCCGCCTCGTACTCCCCTGCCTGATCGTCACCGCTGCCGTGTGGACGGTCGGCGTGCTGGTGACCGACAGCCACACGGCGTGCTACGGCATCACGATCGTGGGCCCCTACTTCATCTCGCAGCTGCCGCGCCACCGCGGGGCGGCCACCTTGGCACTGGCCTCGTTCATCGCCGCCGTAGGCGCGACGAGGCTCCTGGAGTCGCCGGACGACGCTGCCCGTGTGCTGGTCCTCTACGTCCTCCTGCCCACGGGCATCACCGTGGCGGCGACCGGCCTCATGTTCTTCAACCAGCGCTTCTACAAGGTCATCGAGCAGTCACGGGAACGTGAGGCGGAGCTGGCCGTCATCCGCGAACGCATCCGCTTCGCCGGCGATCTGCACGACATCCAGGGCCATACGCTGCACGTGGTGAAACTGAAGATCACGCTGGCCGAGAAGCTGCTGCGCAGCGACATCGAGCGCGTGGCGGAGGAACTGCGGGAGGTGCACGCCCTGGTCGGCGACACCATCGCCCGGACCAAGGAACTCGCCTACGCACAGCGGCGGCTCAATCTGTCCGTGGAGCTGGAGAACGCGAAGAACCTCTTCGAAGCCGCGGGCATCCATGTACGCGTCAACCGCGAGGCCGACGTCGACGAGAGCGTCAACGGGCTCCTCGGTCAGGTCCTCCGCGAGACGACGACCAACATCCTGCGCCACGCGCAGGCCACCCGGGTGCGGATCACTCTCTCGGAATCGGGCATCACCATCGTCAACGACGGCGCGCCAAAGGCTCCCCTGCCCGTCCTCGGCGGCCTCGCCACCCTCAAGGAACGCGTGGGCGACAGCGGAGGCGAGCTGACGGTGGAGCAGCAGGACGGGCGCTTTCGCACGGCTGCGGTGTTCGCCTCTCCTCCCCCGACCACACCGCCCTCCCCCGCGCCGAAGGACGACCGATGACCACCGTGGTGCTCGCCGACGACGAGGCCCTCCTCCGCAAGGCGCTGGCGGCGCTGCTGCCTCTCGAAGGTGAGATCACCGTGCTCGCCGAAGCGCAGGACGGCGCATCGGCTGTCCGGGCCACACTTCGACACCGGCCCGACGTACTGGTCATCGACCTGGAGATGCCCGGCATGGACGGCCTCGATGCCGTCGCGGAGATCCGCCGTGCGCGGCCGGACCAGGTGATCCTCATGCTGACCCGCCATGCCCGGCCCGGTGTGCTCCGCAAGGCCCTGAAACTCGGCGTCCAGGGCTTCGTCAGCAAGTCGGCGGAGCCCGCGCACATCACGTCGGTCATCAACACGCTGCACGAGGGCAGGCGTTGGATCGACCCGGACGTCTCCGCGCTCGCCGTCGTCGACGACTGCCCGCTGACCGACCGGGAGATCGACGTCCTGCGCGTGACCGGCGACGGCTACTCCGTCGCCGAGATCGCCACCCGCCTCCACCTGGCCCAGGGCACCGTACGCAACTACCTCTCGAACGCCATGCAGAAGACCCAGACCCGGACCCGCCACGACGCGGCGCGCTACGCGCGTGAGCACGACTGGCTTTGACGGCGGGCGGGCTCTCTCCCGCGCCCTGGCCGAGGCCTGGCCGACGTCCTGTGGTTCGTCGATGGGCGCGATGACGAGCAGGAGTTGCCCGGCGGCAGCATCGGCTTCGAGGTGATGGGCACCGCCGGGCACCGTCAGCGTGTCATGGCGCACCGACATCGCGGCCCAGGCCCCGCCTCAGGCGCGGCGGACCCGCCACAGCCACGCTGTCGTGCCGGCCAGCAGGGCGAACGTCACCAGGTTGGCGAAGAGAGCCGGGCCGTCTCCCGACGGGGCGCCGTCGGACGAAATCCAGATGCTGATGGCGACCGTCGGCAGGACGGCGGTGAGCAGCACGCCGGTGGTCTTCTGCACCGAGGTCCAGTGCACCGAGGTGCAGAGCAGCACCGCGCCGGCGACGCGGAACAGGGTGCTGCAGAGCTGTGCGGCGGGGACGTCGGGAAGGACCGCCGCCAGGAGGAACGGGAGGGTGAGCATCAGGAGCGGGGCCAGGGGGTGCACCTTGCCGCGCCGGGCGGGCGCACCGGCACCGCCGCGGGCCGGGGCCCCGGCGGCCCAGGCGGTTCCGTTCCCCGCCTCGGCCAGCGCCGTCGCCGCTATCGTCCGAGGGTCCCCCAGCTCCGCCAGAACCTCACCGATCACCGCATCGGGACGTTCGGCGCGCGTCACCTCGATGTGTTCGGCGAGATCGGCGAGGAGTTCCTGGCGCCGGTCGGCGGGGAGCGCGGAGGCCTCGCGCTCGACGGCGCAGAGATAGTCGCGTACGGGATCGGCAGAGGTCTTCATGCGAGGTCTCCGGTGGGGGGATGCGGGGTGGTCAGGAAGGCGTCGACGGCGTTGCGGAAGCCGGGCCAGACGCGGGTGAACTCGTCGAGTGCGGCGCGGCCGCTGTCGGTGAGCGCGTAGTAGCGACGGGGTGGGCCGGAGGCGGACTCCTGCCAGGTGGTGGTGACCAGGTCGTCGCGGCGGAGCCGGGAGAGCAGCGGGTAGACCGTGCCCTGGCTGGTGGCCAGGGCACCGGAGTCCTCCAGGGCCTGGAGGAGTTCCACGCCGTAGCGGGGGCGGTCCCGCATCAGGGCGAGTACGCAGTACTCCAGGACGCCCTTGCGCAGTTCGGCGGCTGCCCGGGCCTGCTTGGTCGAATCACCTGGTTCCATGCGATGCAAGATACCTGGCGAGGCAAACAGCAGGGGAAGGGGGGTGGCGCGGGCGACTACGACCTGCCGGGTCGCAAGCAGGCCGTGACCCGGCGGGTGGTCGACCAGCGGCTCATTCCCCCGCTGCGGTCCCGTCGCACCCGTCACTCCCGTCGCCCATCCGCGCCAAGTACTCGTCCACCAGCGCGACCTGCCGCTCGGCAGGAAACTCCCCGGGTGCGAACAGCGCCTGGACGACCAGGCCCAGTACGAAGCTCTGCGCCGCCGCGGCGGTGTCCTCGGGCCGCGGGGCGAGCGGCAGTTCGCCCCGGCGCTGGGCTTCCGCGACGTGTCCGGCCATCCGCTCGCGCGCGCGGCGGTAGCGCTCGGCGTGCTCCTGGGACAGCTCCGGGTCGGCGAGCGCCACGTCCCAGGAAGCCACCCAGATCCGGTTGCTCGCCGCGCTCTCGGCGTCCAGCGGGAGGATGTCCAGCAGCGTGGCCCGCAGCATCACCAGGCCCGACGCCGCCCCGGCCCGCTCCGCCGCCGGGCGCGGGCGCTCGGCCGAGCGCCGGTCTAGCACCTCCAGGGCGTGCCGCAGCAGGGCTCGCTTGCTGGGGAAGTAGTGCGTCAACAGGCCGGTGGTGGCGCCCATCTCCGCGGCGACCGCGCGCAGGGTGAGACCGCCGAAGCCGTGCGCGGCCAGGACCCGCCACACCGCCTGGGAGACCTCGGTCCGGCGGGCGTCATGGTCGGTACGGGCTGGCGGCGTCATGACCGCTAGAGTACATACCCAACGTTCGTTACGTACCTGGGTGCGCCGGGCCCGACACCGCGCACGCCCAGCCGGACAACCGCATAGGACCAGCCATGTATGCCATACCGCTGACCGAGAATGCCGAGCTCCGCACGCTGGAGCCCTGGCAGGACGCCGAGTTCCTGGCCCACATCGACCGGGCCCGCTCCAACACCGACCCCTGGATTCCGTGGGCCTCCCGCTCCACCGATCTGGCATCCGCCCGCGCCACCCTCCAGAGCTACGCGGACAAGCAGGCATCCGACTCCGGACGGATCTACGGGATCTGGCGGGACGGCACCTTGATCGGCGGGGTCATGTTCGTGCGGTTCGACGCGGAGGCCGGCACCTGCGAGATCGGCGTCTGGGCCGAGCCGGCGGGTGAGGGGCACGGCCTGATCAGCGCCTCGGTCCGGCACTTGATCGCGTACGCGTTCGGCGAGCGCGGCATGCACCGCATCGAGTGGTGGAACAGCGCCGGGAACTCACGCAGCCGCGCCGTCGCCCAGCGGATGGGCATGCGTCTGGACGGCACGTTGCGCGAGCAGTCCCTCTACAAGGGCGTCCGACACGACATGGAGATCTGGTCCCTGCTCGCGCACGAGTGGAGCGGCCGGCCCGACGCCGCGTGAGGCACCCGCCTCAGGCCGCGAGGCGCTCCGCGAGCAGCAGGACGCCGATCACGATCATGGCGGCGCCCGAGATGCGGGTGACCATGCGCGCGGCCTTGGGGCGTGCCCGCAGGATGGTGCGGGACAGGACGCCCACGCACAGGTAGATCGCGGCGCAGCTGAGCGTGTGGACCATGCCGAGCGTGCCGATCTGGGCCGCGAGCGGCCAGCTGCCGTGCGGGGCGGTGAACTGCGGCAGCAGGGCCAGGAAGAGCAGGAGCGCCTTGGGGTTGAGGCCGCTGATACCCACTCCCTTGAGTATCCGGGACCGCACCGCCTCGCTCCCCGTGTCCTGCGACGCGGTCCCGGCGACGGCGGGCCGGGCCAGCGTCGTGGCGCCGAGCCACACCAGGTAGAGGGCGCCGAGGACGGTCAGGGCGGTGAGGACGGAGGGCGTGCTCGCCACGACCGCCGCCACTCCGGCGGCGACCACGGCGGTCAGCGCGACATAGCCGAGCAGCAGGCCACCGACGGCCGGCACCACGGACCGGTCGCGGAGCCCGGCGTTGATCGCATAGGCCCAGTCCGCCCCCGGTACGAGGATGAGCAGGACTGAGACCGCCCAGAAGGCGGTGATGGAGCTGACTGCCACGACGTACTTCTCCCTCTCAAACTGGTTCTGAGTAGGAGATTAGTTCCGATATGCCCAAAGGTGTTTCCAAGTATTGCCAGCCGGGGCAGCTTCAGTGGCAGGATCTTCCCCATGGATGATGTGGACCGGAAGATTCTTGCCGAGCTCCAGAACGACGGCCGTCTGACGGTCACGGAGCTGGCGGCCCGCGTGCGGCTGAGCCTCTCGCCCTGCCACCGCCGACTGCGCGAACTCGAACGCGGCGGAGCCATCCGCGGCTACCGCGCGATCCTGGACGCGCGCGCCGTGGGCCTGAGCTTCGAGGCGCTGGTCTTCGTCACCATGCGCCAGGAGGACCGTGACACCGTCGCCGCCTTCGAGCAGGCCCTCACCGAGATTCCCGAGATCCAGCAGGCCGAGCGCCTCTTCGGGGATCCGGACTATCTCGTACGCATCGTCAGCAAGGACCTGCCCGCCTTCCAGCGGCTCTACGACGACAAGCTCGCCACGCTGCCCGGCGTCCAGCGCCTGAGCTCCACCCTCGTCATGAAGCACGTGGTGAACGAGCGCGCCCTGCCCCTGTGAACGCCAGGAGCGGTTCCGCGGCGAGGACGCCGCGCGTCGTGGCCAGGAGCAGAACCAGCGGGTTCCACCAAGCCGTCGGGGCGGCGTATCCGTGGATCAGCACCAGGGCCGGTGCGTTCGGCGATCCGTCGAACGGCGGCCTGCTCCTGGCGGTCCCCGCGGGGTGATGGCTGGGCATGGGCCCACCCTCACCGGCCGCGGCACCTCACGTCTTGGACGAATGTTCCGGCTGCGACGGCTGCCCCAGCGCGCCCGGCGTGCAGCCGGCGAAGGCCAACACGTCGCGATGCAGGTGGGACTGGTCGACGTACCCGCATGCCACGGCGACCTCGGCGGCGCCCCGGCCCGCCGACAGGCCTCGGACGGCGCGGTCGAAGCGCACGAGCATCGCGGCCCGCTTGGGCGTCAGGCCGACCTGGGCGGTGAACCTCGACCACAGCCGCTTGCGACTCCACCCGCACGACACCGCCAGCTCGTCGACCCGCACCTGGCCCCGGCGGGCGACGATGTGCTCCCAGCTGGCGACGACCTCCGGGTCCATCGACCGCGCCGAGGCGTGGCGCCGCGCCAGGAACTCGTCCACCAGCGCGAAGCGGCCCTCCCACTCGCTGATGCCGCTCAACTGCTCGCGCAGTCGGGGCTCATGGCGCCAGAGCTCGTCCAGGCCGACCACGAGGCCGTTCAGATCGGAGAGGGACACGCCCAGCAGCGAGTAGGCGCTCACCGGCGACATGCGTACCTCGACGCAGTCCACACGCTCCCCGCGGATACGGGTCTCGCCGGGCGAGAGGCCGGCGGCAAGGCTCCTCAACTCCCGGCTGCCGCCGGTGTTGTCGACGGCCAGGGCGTCGTCACCGAGCTCGATCACGACCGTCACGAGCGGCTGCGGAATGACCCGCGTGTCCAGTCCGGTCGCCGCCCTGTCGCGGAATCCGGCCATCTCCACGCCGGTGAACGGCGACGGGTGGCGCGGGCAGGCGACCTCCCACCCGCGCAGGCGGTCGTCCTCGTACGGAACCGGGTCCACGCCCCCAAGCTACCGGCTCGCCCGCCGCGACGCGGCCGGTGCCACCGCCGCCCTCGTCCCGCAGCCCTCTTCCCGCAGCCCTCTTCCCCGGCCGCGCTCACCACTCGGCGAACGAACCGTCCTCGTGCCGCCACACCGGGTTGTGCCAGTCCGCCTGGCTGTCGTCGGCCGCGCGTACCGCCTTCTCGTCGATCTCGATGCCGAGCCCCGGTCCGGTCGGGCGCAGCAGATGACCCTGGTGGAAGCGGAAGACCTCGGTGTCGGCGAGGTAGGACAGGACGTCGGCGCCGGTGTTGTAGTGGATGCCGATCGACTGTTCCTGGATGAGGAAGTTGGGCACGCTGACGGCGATCTGCAGGCTGGCGGCCAGCGCGACGGGGCCCAGCGGGCAGTGCGGGGCGATGAGGGTGTCGAAGGTCTCGGCCAGCGAGGCGATGCGGCGGACCTCGGAGATGCCGCCCGCGTGCGACAGGTCGGGCTGGAGGACCGCGACGCCGGCCTGGAGGACCGGCAGCACGTCCTGCCGCGAGTACAGGCGCTCCCCGGTGGCGATCGGCACGGGCGAGGAGGCGACCAGGGCGGGCAGCAGGTGGTCGTACTCCGGCAGGATCGGTTCCTCGACGAACATGGGGGCGAGCGGCGCCAGGTGCGGCAGCAACCGGCGGGCGTTCGCGGCGTGGAAACGGCCGTGGAAGTCGAGCGCGAAGTCCCGCTCGGGGCCCAGGACTTCGCGGGCCGCGGCGGCACGGGTGACGATCGCGTCGACGTCGGCGACAGTGGCGAGGCGGTTCATGCGACCGCTCGCGTTCATCTTGACCGCGGTGAAGCCCGCCTCCACCTGGGCCGTCACCTGCTCGGTGATGTGGGCGGGGCTGTCACCGCCCACCCAGCTGTAGGCGCGGACCCGCTCGCGGACCGGGCCGCCGAGCAGCACGTGCACCGGCACGCCGAGGCGCTTGCCCGCGATGTCCCACAGCGCCTGGTCGAGGCCGGCCACCGCGCTGGAGAGGACGGGGCCGCCCCGGTAGAAGGACCCCTTCGTCATCACCTGCCAATGGTCCTCGATGCCCGACGGGTCCTTGCCGACGAGGAGTTCGGCGAGCTCGCCCACGGCCGCGCGGACCGTGGCCGCGCGCCCCTCGACCACCGGCTCGCCCCAGCCGACCACTCCCTCGTCGGTCTCCACACGGCACAGCAGCCAGCGGGGCGGCACGGAGAACGTCTCGACACGGGTGATCTTCATCGGGTCAACCTCCTTGTACGGCAAGGCAGATGGCGGGGGCGGGGCGGGGCAGACAGGCAAGCGGGCAAGCGGGCAAGCAGCGGGATCGGCTCAGGCGGACGTCTTGAACACGCTCCATCCGCCGTCCACCACGAGGCTGGCCCCGGTGACGAAGGAAGCCTCGTCGCTCAGCAGGAACGCCGCGCTCGCCGCGACCTCGTCCGGCCGGCCCAGGCGGCCCGCGGGAGTCTGCTCGATGCTGCGGGCCCGGTCGTCAGCGCCGATCGTGTCCCAGGCGCGGGTCAGGATGGGCCCCGGCAGGACGGCGTTGACCCGTACGGCAGGCGCGTACTCCACCGCGAGCTGGCGCGCCAGACCGGTCAGGCCCGCCTTCGCCGCCGCGTAGGCGGGGCGTCCGGGCAGACCCATGACGGCGTGCACGGACGAGACGAAGACCACCGCGCCCCGGGTGGCCCGCAGGTCGTCCAAGCAGGCCCGTACCCCGAGGAACGTGCCGGTCAGCATGACCGACAACTGCAGGTTCCAGTCGGACACTTCGATGGCGTCGGCCGCACCGCCGCGCACCGTGTACGCGTTGCTGACCAGACCGGCCACCGGGCCGAAGTGGGCGCGGGCGACCGCCACCGCCCGCGCCCACGATTCTTCCTCGGCCACATCACACGCCTCGAACACCGCACGCCCGCCGTCCTTGCGGATGGCCTGCGCGGTGCGCTCGCCCTCCTCGACGTCCACATCGGCGATCACCACGCCGGCCCCCTCGGCGGCAAGCCGCCGGGCCGTGGCCCCGCCGATCCCCTGGGCTCCCCCGCTCACCACCACGCAACGATCGACGAAGCGCCGGCCGGAGCCGGCTGGCACGCCACCGGTGGAGCCCTGCGCCCCTGATGACGCAGGTGACCCCGACGACTCAGGTGACCCCAACGATTCAGGTAACCCCGACGATTCAGCACTCACAGGCAACTCCCGCCCTTCGCACCGGCACGCACGGCAGCAGCAGGCATCCCCCACCCCTGCACCCTGCCATTAACCATCACCGGGCCCCCTGCCGCCAACACCCTCTCCATCCCCGGATGAAGCTCGCCTCCCCCTCCCCCTCCCCCTCTCCCCGGTCCGCCGAGCAGAAGTTGGTGGACGTGACCGTGTGGCGTGACCGACGATCTGCCGGTGGAACATCTCGTCGATCTCGACCAGGCAGCCGCCCAGATCAGCAGCCGTCGGCCTCAGTGGACGGCCACCGGCCTCGTGGTCGGGCCGCTCACCTGGCGGGACGGTGCCGCGGCTTGGCCGCAGCAGCTGGAACAGAGCCGTGCACAGGTGGAGGACCCGGATTCCGTCGGCGTCCACGTCACCGGTCCCGGAGACTCTGAGCTCTTGGTGGTTGTGTTCCGGGGCGGCTGGGCCGACGTGGACTTCCTCGCGAGCCTCGCGGAGGAAGTCGTGATTGAGGCCCCGGACATCGGTTCAGCCCGGTCCTTCGGGGAACTCCTCGACGGCTACGTATCCCGGGCCTTCGGTCAGGCCCCCGCCTTGTCGTGCCGGCGGCGCACCATCTCCGAGATCCAGGTGGGCGCGAACGGAGACGTGCACCCCGGGGAGGTCGGATAGTCCTTGAGCACCCCCAGGCGCTCACCGATGCCGATGGCACGGGCGCGGTGCTCGGGGTGCTCGATCCCGATCTGCGCCAGGCAGTGGTTCATCGCCCACTGGAGGCGATCCGGGGCGTCCTTCATCTGCGCCTCGATGACGTCGAGCAGCCCCGGCAGATCGAGGCCATCGGGCTTCTTCGCCACCCTCTCGGTGGTCAGCGCCCAGCCGGCGCTCGCGACCACCGGATCCGCATCGGCGGACCAGGCGACGCGCAGCTCCTCGGCATGCGGGTTCTTCTTCACCACGTAGTTCACGAGCCAGTCGTGCACCTTGGGTGCGCGCGCCTGGCGCAACATGGCGTCCAGCTCGTCGCGCTCGAACGCCTTCGGGCGGCAGATCAGGAGCGCCAGCAGTCTCGCCGCGGTGTCGTCCGTCTCCCAGAGCCCGCGCGCGAGGTCCTGCTGCGTCTTCAGCCGCTTCGCGATCGCGCGCAGCTTGCCGAGGTTCACACCGTGATCGTCGCCGTGTCTCTCGTTGACCTGGCGTGCCTTCGGGTCCTCGAGCCCGGCCAGCTCGGCCATCACCTCGGCCACCGTCGTCTCGGCCACCTCGGCCTCCCTTCCGTCACGTGCGGGACTCACCCTACGAGGGAAGCGGGCCGCCCGCCGTGCACGGCTGGTCACGCGCGCCTGACCAGTGGAAACCCCTGGTCCTCGCCGTCGCCGTCGGCTAGGTTGACGCGGCCGATGATCAGTTGGCTTGGGGGGAACGATGGACGGACGACGAGTGGCTCCTGCGCTGGCGGCGGCCTTGGTGATGGTCACGGGCCTGGCGGGCTGCGGCAACGAGGCGAGCCGGGCGGGAGAGGGCGAGGCGTCCGCGTCCGCGGCGGCGTCCCCGCGCCCTTCGCCCTCTCGTACGCGGGAGAGCCCCGCTCCTGAGGTCGTCGCGCCCACCGGGCCGGCGACCGCGCCCGGCCGTGACACCGTCACGCACCCTCAACAGGTCTTCAGCGGGAAGGAGTTGGAGAAGGTGCTGCTGCCCGACTCCACCTTCGGCCGTCGTCTGCAGCGCGGCGACGAGCACGCGATGCCGTTCGAGAGCACCCACGAACAGCGGAGGCAGCGTTGGCAGTTCTGCCTCGGCGGGGACGAGGACCCGGCCTGGCTGGGCCCGGCCACCTACCGCGGCGCGGAGGCAGTGGCCCACACCCTGCGCGTGATCGGCAACGAGGGGGAGGCGGTGGCCGTACAGCGCCTCGTGTCGCTGCCCGTGGCCTCGGCCCGCGACCACATGCGGGTCGAACAGGACATCATGCGGCACTGTCCGTCCTTCTCCTCCGACATGGAGGCGGGGTCGGCCCAGGAGGAGTACGCCGTGGAGCCGCTGGAGGAGCTGGGCGACGAGGCATACCTGGTCATCCACAAAATCAGGTACGAGGGTGATGTCCGCACCGAGTACTCCGCCCACATCCGCGTCGGTGGAGTACTCGCATCCGTCATAGGGGTCGCGGGCATGGCGGACCGCGAGGACACCGTCCGGTGGGCCGCGCAGCTCGCCCGGGAGACGGGCAGCGCGTTGTACGGCGCCGGCCAGGGGTGACCCACCTGCCTGCGACTCGCTCATGGCCCACACGATGACAGCAAGCACTGACAGTCGAGGGAGCACCGGCGCCTCAGTTCTGCCCGTGCAGCAGCGGTGCGGATACGGCCAGGCCCGCGTCGAGCTGCGCCATCAGGGCCGTGGGCAGGGCAGGGGGCAGCGGTGGAACGAGGGCGGCGGTCCACCGGTCCACGGAACCCAGGAAGCCGACGAGGTTGTCCCGAACGGATTCCAGGAGTTCCGGCAGCTCTGCCCGGGGGATGTCGATGTGGGGCCCCGTCCGGCGGTTCTCATCGGGCCACAGCCGGATGCTCGTTCCGACGTGCTCGGTTCGTGGTGTGGGATCGTGGCCCAGCCACGGCTCTTCGCCCTTCGTCAGGTCGAGCCAGTCCCGCCAGTTCTCCAGCCCGAAGCAGCATCCGGGCGATGCCGTGACTCCGGTGGCGGTGTCCCGGACCCTCAGGCCGCCGGGAGCGGCGACGGTCTCGGCCGCCACCAGAGCGCGCATTTGCTCCGCAGGGTCCTCGGCGCAGCGCTGTCCGCGCTTGCGCTGCCCCTTGTTGTAGTCGGTCAGGACCGCCATCGCCGTACCGACCTGACGTGGTGTCAGGGGGCCGGACAGGCTCAGGAGACCGTCTGGGGGGAAGTCGGCGACGGGCCACAGAGTGAACTCCTTGGCCTGGTAGGTCTCCAGCACAGCATCCATGATCAGCACGGCCCCAGCGTCTCGCGCCTGTCGCTGCGAACACCTCCCCTTTTCCTGGCCCAACCGGAGCCTCACGTACGCACACGTGCTACCCCGGAACGTCGAGCCGTTCCTCATTCCCGCGAGGCGGGTGCCGCCTCCTCGACTCGCCGCACCGACGACGGCCCTCCATCCCGGTAGCGATCGCGGTCGTAACCACGGCCCCGCTCGGCGGCAGGCGCCTCACGCCCCGTCGGCCCCTCACGCGAGGAGGCTCCACCCCCGACCCCGTCACGTCCTCCCCCTCGTACTGCGGGAGAACGGAGGCGGTCACCAGGCCCCTTCGGACCGGCCTGCGGGCCGTTCTTCGGACCGTTCTTCGGACCGAACCGCTCGGGTCCGTCACAGCAACCGACCTCGGCATACCGCCTTTCGACTTCGCCGCGCCGGGGCGAGTCCGGCGAAGGCTGCCGCCCCTTGCCCTTCGTCCCGTCGCCGCCCTTGGGACCGGACTTCCGCTCTCCGGGCGAGGACGGCTCGCAGGGCGGCGATTCGGTGCAGTCGTCGCCGTACCGCCGCAGCGCGTCAGGGCCGCTCTTCGCGGAGGGGCCGGCCCCACCGTCGATCGACCGGGTGTCCGGGGCGGCCGTCGAGGAGCCGAGCGTCCATCGCTGCTTCGCGGCCCCGTCACGGACCTTGACCACGACATCGGCGCCCTTGCGCAAGGAGGAGGGCGCGACCGCCAGCCGTTCGTGCCACCGGGGCAGCAACTCCCCCAGCACGGTCAGGTCGTAGCGCACCTCGTCACCACGCGCCGCCGAGGGTGCCGCACACCTGCCCAGGGCGATCACGCCGTCGTCCGCGTGCGAGTCGAGGCAGAGGTCGGGCCGGGGAACACTGCTCAGCAGACCGTTGTCGTCGTACGACCACTGCTGACTCGCCTCGGCCGAACACTCGGCCAGCTTCGTCCGGACACCCGGCTTCAGCTTCCGGCCCCGGACGTCGAGGCACAGGTCCGCCGCCACATTGCGGAGCCTGCCCTGGTCGGAGCTGTCGGGGTATCCCGCGGAGGTGGGGGCGGAGGAGCCGACGGGCGGCTCATCGGGATCCGCGCTCGGTCGGTCGTCATGGCTTCCCGCCATGCCGGTCGGGGACACGGACCCGCCGCTGCCGCCGTCACCCGACGAGAGAGTGGCGATGAGCACCGCCGCGAGCAGCGCGGCGGCCCCGAGGGCCGCTCCGGTGCGCAGCGCCCTGGAGTACGTGCGTGCCTGCCCCGGCGGGCCGCCGCCCGGCAGGGGGGTGCGCGGGGAGGGGCGATGGCGCCCGCCGCCGCCCGAGCGCCTTCCTCCACGTCCGGTGGCCGCTGCCCCGCCCCTCGCGAAGGCCGCGCGCCCCGGCCTCGACTCCAGATAGCGGCGGGCGCCCCAGCCGAGGACAGCTTCGGCGAGGAGAATACCCAACTCGCTCTCGAAGTCGGAGAGTTGATCGGCCGTGTCACGGCAGTGGCGGCAGCCCGACAGATGCTGCTGGACATCGGACAGCAAGGCGCTGCCGCGGCGCATCGTGACGTCGAGGAGTCGGTTGTAGCGGGGGCATTCCTCGGTCGGCGCGAGTTCCCGGTGAGCGCGCACGATGCCCGCCCGGAATTGTTCACGCGTCTGATCGAGGGAGTCGGCCGCGAGATCGGCACTCAGGCCCGACAAACCGGCGGGTATGGATATGTGCTCGGCCTCGACCGCGGTGTGCCACAGCAGGCACTGGGCGACTGCCGGCAGAGCCCAGAAGGAGCGCGCGGCGAGTTGCCGCTTTTCGAGGGTCACGGAGGTCGCCGCCCGCATGCCGCGACCACCGGTCGGCTTGCGGAGTTCGGGCATGAAGGCGGATATGCGGTCGTCGACGGACCATCCTCTGACCGTCTCCCGGACGGTCACCAGGAGATACGGACGCAGGGCCCCGCCCGGCTCGCCACGCGCCATGTCCCCGAGCACCTGGTGGAAGGCTGCCGTGGCGACCATCGAGGCCGAACTCGCGCGCGTGGCAAGGCAGATGGCCGAGTAGTCGGACGCCGACTGCCAGTGCCGCGCGAGCAGCAGGGCGACGGGCCGGTCCGCCTCACTCTCCGGCCGTCCTCGCAGTCGGGCCGCGAGGTCCATGTCGGATTCTCCGGGGCTCACACCGGGGCGAGGGGGGTGGGTCGGGCGTGGGGGGTGGGCGGGTTGCACAGAACCATTTCCTTCCAAGTCGAAGGACGGCACACGGGAAAAGGCGCCCATCCAAGAAAGCGGGCGTCTGATTGGTGCATACCTGGAACTCGCCAAGGCGGGAAAACGGATCAACGAGCCACGGGACTGCCCGCATACGGCCGACTAAAGACCTTTTGGGTCAACCGGCACGCAATAGCGGACAAGAAAAAGCGGGCGTGATCATTGCCTCGGCGCGAGGACGCTCACCTTGGCACAGCCGACTCACAGGGAACAAGAAGTTCGAGCGACATCCGGTGAAGAAGGGAGAGGAACGCCGACGTTACCGCCAGTACTCGCACCCGCTTTCGAAACCTGCCACGGATCGCCCCCGCCAGAATCACCAACCGCGACCGGGCAGGGACGCCCACTCCCCCCACACTTACCCGCCAAGTGCGTTTCCTGGTGGTGTCTTTGACGGGGTGTCGCGGTGCGAGCTCCAGTACGCGGACTCCCGGAAGGAGCCCAGCCATCGGCGCCCGTCGCGTACGCGGAGGGGCCCTCTGCATCCGGAGCTCCCCGGAGAATCCGTCCACTGCGGCGCGCACACCCCGGACGCCGCCGTCCTTTCATGAGGCGGCGAGTGCCTCGCGCCAGACGGGGCTGTCGACGTAGTGGTTGTCGTAGCGCTCGGAGGACTCCGCGATCTTCTTCGGGTCGGTCTCGCCGCGCATCACGCTGCCGAGCAGGCGCAGGTAGTCGAAGCGGCCCATGCCGGGGGTGAAGACGAACAGCACGTCGGCCGTGCAGCCCGGGGCCGCGGCGAAGGCGTGCGGGGTGTGGGGAGGCACGGCGAGGAAGTCGCCGGCGTTCAGGACGGTGATCTCCTCACCCACCAGGACCCGGAGGGAGCCACTGATGACGAAGAACAGCTCCGTGGCCTTGGTGTGGAAGTGCGCGGGAGCACCGACGGCCCCCTCGGAGAACGTCGAGCGGTAGGTGGTGAACCCGCCGTCCGGCCCGTCCGTGTCCGCCAGCAGGGTCATCACGCTGCTCGGGTCGGCGGAGGTCTCGGCCTCCGCGGCGCGGGTGAGGAGGGCGGCGAAGTCGGCGTTCGTGCTGCTCATGGTGGTGTCCCCTTCGGTTCCGCAGCGGCCTCGCCGCTGCTGTGATCACCACTCTATGGAGCTGAAAGACCCATGACGGAGTGCAATTCAGTGACAGAAACAAGGGTCAATCTTGACCGCTTCCGGCTCAGGTCCCGTCGCCGAGCCGATCGCGCTGGATCTCACGGGCGAGGGTGCGCCGCACGGAGGGCGAGCCGGTGGCGGTGACTTTCGCGGGGATGTCGAGGCGGCGGCTGATCTCGTCGTACGCGCGCCGGTGGCTGCCCGGCAGCTGTGCCTGATGCTGCCTCAGGTCCTCTTCGAGCAGCCGCCGCAGCTCGTCGACGTTCTGGGGCGTGAAGCGCTTCTTCCCGCGGGCCAGGGCGTTGACGCAGCGGGCGCAGTGGGCACGGTCGTCCAGGGCCTCGGAGACTTCCTCGGCAAGGCCCCACAGGCGCCCCTCCAGCCAGGGGAGGTCGCGCTGGTCGAGGTGGAGCTCCATCGGCGGCTGCCGCTCGCCCGTCCTGGACTTGGCCATCTGCTTGGACACGGCCGGCTGACTCATGTCCGCGAGCTCGGCGATCTTGTCCTGCGTCCAACCGAACCCGGCGAACAGCTGGATCATCTCCGCGCGCAGCTTCCGCATCTCCTCGCCCGCACGGATGACCTCGTTCATGCCGGCGAGCATCCGCTCGGCCTGCCCCTCGGTCAGCGCCCCGGGGTTCTGGTGAGAGTCCTCGCTACCTGCCATGGCTCGGTTATACAGCTCCGCACCCTCGCCGCCATAACCAGGTTGTATAACCTGGTTATGGCTGTCAGGATCTGCGGCATGCCCACCTATCGCGCACCCGACGGAACCCAGCTCGCCTACCACGTACACGGAGAAGGCGACCCGGTCGTCTGCGTCCCCGGCGGCCCCGCGGACTCCCGCTACCTCGGCGACCTCGGCGGCCTGTCCGCGCACCGGCAGCTGATCGTCCTGGACACGCGCGGCACCGGCCGGTCCGCCCTTCCCGAGGACCCCGCCTCCTACCGGTGCGACCGCCTCGTCGAGGACGTCGAGGCGCTGCGCGAGCACCTCGCACTCCCCCGGACGGACCTTCTCGGCCACTCAGCCGGAGCGAACATCGCGACGCAGTACGCGGCCCGGTACCCGCAGCACGTCGGCAAGCTCGCCCTGATCGGCCCCGGGACCCGGGCCGTCGGCATCGCGATCCCGGGAGAGACCCGGCGTGCGGTCACACAGCTGCGGAAGGACGAGCCGTGGTTCCCGCACGCGTTCGCCGCCCTGGAGGCGATCACCGAGGGCACCGGCACGGACTGGGACGCCATCAGCCCCTTCTTCTACGGCCGCTGGGACGCCGCCGCACAGGAGCACTGTGCGGCCAGTCGGCCGACCAACGACGACGCTGTCGCCGGCTTCGCGGCGGAGGGCGCCTTCGACCCGCCGACCACGCGTGCGCGGCTCGCGCACCACAAGCTGCCGGTCCTGCTGCTCACCGGGGAGTACGACGTGAACAGCCCCCCTCGGCCGGTGGCCGAGTTCGCGGCACTGTTCCCGGACGCGACTTACGTGGTGCAGCCGTCGGCGGGTCACTATCCCTGGCTCGACGACGCCGAGCAGTTCGTGGCGACCACCGCGGCGTTCCTGGGATAGCGGACTCCTGCCGTCGGACGGGCCCCCCGAAGACCGCCGCCCATCCCATGTACACCCCACCGATCGATGTCCCCAAGCACGTGTGACCGGTCGAATTCGGGTCAGATGGGCCCCATGACGCGTTACGCAACGGTGGGCCTGTTGATGGTCTGCGCAGTGGCCGGGGTGCTGCTTGCCCTCCTGGCCTCCCCGTGGTGGTGGCTCGCCGCGGCTCCTCTCCTGGCCCTGGCGCTGACCGGGACGTACGACCTGGTCCAGCGGCGGCACTCCGTACTGCGGAACTACCCCGTGCTCGGCCACCTGCGGTTCCTCATGGAGACGCTGCGCCCCGAGCTGCAGCAGTACTTCGTGGAGCGCAACTACGACGGCAGGCCCTACGACCGCGACACCCGCAGCATCGTCTACGAGCGGGCCAAGGGCGTCGACGCCGAGGAACCGTTCGGCACCGAGCGCGACATGGACGCCCGCGGCTACGAGTTCCTCGTGCCGTCCATGGCACCGTCAAAGGTGCCCGAGGAGCCGCCCCGCGTCCGGGTCGGCGGACCCGACTGCACCCAGCCGTACGACATGGCCCTCCTCAACGTCTCGGCGATGAGTTTCGGCTCGCTGTCCTCCAACGCCGTCGTGGCCCTGAACACGGGCGCGGCACGCGGCGGGTTCGCGCACGACACCGGCGAGGGCGGCCTGTCCGACCACCATCTGCGGCCCGGCGGCGACCTCGTGTGGGAGATCGGTACCGGCTACTTCGGCTGCCGCACCCGTGACGGAGCGTTCGACGCCGAGCAGTTCGCCGAGAAGGCCGCCCATCCGTCCGTGCGCTGCGTGTCGCTCAAGCTGTCGCAGGGCGCGAAGCCGGGGATCGGAGGCGTCCTTCCCGGCAGCAAGGTCAACGCCGAGATCGCCTCGGTGCGGGGCGTTCCCGAAGGTGAGACCGTCGTCTCGCCGCCGTACCACCGCGTCTTCTCCACCCCGCGCGAGCTCGTCCAGTTCCTGGCCCGGATGCGGGAACTGACGGACGGCAAGCCGGTGGGCTTCAAGCTCTGCCCCGGGTCCCGGGCCCAGTTCCTCGCCGTGTGCAAAGCCATGAGGGCGGAAGGGATCACCCCGGACTTCATCGTGGTGGACGGGGCGGAGGGCGGCACGGGGGCGGCGCCGCTGGAATTCGCCGACAACCTCGGCATGCCGCTGACCGAAGGCCTCTACACCGTGCACAGCGCCCTGACGGGCACGGGACTGCGCGACCGCATCCGCATCGGCGCGAGCGGCAAGGTGGCGACGGGCTCCGACATCGTCAAGCGCCTGGTCATGGGCGCCGACTACACCAACGCGGCCCGCGCGATGATGTTCGCCGTCGGCTGCATCCAGGCCCAGCGCTGTCACACCAACCGCTGCCCGACCGGCGTCACCACGCAGGATCCGCAGCGGGCCCGTGCCCTGGACGTCGTCGACAAATCCGCGCGCGTCACGCGCTACCAGCAGGCCACCGTCCACAGCGCGCTGCAGATCATGGCCGCGATGGGCGTGCGCGACGCCGCGGATCTGGGCCCGCACCTGCTGCGGCGCCGCGAGGACCACGGCCGCTTCCGGTCCTACGCCGAGCTGTACGAGTGGCTGTCCCCCGGCGAACTGCTCGCCGCGCCGCCCGAGAGCTGGTCCGTCGACTGGCAGGCCGCCGATCCGGACACCTTCGCCGTCTGACGGCCACGGCCCCGGACCGCGAACGCACCGACCCTTTGAGAGGAACACGATGACCCGCAATGTCGCCCGCGTCACGATCGACGCCTTGGAAGAACTCGGGGTGCGCCATGTCTTCGGCGTGGTGGGGGATGCCCTGAACCCCTTCACCGACGCCATCCGCGAGTCGGAGTCCGTCGAGTGGGTGGGCTGCCGCCACGAGGAGGCCGCCGCGTTCGCCGCCGGCGCCCAGTCCCAGCTCACCGACACCCTCGGGGTGTGCATGGGCACCGTGGGACCGGGCTCGGTGCACCTGCTCAACGGCCTTTACGACGCCGCCAAGAGCGGGACCCCGGTGCTGGCCATCGCCGGCCAGGTGCCGCTCGCCGAGGTGGGCACCGACTACTTCCAGGAGGTCGACAACGATCTCCTCTTCCGTGACGTCGCCGTCTTCCGGGCCACCGTCACCTCCCCCGAGCAGATGCCCGGCCTGCTGGAGATCGCCGTACGCAGCGCGATCGGGCGCCGCGGCGTGGCCGTCCTCACGGTCCCCGGGGACGTCGGCGACCAGGAACTGCCCAGGGACCGGCCGACCCGGCTCTCGGTCGCACAGTCCGCCAACCGACCCGACGACCCGATCCTGGACGAGGCGGCCGCCGCCCTCTCCGACGGCGGCAAGGTCACCATGCTGGTCGGGCGCGGAGCGCGCGGCGCCCGCGAGGACGTCCTGGCCCTGGCGGAGCAGCTGGCCGCGCCCATGGTGCTCACGCTCAAGGCCAAGGAGGGCTTCGAGGGCGACAACCCCTACCAGGTCGGCCAGACGGGGCTGATCGGCAATCCGGCCGCCGCGCACGCGATGGACCACGCCGACACCCTGCTGCTGCTCGGCACCGACTTTCCCTACCGGGAGTGGTATCCCCAGGGCAAGAAGGTCGTTCAGGTCGACCGGGTCGCCGAGCACATCGGCCGGCGTGTCCCGGTCGACGTGGCGCTCGCCGCCGACGTCGGCCCCACGGTGCGGGGACTTCTGGAGCGGCTGGGGCGGACCACTGAGCGAAAGCACCTGGACGAGGCGCGCGAGAAGTTCACCAAGTGGCAGGAGGGCCAGCAGCGGCTTGCCGCGCCCGGGCACGACCGCGGGCTGATCGGCAAGGTGCGCTCCGCCTTCGACAACCGCGATCACCTGGTGCGCCCGGAGGCGCTGGCCGCGGCGGTGGACGCCATCGCGGCCGACGACGCCGTGTTCACCTCGGACACCGGCATGGCCACCGTATGGCTCTCGCGGTTCGTCGAGATGCGCGGATCCCGGCGTCTGCTCGGCTCGTACAACCTCGGCTCGATGGCCAACGCGATGCCGCAGGCCATCGGCGCGCAGCTCCTGGACGACGACCGGCAGGTGGTCGCCTTCTGCGGCGACGGCGGTCTGGGGATGCTGTTGGGCGACCTCATGACCATCCGCAGCCGGCGCCTGCCCATCAAGCTCGTCGTCTTCGACAACCAGCGGCTCGGGATGGTGAAGCTGGAGCAGGAGCAGGCGGGCCTGCCGGAGTTCGGCACCGAACTCGACAACCCGGACTTCGCCGCGGTCGCCGAGGCGCTCGGCATCACCGGCATCCGGGTGACCCGGGCCGAGGACCTCGCCGAGGGGGTCGGCCGGGCCTTCGCCACACCGGGGCCGGTCCTCCTGGACGTCCTCACCAACCCCGAGGAGATCGCGGTGCCGGGCAAGCCGACCGTCCAGCAGGGCTGGGGCTTCGCCATCGCCAAGGTCCGCGAGAACCTCACCAGCCCCGGCGGCCGCTGAACGGTCGCCCGCCGTGCCCCCTCGTGCCGCGTCAGGAAACGGAAGGGCTCGCCACGTATCGGCGGCGCCGAGGCGGGCACTCGGAGGGGGTCCGACGAAAGATCCACCCGTACCGGCAGGGTCAGACCCCTCCAGGAGGTCGACAACAAATGGCCACACCGGGAGAAAAGCCGCAAGATGGACTCGACGTCGACGGACCGCCGAATCCGCCACGCCAGAGACCGGTCCTCCCGGACAGCCCTTCGCAGCCGCGGAGCCAGACCCTTGCGGCGCAGAGAACACCACCCACCGAAAGGCACTCGTAACCCATGAGCGACGTCACAGGTAAGGCGACCACCACGGACGCCGGCGTTCCGGTCGAGAGCGATGAGCACTCGCTCACCGTCGGCGCCGGTGGGCCGATCCTCCTGCAGGACTCCTATCTGATCGAGCAGATGGCGCAGTTCAACCGGGAGCGGATCCCTGAGCGGCAGCCGCACGCCAAGGGCAGCGGCGCCTTCGGCCACTTCGAAGTCACCCAGGACGTCAGCGCCTACACGAAGGCCGCCCTCTTCCAGCCCGGCACCCGCACCGACCTGGTGGCCCGCTTCTCCACCGTCGCCGGCGAGCGCGGGAGCCCGGACACCTGGCGTGACCCGCGCGGATTCGCGGTGAAGTTCTACACCACCGAGGGCAACTACGACATGGTGGGGAACAACACCCCCGTCTTCTTCGTGAAGGACCCGATGAAGTTCCAGCACTTCATCCGGTCCCAGAAACGCCGGGCGGACAACAACCTCCGCGACCACGACATGCAGTGGGACTTCTGGACGCTGTCCCCCGAGTCCGCCCACCAGGTCACCTGGCTGATGGGCGACCGCGGCATCCCGCGCACCTGGCGCCACATGAACGGCTACACCTCGCACACCTACATGTGGATCAACGCGCAGGGCGAGCGGTTCTGGGTGAAGTACCACTTCAAGACCGACCAGGGCATCGAGCACTTCACGCAGCACGAGGCCGACCAGATGGCCGCGGCCGACACGGACTATCACACCCGGGATCTCTTCGAGCACATCCGGGACGGCGAGTACCCCAGCTGGACGCTGCACGTGCAGGTCATGCCGTACGAGGACGCGGCCACCTACCGCTTCAACCCGTTCGACCTGACCAAGGTGTGGCCGCACGGCGACTACCCGCTGATCGAGGTCGGCAGGATGACCCTGGACCGCAACCCCACGGACAACCACGCCGAGATCGAGCAGGCGGCATTCCAGCCGAACAACCTGGTCCCGGGCATCGGCCCGAGCCCCGACCGGATGCTGCTCGCGCGGTTGTTCTCCTACGCCGACGCGCACCGCCACCGCATCGGCGGCAACTACCAGCAGCTGCCGGTCAACGCTCCCGTCGCGCCTTTGCGTACGTACTCCAAAGACGGGGCCATGGCGTACAACAAGACGCAGGACCCGGTCTACGCACCGAACTCCAAGGGCGGCCCGGCGGCCGACACCAGCCGCTACGCCCCGCCCAGCTGGCACGCGGACGGCGACATCACCCGCGCCGCCTACGTCGATCACGCCGAGGACGACGACTGGGGCCAGCCGGGCACCATGGTGCGCGAGGTCCTGGACGACGCCGCACGTGACCGCCTCGTCGACAACGTCGTCGGACACCTGCTCAACGGCGTGAGCGAGCCCGTGCTCGCCAGGGCCTTCGAGTACTGGTCGAACATCGACAAGTCCATCGGCGAGCGCATCCAGCAGGGCGTGCGCGCCAAGGCGAACGAGAAGGACCCCAAGGCCGCGGAGCAGGCGAACCCGGCTCGCAGCAGCATGCAGGACAAGGCCTGACCCCACTGCACGCGTCGGCCGCTGCCCCTCGGGGCAGCGGCCGACGCGCGTGCTGGGCGCCCCCGCGGCCGGCCGCGGGCTGGTTCACGCGTCCGGCGCGGCGAAGTCGCACCAGACCGCCTTGCCCTCGCCGCGTGGCTCGATTCCCCAGCGCGACGCGACCGCCTCCACCAGGAGCAGTCCACGGCCGGAGGTGGCGGTCTCCACCGGGGACCTCTTGCGCGGGCGGGTGCTGGAGCGGTCCTTGACCCAGAGGCGGACACGGCGCGGCGGGCCGGTGAGCACCTCCAGCGTGAGGATGGCTCCGCCGTCGGTGTGGACCAGGGCGTTGGCCAGGAGTTCGCCCGCCGCCACCTCGACGTCGTCGGCGACCGCCCCCAGCCCCCACGAGGCGAGGTGTTCGCGCAGCGCCGCACGCGCGTCGGCGAGCCCTTCGGGGTCGGCCTGGTGGACGTAGCGATGGATGCGCGGCTCCTGGAGCGTGCCGGGGTCGGGGAGCCGGCGCAGGACCAGGAGCGCCACGTCGTCGCTGCTGCCCCATCTCTCCCACAGCGCGCGCGACAGGTGGTCGGCCAGGTCCTCGGCCGACTCGGGGCCCGCGGACAACACCTCGGCGAGGTTCTGGATCCCGGTGTCGAGATCGAGACCGGCGTCCTCCACGAGGCCGTCCGTGCACAGCACCATGGTCTCGCCCGGTACGAGGTCGAGCCGCACCTCGGGGTAGTCCTCCATGCCGAACTCGGTGGCGAGGCCCAGCGGCAGCCCGCCCCGCACCCGCGGCACGCCCACCCGGCCGTCCACATGCCGCACCAGAGGAGGCAGATGTCCGGCCCGTACGGCGCGCACGATGCCGGTGGCGGGGTCGAACTGGGCGTAGGTGCAGGTGGCGAACCGCTCGGTGTCCAGCTCGGCCAGGAAGCGGGAGGTGCGCGAGAGCACCGTCGCGGGCGGATGTCCCTCGCCGGCGAAGGCCCGCAGGGCGATGCGCAGCTGCCCCATGATGGCCGCGGCGTGGGTGTCGTGTCCCTGTACGTCGCCCACGACCACGCCGATGCGTCCGCGGGGCAGGGTGATGACGTCGTAGAAGTCGCCTCCGACGTCACGACCGCCCCAGGCGGCGTGATAGCGCACGGCGACCTCGGAGTCCGGCACAGCGGGGATGCCGCGCGGCAACATCGTGGCCTGCAGGCTCTTGGCCAGGTCCCGTTCCTCGTCGAAGAGCATGGCGCGCTGCAGCGACTGGGCGACGATGCCCGAAAGGCCGATGCACAGGTTCCGGTCCGCGTCGGTGAAATCCTTGCGGCCGCGGTAGAAGAGCGCGAGGCCGCCGATGGCGCGGTCCTGGGCGACCAGGGGCAAGAACGCCGCCGAGTCGAGCTCCATGTCCTCGATGTAGGGCCCCAGGCGGGTGAAGCGCCGCCCCAGATCGGGCAGTGAACCCACGAAGCGGGGCTGGCGGGTCAGGACGGCCTCGGCCAGCGGCAGCGATTCGTCGACCTTGTGCAGCTTGAGTTCGTCGAGGACCTGCATCGTGTGACCCACCAGAGCGATCAGCTTCAGGTTCTCCCCCTCGACCAGGCCCAGGACCAGGCCGTCGGCGGCGAACCGGTCGAGGCCGCTGGCGCCGGACAGCACGGCCACCACGTCGTCGACCGTGACGGCCCGCGAGAGGGCTTCCGTGGTGCCCTGCACCATCAGGGCGATGCCCTGGCGGCGCTCCTCCCGGGGGTCGGTGGCCGCGAGCTCCGTCCCGTCCTGCGCGGCCGTCCGCAGGATTCCCACCACGCGCGCGGCCCGGCCCTCGTCGTCGCGCAGGATGCGGCCACGGGCGTGGCTGAGGTGCCGTGTGCCGTCGCGGTGGCGGACACGGAAGTAGACGCCGTAGAGATCGGTGCCCGTGGTGGCCGCCTCGGTGACGGCGAAGCTGATGCGCACGGCCTCCTCGGGAGGCACGCGTCGCTGCAGGGAGGTGACCAGGCCGTGGAACTCGTCGGGACGCAGGTCGAGCACCGCCAGGGCGCTGGCGTCCAGACTGAGCTCACCGCTGTCCAGGTCCCAGTCGAAGCTGCCCATGCCGGTCAGGAGCAGGCGCTGTTCCAGGTCGATGTGTGACTTCTTGGCTGACGTCATGGCTGTCTCCGTATGCCGCTCGGTCACCATAAGCGCCCGGCGTCCCAGGCGCGCGGCCGTCATGTGCTCGGGGGTCGGCGCCCCGTCCGGAAACGGCGCAGAAAGTGGAGATCACCCTTCCGGTGATCTATCGGAGCAATGGGGTAACCGGGTGTTCCGCGGCCCCGACGGCCGCGGCACGACCGGAGGGCGCAGCCGCCCTCGGAAAAGGAGCAGACGTGGTGAGGGGCAGCAGAAGCATGGCGGCCGTGGTGGCCGGAGCGGCGATCGTGGCCCTGGCCGGGTGCGGCGGTGGCGACGACTCGGACGACAAGAGCAAGCCGTTCGAGGGCAAGAGCGCCGACCAGATCGCCGCCGACGCGGTCAAGGCCACTCAGCAGGCCGACTCGATGCGCATGAAGGGGACCGTGCAGCAGTCCGCGGGTTCCTCGATGTCCGTCGATCTGGCGGTGGACCAGCGCAAGAACTGTGACGGCACCATCAAGTCGGAGGGCGCGTCCGCGGAGGTGCGCAACACAAAGGGCACCTTCTATCTGAAGGGCGACGAGAAGTACTGGGAGACGTCCCTCAAGGGCCAGCCCGGAACCGACAAGATCGTGCCGAAAGTGGCGGGCAAGTGGGTGAAGGCCCCCACGGACGACGCCACGACGAAGAACCTGTGCGACAAGACGGCGCTCACGGCTTCCATGGACAAGGACAAGTCGGAACGCAAGGGCATGAAGAAGGGCGCGACGACGACCGTCGGGGGCGCCGAGGCCATCCGCCTGACGAAGAAGACCTCCGGCGGCGAGACCCTCACGCTGTACGTGGCCACCGAGGGCAAGCCGTACATCCTGCGCTCCACGTCGAGCGGCGGCGAGCAGCCCAACACCGCCACCTTCAGCGACTACGGCAAGGCGGTCAGTCCTGAGCAGCCCGCGCCCGGCGAGACCGTCGACCTCAAGGAGCTTGCCTCAGGCGGCCAGAAGTCCTGACGCCCGCCCCGCGGAGTGACGTCCTTGCATGGTCCGTTCCCGAAGGGGTACCGGAGCCCATGCTTCACCGGCCCGGAGAGTCCGCGGCCACTCCCCGTCCAGAAAGAGGTGCGTATGTCCGCGTCCCTGCTCGAGTCCGTCGATCTCAACGCGCCGGTTTCCGTCGCCTGGGAGCTGTGGAGCGACGTGACACGCTGGCCCTCCTTCCTCAGCCACGTACGTCTGGTCGAGCCGATGGACGAGCGTCGCTTCGCATGGCAGCTGGAACTGCCCGGAGCGGAGAAGAACTTCGTCGCCGAGCTGACCGAAGTGGTGCCCGAGAACCGGATCGCCTGGCACACCATCGAGGGCGTGGACCACGCCGGTGTGGTGACCTTCCACCGCCTGAGCGACACCACGAGCCGGGTGACACTCCAGATCGAGTACGACCCCAAGGGTTTCGTCGAGCGCCTCGGTGCCCTCACGAACCTCGACTCCACCCTGGCCAACTACGACCTGGGTGAGTTCCAGAAGATCGCCGAGAAGACGGCACGATAGCCCCCGGAAGCCGGGGACCAATGACGCGACGGCGCCGCGCCCGCTTCTGCCGAAGCGGGCGCGGCGCCGTTTCCTCGTGCGTCAAGGGGCGGGGCGGTGGGGGGGGGCCCCCCGCCCGCCCTGACCGTCCCCCGGGCCAGCGCCCGGGAT